>CAZZJC010000032.1:0-65694 GCA_964654285.1 uncultured Candidatus Kuenenia sp.
GCTCACGGGGGAGCGCCGAAGGCGCGTTACGGGGGCGGGCAGCCCCCGGACAAACCAGAACTTGGGACGGCGAAGCCGACTCTTCCGGCGCAGCCGGAACCCCGCGCAGCGGGGAAGTTCTTTGGAAGCAGCCTTCAGGCTGCTCACGGGGGAGCGCCGAAGGCGCGTTACGGGGGCGGGCAGCCCCCGGACAAACAAGAGCTTGAGACGGCGAAGCCGACTCTTCCGGCGCAGCCGGAACCCCGCGCAGCGGGGAAGTTCTTTGCAAGTGATCAAGCCCGTCCTGGTGGCATCATTCCGTACCCGAGTGCGCCGGCCGATCCGTCCTGCGATGATCAGGGTGTCGCAGGGGGTGGGGGGACATCGGTGGGCGGATTGGCTTCTGGTCTGGCCCCGGACGGGATTGGAGTCGCTGCAGGCGGGACGAAGCCGGGCATGGCCCCGACCGGGGGTGGAGCCGATCCGGGATCGGCCATGCCAGGCATGCCTCCGGGCGGAGGGGGCGGCGAACCTGGCATCCCGGGCATGGCTCCGGGCGGCGGTGGTGCCGATCCCGGATCGGCCATGCCAGGCATGCCACCGGGCGGAGGCGGCGGCGAACCTGGCGGCGCCATTCCAGGCCCGACCGCCGAGGACGGACCGACACCGCCGGCGCCGTCACTGGAAATCGGTGGCGCGGCACGATTCGCTCCGGAAGGGCTCTCTCCCGCCGGGATCGGCAACAGCAGCCTGGCGAGCAGCTGGTTCACCACCTCGCGCACCTTGGCCTGGTGCTCCTCGGCGAAGGTGACCTCCAGCCGGAGCGCGACCTTGGCACCCGGATTCACCACCAGGACCATCTCGCCCACCCGGGGCTGATCCGCCTCGGTCCAGGCGTAGACCGTGCAGCGGGCGGTTCCGGCTGCGGCTGCGATGTCCTCGGTGGCGCGGCTGACGAAGCCGGGCTTGACCTGAATGCGCGGAAGCGCCATCGCCCACATCGAGTCGAGAGTGCTGCCGGCGATCGCCGGGACGAGATAGGCGGTGATCGTCGAGGTCGGCGCGGCGGGATCGACCCAGGCCACGCCTTCGCGGGCGTTGGGGTCCGGATTCCAGCCATCCGGACAGCGCACCACGGCGCCGCTGTCGGCATCGGTGAGGTCGTTCGGATTCACCGGCGGGCCGCCGCTGGCGCTGCCCGCGCCGGCCTGGACCGCCACCGCCGGCAAGCCGAGTTCGCGCCGGATGCCGGCGTGGTTGGGGTTGGCCTTCAACCCGGCCTGATAGCAGCGGTGGATGCGGTCCTTGTCGAGCGGCAGCTGCTCGCCCAGCCCGTCCGCCCAGCGGCCGAGGCGGTAGAATCCCTCCGCGTTGCGCCACTCGATGGCGGCGAAGCGGTCTTCGAACTCCTGGGTCAGGGCCTCGGAGCGCGGCAGCCAACGGTCGATGTAGAACGACATGTCGAGGCGCTTCATGTGCGTCGCGATCAGCTCGTTGGCGGCGGCGCTTTCGCGCACCCACGCCGCCGACGCGATGCGGGCGGCGCGGCCGGGATCGCGCAGGATGTCGGTGCACCAGCCGATCGCCTGGTCGAGCAGGTCATGGTCGCGGGACTTGGCGGAGACGGTGGCGGCGTCCTCGACGACCTGGATCACCAGATCGTCGGCGGCGACCTGCCACCATTCGCGGTTGCCCTGCACCGCCGCCTGACCCCGGACCCAGCGCGCAGCCGCCAGCCGGGCCGGCCAGTCGGTGCTGGCGATCCCGGCGGTGCGGGCATTGACCACCTGGCGGTCGGACGGCGCGGGTTCGACCGCGACGATCTGCAGCGGAGTGCCGGCCTCGGTCCCGACCCGGGCGAAGACCCAGCAGTTGTCCGCCTCCAGGCGCGATCCCCAGCGTTCCGGATCGGCCGGGAAGTCCTCGGCGATGCCGTACAGGCGGAGGACCTTCGCCGCGCCCCGGCCGACCCGCTCGACCTTGGCGAGGAACAGCACCTCCTTGCCGGCGACGAAGGAGTGGTCCTTGAGCTCGCCCACCTCGATGCGCAGCCAATCGGTATCGCGGTATCGCGCGAAGGAGCGGTCCTTGCCGCGCAGCTCCATGTGGATGCTCTCCTTCCACGGCGGTGCGGGCAGGGCGCCGACCGCCGGCTCGCCGGCCGGCGCGGATCCCGCCAGCACGACGAGCAGCGAAGGGACGATGGTGGTGGCGAGCGCGTTGATGCGGATGGATGGCGGGCGGGGCATCGGTCGGTCCAAGGTGTGGGGAGGCACCGGCGGTGGTCTGGCAACGGGATCCGGTCAGGAAAGCTAGCTCCGGACGCGCTTCGGCACAAGTCGCGGCGTGCTGATGCCGCTCGCGATCCGCCTGGACATCGCGGCTGGAACGGATCCGGCTTCACTCCATTCAGGTCGTCGGGCCCTGGGCGCGGCAAAAGCCGGCCTTCCTGGGAGCGCCGGCGTCCCCCCCCTGCCGAGGAAGCAGCAGTACCAGATGTCATCAACCGGCTTGTGCGACGCCCTGGCCGTAGCCCGGCTGGCACTTGCCGAAAGGGGAAACCCCACTAGAAACAGCACCCCCAACGGTTGGGAGTCCTTCTAGCCGGGGGTATAGCTCAGTTGGTAGAGCGTTTGAATGGCATTCAAAAGGTCAGGAGTTCGAATCTCCTTACCTCCACTCGGGACTCCCGAAGCGAACCCTCGGCCCATCCGCCGGGGGTTCGCTTTTTTCCGGGTATTCAACCATCATCCCCTGTGCCGCCGGGGCGTGAATGGCATCCATCCGGGCGCCCTGGAAGAAGGCGGCGGCACGGGCATGCTGCAATCGCGTGTCCGGGCCGGGGCGTCCGGCGGGGCATGCCGGAAGGATCGCCATGCGGGCCATCATCCAACGCGTGACCCGGGCTTCGGTGGCCATCGCAGGCGCCGTGCATGCCGAAATCGGGCACGGTCTGGTGGTCCTGGTCGGCATCGGTCCGGATGACAGCGCCGATGATGGCGGATGGCTGGCGGGCAGGATCAGCCGCCTGCGCATCTTCGCGGATGGCGCCGGGAAGATGAACCGGTCGGTCCGTGACGTGGAGGGCGAGGTGCTGGCGATCAGCCAGTTCACCCTGTTCGCCGAGATCGCCGGCAACCGGCCGTCCTTCACCGGTGCGGCCCGCCCCGACGTGGCGCGACCGCTCTACCAGGATTTCTGCACCAGTCTGGCCACCTTGCTCGGCCGACCGGTCGCGACCGGGATCTTCGCGGCGGACATGCAGGTGTCCCTGGTGAACGACGGGCCGGTGACCATCGCCCTCGACAGCCGGTCGCGCTGACTCCCACGATTTCCCGGGAAATTGAGCAGGAATGCGGGTGGGTGACCGCGTTCCATACCTCCGTTTGGGTGCCGACGCGTTCATCAGAACTTCACGTGGCCTTCGCCATGTCTTCATGCAGGGGCAGAGGGTGCGCGCCCATCAGCCGTACCAACCCCCGTCCAAGGAGCCCCGCGTGAACCGCGTCTGCGCCACCCTCGCCCTCATCGCCGCTTCCGCCGCCATCCAGGCCGGCGAACCCACCATCTCGATCAAGCCAGCCGCCTACGTGCAGATCCGCGCGGAATGGCAGCATTCCACTGCTGGTGGCAATACCAACACCAACGCCGGCAACAGCGGTGTCGCCTATGACGCCACCTCGGGCACCAACGGCAAGTCGGATCCGGTCGACTTCTACCTCCGCCGCGCCCGGGTCGGCTTCAACGGCACCTACGGCGACGACTGGTCGTTCAAGTTCTGGATCCGCGCCGACGAATCGGACAAGTCCGCCCCTGACACCGCCAGCCGCACCCCGGTCCTGCACACCGTCTTCGCCCAGCGCAACTTCAAGGACGATGCCGTCACCCACAGCATCAAGTTCGGCCTCGACTACGCCTTCTTCAACACCGACGCCACCTCGTCCAGCACGGCTCTGCTGCTGAATCAGCGCGCCAGCGACGCCCTGCTGAATCAGCGCGGGACCGGCGTCAGCTATCGTCTGAAGCATCAGTGCGTCAACTGGGGCGTCGACATCCAGAACAACAAGTCCGATGATTCGACCGCAGCCAACCGGGGCCCCAATTTCAGCGAACGGGAAGGCCTCTTCTATTCGACCCGCATCGAACTGACCCCGCCTGGTGAATGGAACATGAAGAAGTTCCAGGAAGGCTGGGCCGGTGCGGAAGGCCGCGCCGTCGGCATGTCGCTCGAACTCGGCTATAATGACCGTGATTTGACCACTCCTGCCGCCAATATGAACACGACGGCGGTATCGACCGTCGCCTATGGCACTGAATTGTTCTTCCACATGGACAGCATCTCGGCCATGTTCGAAGTGCGCGGTGCCAACGCCCGCACCACCAACAAGAGCATTGCTGGCGATGTCCAGAAGTCCGGCAAGACCCAGGTGGTCTGGCTGGCCCAGGCCGGCTACGCCATGCGTTCGGACTTCCTGGCCGAAGGCACCTTCCTCGAACCCGTGGTGCGCTACACCCACATCGACCTGCAGAACAGCGTCGATTCGGGCAACAATGACCTGGAAGTCCCGAGCTTCGGCAACAAGGACTATGGCAACTCGGGCAACCAGTTCGAACTCGGCGCCAACTGGTACATCTCGGGCAGCAACCAGAAGAACAAGCTCGGTATCTGCTGGCTGCACTGGAAGGCCGAAGCCGGCAACGGCAAGGCCGACATCGTCCGCCTGCAGCACCAGATCAACTTCTGAAGATGGCTGACGTTTCATCCGCTGTCCTGTGCTGAGGCAGGCGGCGGATGGGCCTGATGATCCGCAGCACCGTCCGGTGCTGCGGATTTTCTTCCTATCCACCCAACCCACAAACCACCCTGGAGTTTTCCATGCTGCGCAATGCCCTCATCGCCCTGGCCGTTTCCGGCATCCTGGTCGGCTGCGGCGACAACCGCCCGAGCGCACCGCCGACGCTCGGCGAGTTCGTCATCCCCTCCGGCCCCTTCAACCCTTTCTACGCCGAGATCTACGTTCCCGAGAAGAAGCGCATCTTCCTGATCGGCACCAAGGACACCTACACGGCGTTCAAGAAAGGCGCCACCGAGATGCCGC
The DNA here is from genome assembly GCA_964654285.1 of uncultured Candidatus Kuenenia sp. Taxonomy (GTDB): domain Bacteria; phylum Planctomycetota; class UBA11346; order UBA11346; family UBA11346; genus BJHQ01. The sequence goes on from CAZZJC010000032.1 coordinate 5,079, forward strand.
AGTCGATCGGCCGGATCCGGGTCGGACCCAACAAGGAATCGGTCACCGTCGAGACGATGAAGGACGACGACGCCATGGCTCGGCGCCTGATGCGCCAGTTCTCTGCCCGCTGGTCGCTGCCGTCCATCGAGTGAGCCTGGACGCGACCGGGCCGGTCGCTGACTCAGCTGCTGCCGTCCACCGCTGGCGCGGGGACTGAGCTTCCACCCCGGGGCCTACGGCTGCCGGGGTGGCGGCGTTCCACCGTCGCGCTGGATGCTGGACGGAGATTTCGTGTCCTTCAGGCGGCGGATGAAGCGGGTCGTCACCGCCTGCAGCGCCTCGGAACCGGTGAGCTGGCCGGGTTTGCTGTCGCCCAGGGCTTCGCTGACCGAACGGTCGACTTCAGCCAGGGGGACGATGCGGCGGGTGCCGGTGGCGGTCCCGGTCTGCTGCTGCCGATCCGTCCCGCTGCGGGTCGAGCGCAGCACCGCGAGGGCGCCCTTGGCCTGGTGGATGAACTGGTCCCAGCTCAGGTGGCGCTGCGCGGGGGTCTTCTGGAGCGCCTTCATCACCAGGGCGCCGGTGGTGGGACGCAGGCTGCGCAGGTGCCGGCATGGATCCGGCGCAGGTTCATTGAGATGGGCGATGATGGTCAGCGAGGGCGTCCGGCCGACGAACGGCGGCCGGCCGGTGAGCAGGTGGAAGAGGGTGGCGCCCAGCGAATAGAGGTCGGAATGGAACGTCAGCTGGCGTGCGGCGCTGACCTGTTCCGGCGACATGTAGAATGGCGTGCCCATGACCTGTCCGGCCATGGTCAGGCGGGCGTCCACGGGAGCGCCTTCCGCGCTCGCCAGGGCGCCGGCGTCGATGAGCTGGGCGCGGGCGCCGTCCTCGGTGTCGGACTGGGACTGCACGATCTTGCCGATGCCGAAATCGTCGAAATCCTTCTGCGCCCGCGCCTGCGACAGGCCGAAGTCGATGATCTTGGCGACCGCGTCCTCGGTGAGCTGGGTGTGGCCGCGCAGGTCGACGAGGACGTTGCCGGGCTTGATGTCGCGGTGGATGAGGCCGCTTCTGGTGTGGGCGTAGTTCAGCCCCTCGGCGATCTGGATCGCCATGATCAGGGCGAGGTCTTCGGGCACGCGCCGGCCGCCGCGGACGAAGTCGGCCAAGGTCGGCCCGATCACGTATTCGACCGCCAGATAAGGCCGGCCGTTGGTCTTGCCATGACCGGCATAGCCCGCGATGTGGGGGTGCTCGAATTGCGCGATGACCTGGATTTCCCGCTCGAACCGCTTGACCGCGTTGGGGTCGTTCGCGTACCGCTCGCTCATCTGCTTCACCGCGACGGTGCGGCGGGTGATCGACTCCTCGGCCAGGAACACCTCGCCCATCGCGCCCGCCCCCAGCCGTCTGAGGATGGTGAAATTATCGATGACGGTCGGCCGGGCATCCGAGGGGACGGGATCGCTCATGGCAGGCCTAAGCGGTTAACCGTTGCCGCATGAAGTGCAAGCGATCCGGACGCGATCGTGCGCAATTCGGGGCGGGCAGATCCGCGATCCGAGCAGCCGTCAGGCTGCTCGCGGAGGGCGCCGGAGGCGCATTTCGGGGGCGGGCGGCCCGCGCCCGAACAGGAACCAGGGACGGCGAAGCCGGAACCCCGCGTAGCGGCGAGGTGCGAGGAAGCGGGGGGATCATCGCGATCCCCCCGCGCCGCGCTGATCCTGGCGCAGCATCCGGGCGAGCTGGGCCTGGGTGCGTTGCAGGCGCTTCCCCGCGTTTTCCGTGGATATCCCCAGGGTTTCGCCGATGTCCGCCAGGTTCAGGCCGGCCTCGTAGCGGAGGGCGAGCAGCGCCTGCTGATCAGGGGCGAGCTGCTCCATCGCCCGGCGCAGGCGATCGAGATCGGGATCGTCCGCCGTTCCCTGGTCCACGGCGGAGTTGAGCCCGGGTTCGGCGATCGCGGCGAGCGGGATCGAGCGTTCGCGCCGGCGCTTGCGCCGCCACACCAGGGCCTGGTTGCGCACGATGGTGGCCAGCCAGGCGGGAAAGCCGGCCGGATCGGTGAGCTGGCCGAGGCGGTCGTAGGCGAGCAGGAAGGCCTCCTGCACCACGTCGTCGACCGCTTCGTTGCCATCGAGCACCGCGCCCGCCACCGCCCGCGCCCGCCGCAGGTGGCGCGAGACCAGCGCCTCGAACGCGGAACGTTCGCCGGCCAGGGTCCGCTGCACAAGATCGGCGTCGATATCGGACATGCTGCTAGCGGGGCTGGCGCCCCGGCCCGACCGCGCCGCGGCGAGCAGACCCCTCGGGGAATCGCCGCCACGCCTGGGGCTTTCGTCCTTGGACCCGCACGGTCTCTGCGCGACGGCGGCATTGAACGTGCATGTCAAACTCCCGGCGCTCAAGGACTCATGCCCAACCTAATCCGTGCCCCGGCCGATGCGATCCGTGCGGCCAGGCAGGTCCGCAAGCAGACTGAGACGGTCCGTGCCGCAGGCGACGTGGGCGCTTCAAACCAGGACGGTTGTGCGGTCGGCACCCTTGACGATGCCGGCATTGCCCGGATAGACAGCCGCCACGCACGTCAGGAGGCACATGGGCCGTTCCCTCGTCATCGTCGAATCGCCCGCCAAGGCGAAGACGATCAACAAGTATCTCGGCAAGGATTTCGTGGTGAAATCCAGCTACGGCCACGTCCGGGACCTGCCGGACGGGGCGAGCGAGGGGGAACTCGCCAATACCGATGCGACTGCGGCAGCCGGTGCGGATGGCAAGCCGGCGAAGGCAGCGAAGGCGGCCAAGACCAAAGGCAAGGCGACGGCGGATGAACGTGCCGCGACCAAGCACGCCGCCCTGATCCGGCGCATGGGCGTCGATCCCGCGCACGGCTGGGCCGCGCGCTACGAGATCCTGCCCGGCAAGGAAAAAGTGGTGGCGGATCTGCGCGAAAGCGCCGACGCCTGCGACCTGGTCTACCTCGCCTCCGATCTCGATCGGGAAGGGGAGGCCATCGCCTGGCATCTGAAGGAGGCGATCGGCGGCCCCGAGTCGCGCTTCCGCCGCGTCGTCTTCAACGAAATCACCAAGACCGCGATCCAGGAGGCCTTCGCCAAGCCGGGCGCGCTCAACCTCGACCGCGTCAACGCGCAGCAGGCGCGGCGCTTCCTCGACCGCGTGGTCGGCTACCAGGTGTCTCCTCTTCTCTGGCAGAAGGTCGCGCGCGGCCTGAGCGCCGGCCGGGTGCAGTCGGTCGCGGTGCGTCTGATCGTGGAGCGCGAACGCGAGATCCGCGCCTTCATCCCGGTGGAATACTGGGAATTGCACGCCGATACCCGCACCGCCGACCGCACCCTGCGCCTCGCGGTGGTGCGCGAGGCGGGCCAGCCGTTCAAGCCGGTCACCCGCGCCCACATCGACCAGGCGCTGAAGTCGCTGGAAGGCGCGACCTACCGCGTCGCCTCCGCCGAGTCGAAGCCGACCCGGGTCTGGCCGAACGCGCCGTTCATCACCTCCACCTTGCAGGCGGCGGCGTCGGTGCGCCTGGGTTTTTCCGTCAAACGCACGATGTCGGTGGCGCAGCGCCTGTATGAGGCCGGCCACATCACCTACATGCGTACCGATTCGACCAACCTGTCGCAGGACGCGATCAGCGCCTGCCGCACCTTGATCGAGAAGGATTTCGGCGCGCGCTACCTGCCCGCCGAGGTTCCCGTCTACGCCGCCAAGGCCGGGGCGCAGGAGGCGCACGAGGCGGTGCGCCCGACCGATGTCCGTGTCGCGGCGGCCGATCTCGCTGTCGAGGACGACCAGCGCCGGTTGTATGAGCTGATCTGGCGCCAGTTCGTCGCCTGCCAGATGCCGCCGGCGGAATACGATTCCAGCACCATCACCGTGCAGGCCAACACTTTCGAAATGACCGCGCGCGGCCGGGTGCTGCGCTTCGACGGTTTCACCCGCGTCCTGCCCCCGACCAAGTCCGAGGACACCATCCTGCCGCCGGTCGCGGTGGGCGACGTGCTGACCCTCGACCGCCTCGACCCCAGCCAGCACTTCACCAAGCCGCCGGCGCGGTTCAGCGAAGCGAACCTGGTGCGGGAGCTTGAAAAACGCGGCATCGGCCGGCCGTCGACCTATGCGTCGATCATCTCGACGATCCAGGACCGCGGCTATGTCTCGCTGCGCAACCGGCGTTTCTACGCGGAAAAGCTCGGCGATCTGGTGACCAGCCGGCTCAGCGACGCCTTCCCCGACCTGATGGATTTCGGCTTCACCGCCGCGATGGAAGGCGAACTCGACCGCGTCGCCGAGGGCAAGGAGCCCTACCGCGCGGTGCTCGACCGCTTCTACGGCGGCTTCACGGCCAAGCTCGCCGAGGCCGACGAGCACATGCGGCCGAACCCGCCGGTGCCGGTGCCCGGCATCGCCTGCGCGACCTGCGGCAAGCCGATGACCGTGCGGGTGGCGCGCACCGGCGTCTTCCTGTCGTGCTCGGGGTATGCCCTGCCGCCGAAGGAGCGCTGCACCGGCACCATGAACCTGGTGCCGGGCGATGAGAGCGAAGCGGTACGCACCGCCGAGGGCGACGACGAGAACGAGGCCACCGAGGCCGACGTCGGGGCGCTGCGCGCCAAGCGCCGCTGTCCGCTCTGCTCCACCGCGATGGATTCCTGGCTCGTCGATGAGCACCGCCGTCTGCACATCTGCGGCAACAGCCCGGAATGCCCCGGCGTGCAGATCGAGGAAGGCCAGTTCAAGCTGAAGGGCTACGACGGGCCCTCGGTACCGTGCGACAAGTGCGGCAAGCCGATGCAGCTCAAATCCGGCCGCTTCGGCAAGTATTTCGGCTGCACCGGCTACCCGGATTGCAGCAACACCCGCAAGCTGCTGCGCAACGGGCAGGCCGCGCCGCCCAAGGCGAAGCCGATCCCGATGCCGGAACTCGCCTGCGAGAAAGGCGGCCATTTCGTCCTGCGCGACGGCATGCTCGGCCTGTTCCTGGCCTCGAACCTCTACCCCAAGGTGCGCGAGACGCGCAACCCGCAGGTCGCGGATCTCGTGCGCCACCGCGAGGCGCTCGACCCCAAGTTCCTCCATCTGGCCGAAGCCCCGATCGCCGACGACGAGGGCAATCCGACGGTGATCCGCTTCAGCCGCAAGACGCGCGAGCACTACCTGGTCAGCGAACGCGCCGGCGAACCGACCGGCTGGAGCGCGACCCTGGTCGACGGGAAATGGGTGGTGGCGAAGAACACGAAGGACGATGAGGCCGAAACCGCGGGCGCGGCCCGCGGCCGCAAGAAGAAGGCGTGATTCAGCGGCCGCCGGCCGGCCGCGCCAGTTCGCCCTTCGCCCAATCGTAGACCCGGCGCTTCACCGCGTCGGTCTGATGGATGCCGCTGCGGCTCGATTCCAGGCGGGGGATCAGGAAGGCCGCATCGAGCGGTTCGCGGTCGAGGTCGTTGGCGCTGATGCGCCCGGCCAACGTCGTCGGAGCGCGGGCGCCGATCTGCATGAGGGCGAGGCCGCGCTGGAGGTGGAAGCCCGCCCCGGCGCGCTCGCCGGCCTGGGCGAGGACGTAGCCCCGCGCCAACTGCGCGAGCACCGACCACGGTTTGCCGAGCAGCGCCGGATCGTCCTTGAGGCGCGCGGCATGCGGCGGGGTCGCGGCGGCGAGCGCAGCAGCACGCTCGCCGGGCTGGTGGATGAGGATGACGCTGCGCCAGATCCACGCCGATTCGCTGGACTCGTTGGCGGCGGCGCAGTCCGCGAGCGAAGGCAGGGCGGTGAGCGCCGCCGGAGCATCGCCGGATTCGAGCAGTGCACCGGCCAGACGCTTGCGGTTGTCGCAGCGGTCGGCGGCGCTGATCGCATCGGCACCGGCCAGGGCGGTCAGGGCATCGGCGTGGCGGCGCAGTTCGATCGCCTGCCTGAGCTGGTGGTGCAAGGTCTCGGCGGAGGTGGCCTGGACGTGGAGGAAGCGGAACGCCGCCTGCACCTGGCGCTGGCCGACGAGCAGATCGACGGCCTCCAGGCGCAGCGACTGGCGCAGCGTGTCGCTGACCGGGGTGCGGACCAGTTCGGCGTAGCTGTCGGCCACCGCCGCCGCATCGAGCGTGCGCGCGCGCCGGGCAAGGCCGCAGGCCCGCTCCAGGCGCGAGGGGTCGTCGTTGGCCAACTGCTGCAATTCCCATAATTCCCTGGTGAATCCCGGCCTCTGGGCGGGATCGGCATTGGGCGCGAACGGCCCGCCGACGGCGGCGCGGACGGCGGCATCAGCGTCGATCGGCGGGTGCTGGTTCCGCAGCGCCAGCCAGCCGCCGAGAACCAACCCGGCCAGACCGAGGATCAGCGCGAGCGCCAGGGCGTGGCGTTCGAGCCAGGAACGCGGGGTGGGAACAGCGCCGGGTTCGCTCTGCATGCCGGCATGGTGGGACCATGGGGATCGACGGAAGGCCCAGACCCGGAGCGGTCCGGATGGCCGCGCCCCGTGGCTTCGCCGCTGGCGGGGCGGGCGTCGGGCCTACGCTCGCCAGGCATGCGGATCGTGGCGCTGTCGCTGCTGCTGACCTGCCTCGTGGCGGCCGATCCGGATGCCTGGGCGGCGAAGCTGGCTCCGCCCGACGACGACTGGAAGCGCGTCGCGCAGGAACTCTCGTATAATTGCGAAGGCGAGCCGCAGACGCTGGATCCGGGGCTGGTCACCGGGGCGGCCGAGGGCCGGCTGGTCCTCGCCCTCTTCGAAGGCCTGACCACGCCGGACCCGCAGACGCTGGAATCGCGCCCCGGTCTGGCCGCGAGGTGGGAGATCAGCGCCGATGCCTGCACCTACACCTTCCACCTGCGGCCCGGGCTGGTGTGGAGCGACGGCACGGCGCTGACCGCTGACGACCTGGTGCGTTCCTGGCGGCGGGTGCTCGAACCGGCCACCGGCAGCGAGTACGCGAATCTGCTCTTCCTGATCCGTGGCGGCGAGGACTTCCATCGCGGCAAGCTCGGTTGGGACCAGGTCGGCGTGGCGGCGCCGGATGCGGTCACGTTGGTCGTGCGGTTGCACCGGCCCTGCCCGTGGTTCCTGGAACTGACCAGTTTCCCCACCCTGATGCCGGTGCCGACCGCGCTGGTCGCCAAGCATGGCCCGGACTGGGTGCGCGCCGGAAAGCTGGTCGGCAACGGCCCCTTCCGTCTCGCCGCCTGGGAACCACGCAGCCGGCTGGTGCTCGAACGCAATCCGCTGTGGCACGGCGCGGCGCGGGTGCGGTTGCAGCGCCTGACCGGGGTGCCGTGCGACGATGCCGAGACCGCCTGGCGGCTGTACCAGCAGGGCGCGATCCAGTGGACCCCGGCGCTGCCGGTCGGACGCACGGATGCGGCGCAGCGCCATCCCGACTACTACCTCGGCCCGATGCTGGGCACCTATTACTACCGCTTCAACGTGACCCGGCCGCCGTTCGACGACGTGCGGGTGCGGCGGGCCTTCTGCCATGCCACCGATCGCGCGGCGATCGTGCGCCACGTCACCCGCTCCGGCGAGCTGCCCGCAACCGGCTTCGTGCCGCCGATGCCGGGCCACGACGGCGCGACCGGCCGCGCCTACGATCCGGCGGCGGCGCGCCGGCTGCTGGCCGAGGCCGGCTATGGCCCGCAGCGGCCGCTGCCGCGCATCGACCTGCTCTACAACACCAGCGCCAACCACAAGGCGATCGCCGAGGCCGCCGCGGCGCAATGGCGGCGGGTGCTGGGCGCCGACGTGCGCACGCGCAACATGGAGTTCAAATCGTACCTGGGCGCCCTGAGCATGCTCGACTACGCCATGGCGCGCTCGTCCTGGATCGGCGACTACAACGACCCCAACACCTTCCTCGACATCTTCCGCACCGGCGACGGCAACAACCGCACCGGCTGGAGCGACCCGGCCTACGACCACCTGCTCGACCAGAGCCAGGCCGAGACCGATCCCCTGCGCCGACGCGCGCTCCTGACCCGGCTCGAACGCATCCTGGTCGAGGACGGCTGCCCGGTGATCCCGGTCTACACCTACGTCAGCAAGGGCCTGATCAGCGAACGCCTGCGCGGCTGGTTCGCGAACGCGCGCGACCTGCATCCGTTCCAATACCTGTGGCTCGCACCATGACCCGGTGCCGACCATGCTGAATGCCGTTCTGCGTCGTCTCGCCGCCGCGCCGCTGGTGCTGCTGGTGCTGGTCGCGGTGACGTTCGCGCTCATCCATGCGGCGCCGGGTGATCCGTTCGTTGGCGAGCGGGCCGCGGACCCGCAGGCGGTGGCGGCGCTGCGCAAGCAGTACCGGCTCGACCGTCCGTTGCCGGAGCAGTTCGCGGTCTATGTCGGAAACCTGGCATGCGGCGACTTCGGGCCGTCCTTGCGTAATCGCGGCCAGGCGGTCGGCGGGATCATCGCGGACCGCCTGCCCACCTCGCTCTGGCTCGGGGCGCTCGCACTGACCCTGGCGCTCGGCACCGGCCTCGCGCTGGGCATCCTCGGCGCCGTGCGCGCCGGCCGGGCGCTCGACCACGGCCTGGCGCTGGTGGCGATCGTCGGGGTGAGCATCCCGGTGTTCGTCATCGGCCCCGCCCTGGCGTGGACGTTCGGGCTCCGGCTCGGCTGGCTGCCGGTGGGGCAATGGGCGGGCTTCTTCGGCGTTGCGCACCTCGTCCTGCCGGCGACGACGCTCGCCATCCCCTTCGCCGCGCGCGTCGCCCGGCTGACCCGGGCGGGTCTGCTCGACACCCTGCACCTCGACCACGTCCGCACCGCGACCGCCAAGGGCGTGGCGCCGGCGACGGTGGTGGTGCGCCATGCCCTGCCGCTCGGGCTGGTGCCGGTGATCGCCTTCCTCGGCCCGGCCAGCGCCGGCCTGCTGACCGGCTCGCTGGTGGTCGAGAAGGTCTTCCAGATCCCTGGGCTGGGCCAGGAGTTCGTCGAGAGCGCCTTCACCCGCGACTATCCCCTGGTGCTCGGCACCGTGGTGGTCTACGGCGCGCTGATCATCGTCGGCAACCTGGTCGCCGATCTGCTGGTGGTCGCGGTCGATCCGCGCGTGCGCGATGGGAAGACCCGATGAGCCCGCTCAGCGCCGCCTGGGATCGCCTGCGCCGCCGGCCGTTCGCGCTTCTGGGCGGCCTGCTCGTCCTGGCGATCGCCGCCGCGTGCCTCGCGGCGCCGTGGCTGGGCGGGGATCCGTCGCGGCAGGCGCCGTGGCTGGGCGCGCTGCCTCCCGGCGCATCGCATCCCGATGTCCTGGATGAGAACCGGCTCAGCGTCGGCCAGGTGGCGGAACTGCCGGCGGCGGCGCTCAGCGCCACGCGGGTGGTGCTGAACGTGCGCGAATCCGCGCCGGCGGACCCCGGCGATTACCGCCTCGTGCTGCGCGATGGCGTGCTGGCGATCCGCGGCCCCGGCGGCGCGGCGTTCGACCACCTCGATTGCGGCCGCCCGGGTTTCACCGCGCACGAGATCGTGCCCGGTGGCGGCCTCGGCCGCGCCCTGCCGCGCACCGTCATCCAGGCGAACGCACCACCGCCGTCCGGCTGGTTCGCGCCGGACGAGCGGGTGCTCATCCTGCGCCAGGTGCCGGACGAGACGCTGGCGACCTGGATCGTCGGCCTGCGTCAGGGCGTGGTCGAGACCTTGCGTCGACGTGTCGGAGAGGTGGAAACGCCGGTCCAGGACATCGCGCTTTCCGGCGAGGCCATCACCGCAATCCACGTCGGTGCGCCCGGCCAGGAGAAGGAACTGCGCCGGTCGCTTCCCTTGGGATCCGATCTGCTCGGCCGCGATGTCTGGGCGCGCACCTTGTTCGGTGGCCGGATCAGCCTCGCGGTGGGCGTGGTCGCGACGCTGGTGTCGGTGCTCATCGGCATCGCCTTCGGTGCGATCGCCGGATACGTCGGCGGTGCGCTCGACCGGGTGATGATGGGCGCGGTCGACGTGCTCTACGCCATCCCCTTCATGTTCCTGGTCATCCTGCTGATGTCGCTCTTCGGCACGAGCTGGCTGCTGCTCTTCGTCGCGCTCGGCGCGGTGCAGTGGCTGACCATGGCGCGGATCGTGCGCGCCCAGGTGGTGTCGCTGGCGGCGCGCGAATTCGTGCTCGCCGCGCGCACCGCCGGCCTCGGTCCGGCGCGCATCGTCCTGCGCCATCTGGTGCCCAACTGCCTCGGCCCGGTGGTGGTGTTCGCGGCCCTCACCGTGCCGATGGTCATCATGGAGGAGAGCTTCCTCGCCTTCATCGGCCTCGGCGTGGCCGACGGCGATCTGGGCTCCTGGGGCGCGCTGGTCGAGTATGGCCAGGCGAATCTCAGCACCGAGCGCTGGTGGCTGCTCGCGGTGCCGGGTGCGGCGATGATCGCGACGCTGCTCGGCCTGACGCTTTTCGGCGATGGACTGCGCGATGCGCTCGACCCGCGTTCGGATCACGGCTGATCACCAGCGCAGGAGGCCGTCGATCTCGACCGGCTGGCCGGTGGCGAAGCTGCGGTTGGCGGCTATCCCGGTGAGGATTGACAGGCAGCCATCGCGATGGTCGGCGGCCCGGCCGAGCGGATCCACGCCTCCGTTGGGGGCGAAGATGTCGTCGAGCATGCGGCGGTCGCCTCCGCCGTGGCCGCCCTTGGCCTCCTCGACCGCGACCTTCAACGGCCGGCCCCAGTGCGGCCGGATGAGGATGCGGTTCGGTTCGGCGGTGAGATACTCGTCCGCATCGCGCAGCTCGGGCCGGTTGGCGTCGCCTTCAGCCCCTGAGACGTAGCTGTTCTCCTCGCAATCGTATTCCAGCCGGCCGCGAGTGCCGTTGAAGGCGACGCGATAGCCCTCCCACGGGCTGTAGGCGGTGAGGTGGTAGCTCATGGTCGCCTTGCTGGCGTAGCGCACCAGGACCGCCATGTCGTCCTCGATCGAGATGTTGTTGCCGAACACCGACTGGTCGCGCAGGTAGCCGTCCTCGCCCTCGGCGTCGAGGTAGCACGCCTTGAGATTCGGATCGCGGTCGAGATGGAGCGCGAAGGGGTCGTTGGCGGCGACCGGATTGCCGGTGGCGCGCTCATAGAAGGCGGTGACGCCGCGTTCCTCGGCATTCTCGCGGCCATAGAAGGCGAGGCTGCCCATCCCGAAAACGGTGGTGGGGGTCGATCCGAGCCACCAGTTGACCAGATCGAAGTGGTGCGTCGCCTTGTGCACCATCAGGCCGCCGGAATTGCGCCGATCGCGGTGCCAACGGCGGAAGTAGTCCGCTCCGTGCCGGGTGTCGAGCAGCCACTCGAAATGCACCGAGAGGATCTTGCCGACCACGCCTTGCTGGAGCAGCTCCTTGACCTTGGCGTTGCGCGGGGCGTAGCGGTAATTGAAGGTGACCCGCAGGCGGCGGCCGGTGCGGCGGATGCTGTCGAGCACCTCCTGGGCCTTTTCGGCATCGATCGTCAGCGGTTTCTCGCTGATCACGTCGCAGCCCAGCTCCATCGCGCGGCAGATGTAGCGGTGATGGGTGCGGTCGATCGAGGTGACCACCACCACCTGGGTCCGGGTCTCGCGCACCATGCGGTCGAAGTCCTCGGCCCGATAGGTCGGCACCGGGGCATGTTGCCACTCATCGGCGAGCCTGCGGTTGCAGTGGTTCATCCTCGCCTGGTTGACATCGCAGAGACCGACCAGTTCGGCCTGTGCGCGGTAGGACTTGGCGATGGCGGCAAGATACATGCCGCAGCGGCTTCCCGTGCCGACGATGGCGTACCGGATGCGGGGGCCGCTGGGACGACGACGGGGATGCCGTTTGGCGGGGATCGTGGTAGGCATATTCGCTCCTCGCGCCTATTGTAGCATATCCTGCTCTTTCCCATGATTGATTCGCTCTGCTCATTGATCGAATCGCTCTCGACCAGATGCTGGAGCCATGTTCCGTTATGTCGCATGCGGAGAGCGTGATTACCGACGCCGCCCCGTGCCGATCTACCGGCGGCCATTCTGGGAGCTGGAGGCCGTGCTGGCCGGCCGCATCGCGCCCACCCGACGAGAGGAGCTGCGCCCGACCTTCCGCTCACGTTGGCTGTGGATCCTGCCCCCGAACGATCCGCACGGCTGGATGGGCGATGACCAGCCTGCGCAGGTCGTGGTTTTCCACCTCTCCTCGGTGCCCCAGGTGCTGGCGCTGGCCGCAGCCCGGGAATCCGGCTGGGCGATCGATGATACCGACGCCTCGATCCTGAGCGCCTGGGCCAACCGGCTGATCGCGGACCGCAGAAGCCCGACGAGCCACACCGTCCTGCACGAAGCGCGCATCGCGGCTGAACTCAATCTGCTGGTGACGCGGCATCTCCCCGAGACTCCGCTCGGAGACGCCCGGCAGCACGAATCCGCACTGGTAGAGGATGCCCTGGCCTGGCTGGATGAGCATCTCCACGAAGGAGCCGGAATCGCCGGAGCGGCCCGGGCGGTTGGCATCTCGCCAGCCCACCTGCGTCGGCTGGTCCATCGCGTCAAAGGGGCGAGCCCCCGTGCCATGCTCAATGGCCTGAAGCTGTCACGGGCCAGCGACATGCTGGCGGTATCGGAGTCTCCCTTGGAGGCGGTGGCCAAAGGCTGCGGGTATGCATCGGCGGCAGCGTTCTGCCGCGCCCACCGGAGAGCGAGCGGACGGACCCCGCGAGGAAGCTGACCCGGATCCGACCGGGTTCCTACAGCACGGTTTCCGACGGGATGATGTCGCGCAGCTTCTTCAGCGCCTTGGCTTCGATCTGGCGCACGCGTTCGCGGGTGAGGCTGAAGACCTTGCCGATCTCTTCGAGCGTCATGATCGGATAGTCATCGATGCCGTAGCGGTAGCGCAGCACCTCGGCCTCGCGCTTGGTGAGCTGGTTCAGGCGGCTCTGGATGAGTTCGACATCCTCGCGGTTGGTCAGCCGGCCCTCGGGGTCGGCGGTGACGTGGGTGTCCTCGAAGAACGAACTCAGGTCGCCGACCATCTCGGTGTCGAGGTTGGCGCCGTTGATCAGCGACGTGCGCATGATGCGCTGGATGAGCTTGATGTTCTCCTTCGGCAGCCGCAGCACCTTCACGATTTCCGCGACATCGGTGACATGCGGGTTGTCGCGCGCGAACTTCTTCCAGCGCGAGACGAGTTCCGCCATGTAGGCCGGAACCCTGATGTTCTTCACCTTTTCCAGCAGGGCGCGGCGGATCGACTGCTTGATCCAGTGCACCGCATAGGTCGAGAAGCGGCATTCCATGTCGGGGTCGAAGCGCTCGACCGCGCGCATCAGGCCGATGTTGCCCTCTTCGATGATGTCGAGGATCGACAGGCCCTGACCGTCGTACTGCCGCGCCACGCTGACCACCAGGCGCAGGTTGCACTGGATCATCTCCTGACGCGCGGCGCGGTCGCCGGCGCGCACCTTGCGGGAGATGGTGATCTCCGACTCCCGGGTGAGCACCGGGAAGATCGAAATATCCTTGAGGTACATGTCGAGAAGGGCGTCGCGCGCCATGGATTCTCCGGAGTCGCGTTTGTAACCACCGCGCAGGCCAAGCGCAACGCCCTGCATGCGCGGCGATACGCCCATGCCCAGCCTTGCGCCTGGCACCCCGGGGTTTCAAGCGGTCTGGTTGAGCCCGATCGCCTCGACCACCAGGCGCACCGGCAGGTTGCGGTCGACCAGACTGCGCAGGGCCAGGATGCGCGCGATCTGCTGCTGATGGCGCAGGCCGTTGGGGCCGGCGAGGCCCGGGCGCAGGTGGTTGCACAGCGCCACCAGCCATTGGCGCAGGATGCGCCTCTGTTCACCTGGCAACGTCCGGCCGCTGTCGGCGGCCCCCGGATCGAGCCGGGTCGGCAGCGCTTCGACGACCTGCGCCACCCGTTCGCTGCTGAAGCCGTCCTGGACCAGGGCGAGCAGGGCCTCGATCGGCGGAGGATCGCCGGCGGTCCAGAGTCCGCGGTGCCCGCCCGACGACTGCGCCGCGAGGGTCCGCGCCTCGGCCGGTGCGATGCCGCCGCGGATCAGCACCTCGGCGACCTGTTCGCGCGACAGCGGCTGCAGGCGGTAGACCTGGGCCCGCGAACGGATGGTCGGCAGCACCGACCCCGCATGCGCCGCGGTGAGGATGAAGTACGCCCCGGCCGGCGGTTCCTCCAGCACCTTGAGCAGGGCGTTGGCCGCCCCGGCCGAGGACGCCAGGCGCTCGACCGTCGGCACGATCGCCACCCGCACGCTGCCCGACATCGGCGTCTGCATGGCGCGGTCGGCGAGGTGGCGCATCCAGTCGATCGGGATGCCGCGCGAGATGTCGTGCTCTTCACCCGACACCAGGCCCTGCCATTCCGGCGGGATGGCGTCGCCATCGTTGGGAACCGCGACCAGATCGGGGTGGTTGTCGGCCTGCATCATGCGGCACGCGACGCAGACGCCGCAGGCGTCGCCAGCCAGGACCGGCGCGGTGCCGGACGGGTGCGTCGCGTCCGATGCGGCCGTGACGCGGTGATGGCAGAGCAGGGCCTGGGCGAGGGCCAAGGCGAGCGTGCGTCGGCCGCAGCCGGGCGGCCCCTCCAGGATCATCGCATGCGGCAGGCGCTGGCGATCGACCAGGCGCGCGAGCAGGCGTACCGCACCCGGCTGGCCGATCACCTCGGCGAGGCGCGGCGCCTTCATTCGCCCGGCACCGGCTTGCCCGGGATGGGCTTCTGTTCGGTCCAGGCCAGGGAATTGTCGAGCAGGTAGCAGCCGTAGCGCTTGCCGAGATTGGTGGGCACCGGTTCGGAGGTCGCCACCACCACCGTCTTGAGCGGGGTCGCCTTGAGGTCGGTGGCGATCTCCTGGTACAGGAACGGCTTGGCATCGACGGGATTGCGGAAGCGGTTCACCGCCAGCCGGTCGATGACGCCGCGATCCCACATCTCGCCCAGGGTTCTCGGCCAGACCTGGTTCTGGTAGGCGAAGGTGACCACCGCCTTGCCGATGCGCTCGAGCATGAGCTGGCAGTCGGCCTGGGTGCCGTTGCTGACCGGGACCCATTCGGGGCTGACGTATTCGGAACTGCCGAGGTTCTCGCTGACCACCCGCCCGAGCAGGACCGCATCGGGGCCGGCGATCCGGCCGGAGTGCACCACCCCGGCCTTGGTCAGCTTGGCGTATTGCTCATCGGCGATCCAGCCGAGCTGGACATGGAAGGGCGCATCCGGGCTGGGGGCCTTGCCCTCCTTGCGGATGTCCGCGCGCATCTTCGGCTGGGTTTCGGGGATCTTCCCGAGCGCGAGGTACCAGTCCATCGCCTGCGCCGAGTTGCCCCGGCGCCGATGGCATTCGGCCACCGCGAGCAGGGTCGACGGCAGCTGCGAACGGTTGAACTCCTCGTTGGCGATCCCCTGGGTCAGGTTGGTCGCGGCGGCCTCGAGGAATTCGTTGTATTTCAGGCCCATGCGCCGGCGGTCATTGATGAAGCCGCGGAAGATCGGGACGTTCGGCTTGTCCTTCTCGTCGAGCACCGCCTCGAAGCGCTTGCGCAGCTCCTCCAGGATGCCGGTACATTCCTTGAGGTCGCCTTCGCGCAGGGCGAGACCGAAATAGACCATGCCCGCGACCATGTGCCCTTCATTGGTGAGCGACGAATCAGCGAAGACATCGCGCATCACGGCGAGCGACCGCGTCGCGTTGAACTTCTCGCCCGGCTTGATCTGGCGCTTGACCTTGTCCTCGACCTCCTGGTAGCCGCCGTCGAGCGCCGAATGGCGCAGCGGCACATTGAGCCGTACCCGGATCGCCCAGGCCCCGGTGAGCGCCACCTTGCCCATGAAGCCCCAACGGGCCTGGCGGTAGCCATAGCAGCGCAGGGCGAGCTGGTACTTGGTCTCGATCGCGATCGCGTCCTGCGGGATGATGAAGCTGCTGTGCTCGGGTTCGGCCCTGCCCTGCGCCCGCGCCTGCATCTGCGCCACCTTGTAGGCGTTCTGCAGCTCCATCACCCGGTCGCCTTCCAGTTCGCGCGCGACCGCGGCCTTCACCGCCGGGGTCAGCGGATAGAGGAACTGCCCGGTGCGTGGATGCCACTCGCTCGCCAGCGCGGTGAAATACGAATAGGGATCGGTGACCACCATGAGATCGTATTCGCTCTGCAGCGAGGTGTGGCGGCAGCCGTCGATGTCGGCGCCGAGATCCGCCAGGCTGGACCCTTCCACCTGGTCCTGCGATGGCACCTGGACCGGGAACGGCTGCCGGGTGATCGGCGACCAGAGCGTCACATCGGTGACCGACATCGCCGCCGCCGTCGGGGCGGCCACGGTCAGGGCGGCGAAGGCGGCAATGACGGCGAACAGGCGCGGCAGGGCCATGGGTGCTCCGTGGTGAGCCGCGAGGGTAGCGCCGGCCGGAGGCGAGAAAGCCCTGCCCCCCGCCGGCGGATCGGCGGTGCCTGCGCCGGTGTATCGCGGGGACGAGCGGAATGGCCTGCTCATCCGCCCTTGGCGAGGATCTCTTCCGCCGCCTGGATCCAGGCTTTCGCTCCGCCTGCCTGGTAACCGAGCTTGCCGATGACGGTGCCATCAGGATTGAGGAACAGGATGGTCGGAAAACCGTTGATGCCGTATTTCCGGGCCAGCTCGGTGTTTGCGATCTTGTCCTCCTGGGACTGGCTTTTGTTCTTGGGGAAGTCGATCTCCAGCAGCACCACCGAGCGCTCGGCCCAGCGCTCGAATTCGGGCGTGTCGAAGACCTCGTCGCGGAGCTTGATGCACCAGCCGCACCAGTCCGAGCCGGTGAAATCCGCCAGGATGGGCCGTTTGCCGGCGGCGGCCTTGGCGGAGGCGGCATCCCAGGCGGTATGCCAGACATGGTCCCCCGTGCCGCCGCCGGCTGTCCTCCCGACCGGATTCGAGGTGGTGTAGGCCCGGGCGATCCACACGCACACCCCGAGGATGATGGCGAGGACGATGATCACGCGCATGGGAGCCTTTCGCTTGGGCGTGAGCATGATCGCGCCAGGGCCGCGGCACAACCTGCAAGAGCGGAACACCATCCGATGGCCTGCGCCATTGCCCGCGAACGCTGCCGGCAATGCTCCGCAGCCCATGTCCTGCGAACTCCTGCCCGACGGCGGCCGACTGGCCGTCTGGGATGACCGGACCGTCTACACCCGCACCTACCACGTGGCGCAGACGCACCCTTGCGCCGATGACGCGAATCCCGGCAGCACCGAACTGCCCTGGCGGTCGATCGCGCGTGCGGCGGCGGCGCTGGAGCCCGGCGAACGGGTGGTGATCCACGCCGGCACCTACCGCGAATGCGTGGTGCCGGCCCGGGGCGGCAGCGGTCCCGAGGCGATGATCCACTACCAGGCCGCTGCGGGGGAATCGGTGCTGATCAGCGCGGCCGATCCCTGGGTGCCCGCCGATCCGCAGCAGGCCGGGAACCAATGGATCGTCGCCTTGCCGCTGGAGCGCTTCGTCGGCTACCAGCCCTTCCTGGCGCCGACCCTCGGCCGGGTGCCCTGGTTCCCCTGGGCGAAGCGGCCGGTGCCCGAACTCATGCGCGGCCTCGACAAGCGCGGCCGGATCTTCCACGAGGGCCGCGTGCTGCGTCCGGTATCGGTCGAGCACCTGGGCGAACCGGGCTGCTTCCGGGTGAGCGACAGCGGCGAGTGGTTGGCGATGCGCCTCTTCGCGGATGCCGACCCGGCCCAGGCCCGGCTGGAGATCAGCGTGCGCGAGAGCTGCTTCCGGCCGGCGCGGTTCGGCCTCGGCTGGATCCGCGTCTCGGGGCTGGTCTTCGCCCACGCCGCCAACGGCATCCCGATGCCGCAGCGCGGGGCGTTGTCGACCCATGGCGGACACCACTGGATCATCGAGGACTGCACCTTCCGCGACTGCACCAGCGTCGGGGCAGACATCGGGCTGGGTGCGGATTTCGACGGCTGGGGCAAGCGGGGGACCGCACGCGAGATCGGCGGCCATCGCGTGCGGCGCAACCGCTTCCACGATATCGGCTGCACCGGCCTGTGCGGTACCGGCGGCATCGTCGGCTGCCTGGTGGAGGGCAACCAGTTCACCCGCATCGGCGGCCTGCACCTGGAGCACGCCTACGAGATGGCGGCGATCAAGTTCCACTTCGCCCGCGACACCATCATCCGCGGCAACGCCATCCGCCACCTGCGGGACTGCTGCGGCATCTGGCTGGATTACGAGTGCGGCAACTGCCGGGTGAGCGGGAACCTCATCGCCGACATCGAGACGCTGCTCGCCGGGATCTACATCGAGGCGAACCTCGAACCCAACCTGGTCGATGCCAACGTGGTCACCGATATGCGCGACGTGGCCGGCAACGATCCGCCGAAGGACGGCTTCGCCGGCGGCAACGGCATCGTCACCGATGTCTGCGACCACACCCGCTGCGAGCGCAACCTGCTCGTCGGCATCCGCGGGCATTTCGCCCTCGCCGCCGTGCTCGCCCAGAAGGGGCGGGTGGTCGGTCCGCGCAGCGCATTCTGCCGCGGCATCGCCATGCGCGCCAATCTGGTCATCGACTCGCCCAAACGCATGTTCCTGGCCCGCACGACGGGAAATGCGGTCGACGGCAATGCCTACGCCGGCAAAGGCTGGTTCGGGATGGAGGACGGCGACCGCATCGCGCAGGTCGACCTCAAGGCCTGGCGCGAATTCTTCGCCTTCGACCGCGATGGCTGCGAACCTCAAATCGCCGCCAGCATCGACTGCGAGCGCGGCGAGGTGGTCTTCACCACCACCGCTCCGCTCGCTGGACCGTCGGCGGGGGGTCCGTTGAATCCCGAGGAATGGGCGACGCTCGTCCGCGATGGCCGCCTGGTCTGGCGCTGCGCCCCGGAAGCAGCCGTCCTGTGATCCTGTAAATCGCAATAGCGCCCCGCCTGCTGCGTTGGTCGTCGGTCATTGGGCGCTGCCACACCCCTTCCCCCGCCTTGCATCAGGGGAACGCTTGCGGTTTTGCCAAGGAAATTTCTGGGGGAATGGTCGACCAGGCAGGAATCCAGCGGACGACGAAAGCCATATCCGGGAATTCGCCCCCTTCCCCCAACGGATGGGTCCCCCGGATTTCTCTGGGCTGGTTGCCGCCTCTATTTGCGGGCAATTCCGTGGTTGGAATGCGACTTCTCGGGGATCGGATGAGACGCGGAGGCGATGCCTCCGTCTGCCGAGCCGCTGCGGAACGAGTCCGGCCTATTCCGCCGGTTTGACATCCTTGGCTTCCGGCTTCCAGCCGTCGAGCTTGGCCATCAGCGTCCACCAGGCCTGGGCCAGGCGCTCGCGTCCGGCCGGGTTGAGATCGGAGCGGCTGGCGGGCTCCTTCCAGCCTTTGGCCAGGGCCTCGCCCTGATCGTCATAGGCCAGGCGGCCGTCCGGACCGTGGCTCTGCAGGGCGGCGACATCGAACAGCGGCTTGCCCTTGGCGGCGCAGTACTGCCGCACCTGGAGGTTGAACCAGGAACGCTGCATGTTGTCGGACTCGGTGATCGGCATGGTCGACCAGACCACCTTGGTCCTGGGACTGGCCTTCTCGATCGCTTCCAGGCCGTCGCGGTATCTGGCGAAGGCGACGCGCGGATCGCGCGGCCAGGCCCCTTCAGCCGCAGCCACCCCACCGGCCGGGGCGGCTGCCGAACCGCCACCGGATTCCGGGGTGGCGAGGCCGATCGGCAGGCGCACCGTGGTGCTGACATGATCGACCGCCACATTGGGCAGTTCGAGCGGATAGGTGGTCTGGTAGGCGGCACCGCCGCCCTGACCTCCGCCCCCCCCGATGAAGCGCCAGGCGATCAGGGTCTCGACGTAGACGCCCTGCAGGTTGGTCGAGGTGAAGCGCACATCCATGGTCGAGGAGAACTGGGTGTAGCCCGACTCGACGCGACGGCCGCTGGGCAGGTCGTTGGGATCGAGCGCCACCATCGCCGCCTGGACGTTCTCGCCCAGGTGGTAGAGGCCGACGGCGGTCTGGAAGTCGCTGACCCGGCTCTGCGCGTCGTTCTTGCCGACCGGATAACCGCCGATGCCGCCTTCGGCGTACCAGTCCTTGCCCGGCCGTACGCCCGAGCGCAGCGCGAAGCGCGGCTCGCGTTCGCCGTACTCCTTCAAGGCGGTGACCAGGGTGGCGTTGGAACTGGGATGGGCGATCGCGATCGGGCGCAGGCGGACGCGCTCGACCACCGCCGCAGGAAGATCATCCGCAGCGGACACGGACTGGTGATCGACGTAGACCAGGGTCGAAGCGGCCTGATCCGCAGCGACCTTCTGGTCGGCGGCGGCTAACGAGGCGAGGATGGCAGCGATGGCCGGAACGATCAGCGGGCGGGATGGGATGCTCATGGGGTGGCCCTTTGCGGACAGAGGATGAACGGTCGGCTCGCGTCTGGCGTCAGGTCAGGATTCGGCTGGTGCGTCGGCTCTTCTGGGTGGAATCTACCGCCAGAACAAGCGGGTGCCGTCTGGAGATGCCCGCAACGTACCGCAGCGACCCCCACGGTGTCTCAATTTGAGACCGGGGACCGCCCAGCACATCCTGATACGGGCAGGTGGCTAGGATCACAGGCTGTTTTCGATCTCGTCGAAGAGGATCAGATCGCCGCGGACCACGATCATGGTCTTGAGCTCGGTATCCTGCCGGCCGTTGGTGCTGAAGAGCCGTCCCAGGAAGGGGATATGGCTCAGGAACGGGATGCCGGAATGGGCCCGGGAGCTCTCGCCGTTGGTCATCCCGGCCAGGACCAGGCTGCCGCCATCGGGGATGGTGACCGAGGTGCGAACCGCATGGTAGAGCATCTCGGGCATGAGCAGCGGCGATTCCAGGGCCACCGCGGCGCCGGATTGCTGCACACTGCCACCCGGGAACGGGTTGCCGGGATCGATCGGCGAACCGAAGCGCCGCCACTGCTTCACCTGCGAGTTGGTCGGGCGCATGGTCAGGGTGATGTACTTGTTGTCAGCCGAGGCGATGCCCTGGACATCGAGGACGGTGCCGTAGTTCAGGGTCTGCACGACCGGCTGGTACTGGCCCTGGACGATGTCGTAGTCGACGATGTAGGCCTGCTGGTTCATGTGCAGGACGTGGGCCTGCTGGCCGTTGTAGATCGTGACCGACGGTTCCCAGATGATGTTGCCCCGGCGCTCCTTCTCGACCGCCGTGAGGATCGCGCTGGCGTAGAGGTTGGTCTTGGTGTTCCACCACTGGGTCTGCAGGCGCATGCCGTCGTTCGGGCCGGGGCGGGGCAGCGAGTTGGACGTGTTGTACGGCTGGAGCTGGTTGTTGAGGGCCGCAGCGGTCAGCAGCTGGGTGCCGGGATCGCCAAAATAGCCGCCGATGTTCGCCGGTTGGCCGGCGTTCGGCGGGATGCCGCCGGTGGTGCCGATGCCGGGCAGGGGCATGCCGCCGTCGTTCGGACCGCTGGCGCGCGGATTGCCGCTGTAGTTGTTCCAGTTGACCCCGATCTCCTCCAGGGCGGAGTTCTCGATGGTCAGGAACTTGCACGAGATGTGGATCTGCTTGCCGCGCTGGTTGCGCAGGTTGCGCAGCAGTTCCGCGACCTGCTTGTGCACCTCGGGCGTATGGGTGATCGAGAGCGAGCCCTGGTATTCCGAGGGCGCCGCGACGCCGGGTTGGGTCCAGGATCCGACCGCGACGACCTTCTGGATGATCTCGGCGAACTCGTTCGCGGCCACCGGCGGCGTGGAATCGATCGGGGGGAGCGGGCGGGCGCCGTTGCCGCCCGGTTCGGGCATCTCCAGCTCGGGGCCGGGGAAGCTGGGCGTGGTATGGGTCAGGTCGCGGATGTCGTAGAGCTTGGTGATCACCCCGCCCTTGGTGCCCTCGGCGTCGGAGATCCAGATCGCCTCATCGCGGAAGGAATAGCGCAGGTTGGTCTGCTTCATCACGAAATCGAGGACGAAGCGCAGCTTCATCTTGTTGAGCTTCGGCAGGCTGACGGTGGGTGGCGTCCTCGCCAGCACCTTGGGATCGAGGATGAAGTTCACCGCGCTGATCTTGCGCAGGAAGTCGACGACTTCCTCTAGCGCGCGGTCTTCGAGGTCGACCGAGATCTCCTGTTCGAGGCGGGTCTCGATCGCCTTGACCCAGGGCTTCTCGGCCTCGGCGTTCTCGCCCGAGGTGCCCTGGCTGCCGGCCGATGCGGTCACCGCGGGATCGCTGTAGAAGCGCACGATCTCGATCTGCGGGATCATGTCGCGGCGGATGCGCTCGCTGAGCTGCTTGTGCTCCTCGTCCCAGCGTTCGGCGGTGACCTGGCGGAGGTAGGCGTGGCGCTCGCGCCGGCACTGGGCCAGCAGCTCGCTGCCGCGCATCTCGGCCCGGTTGATCTTGAGCACCTGCTCGCAGAGCAGGATGGCCTGGTCGTAGTCGCGGCGCTGGCGCGCCCGCTCGGCGCGGGTCAGCATGGCGGCGATCTGCTCGCGCTCCATGACCACCGCGCGGTCGCGCAGGCTGCGCCCGCGATCGGCAGCGAGGCGGTTCTTGCGCGCCTGCTCGACCTGCTCCGCCTTGATCCGGCGCTGGCGCGCCTCGTTGGCCAGACCGGCGGCCTGGCGCAGGCGGGTCTCGCGGTCGGGGGTGGCGAAGGGCAGGCACTGGAGGCGGATCTCGGCCATCTGGAAAGACTGCTCGGATTCGAGGAATTCCCCGGCTTCCAGCCGCTTCTTGCCCTGGTCGATGAGCGCGGCGGCCTCCTGCGACAGCATCTGCTGCTTCACTTCCAGGTCGCCGGCGGCGCGTTCACCGGCGAGCGAACCCGGATCGTTGATGGTGCCGGCCATCGCCCGCACCTCGGCCAGCATCTTGCGGTACTGCTGGTTGTCAGGCTGGTAGTCGCAGGCCTTGGCGAGATGCCCGATGGCCTCATCCAGCTTGCCGGCGTCGCGCGCCTTCACGCCCTGGTCATAGTGGTACGAGGCGAGCACCTCGCGCTGGCTGAGCAGGGCCTTCTGCTGCGCCTCCAGGTCGACCGGGGCGGGGGTCGCGGCTGCGGCCGGCGGCGTGGCGGGGGCGGGCTCCGGTGTCGCGGCCGGGGCGGGTGCCGTGGCAGGCACGTCCTCCTTGCCGCGCACCGGGGCGGGTTCGCTCTCCCCGGCGTAGCCGGCGCAGGCGAGGGCGAGCAGGGTCAGGGACAGGGCGAGCCTGCGCTGCTGGCTGGCCGGAAGCGGACCGGCGGAGGCGGAGCCGGAAGCGGAAGAAATGGTGCGGAAGATGGTCGTGCTCACAGTCGGGCCTCCAGAGCGTTGAAGTCGATCACGGCGACGGACGCCGTGAGGAAGGTCTTGGTGCGGTTCGAATAGCGTCCGCGCTGGCCGAACAACCGGCCGAGGAAGGGGATGCTCCCCAGCACCGGGACGCGGGTCGCGGCCTGCTGCTCGACGGTGTTGCCGAAGCCGCTGATGATGAGCGACGTGCCGTCGGCGATCCTGGCGGTGGCGCGGGCGCTGCGCTTGCTGACGTTGACCAGGTCGATCGGGAAGGTCCGGCCGGCTTCGATGAAGGCGCCATCGCCTTCCTTCCCGGGCAGGATGCGTGGAGCGATCAGGACCTCGTTGAAGTTGGTCGCACTGCTGAGGACCGGATCGAGGTCGAGCGTGACCGAGCGCCGGTCGGCGCTGACATAGGGCTGCACGTCGAGGGTGAAGCCGGTGTTGAGCACCGCGATCTTGGGATCGAAATTGCCGCCGACCACGTCGTAGCCCTGGATGTACGAGAACTGGCTCAGGAACTGGCAGTTGGCGCGCACGCCGTTGAGGGTGACCACGCTGGTCGCGGCGAGCACCCGGCCCTGGCCGGACTGCTCGATCGCGGTCAGCACCGGATACAGGTTGGCCGAGCGCAGCAGGCTGATGCTCAGGTTGAGCCCGGCGGCCGCATTGGGCTGCTGCACCGCCACCGCCGGCAGCTGGTTCCAGGTCGAGGCGGTGGTGTAGCTGGTGTTGTTGAAGCGTTCGAAGCCGTGGTTCTGGGTCTGGAGGAGCGAATTCTGGGTGTTCCACTGCACCCCGATCTGCTCCAGGTAGCCGTCGTTGATGGACAGCCAGTGCAAGTCGACCTTGACCAGGAGGCTGCGCGAACGCTCCTGGGCGCGGAGGTATTCCAGGACCTGGCGCTGGGTGTCGGCCGGCGCGGTGACCACCAGGCGGTTGCCGGTGACCACGGCGAGCCCGTTCGCCGGGTTGGCCCAGACCGCCGGGGTGATGACCTTGCGGATCGTCTCGACCAGATCGTTGGCGGTCGCGGCCGGGGGCGCAGCGGCTGGCGCGGCCGCTGCGCCGCCGCCCACGCCGCCCATGCCGGCGAAGCCGAGTTCGCGCCCCGGGAAGTCGCGCGCCTGGAACAGCGCGGCGGTGGCGTCGTAGATGCGTACCAGCGGCGGTTCGCCGGCCTTGCTGCCGACCGCGATCGCGCCGTCGGCGATGGTCCAGCCGGTGTCCATCAGGCGGGTGATCCAGTTGAGCGCGCTCTCGAAGGTGACGCCGCTCGCCTTGAGGGTGACCGGATGCTCGCCCCCGGCCATGACCTCGGGGTCGATGACCAGGTTCACGCCGGCCTGGCGCGCGAGCTGGTTCAGCACGTCGACGCCGTTCTGCGCGTTGACATCCAGGCTGACCCGGGTCACCAGATGCCCGAGGATGGCCTCCTTCCACGCCGGAACGGCGGGGATGTCGTCGAGTTCATTGGTGTTGCCGGCATGCCGGTCGCGCCAGTCCTGGGGATACTGCGGCAAGCCGTGCTGGCCGGTCGGGATCATGCTGCGCTCGATGCGCTCGGCGATCTCCTGCCGGACTTCGCGCGAGCGTTCCTTCAGGTCGAGGCGACGGCGTTCGTGCACTGCCGCCAACAGTTCCTGATTGAGGTCCTCGGCGACCTTTTCCCCCGGATAGTCGCTGACCAGACGCCGCGCATGGGCGAGGGCGAGTTCGAGGTGCCCGTGGTCGCGCAGGGCGCGGATGCGGGCCAGGCGTTCGCGCAGGATCGAGCGCGCGCCCGCCGCATCACGGCCACGATCATCGGATGCCGTCTGGGCCGCCTGCGCGCGTCCGGCGGTCGCACCGGCGGTCGCGACGGCGGTTTCGCTGCGGCGGTAGTCGACCAGCCGGCGCTCGATCTCGAGGCCCATGTCCCGCAGGCGGCCCTGGCGGTCGAGCCCGACGAGGCGCGTGCGTGCGGCGTCGAGCACGTCGATCGCCTCGCGCCAGCGTTTCGCCGCAGCGAAGGTGTCCGCCTGCGCCAGGGCGAGGCGGATTTCCGCTTCGCCCCGGCCTTCCAGTTCGGCGGGTGCGGCGGGGGCCGTCTGACGCCTGGCCAGGATGGCCTCCACCGCTGCGAGGCCGGTCCGGGCATCGGCCAGGGAGGGATCCAAGGAGAGGGCGCTGCGGTACAGGGTCTGGGCGCGTTCGAGCTCGCTGGCGTTGACCGCGGTCGCGGCCTCGGCCGCCATCGCGCGCGCCCGCGCGGTGGTCTCCTGCTGGGCCTTCATGGTTCCGCCCGGCGGCGCCGTTTCGGCCGGAGGGGCATCGTCGGCGGCGGGCAGCACGCAGGCGATCGCCAGCAGCAGGCCGGGCACGAGGGCCCAGCCGCCGATGGATCGCCGGTCCGCGCCGGCCGTCGGAATGCCCCCCGCTGATGTCACTGCCGGGTTTCCTGCTCGGCGACATCGACGATGCGGGCGGTGATCAGGAAGTAGGACTGCGCATGCTGATCGTAGACGCCGTTGCGGCTGAACAGGCGGCCGAGGAACGGGATGTGGCTCAGGAAGGGGATGCCGGAATGCGTCCGCTGGGTGCTGCTGTTGTTGTAGCCGCCGAGCATCACGCTGCCGCGGTTGGGCAGGCGGGCGGTGGTGCGCAGGCGGTTGGTGCTGACGTTCGGCAGTTCGAGCTGGTACGGCCGGTTGCCCAGCACGGCGGAATTGTCGCCGGCATTGATGATGCGCGGCGCGATCAGGGTCTCGAGGAAGTTGCCGGCGAACTCGTTGATGGTGGGCTGCATGTCGACGGTGACGAACTTGCGGTCGGCCGAGACCACCGGCCGCAGATCGATGGTGGTGCCGAAATTGAGCACCGCGATCTTGGGATCGAAGTTGCCACCGACCACATCGTAGCTCTGGATGTAGGAGAACTGCTGGAGGAACTGCGCATTGGCGCGCTGGTTGTTGAAGCAGGTCACCGAGGGCGCCTGGAGGACGTTGAGGTCGACCTCTTCCTCGGACGCGGTGAGGATCCAGTTGACCTGGTCGACATTGTAGAAGTTGAACGGGCGGAGGGACGATTCCAGGGTCAGGCCGCGGTTGCCGGACGAGGGGTTGATCGCGGTGTAGCCCACCTGGTTGGCCGGCATGTTGTTGGCCAGGGTGCCGTTGTAGCTGATCGTGTTGTTCAGGCGGGTGTAGCCGTTGCTGGTGCTCGACCCGAGCAGGCCGACCGGATTGTTGTTCCAGTCGACGCCGATCTCCTCGAAATAGCCTTTGCGCACGGCGATCTGGCGGATCTCCATGTTGACCTGGAGCGACCGCCGCGAACGCATCTCGTCGAGCAGCTTCTGGACCTGCTTCTGCACCTCGGGGTTGTGGCTGACGAACAGGGTCGACGAGGCGCGGATCTCGACCGCGGTGCCCTTGGCGGGATCCCAGGTGCCGGGGGCGATCTCCTTCTGGATGAAGCCCTGGAGATCCGCTGCGGTCGGCGCGGTCGCCGCGGCGGGATCGGGTGCGGCTCCACCACCGCCGCTGTTGCCGCCGAAACCGGCGAAGCCGATGTCGCGGCCAGGGAAGTCCCTGATCGCCATCGTGAGATCGGTGACATCGTACATCGCGATGGTCACCGATCCGGCCTGGATCTCGGTGGTGATGTAGATCGCCTGGTCTTGGATCGCCATCTGGAGCTTGGTCAGGTCGAGCACCCAGCGCAGGACGTGGCGCAGCTGCATGTCCTTGGCCTGGAGCGTCACCGCCGGCGGGGTGGCCGCCATGACCTTGGGATCGATGATGATGTTGAGTCCGCTCACCTGGCGCAGGTAGGTGATGACCTCCTCGAACGGGGTCTCGACGAACGGCACCGACAGGCGCTGCTCCATGCGGTCGTTGATCGCCTTGCGCCAGGTGTCGACCTGGCTGTCGTCGCCGAGCTTGGCGGCCGAGCGCAGGGCGCGGCGCGACCAGTCCTCGGGGAAGAGCAGGATCTCGTTCTGCGGGATGAGGGACTTGTGGATCTCCTCGTGCACCCGGGTCATGGTCTCCAGGCGGAACTGGGCGGTGTCCTTGTCGAACAGGTTGTGGCTCTCGCGCCGCGCGTCGAGGAAGAGCTGGCGCGCGTCCTCGCGGCGGCGGTCGGATTCGTAGGCGTTCCAGGCGTCGACCTCGGCGCGGCGGAAGTCCTTGCGCGCGTAGGCCGCCTGGGCGCGGCGCAGCAGTTCATCGACGTTCTTGCGCAGGGCCTCCTCGTTGGCGGCCTCGATCTCCTGGGCCTGGACCTTGGCCGTGCGGATCGCCTCCTGGCGCGCCTTGAGGCGGGTCATCTCGGCGCGGGCGCGGGCCTCGCGGCGCAGACCGGCGACCTGGGCGGGAAGCTCCTTCCAGTCGAAGTTGTAGGAGCTGGCGCGGATGGCGACCTCGGCGCGGTCGAATTCGAGCTCGGCGCCGAGGTAGTCGCCGGCCTGCATCTTCTTCTCGCCCGCCGCCTTCAGGGCGGCGACGCGCACGGCCAATTCCTGCTGCGCGACGGCGGCCTGCTCCTGGGCCGACTGGCCGGTCACCGCCACCGACGGCCGGCGTTCACCCAGGACGGCGAGCACCTGCTCGCGCAGCTTCTGCGCCCCGGCGTGCTCGGGATTGAGACTGATCGCCTTCAGCACCAGTTCCTTCGCCTCGATCCAGTTGTTCTGGTTCGCCTGGGCCTGCGCCTCGACGAAGAGCGCATCGGCCTGCACCGCCTGCTGGTTCGCGGTGGTGCCTGGCGTCTCCTGGGCGCGCACGAGCTCGTCGGTGGCCGAGGGCGCCGGCGGCTTCACCGGTGGTTGCTCGGCCTCGCCGGCGAACCCCGGGCCGCAGGCGGCGCAGAGGGCGATCATCACCGGCATCATGGGGAGCTGGCGGGTGCGCATGGGACGGATTCCTTGGCTCGGGCGCGAAGCAATGGAACAGGCGGCGATCAGGCGGAGCAAAGAGCGGCGGCAGCCGGACACCGTGGGTGGTGGGTCGCGGTCCGCGTCCGGATCACGGAATGGAGCCCCCCCGGCACCGGACCGGCGCAGCATGAGAACGAGATCGGGGGTTGCAGCCGGGTGGGTGGGACGATGGGCGGGAAGTGTCACTCACATGCAGGCAGCGAGGGAATCCGCTTCAGATACGCTCGAAGGCGACGATCACCCGTTCGGGGTCTGAGGGTTCGAGCGCGACCGAACGCTCGCCCAGGGCACGGAAGCCCAACGCCGCGCAGGCCGAACGCGCCTCGGCCCGTTCCTCGCCGGCGTAGGCCGGGCCCTTGTAGACCAGGCAATGCCCGTGCCGGGCCAGCAGCGGCGCGGCCTCGGCCAGGACGGTGGCGCAGCGGCCCATGGCGCGCGACACCACCAGCTGGCAGCGGCGGAACAGGTCGGACGCGGCCGCCTTCGTCTGCCCCCCGCGCAGGTGGCGGGCGGTCAGCCGGGGGAGGCCGGTCAACCGGGCAGCGGCGGCGAGGAACTCCGCCTTCTTGAGCCGGGCGTCCGCGACCACCCAGGGCACGGTGGGATGCCAGAGCGCGAGCGGCAGGCCGGGATAGCCGCCGCCGGAACCGAGATCCAGACAGGGTTCGCCCTCGCCGAGGTGGCGCAGGCGGGTGTCGCTTTCGGCCGCGAGGCTGTCGAGGACGTGCAGCTTCAGGTATTCGCGCGGCGCGGTGATGGTGGTGAGGTTCAGCCAGCGGTTGACCCCGCACAGATGCCCGAACAGGGCTTCCAGCACCTGGCGACGCGGGCCGGGATCGCTGATCCCCAGCGCCTGGGTGCGGGCGGCGAACCACTGCCAGTCCGCCTCGGGAAAGGGGATCGGCGGATGCAGGGCGGGATCGACCGATCCCAGGGACTGGTCGTCGGGATCGGCATCGGCGCGTTTGGGCATGGCCGGATGCTGCGCCCCGGTCCCGCACGCGAAAGCCCGCAGCCGCAGTCCGGTCAGCGCCGAACCTCGCCACCGCGAGGCCGCCCATTCATGGGTATTTCCCGGAAGGGCCCGGCAAAGCTCGTCCGGGCAATCCGGGTCCAGGGCAGAGCTCTGGCGGGGCGGGGCAGAGCCCCGCGTGCCGGTTGCAATCCGGCGGTCCCAGGAGGCGGCAAGGGCCAGCGCAGCGCCGCCCGCCAAACGGGCAAAAAAGGCGGCCAGCGGAAGGACGCGCGGCAGAGCCCTTCCGGGCAATTCGGGTCCAGGGCAGAGCCCTGGCGGGGCGTGGCGGGGCAGAGCCCCGCTGATGAAAACGGCGCTCTTGCCCTGCCCGCTGCCGCGGGTCGAATCCCCGGCGTGGACTACCTCGTCATCGCGCGCAAGTACCGCCCCCAGACCTTCACCGAGGTCAGCGGCCAGGAGGTCGTGGCGCGCACCCTGACCAACGCCATCCGCAAGGGCCGCTTGGCGCACGCCTACCTCTTCACCGGGCCGCGCGGCGTCGGCAAGACCTCGATGGCGCGCATCCTGGCGAAGGCCCTGTGCTGCACCGGCAGCGATGGCAGCCGCACCGCGCCGAGCGACGCCCCCTGCGGGATCTGCGACCATTGCCGCATGATCACCGATTCGACCCACCCCGACGTGGCCGAGATCGACGCCGCCCGCTTCACCGGCGTCGACGCGATCCGCGATCTCGCCGACGGCGCCGCCTTCGCCCCGGCGCAGGCGCGCTTCCGCATCTTCATCCTCGATGAGGTGCACATGCTCTCGACCAGCGCCTGGAACGCGCTGCTCAAGGTGCTGGAGGAACCGCCGCCGCACGTGCGCTTCATCTTCGCCACCACCGAGGTCGACAAGGTGCTGGAGACCGTGCTCTCGCGCGTGCAGCGCTTCGACTTCCGCCCCCTCGACCAGGACGCCATCGTGCGCCGCCTGCGCGAGATCGCCGGGAAGGAAGGCGCCGGCAACTTGCCGGAGGTCGCCTTCAACCGCATCGCCCGCGCCGCCGGCGGCGGCATGCGCGACGCCCAGACCCTGCTCGACCAGCTCATCGCGGTGAGCGACGGCGCGAATCCCGAGACCGACCTCGACCTGCTCCTGGGCGCCGCGCGCGGCGACGACCTGGTGGCGGTGGCCGACGCGATCATCAGCGGCACGCCCGCGCCGGCCCTGGAGGCGCTCGACCGCATCTGCGCCGGCGGCGTCGCGCCCGCCACCTTCATCGAGCAGCTCGTCGACCACGTGCGCGCGGTGCTGCTCGTCCAGGCCTGCGGCGCGACCAGCCCGGCCGTGACCCGGCTCGGGGCCCAGGTCGCCGCCGCCGAGGCGCACGCCAAGCGCATGCCGGGCGAGCGCGCCCAGCGCATGTGCCAGGTGCTGATCAACGCGCAGCAGCAGCTGCGCCACGGTGTCGATCCGCGTCTGCTCGCCGAACTCACCGTGGTGCGCCTGGCTTCGCTCGCCAACCTGGTCGACATCGACCAGCTGCTGCGCCGGCTCGAACGCCTGGAATCCGCTCCGCCGGCAGCCCCGCCGCGCCCTCGTTAGGGTCGGCGCCTGCGGCGGGAGCCGCGCCGACCCAGCCCGCTGCCTTCCTGCCGCCAAGCGTGAACCCACCGCCAAGCGTGAACCTGCCGCCAAGCGCGAGTCTGCCGTCCAGCGCGGTCCCGCCGCCCAGCGCGAACGCGCCGGCACCGCTTCGGCCGCTGGGGCAACCCCTGGGGCCGCTGATCCGGACCCCGACGCTGGATCCCGCCGCTGCCGCCGCGCGCGACCGCTATCGCGCCGCCGAGGCCGCACCGGTGGTGCAGGATCTGCTGCGCCGCTTCAACGCCGAGATCGTCACCCGCGAGCCCGTCGCGAAGGCGGAATGGGAACGGCGGTTCGGCGGCTGAACCGGGGTTGCCTGCGAAGCCCCCCCCGCTGCGCGGGCCTCCGGCTGGACCGGAAGGGTCGGCAGTGCCATCCCGAGTGCTGGTTTGTCCGGGGGTGCAACGCGCCTCCGGCGCCCATCTGCGCAGCCTGACGGCTGCCGGACGGATAGCGGCGCGGCACGAACGCCTCAGGGCGTGGTCGAGCGGGGAGCAAGTGCGGTCTGCAGCGTCCCTGGCGTCAGGCCGTAGGTTCGCCGGAAATCCCGGATGAGATGCGATCCGTCGCACCAGCCGAAGCGGCGCGCCAAGGTCTCGATGGAGGCGGCTTCGTTTCGCAGCAGGGCTTCGCGCACCTCGAGCAGGCGTCGTTCGCGCAGATACTCCTTGGCAGGGCAGCCAAGCTCGGACTGGAATCGACGATTGAGGGTGCTGCGCGAAACGCCGAGATGGCGGGCCAGTCCGGCCACATCTGGAAGGCGGTTGGTGCATTTCCTCATCCAGGCTTCGGTTTTTGCGAGCCAGGATGCACCGGTGATGGTGCTGGTGCTGGCACGGGCGGCCACGCCGATGGGCGGCGCGGTTGCGGTCCTGGATCCGGATCCGGACAAATGGCAGTGCAGGAGCCGGGCGAGTTCGTGTCCCAGCAGCACCCAGGACAGACGCACGCTGCTCATGCCGATGCCATCGCTGAAATCGAAATCCCCCGCTCCGACCACCCCGACATCCTTGCGGCCCAGATTGCTCAACTCGGCCAGGAGGAGGCGCGCGCCATGGTCTTCGTGGCAGAAGACGCCGGTTCCTCGCGGCAAGGCCAGCAGCCAGGCGAGATGGACATCCAGGCTCTGCTGCTCTTGCGGCATGCTCCGACGGGTCATGCACGAATAGCCTAGTCGGGCCAATTCATGGACGAAGGCCTCTTCGCGCTGCACCCGATAGGGTTGGGCGCCTGCCCCCAGCAGACTCGATTGGCAGGCAAATGACCGGTATCCGCGCTGGACCAGATGCTGCGCCGCCGCACGGCCAACGGCTGCGTCGTCGAACCACACCTGGAGATCCTCCGGTCGGGGCGGAGGCTTGCTGTCACAATACACCACCGTGGGTGCGTTGATGCGCCGGCTATCTGCGGCAGAGCTCGTGCGGACGACAAGGACCGACGCCAGACCAGAACGCAGCAAGGCCTCTGCGCGGTTCGCGTCAGTCAGGATGGTGATCGGCCAGCCCAGAGCATAACGACGCAGATAGCGCTCAATGCCCTGGCTCAGCTCGACGGCCTGAGGCGCATCCCAAAGAATCACCAGACCGCGACATCCATTTGGTGTCATGCGACAATTTTTCTATGTACCCCCTGCCGAACAAGGATCAGCGCCACCAAATGCAAGCCATTGCAATTAATGAATTTGCGCAAACCCATGCGGGTCCAGTCGGTCGCGACAGGTCTGAAATGGTTCCTCCAGCCGTCATGGTGAACATCCAGAGCCGTACCATTTGCTGCAGCTGGTCTGACAACTCCTTGCCCAATGCAGAGCCGATTTCCTCCTTACCTCAAGGAACCCCCCGGAATGTCCACCTCTTCGCGTTTCCTCTGCCGCATCTCATGCACTGCATTCCTGACCTTTGTTGGAATACAGGCCCAAGAGGCGGCTGCACCCTCCGTCCCCGGTGGGGATCTCAAGCCCGTTCAAATGCCCGCACCCACGGGCGAATACCAGGTGGTGGAACTCACCCTGGAACCAGGAGGCACGGTGCTGCGCCTGGCCTTTCGCGGATCCGCTTTCGCCAATCTCTGGTTCATCCCCACTCCTTGGTGCCATTCCCGGCCCGGCAATTCCACGCTGGTGCTTGATGCCCAGGGTCTGCGGGGCGAATTGAGCATCCGCTTTTATGATGAAAAGGGGACCGATCTGCGAGATGCCTGGTCGCTGAAATTGGACCTGAAGCGCGATGCCGCCGGGAACTTGTCGGGATCCATGAGTGTGGATCCCCGGGTCGAGGCGAAGACCGCAACCAAGCCGCGTTCCGGCACGGCCACTGGGAAAAACGTGCCCGCCATGGCGGCCCTGGCGGAAGGATCCAACTGGCCGGCCATGGGTGGTCCCGATCGGACCATGGCAACGCCCTACAAGGGGGCCCTCATTGATGATCTGACCAAGGCGGTGCCGGTCTGGCGCAGTGAACGGACCACCCCGGTCTCCTACGGCAACGCGGCCGATGGCCGCTACCCCCGGCGGGCCATCGGCGCCCGTCTTTGTGGCGGATCCAGTTCCCCGGTGGTCAAAGACGGTGTTGTGTTCCAGGGTTTCTATACGCCGAGCAAGCAAACACCGATCGCCATCCCAGATTGGGCCCTCTCGGACAAGCACAAACTCGGAAAACCCATCGAAGCATTGGCGGTCGAGTTGAAACTGGCGCAAGAGGAAAAGACGGCCCTCGAAGATTTCTATCGGCCTCTGGCGGATGAACACCTGGTGGCCATGGATGCAGCAACCGGCAAGACCCTGTGGGAGACGGTCTGGCCGCAACGCAGTTGGAACATGCAGGGGCACAAGTATCGCGGTGGCCACGGCGGCCCCCTGGTCGCGGCGGGCAAGGTGTTCTATCCCAGCCTGCATGGAATTCTCCTGGTGGCGGATGCCAAGACAGGTGCGCCAGCCTGGGAGAAGCCCGAGAAATATGCTCAACCGGATGCGAATTGGACCAAGTATCGTTCCAGCCCGACGCAGTCGCCAGTGCTGGTTGGCGATATCCTGATCTGGTTCGGACCTGAGGGTTCAGCCCTGGGTCTGGCGGCGGCTGATGGCAGCCAGAAGTGGCAGGCCAAGGAGCTGGGCCTGCGCGCCCTGCGTGAGTTCACCCACAACGGAAAACCCCATGTTTTGGCCTGCGGCAGCGTGGTCGCCCTCATCGACCCGGTTGATGGGCATGAGGTATGGCGATCGAAAGAAAGCGTTGGATCCTCCCACGATCAGCAGATGACCGGCCCCAGTGATGTCATCGTCAGTGGGGACCGTCTGCTGGTCTGCGATGCCGCCCAAGAGGCCGGCAAGATCAAGAAAGGCTTCATCCGGGTCCGGGGCTGGAGGATCACCCCGACCGGCCTGGCCGAGGGCTGGAGCTCGGAAGACATCCGAAAGGACGAAAACGGATTTATGGCGGTGGCCAACGGACGCGCCTATCTGGTGAACCTCGACGTGCGCATCTTCGATGTCGCGACGGGCAAGCAGGTCGGAACCTTTGACCGTTATCCGGGGGCAGTGGGAAGCAATCAGGGGATGGTGATCATCGGCAACAAGGGCCTGCTCTGGCCGGAGGGGCAGCATGGCAGCCAAGGTCTGGCCTGGTACCACCTCGACCAGGACCGTGGTGTTCTGCAAGGCAAGCCAGACCTGCGTTGGAACCCCTTCCCTCCGACCAGCGCCTATAGCGTGCAACCGCTGGTGCCGGCCCTGGTGGATGGACGCCTCTTCGTTCGCGGCGGGGATGGGATCTACTGCTATGACCTGCGGGCCAAGCCTTGAACTATTACAGAGGATTCACCAACAGGCTGACGAACCCAGGTACGGTTCCGATGGCCGCGAGAGATTGATCCATAGGCAACAACCGGAAATTCGTGCGGGCCGAGGTCCGCCGGTCCAGGCTCTATCCGTCAACCTGTTGGTGAATCCTGAGCAGAAAGCAACGAAAGGACATATCACGATGGGCACACGTCGCCTCCTCCAACTCCTGACGATGGCATGGTGCGTGGCCAATCTGGCCACAGCGGCCGAATCATCGAGTACAACGCCGGCAACTTCGGTCACCATGCCAGGCATGTTCGGTTCCCGGATGGTGCTGCAACGGGACATGTCGGTACCGGTTTGGGGCACAGCAAAGCCAGGATCCACAGTTTCGCTCAGTTTCCGCAGTCAAAGCAAAACCGTCACGGCTGATGCTGCCGGGACCTGGAAAATCGTTCTGGATCCCCTGAAGGCAGGCGGGCCGGACGTGATGACGATCAACGAGACCAAGTTCGAGGACGTGCTGGTCGGTGAAGTCTGGTTGGGTTCAGGCCAGTCGAACATGGAGGCGACCATCCAAGCCTATGCGGGCGATGATCCGGTCCTGGCGAAATTGGCCAAAGAGGACTATCCGCAGATCCGTTGCCTGCCGGCTGCGGGCGGTTGGCAGGAATGTTCGCCCAAGACCGCGCCCGGGCGCAGTGCGCAGCTCTTCACGTTCGGGGTCCGACTCCAGGAGGAACTGAAGGTACCGGTCGGCCTGATCTGGGGTTCCTTGGGCAATACGACGGTCGGAGACTGGATCACCGAGGACATGATGAAATCCGATGCAATGGTCCAGGCCGCCTTTGCCAAGGTGACGGCGGAGTATAACGCACCGGAAAACGTCAAACGGCGAGCCGACAAACTTGCGGCCTGGGAACAGGCCGTGGCGGCGGCCAAGGCAGCCGGGAAACCAGAACCGGACAAGCCGCCGTTCGCCCCACCCGTGAACGGTGCCTACGGTCACCGCTTCAAGCGGATGAGCACCTGTTTCGAGGAACACATCCAGCACCGGGTCGGTTATGGGATTCGGGGCCTGCTCTGGGACCAGGGTGAAAACGGGGTCGGCCTGAGCGGTCTGGACTGGGGCACGGCCATGCACGCCCTCATCTTCGGCTGGCGCAAAGCCTGGGGCCAGGGTGATTTTCCCGTCCTCTACGTCGAAAAACCCAGCGGCATCGGTTGTGCATGGAGTTACGATGATCCGGTGACCAATCGAGCCATGCCCTTTGCGAAAGCCGATTTCAAAGGCCCGATGGGGCCGGGGGCCGGACCGGGTCGGGAATGGAGCGGGGTTCTACGCGGCGATGGCCTGGGCTTCGCCAACACCTACATGGTCCAGACCCGTGATCTGGGCGGCGGAATGCATCCGGCCAACAAATCGGGCTATGGCACCCGTGGGGCCCGGGTGGCCCTTGCCACCGTCTATGGCAAGCAGGTCGGGTATTCCGGCCCGATCTACGAGAAACACCGCATCGAAGGCAGCAAGGCACGCGTGTTCTTCACCCACGTCGGCAAGGGACTGGCCTTCCGTCACAGCGAGCGCTTGCAGGGATTCGGCCTTGCCGATCGCAGCGGCCAGGGTCTTCTGCGCTGGTGCTGGGCCCAGGCGGTCATCGAAAAGGATCCGGCGAGCGGACGTGAGACGGTGGTGGTCAGCGCCCCCGAGGTGACCACGCCTGCGGCGGTCTGTTATTCCTGGATCGTCGGCAAGAACGCAGCCTGGGCCAACCTCTTCAACCAGGACGGCCTGCCGGCCCAGACCTTCGCTTCTACGGTAGCGGCGGAGTCGAATGCCGAAATCCCGAAGTAGGACAGGGTCAATCCAGGCTTCGCCTTGTTCTTCGATCGCGAACTCCAGATGCGGGGCTGACACCACCTCGCGCCTCAATCATCAGGCCCATAAACCCCAGGAAGAAGATTGCGAAAACCATGGATCCCACCCGAAAAATCCTCGCCGCCATGACCTTGACCCTGACGATTTCCATCGGCCCTGCGGCTGATGCGCCGGCCTGGATCGGCTACGGCGGCCCTGAAGGCTCACGCGTCTTCACCGATGTGAAACCGCCTACGGTTTTCTCCGGTGCCGACATCACCTGGAAGGTCGCCCTGCCCGACAAGGGGTGGGGAAACAGCTCACCGGTGGTGGTGGGAGACCGCATCTTCCTGCTGTGCGAGTTTGACGAGTCGGTCAATGAATACCCCTCGCTGGTCTGCATGAGCGCCAAGGACGGCAGCGTACTGTGGAAGGCGCTCCTCGACCACACCCCGCTTCTTGCCAACGGCGCCCAGGTCAAGGCGGCGTGGACCGCGCTCCTGGACGACCTGCGTCTGCGGGCAGAGGTCAACGCCATCCTTGCGAAGCATGGCAAGACGCCGGAAATCGAGGCGAAGGCCAAGGGAAAGGGATACTCCATCAACCACAAGAATCAGATCAGAAGAGAAGATTCGAACTCCCTGAAGGCAGAGAAGGATATCGCAGCGAGCGGAGGGTTGATGCTGGAGTCCTGGCGTGAAGGGCGGGCCTCTGGCGGCGATTCCGATTGTGTCGGTCATGCCTATGCCACGCCGGTGACTGATGGCGAACGCGTCTATGTGCAGACCGCGTTTGGAGGCTTCTTCTGTTTCGATCTCAGCGGAAAACGGCTCTGGAGCACGGTATCCATCGGACAACTAGGCGAATACTGCCGCAACGGCCGGTCTCCCATCCTGTACAAGAGCCTCATGTTGTCGGATATCACCAACAAGGTCCGCGCCTTCGACAAGCTCAGCGGCAAGCTGCTGTGGTCTGATGACACGCCCATGAAACGCGGCAAGCAAGGCGTCGATACCATCGTCAGTCCGGCCATCCTGACCGTGAACGGAGTGGACATCCTGTGGGCAGCCGGCTGCCATGCCTATCGCCTGCCCGAGGGGAAACAGCTGACGGTCGAGGGCTGGAGCGAACATGGCATGCAGACCTTGGTAAAAAAGGACGAACGGGACGTGATCTTCTTCTGCGGCGCTGGCGAACACTGCGGTTGGAGCGGCAAGGGGAACGGCGGCAAGGGCCCCAGTGCGCCGGCCGCCGTGCGTTTCACCCTGGAGGACGAAACCCTCAAAGGCACTGTTCTCTGGCATGGCGGGCAGTTGGCCCCGAGATGGAATGAACGCATCGGTGGAAGCAACCTGCCGTGGATGACCTACCATCAAGGCAAGCTGCATCATATCACCGGCCCCATCCTGGATGCGCTCACCGGCAAGATCGTGACGGGCGCATTCACCGACCAGCCCCAAGGTGGCGGACGGGCGGTGCCACCCACCGGCCATCTCCTCCTGATTGCCAACGGTCACATCTTTGGTTTTGGTGGCGCCCCCGGCCAGGGCAACCGCAATGCCGCGATGATAAGCGTCTATACCACGGACGGGAAATCGGTGTCGGACAACATCATCCCCGAACTCACTTCATACGGATGGACCTTTACCTTTGACCAGGACAGCATCTACGTGCGCGGACTGCGACACCTGGTGAAAATCCAGGGCCGGAAGTGATCCGTCCCGGAAAACGCATGTGGACATAGTCCTGCAGAGCCGTAACCAAGGAAACAGCCAACCGCTGGAGACCTCCTCAGGCACGCAGACGCAGAGGAACGGCCTAAACCCGATCCCGGCAACCCGTCCTTCCGAGAGAGAATGGCTGTTGGGAATCCCATCCCCTGGGCACTCCGGCGCTCTGTGTGAATCCGACGGCAATTCAAGCAAACGAGCATGGAACGGCGTCTGACGCCCCTGTCGATCCGAGATCCGATATGACCCTCCGCTCCAGTGATCAGATGCCAATGGATCAGGTGCTTGCCAACCTCAACGATGATCTGGCCCGATCCGAGGCGGACATTCCGGCCAGTGGCCAGCTCCAGGTCCTGAGCCGGGCCTGGGATCGACCGCTGGTCGCCTTCACCGCTGCGGGGGGGCTGGCGATGGGCAGCATGCTCCCCGCCGACGGCCTGGGCACCTTGGCCCCGGCCCGGATCCGGGTTCGACTGCCTGCCGCCGGTGCATCCTTCAGGGCCGTGATCGGTCTGGATCGCAATCAGGCGCTGAAGGCTTGGCGCCGCCCCCTGCCGGACTTCGCAGGGAACGCGGAGTTCATCGTCAGCATCGACGGTCGGCAGGTCTTCTCCTCCGGTCCCAGGAAACTGATGGACGAGCCGCTGGCCGTGACCGTGCCATTGCTTGGCGCGCGTGCGTTTGTCCTGGAGGTGCGTACCGGAGACGAACTGCCCTATTTCGCCTGGGCCGGCTGGGGTGAGGCGGTCGCAACCTTGAATGACGGCTGCGTGCTGCGGTTGAGCGCGATGCCGGTAACGCAGCCTGCGCCGACCTGGCGTCATCGTGACATCATCATCGCCTGGGGTTTCGCCCGGGATTGCCCGGCCCACGAGGGCCGCATCGAGATCAGCGGCGGCCACCTGGGGCCGCTCAGCGCCCTGGATCCAAAGATCACGGTTAGCGGGGCCACCTCCTGGCTGGCCGAAGGGATCACTGCTGGCCAGCGCCGTGCAATAGCGGTTCCCATCCTCCACCGCGAGACGGAACGCGGGCCGGATCGCACCCTGGTCACGCTCACCCTCGGCAGGCAGGTCTGCACCTTCCTGCCGCATGACCTGGCCCAGGGCCCCATCCTGCTGCACGACCAGAGCCTGGCCATCCTCGATCGCGACGCTGGCTTGAGCCTCGAAGATGTTCTCCGTCTTTGCTCAAACCACAGCAGCCGGACCATCCGGGAACGCGTGCGTGAACAGCGAGAACGGTCGTGGGAAGAGGATCTGCGCGCCCTGCGCGGTCCATCTTTCCAGCCGCCGCCGCTGGAGATCCGCGAGCGCGACGCCTGGCCGCCCTTTTTCGCAGCGGCCATGCAGGTGGAGGTTCCCGATGCCTTCCTGAATCATCTCTGGCAGGTCGGCGGCTGGGGCATGGTGCGTCATTTCACCCGCATCGACCGCGGGGATCTCACCCGCTTCGGCAAGGTCCCGACTCCCAAGAGCGCGCTGGCCTATACCGGCAATTTGCGCATCCTGCGCGATGTCACCGATCCGCGTGGTTGCTGGCTGCCGACCGGGGTCTGGCAACCGCTGGCGATGGAGGTGGACCGCATCGTCCAGGCCCTGGATCATCTGGGGCTGCACCGGATCGCCAGCGACTGCCTTGACCTGTGGCTGGAGAACCAGCGACCGGACGGCGCCCTGGCCCTGGACACGCATGCCGAACGCGAGCATGCGCTGGGCCAGCTCAGCCTGCCCTGGGTCATGGCCGAGCACTATCGCCTGAGCGGCGACGGCGCCTGGCTGGAACGGCAGGCGCCCCGGCTGCACGCAGCAGCGCAGCTGATAATCCGTCGCCGCCGTTCCAGCATGGTGGAACTTACGCCTGAGCTGCAGGACCGCATCCGACGGGGCCTGGCCTCGCAGCCAGGCCTGCAACCACCGCTGGCCTCGGGCGATGGTGGCGGACGGGCCTTCATCCTGGCCGATATCTGCGCCTACCAATCCCTGCGCCTGGTGGCCGACGTCCTGGCCGAGGTCGATCCGCGCCTCGGCCGCGAACTGGCTGGCGAAGCCGACGCTTATCGCGAGGTGCTGCTCCGCGTGGTAGAGGCCGCCGTCGCCGCCTCGCCGGTGCTGCGGGCCCAGGATGGGCTGTACCGTCGCTATCTGCCCCAGGGTTTCGCCGATCGCGGCCCGCTCCACCTGGAAGAAGCCGCCGGTTCGGACATGCATCGGCATTGGGGCTCCTACCTCTGCGACGTCGCCATCCCCTCGACCGGCATCGAATTCCTCCTGCGCAGCCGGGCCCTGTCCTTGGACTGCCCCTGGCTCGACGAGGTCTTCGACCTCTACGAAGACCGCTTCATCTACGACCACCCCTGGTACCAGGTGCGCCGACCCGGCTTCCGCCCCGAGCGCGACTGGGAAAGCCTTGGCGGCTGGCTCTACCAGTCACCCCATGAACGGCTGCCGGAATACTACCTGCTGGCCGACGACATCCCCAACTTCCTGCGCGCCTGGCAACGACGGTCGGTGGCCGACATGTATTTCATCGGCGATCCCTTCGGCGACGCTGCGCATGAGAACTACATGTTCAAGGAGCACACCTGGTTCAACGTCTATGACAAGCAGCACAACCGGGGCGGGTTCCTGTCGAACTTCCGCAATCTGCTGGTCATGGAACAGGAACAGACCCTGTGGCTGGCACGCGGCACCCCGCGCGCCTGGCTGGAACAGGGCAGGACGATCCGGATCAGGAACGCCCCGACCTATTTCGGCACCCTGGCCTACGAGATCGTCTCGGACGTGGAGCAGGGCAGGATCACCGCGACCGTTCAACTGCCCGCTCGCACCGTGCCGCAGAAGGTGATTCTGCGCCTGCGCCACCCCAAGGCCGCGCCGATGCAGCGTCTCAGTGTCAACGGTAAGGAGTGGATGAAATTCGACTCCGCAAAGGAAACCATCGATCTCACGGGGCTGAGCGGCACCGTCACCGTGACCGCCCATCACTGACCTTCGGGAAGCCGCGAGGAATCGCCATGCGTCATCATGCCATCACCGCCCGGTGTTCCGGCCTCCTGCTGGGTGTGCTTCCGCTGCCTGCCGCGGAAGCGCTGCCCTACGGGCACAAGGACTTCGTGCCCTCGCCAGGGCAGCCGACCAGCTTCCGGGTCGGATTGCACCAAGAGAACCTGTTTCGCGGCGGATTCAGCAAGAAGCGGAGCCTGATCCGGGTCTGATCCCCACAGCGATGCCCAGAATATAGCTGACGGTGGCGGCCAAGTTCCTGAAGGATTTCGCGGCTCAACTCGCCTCGGTGGTGGCCTGGCAATCACTCCCAGGCACCCCATCCTCCACACGGTAACCCAACCCATGCCCATGAACTACGATCTGCACCTGGTCAGCTTCAGCACCGCCGGCTCAACGCTGGTGGTACGCATCACGCAGCCCCCCAAGGATCGCAGCAATGGGCTGCATCTGAGGGTGGTCTCCGTCGATCTTCTGGGGCTGTCCATGGTGCGTGAGGGCACGGCGGTCGAATGGGATCACCAGGCGGATCCCACTCGGCTCATGCTCAGACCTCGTTGCGGTGCGGGCGAGATCGAATTCGTCTTTGAAACCGCAGACATCCTGCGGATCCGCACAAGCGGCGTGGCGCTGCGCATGCAGGTGCAGTCCGAAGCCTGGGCGCAGGTGGTGCCACGCGGATCCGATCGTTGGCAGATCAACCATTATGGGGTCCGGCAGCAGATCCTGCTCAGCCGTGTGTCCGGCGAGGTCACGGTGGATGCGCCCTGGGATGGGGTGCGCGCCTCCCAGGTGACGGTGACGATTTCCGGCGAGATCGCATTGAGCTGTCTGACTTCGACCGCACCAACGGACGCCAAGCGTCCGACCCTGATGCCGTGCCGACAACGCGTTCGCAGGGATTGGACCGCGTTCATGCGGACCCTGCCCAGCGTGCCTGCGCGCTATGCCTCGGCGCGTGAGCTGGCCGGCTACATCCTGTGGTCGGCACGGGTGGATCCGCAGGGACGGTATCGGAGGCCAGCGGTGCTGATGAGCAAGAACCGCATGAGCGCGGTCTGGAGCTGGGACCACTGCTTCAATGCGATGGCCCTTGCACCAGGGCAGGCCGCCCTGGCCTGGGATCAGATGCTGCTGCCGTTCGACCATCAGGATGAGCACGGCGCCCTGCCGGACAGCATCGGAATCGACAGCCTGGGCTGGAACTTCTGCAAGCCGCCGATCCATGGCTGGGCGCTCCGGAAAATGCTGGCACTGAACGGGAATTCGCCCAGTCGCCGTCACATCGCATCGTTCTACCCGCAACTCGCGGCATGGACCAATTGGTGGTTGCGCAGCCGCGACGATGACGGGGATGGCCTGTGCCAGTATCATCACGGCAACGACAGCGGCTGGGACAACGCAACGTGTTTCACCATGGACATGCCGATCGAATCACCGGATCTTGCCGCATTCCTGGTGGTTCAGCTGGATGTGCTGTCCTCTCTGGCAGAGCGGCTCGCAAAACCGGCCGAGGCCCGGCGCTGGAAGAGACGAGCCGACCGGATGCTCAGCGACCTGATCCGGCACAACTGGCGCGATGATCGGTTCGCGGTGGTGCAGAGCGGTTCGCATCGCGTCGCTGCGGGGGGCGATAGCCTGCTTCCCTTCCTGCCTCTGGTCCTCGGTAAGCGGCTGCCTCCTGCCATTTCCCGGCGTCTGGTGGACGATCTCTTCCAGCCGGGACGATTCCTGACCGAACACGGCCTGGCCACCGAGAGTCCCAAATCGCCCCGCTACGAGGCGGACGGGTATTGGCGCGGGCCGATCTGGGCCCCATCCACCTTTCTCATCTATGACGGACTGCGGCAATTGGGAGAGCACGCACGGGCTCAGGATCTGGCGCGGCGTTTCTGCGATCTCTGCCGATCCGGCGGCATGGCTGAGAACTTCAACGCCTTGACGGGTGAAGCGCTGCGGGACAAGGCCTACACCTGGACCGCCAGCGTGTTCCTCATGCTGGCGCATGATCTTCGCGGGGTCAGGTGACCTTCCTGATCATGGTTGCGGATCCTGCTGGCTGATCGGGACATCCCCGATGCCATGCCGGAGCGGACCCGGTGGCCCTAGCCGCTATTTGGGCAGATAGGCCGGTCGGACGAAGCGCAGCAGCTGGCGTTCGGTCATCGCCAGGACCTGGTATTCGCGGGCGAGCATCTTGTCGTTGTCGGCGCGATCCTTGGCGTCGCCGCGCACGACCAGGAAGTCGCAGCCGGGGCCGATCTTGTCGACCACCTTGTTGCCCATGGCGCGCACGAAATTGACCAGGTCGTCGACGTTGTATTCCGAGAACTCGCCCGCGAAGACGAAGGTCTTGGGACGGTCGGGGCTGTAGAGCGGGTTGCCGATGCGGTCGCCCTTGTGGATGGGCCGGCGGCGGGAATCGATCTGGCCGACGACCTTGCATTCCGACAGGTCGGGGCCGGACTTGATGACCTCCACCGTGCCCTTCTCGACGAAGCGGCCGAGGTCGTAGCTGAAAACGACGAACAGCATGCCGGGCACGATGCGGTCGCGGCTCGAGAGGTCGATCATCACCCGGTCCTGGCGATCGGCGACCTCCAGCACGTTGCCGCACGGCAGGATCTCGTTGAGGAACTTGAGGTCGAGTTCGAGCAGCTTGCGGATGCGGTCCTGGTATTCGAGGACGGTGCTGGCGCGCACGCCGCGGTCGTTGGCGCCGGTCTTCTCGATCTTCTCGCGCGAGGCGATGAGTTCCTTCTCCTGCTTTTCCAGGCTTTCCTGGTCCTTGCGCCAGGCGGCCTCGAAGGCGGCGATCTGCTTGAGGGTCTCCTCGGTCTGGGCCCGGCGCTGGGTGATGGTGTCGTCCAGCTTGGGATACTTCTGCTGCTCGTCCGAGAGCACCTGCTGGTTGTGCGCCTTGACCTGGGCGACGGCGAGCTGGATGTCGTCGGTGGCGAGGCGGCGGGAGGAGCTTTTCAGCTTCTTCTTCTCAGGCCCGCCCCGGATCGACGCTTCCAGGGCGTTGGGATCCGGCTGGGCGTCCTTGGTGCGCTTGCCCGGCAGGGCGGTGCCCTGGAGCAGCCCATCATTGGTGTAGGCGACCCGGTGCTTGGCGAGCTCCATGTCGATGCGCGCGAGATCGGCCTGGCGGTCGGCGAGCTCGCGCTCCTTCTGGCGGATCTCGTTGCGCGATTCGCGGTTCCACTTCTGCAGCGCCGGCAGGGTCTGGGTGGAGGAGACCCCTTCGCCGCCTTCCATGATGGTCTTGATGCTGGAGTTCCAGACCCAGGCCATGATGCCGAGGATGACGGTGGCGAGGGCCAGGAGGATCAGGGAGAAGAGCGAGAAGGCGGGGATGCGG
This sequence comes from uncultured Candidatus Kuenenia sp., assembly GCA_964654285.1. Lineage (GTDB taxonomy): Bacteria > Planctomycetota > UBA11346 > UBA11346 > UBA11346 > BJHQ01. The sequence goes on from CAZZJC010000032.1 coordinate 49,538, forward strand.
GCGGCCACGGTCGGCTCCTGGGGTTTCTGCTGCCGAAGGGATGGATACCGGCTACTTGGTGATGGCCTTGACGTCGGCGCTGGTCAGATGCTCGAACTGGCTCTGGTCGATGATCGGCAGGTTGCGGCTGCGCGCCTGTTTCATGATCTCCAGGGCCTGGCTGCCGGCGACGACGATGTCGGTGTCCTTGCCGAGCGAGGACTCGATTTTGCCTCCCAGGCCGGAGATCAGCTTCACCACCGAGCCGCGATCCGCCTTGGTGAAGGTGCCGACCACGGCGAAGCGCTTGTGGGCGCGCGCGCTGGCGACCACGAATTCCCAACCCTGGAGGCTGGCGAAGCGCGGCCGCAGGTGCACGAGATCGAGAACCTGGTCTTCGCTGAGGATGCTCAGGCCGAGCTTGGTCGCCAGGTTGAGGTCGCTCTGGCAGTTGGTGCCGGCGACGAGGTAGTCGGTGTTGACGCTCAGGTCGGTCTCGATGCGGCCACCGACATCGAGGATCAGGCGTTGCAGCTCTTCCGTGCTGAAGCGCTGGAAATCGCCTCGGATCGCAAAGCCATAGACCTTGTCGGGATCGTAGACGGGATTGTGCAGGAGATCGCCCGCGATGATCGGATCGTTCTGGTCGTATTCCGCCGCGACGCGGGCGACCGCGGTCTGGTCGCCGACCTCGATGACCTCGATCGCGCCCTTGACCACCGGCTGCCCGGCGCGTTTGAGGTAGACCGCGAAGCGGGTGCCATTGCGCAGACGATGCTTGTGGCCGCGATCGATGACCACGAAGCCGACCGCGGCGGCGCTGGAGATCACGCTGCCCTTGGGCACCAGCTTGCGGTTGGCGCTTTCAAGCTGGTTGGTGAGCTGCTGCACGCGGGTCTTGAGCTCGGCGATGCGGTTGTCGAGCTCCTTGTTGGCGTCGCGGTGCTTCTTGCTCTGGGCTTCGATCTCCTGCGACAGGGTCTCGATCGCGGCGCGCTTCTGCTGCCGGCGGGTCTCCTGGTCCTTCACGTTGCTGTACAGGTGGTCTTCCTCGGTATCCAGCTCCTTGCGGCGCGTGGTCATCTCCTTGAGCAGTTCCTCGTAGGCCTGCGAGCGCTTGGCCCGGCCCTCCTCGGTGGCCTTGAGCGTGGTCTGGAGGAGGGTGAGCATGCTCGCGACATCGTTGTCGGCGGTCTTGTCGTCGTCGAGGTACTGCTGCTTCTCGTGCTTGCGGTCGGCGATGACGTTTTCGGTGTTCTTGATCTGCTCCGGCAGCTGCTGCAGCAGGGCGTTCAGGCCGGGTTTGGCCGCTTCGAGGTTGCGCTTTTCCTCATTCATCGCCCGCAGGCGGGCGTTGGCGGTCAGCAGGAAGAGGAACAGCGACAGCGACGCCACCCCCAGGATCACGATCAGGGCCGTCGCCCAGGTCGGGGTGCGCGAATAGGTGGATTCCATGTCGGGGCCCTCAGGCGCTCCTGCAGCTGGCTAGGAGGCGCCGGGGCAACGTAGGCCCAGCCCCGACCCCCGACAATCCGTGGCGCCGAGGCCCCTCCCCCGGTGTGTCAGCACCGTGGTTTATCCACGATTCGTCACCAGGTGACGGGGAAACTCAGGCCAGCAGCAGCCGTTGCAGCGCATCCGGCGCCAGGCGCTGGCCGAGGTGGAAGGGCCCGAATTCGGCGTAGCGGCTGCTCGCGGGGTCGAAGCGCATCTCGGTCACCAGCTTCTTGAAGACCAGCGGATCGGCGCTGTGCAGGTCGACCGACCATTCCCAGTCATCGAGGCCGATCGCGCCACCGATGACCTGGACCACCTGCTCATGGTACTTGTGGCCGATGCGGCCGTGCCCGCGCATCAGGGCGCGGCGCTCGTCGACCGTCGCGGCGTACCAGTTGTACTGTTCACCCCGGCGCTTGCTCATCGGGTAGAAGCAGACGTGCTCGTAGTCAGGAATGCCCCTGCTCAGCCGGGCATCGAGCGCCGCGCGGTGCTTGGCGTACTCGACCGCGAAGGCCGCGTCCCAATCCGGGGTGCCGGGTCTGAGGCCCTGCTGCATCAGCCGGCCGTTGGCCTGGGCCGTGGCCTCGTACAGGCTGACCTCCAGCATCGACACGAAGGCGTAGGCAGGCCGCAGGTATTCATGCAGGCGGGTGCGCCGGAACGCATGCTGCGTCGCGAGCAGCCCGGCCATGTCCGGGCGGTAGAACAGGAACATCAGATCGGACTTCTGGCCCAGCATGGCATAGGCCGCCGCCCCGCCCTTCGCCCGCGCCGCTTCGCCCAGCCAGGCCGAGGCCTCACCCGCGATCGCCTCGCGGTCGCGCGCTTCGAGGTGCCGCCACAAGGTCCAATCCAGCCGCCACAGCTCGTGCAGGATGCACCAGCCTTCGAGGGTCTGGGGCGGTTCGTTGGCGGCCTGGGCATGCGCCGACGGAGGATTGGCAGGCGGGCTGGCGGGATGCGTCATGGGGGGCGGACTTGAGGCCGAGCGCCAGCGCAGGCAAGCGGAAGCCGACGCAGGGTGATGCGCGCTTCATTCCGCCTTCACGGTGTACTGCGCCATCCCGTACCCGGGCGCGAAGACGTGGCGCGAGATCGGCAGGCCGATCGCCGGCGACACCGCATCCGGCGCCAGGGCGGTCGCCGCCTGCGATGGCGGATGGCCGTAGCAGCGCCGGAACATGCGGCTGAAATACAGGGGATCAGGAAAGCCGCAGCGGTGCGCAGCCTCCTTCACGCTCGTCCCTGCCCACAACATCCGCCGGGCTTCGGACAGGCGGCGCTGGAGCAGGTACTGCTTCGGTGTGGTCCCGGTCGCGCGGCGGAAGGTGCGGATGAAGCTTTCCGGGCGGACACCGGAATCGCGCGCCAGGTCGGCGATCCGGCAGTCAGGGGCGGCGGTCTCCATGCGGGCGAGGATGTGCCGCCACGGATCCAGCGGTGGTCCGGGCGGGATGGCGCCGGCGAAAGCGGCGGAGGCGGCAAGGCGGAGGATCTCCAAGGTCCAGATGCGCGATTCCACTTCCCAAAGCGGGGTCGATTGCAGGAGCGCATGGATGAGCCGATCGAATGCGACGATGAGCGGCTCCATCGCCGCGCCGACCGCGAAGCGGTCCGGCAGCGGGCCGCATCCGGTCAGCGCCGGGACGGCGGCGCGCTGGTCATCACCGGCCAGGAAGCAGTGGACCTGATAGAAGGCGATCGGCCCCGGCGCGCCGATCATGCATTGGTTGACGCCGTCCCCGAACCACACCAGCTCCCCCGCCTTGGCCGTGCATGCCTGGCCGTTGCTGCCGGCATACTGCAATACCCCCTGGGTGATCAGGATGAATTGCAGACCGAGCACCCGATAGAGATGGACGGCGTTGGCCTGGTAGATGTGGTAACCCGCCAGCTGCACCCTGGGTTGCCAAGCGTCCGGCGGCAGTCCGGTCCGAGGGCCGCTGGGTCGATGGAAGACCTCGCGACGGGACGCAGGCACGACGGGCGCAGGCATGGAATATCGTCAACTTCATCCATGTCCGGGTCAAGTTCACCCCGGGTAGCCAAGCTGGCGGGCGCGCCCCAGGTTGACCATGATGCCACCATGAGCAACCCGGCCATCGTCTTCACCGCCGCCAACCAGGTCCAACTCCTGGACGTTCCCATGCCGTCGCCAGCCGCCGGCCAGATCCGTGTCAGGACGCGGGTCTCGGTGGTGTCAAACGGAACCGAAAGCTGGGTCTGGCGCAATGAATTTTCGTGGTCGGCGACACCATTCCCCTGTGTTCCCGGGTATCAGCGGGTGGGCGTGGTCGAGGCGGTCGGAGCGGGTGTGACCAACGTGAAACCAGGCCAGGTGGTGATGGCCTGCAATGGATCCTGGGACGGGCCGATCAAGCCCTTCTGGGGCAGCCACATCGCGGTCGCGAACAGCCAGGAGGTCTATCCGTTGCCCGCTGGGATGGATGAAACCGACGCAGCCGGGCTGGTGGTGGCCCAGGTTGGATACAACGCAGCCTCGCGCATCCAGGCCGAGACCGGCGCGTGGGTGGCGGTGTTCGGCGACGGCATCATCGGACAATGCGGGGCCCAGGCGGCGCGGGCACGCGGATTCAAGGTGGTGCTGATCGGTCGCCGGCCAGAACGCCTGGAACTGGCCGCCAAGCACAGCGCCGACCTGGTCGTGGATGGTCGCGAGCAGGATCTGCCCGCTGCCGTCCGTGCGGCAGTCGGTGCGAAAACGGTGGCCGGGGTCATCGACACCATCCAGAACGTGGAGACCCAGGGCCGCTACCTGCCGTTGTTGGAACACGGCAGGGGCCAGATCGTGTATTCGGGATTCGCGCCGGAAAACGCGTGGGCCGACATGGCCAGGCTGCAACAGCAGGAATTGACCACGCATTTCGTCGCCGGCTGGAACCGCCCCCGGATGGAGGCGACCCTCGCCCTGCTCGCTGGCGGCCGCATGCGCCTGGCCCCGCTCATCACCCATCGGGTGCCATGGCGCGAAGCGGTGGCCGCATACGAACAGATGCGCGACCGTTCAGGACCGCTGATGGCTGTCGCCATCGATTGGACCGGGGAGTAGACCCGGCATCATCGCACCTGCACGGCATCAACCCGCCGAGCAGGGAACCCACCATGACCACTCACCCGATCCTCGCTGCCATGCTGGCTCTCGCCCTTGCCTCGGCCCAGGCAGCCACGGTGTCCATGGACAACACCCAGATCGTCCGCAGTCCATCGAACTGGCACCTGACCGGCCAGCCCGGCGCGATGGCGATGGAGGCCGTCTTCGTGGGCTCGTATTTCCGCGCGACCTTCGATGGCACCGGGGTGGACATCCTGGTGGATACCACCGGATTGCAGGAATATCCCTGGGTCGGCACCCGGATCGATGGGGGCAAGGACTCCATCGCCAGGTTGGAATCAGGGCAGCAGCACATCCGCATCGCCGGTCTGGCTCCCGGCAAGCATACGCTGTTCGCGTTCTACCATGCCCGCAACAACTTCAATGTTCCTGGCACCTGGGCCGACGCGCAGAAACTGCGGATCACCGGCCTCGTCTTCACCGGCGGCACAGGGATCCTGCCCACCGCCGCGCGACCGCGCAAAGGCATCCTGTATGGCGATTCGATCACCGCCGGTCTGGCGCTGGGGGCGGAACCAGGGGTGAAGTGCCTCGACAGGCACATCAACGGCAGCATCGGCAGCTATGCCTATCACCTCGCCCATGGTCTGGATGCCGAATATGATCAGGCCGGCTGCGGCGCGGATGGTTGGACCAAAGGCGGGGTCGGCGGATTCCCGGCCTTCCCGGTGGCCTGGAACCAGAAGAAGGCTGGCATCGAACGCGACCTGTCGCACCACGATTTCGTCACCATCTACCATGGTTACAATGACGGAAACGTGACCGCGCCGGTGGTGACGGCGATGCTGGAGAGACTGCGCGGTGCCAACGCCACGATGTGGATCTTCCCGATGATCCCCTTCAGCGGACGCTGCAAGGCCGGCATCGAAGGCGGCGTCGCCGCCTACCTGGCTGCACATCCGAATGAAAGGAAGATCGCGGTCATCGACACCACCGGCGCGAAGATCGCCTGCTCGGATGGCATCCATCCGACCCCGGCGGGGTCGATCGTGCTTGCCGACCTGATGATCGCCAAGATCAAGCCGTATCTGTCCCGCACGCCGGACAACGGCAGGTAATCGCGGCGATCCCGGGTCGCCTGGGGGATCGGCGCGCATCCTTGCCTCCTTCTTCGCATCGACGCCCTCCCTCCCTCATCGTCCCACCAAGGATCACCCATGAACGTCCTCATCACCGGCGCCTGCGGCATGATCGCGCGCTCGCTCATCCCACGTCTTGAAAAAAACCATCAGGTCCGCCTGCTTGATCGCGTGCCACCGGAACAGGCGACCATGTTCACTCCCGGCGCGGGCGAACGTCGCGCCGCTCCGCTGGTGACCAGACTGCCATTCATCGTCGGGGATCAGCTGGATGAGGCGGTCATCGCCAAGGCCGTGGCCGGCGTCGACGCGGTCATCCACCTCGCGGCGGCGGTCAGCGGCGATCCCAAGGTCGGGGTCGAGACCTTCCGCAGCAACGCGGTCGGCACCTACATCCTGGCCGACGCCTGCCGCAAGGCGGGGACGAAGCGGCTGCTGGTCGCCTCGAGCATCAACGCCTTCGGCTGCTTCTACTGGCGCCAGTCCGGCCGGCCGCCGGTCCATACCCAGATGCCGCTCGACGAGACCTATCCCTCCTGCGTCGAGGATCCGTATTCCCTCAGCAAGCTGGTGAACGAGGAGACCCTGGCCACCTTCCATCGCGGCTTCGGTCTGACCACCGCCGCCTTCCGCTTCGCCGGGGTGTTCTCGGAAGAGCATTACCGCAATACGCGGGCGAACCTCAGACCCACCACCGCCTGGGCCGACGATCTCTGGCAATGGGTCCACGTCGAAGATGTCGCCCAGGGCCTGACCCAGGCGCTCGAGGCCCCATCGCTGCCCGGCTTCGGCGTGTACGCGCTGGGTGCCGCCGACACCACCCGCCCCGAACCGACGCTGGAACTGCTCCAGCGCTTCCGCCCCGACCTGGCGTGCAATCTCAAGGAGCCCCTGCCCGGCCGCGCGCCGCTGCTGTCGATCCGCAAGGCGGCCGAGACCTTCGGATACCAACCGAAGTACCGGATGATCGACGCGTAGCGGGACCGCACGAAGCCCTTCCCGTCACGATCAAGGAACCCGATCATGTCCTCACGCGACGATTTTCTTGCGCTCATGGATTACCGGCGGGCGGAACGGCTGCCGCTCATGGTCATCGATCCCTACGAATCCCTCACCGTGGATCGCTGGCACAACGAAGGTGTCCCACCAGGGATCTGGCCGGCGACCTTCCTGCGCCTGGATCCATCACCGGGGATCTCGGTCAACTTCTCTCCGGATCCGCCATTCGAGAAGGTCCGCCTGACGGAAAACGAGCGGGAATACGTCGAGACCGACGAGTGGGGTTGTACGGTCCTGCGCCACAAGGCGGCCCCGGGAATGTACTACGGGTTCCTCGATCATCCGGTCAAGACGATGGAGGACTGGCTGCGTTACAAGGAGCGCCTGAATCCCGCCTTTCCGGGCCGGCTCAGTCCCGCTCCCTCGGAATTCATCGCCCGGGCCAAGGCGTCGGGGACGGCGGTCGGCATCAACCTGTGGCCCTGGTTCTTCCGCTATGGGTTCTACCTCATGGGCATGGAGCGGCTGCTGACCGCCTTCTATGATCAGCCGGAATTGATCCACGACATCTTCGCCCACCTCGCCGAGATCACCATCACGACCCTCAAACCGATTTTGCCCCAGGTCACCATCGATTGGGTGGCCTATTCCGAGGACCTGGCCTTCCGCAACGGCCCCCACATCTCGCCAGCGCTCTACCGGAAATTCTGGCTGCCGCACCAGAATCCGGTCACCCGGATGTTCCGCGACGCCGGCGTCCCGGTGATCTCGCTGTACACCTCCGGCAACTGCGAGGCCCTGCTGCCCCTGGCGTTGGAGAACGGCATCAACGCCACTTGGCCGTGCGAACGCAATTCGCGCATGGATCCGCTGCTGCTACGGCAGAAATACGGGCGCGATCTGCGTCTGGTCGGCGGCATCGCCCATACCTGCCTGGTCGGCAGCAAGGCCGACATCGACACCGAGGTGCAGCGCCTGATTCCCTTGGCGCGCGAGGGCGGCTTCATCCCGATGCTGGACGACATGATCCCGCCCGAGGTTCCGTTCGAGAACTACCGCCATTGCATCGAAGCCATGCGGGCGATCCGTCTGGACTGAGACGGTGGCCGCGGCTCAGGGCGCGTGCAGCGCCGCATTGAGGCCGCCCCAGCCGGCGGTGCCGCGCGGCAGTGCCTCGACGGCGCCGGTCTGGCTGTTGCGGCGGAAGAGGATCCCCGGCCTGCCGGCGAGTTCGCTCGCCTTGACCACCCGGCCGTCGCCGACCAGCAGGACCTTGGTGCCGGCGGTGACGTAGAGGCCGGATTCGACGATGCCGTCGTCGCCGAGCGGGATGCCGAGGCCGGAGTTCGCGCCCAGCAGGCAGCGCGCACCGACGCTGATCACGGTCTTCCCGCCGCCGGACAGCGTGCCCATGATCGAGGCGCCGCCGCCGATGTCGCTGCCGTCGCCGACCACGACCCCGGCGCTGATGCGGCCTTCGACCATGGATTTCCCCAGGGTTCCGGCATTGAAGTTGACGAAGCCCTCGTGCATCACGGTGGTGCCCTCGGCGAGATGGGCGCCAAGGCGGACGCGGTCGGCGTCGGCGATGCGCACGCCCGAGGGCACCACGTAGTCGATCATGCGCGGGAACTTGTCGACCGACCTGACGCCGATCTCGACGCCACGCGCCTTCAGGCGCAGGCGGGCCTGGGCGAAGGTGTCGGGGTCGAAGGGCCCGGCATCGGTCCACACCACGTTGTTGAGCACGCCGAAGATGCCCTCCAGCGACTGGCCGTGCGGCTTCACCTTGCGGTGCGACAGCAGGTGCAGGCGCAGGTAGGCGTCGTGCGCGTCGTGCGGCTTGTGCGCGAGATCCTCGATGAAGGTGACCACGACCTCGCGCGGGATGCGGATGCCGCTGCCCTGGATGTCGCGCGGCGCGCGCAGGGCCTCGCGCAGCTCGACCAGCACATCGATGTTGGCGTGGGTCTTGCCGTCGTTGCGGAACGGGGCGAAGTGCACCAGGGCGGCATCGATCTGCTCGGCGGTGAGGCGGTAGGAACCCGGCCCGTGGATATGGCCGGTCAGCCCGGCGAGCACCGCCGCCGCGCCGAAGTTCTCGCCCAGGTTCGGATGCGGGAACCAGGTATCGAGGATCTTGCCGCTGCCGCCGTTGGCGTAGCTGAGCGAATAGGCGGCGAGCCCGATCGCCCAGGCGGCGGGCCGCTTGTAGCCGGGCTGGGCTTCGATGCGGGTGACGTGGTCGGCGAAGGCGGTGGTGGTCATGGGTGGCCCTTCATAGTCGCGTGGGTGGAAAGGGAAACGAGCGGACCCTTTTGCGCCCGCTTTGTCCGATAGCGCACCGTGATGCTCGCAGCCCGTGGCGCCGGCTTCAGCCGGCACGGACGGTGGGCTTCAGCCCACCGCACCTCTTCGCCCCTGGATCTTGCGTGCGGCCGGATGAATCCGGCCGTCCATGCCGGCTGAAGCCGGCGCTACGGCCGACGGCCGGTTTCCCCGGCCTTCAGGCGCTCCGCGATGCGGTCATAGAGCTCCCGATTCGCCGCATAGGTCGCAGCCCGTGCCGGATCCCGGCCTGGCGCGATGATGATCGGGATGGTCCCGCCGCATTGGGCCGCCGCGTAGAACACCCGCTCGATGGCGCGATCGCCGATGGCGATGCAGCCGATCGAGGCGTCGGATCCGTGGATGTAGATGTCGCCGCCCGGATCCGCGATGCCGGCGGCGCGGGCACGTTCCCGGTCGTCGGCATTGGGATACGAGACGCGCAGCGACAGGTGGTAGCTGCTGTCGGGATTCAGTCCGGCGACCTGATAGATCCCTTCGGGGATCTGGCCATCGCCCTGCTGGCGTTTCGGGCCCAACGTGCCGGAACGCGCGGTGAAGGGATGGGATTCCCACCGCCGGCCACCGCGCCAGACCTCCAATACGCCGGGATCCTTGTAGGCGATGAGCGTCAACCCGGCGAACGGCTGCCCGACCAGATCCGGCTGGGCGCGTTCGATCTCGCGCAGGCGATCCCCGACCCGGGACGAGCCGGTCACCAGACGCACCCAGAGCGGATGCCAGAGGGAGCGGCCGTGGTGGTGGGCGACGTAGAGGCCGATGAAACCGAGGATAATAAACACTGTGAAAAACCAGCGCCGCATGGGTAATCTTCCAGACATGCCATACTCAGCGTCGAATTGCGGAATAGACAGTTCCGTTCGACACCCAGTAATATTTGCGCAAATTCCCCGGAAAATAGATGGCGGCGACAACGACTCTACCGTCCGACCTGGCAACATAAATGACCTTATCTACTGAAGGCTCATAAGAAATGACCCAAAGAAGCAATTCCTTGGCCCGTCTCGAATTTCGGAAGGAAAAAAGATCAAATTCTTCCGGCGCCTTGCGATAAAATGAGATAACCGACTCCAATTTCTGCTCATAGCCGATTTCAGCCAACAACCTCATTCTGGCACTTTCGTCACCCTTATCTTTATCCAGTTTGGCGATGTCGTTGTCCCAATTAGCCTTTTCCGACGCGTCTATTTCCCGAGTCGAAGTGAATACTGACGGCAACACAGCATTTCGGGTCGCATCGTATTTCAGTTTCGCTCGATAGTTGAAAGCGAGGAGTACGCCAATTACCACGAACAACACCCCAATACCGATCCAAAATGGCCTGATGTTGAATTGCCGCATTAACTGTCCGCTATTGATCGAAAACTGTTATCACAGCGCCAGTCAAATTGCGCTGACGTCGGCCAACGGCAAGTACCTGGTCGATCTCATCCAGATCAAGCAGTCGGGTCTCGCTCGCGACGAAGCTTTGACGCAAACCCAGCAAAAGACGGCCACGTTCGGTGACCGGCTGCCAGCGGGAGACTGGCACCAGTGCAGGCTTCCGGTTGGTCTGCACCCGCGGGATGGAACGCTTGGCCTTCCGACGGGCGCCAGACTTCGCGGACTTCACCAGTGGTGGATGAGTCTTCATGGCGGGCAATATGACGGACGACGCAGTGGGGGAAGTACGGGATCCCGGCGCTGCCTTGGCTTCACCGATAGATCGGGAAGCGCTCGCACAGCGCCCGCGCGCGGGCCTTGGCGTCGGCGAGCGCGGCCGCGTCATCGCGCTTCTTGAGCGTCTGGTCGATCAGGCGGGCGATCTCGACCGCCTCGGCGACGCCGAAGCCGCGGCTGCACACGGCCGGGGTGCCGATGCGGATGCCGCTGCCGGCCTGGGCGGGCTGGGTGTCGAACGGGATCAGGTTCTTGTTCACCGTGATGCCGACCTCGTGCAGCTTGTCCTCGGCCTGCTTGCCGGTGACGCCGTTCGACATGACGTTGAGCGAGAACAGGTGGTTGTCGGTGCCGCCGGACACCACCTGCCAGCCGAGGCGCTTGAACTCGTCGGCCATCGCCGCCGCGCTCGCCTTCACCCGGCCCATGTACTCGGTGAATTCGGGGCGCAGGGCCTCGCCGAAGGCGACCGCCTTGGCGGCGATGACGTGCATCAGCGGCCCGCCCTGGATGCCGGGGAAGACGCGGCTGTTGACCTTCTTGGCGTGTTCGGCGCTGCGGCTGAAGATCATGCCGCCGCGCGGGCCGCGCAGGGTCTTGTGGGTGGTGGTGGTGACGAAGTCGGCGTGGCCGAACGGGCTGGGATGCAATCCGGCGGCGACCAGGCCGGCGATGTGCGCCATGTCGACGAACAGCAGCGCGCCGACCTGCCTGGCGATCGCGGCGAAGCGCGGGAAGTCCAGGGTGCGCGAATAGTTCGACGCCCCGGCGATGATCATCTTCGGCTGGAACTCGGCGGCGATGCGGGCCACTTCATCGTAGTCGATGACCTGGGCGTCCCTGGTCACGCCATAGGACGCGATGGTGTAGTCGAGGCCGCTGAAGTTGAGCTTGTACCCGTGCGTGAGGTGCCCGCCGTGGTCGAGCGACATGCCCAGCACCTTGTCGCCCTTGGCGAGGCCGGCGGCCATGTAGACCGCCATGTTGGCCTGCGAACCGGAATGCGGCTGCACGTTCACCGCGTAGTCGGTCTTGAAGAGCTGCTGCGCCCGGCGGATGGCGAGCTCTTCGGCCTTGTCGACCTCCTCGCAGCCGCCGTAGTAGCGCTTGCCGGGGTAGCCTTCGGCGTACTTGTTGGTCAGCACCGAGCCCTGCGCCTCGAGCACGGCGGTCGAGACGATGTTCTCGCTCGCGATCAGCTCGATGGTGAATTGCTGGCGCTGCTCCTCGGCCGCGACGATGGCGGCGAGTTCCGGGTCGGCGGCGCCGAGGGCGCGGCGGGCGGTGTGGTTGGAGGTGGATGACGCGGAGGCGGACGAGGCCATGGGGGCTCCTTGGCAGGGGTGTGCGTGGGATGCCCAGGCGCGCGGCGTCGCACCGGTGGCTTCATCGCGGTCGTCCGCGTCGGGGAGGTTCCCCTGAGCGCCAGTCGCCACCGGCGACGGCGGATGCTCGCGACCTTGCCGGGCACTCAAGTGGCGGCTGGCGGAGCCGCGACGGAGATCACCCTGGACTCGCCCCGGTGAACAGGTCGATGACGTTGCGCCAACGCACGTCGGGATCGCTGCTCAGGCGCCGGATCGCGGCTTCGAAGGTCTGCCACTGGGGGTCGGTGAGAATCTCGTAGCTGTGGCCCCAGAAGTAGAACACGCCGTCCTGCGCCTTCGCGCGCGCAAAGCGGTCCCAGAAATCCGGGGCCAGGAAATGGCAGGTGGGATGGAATTCGCAGGGATCCGCCGGGGGGAAGACCCGGTCGGTCTCCCGGGTGGTGCGGGCGTAGACGTGGCCGGCGCGGCGGACCTCCGTCTTGACCGTGTCGTCGAATCTGCCGCCCGGATAGACGAAACCCCGGATCGGACGCTGGAAGATGTCCTCCAGCACGGCGCGACCGCGCACGATCTCCTCGACCATCTGCGCGTGCGATGCCGGCGACCGATGGCTGAAGGTGTGGTTGGCGATGTCGAAGCCGGCGTAGACCTGGGGCAATTCGCCGCGCGCCATCTGCCAGACATCATGCCCGTCGACCTTGTGCTTCCACGCGGGATAGCGTTCAGCGCGATAGGTCCCGCCGATCAGGTTGAACGTCGCCTTCGCCCCGTGCCGCCGCAGGACCTCGGTGAGCCGGAGGTCGCCGTCATGGCCATCATCCCAGCAGGTGATCACGGTCACCATGGCGACTCAACGCAGGCCGAGCTGCCGCACCTTGTAGCGGATCTGACGGAAGCTGATGCCGAGCAGTTTCGCGGTCTCGGTGAGGTTGTTGTCGCCCCTGGTCAGGGCGGCCTCGACCAGGGCGCGCTCGAAGCGCTCGACCTCGCGCTCCAGGTCGATGCTTTCGCCACGGCCGAGGCGGGCGACGAGTTCGCTGCCGGAGATGGTTGCCGCGGCGGTGGTCGGACCCGGCAACGGCACGCCACCAGGGGGTTGAACGCCGCCGGGAGCGAGCGCGCCGAAGAGCGCGCCGACGTCGATGTCGCCCTGGGCGGTGAGGGCGACCCCGCGCTGGATGCAGTTGTCGAGTTCGCGCACGTTGCCGGGCCACGCATGCGCGAGCATGGCGTCGAGCGCGGCACGGGTGAAGCCGGTGACGCCGCGGCGCAATTTCACCGCATGGCGGGCGAGCAGATGGCCGGCGAGGAGCGGGATGTCCTCGCGGCGTTCCCGCAGCGCCGCGAGGTGGATCGGGATCACCGCCAGGCGGTAGTACAGATCCTCGCGGAAGGTGCCGGCGCGCACCATGGCGGACAGGTCGCGGTTGGTCGCGGCCACCAGCCGCACGTCGCAGGTCAGCGGCTCGCGCCCGCCGACCGGCACATATTCGCCGGATTCGAGCACGCGCAGCAGCTTCACCTGGGTCTCGGGCGCGAGTTCGCCGACTTCGTCCAGGAACAAGGTGCCCTTGTCGGCGAAGGCGAAGAGGCCCTGGCGGTCCTCGACCGCGCCGGTGAAGGCGCCCTTGCGGTGGCCGAACAGCTCGCTTTCGAGCAGGTTCCGCGCCAGCGCGCCGGAGTTGATCCGCACCAGCGGCCCGTCGGAGCGCAGGCTGGCGTAGTGCAGCGCGTTGGCGACGAGTTCCTTGCCGGTACCGGATTCGCCGGTCACCAGCACGGTCGAATCCGTGGTCGACACCTGTTCGATCAGGGCCTGGATCGCGTGGATGGTGGCGCTGGATCCGACCAGATGCACGGCGCGCGCCGTCTCGCCGGCGGCCTTGGCGGCGACGTGGTGCTCGCGCGCCGCCAGGGCGCGGTTCACCAGCACCCGCACGGCGGTGTTGTCGAACGGTTTGCGCAGGAAGTTGTAGGCACCCAGGCGCATCGCCCGCACCGCCGTGTCCCATTCGGCGAAGGCGGTCATGATGATCACGAACGGGCCTTCCGCGCGCGACCGCAGGTTGGCGAGCACCTCCAGGCCGCTCAGGCCGTCCATGCGCAGGTCGCACAGCACCACATCGATCGGCTTGAGCGCTGCCGCCGGCTCTGCCGGCGTTACGCCGGCTTTCGTCCCGCCGGCCGGCAATGCCGCCGGTACCGCCTGGATCCGGGCCAGGGCCGCCATGCCGTTCGCCGCGACCTCGACCTCATGCCCATCGCGGCGCAGGACGACCTCCAGCATCGCCCGCACGCCCGGCTCATCATCGACCACCAGGATGCGTCCCATGGCTGGAGGATCGCCAGCCTTCAGGCCCGGAGCAAGCGCAGAAACGTTCAGGAACCGGGAAACCGCGTTGCCTGGCGTGGCCTGCGCTCCGGCCCGATTGCGCCGCTGCACGGGGATCGGACTGCGGCGACGGCGGTGCCCGGTCAGCCCGCGCTGCTGAAGCCGCCTCAGCCGTCTCCCGCCGGCGCCTTCAACGCCGGCGCGCCGACCGCCAGGCGCAGGCCGGTCTCGTGGCCCGTCCCGACCAGGATCTCGGCGCCGTCGTTGGCCTCGCCGGCGAGGATCATCCGGCTGAGCGGATTCACGATCTGCCGTTCGAGGTAGCGCTTGAGCGGCCGGGCGCCGAACTGGGGATCGAAGCCCTCGGCGATGATGCGGTCGAGCGCGGGATTGGCGACGACCAGGCGGATGCGGCGGTCGGCCAGGCGCTTGCCGATGCGGTCGAGCTGGATCGCAACCACCGCGCGCAGGTGGTGCCTGGTCAGCGGCGCGAACAGCACGATGTCGGTGAGGCGGTTGAGGAACTCCGGCCTGACCGCCGCCTGGAGCAGGGCGAGCACCTTCTCGCGCGTGCCGGGCAGCAGCTCGCCCGAGCGGGTCACGCTTTCGATCAGCAGTTCAGCCCCGAGGTTCGAGGTCAGCACCAGCACGGTGTTGCGGAAGTCGACCGTGCGGCCCTGGCCGTCGGTCAGGCGGCCCTCGTCCATCACCTGCAGCAGCGTGTTCCAGACCTGCGGATGCGCCTTCTCGATCTCATCCAGCAGCACCACGGTGTAGGGCCGGCGGCGCACCGCCTCGGTCAGCTGCCCGCCCTCGTCGTGGCCGATGTAGCCGGGCGGGGCGCCGATCAGGCGGCTGATCGAATGCGGTTCCAGGTATTCGCTCATGTCGAGGCGGACGAGGTGGTTCTCGTCGTCGAACAGCTCCGCCGCGAGCGCCTTCGCGAGCTCGGTCTTGCCGACCCCGGTCGGCCCGAGGAACAGGAATGATCCGAGCGGCTGGCGCGCGTCGGACAGGCCGGCGCGCGAGCGCAGCACCGCGTCGGCGACCGCCTGCACCGCCTCGTCCTGGCCGACCACGCGCCGGTGCAGGCGTTCGGGCAGTTGCAGCAGGCGTTCGCGTTCGCTCTCGCTCAGGCGGTTGGCGGGGATGCCGGTCCAGCGCGAGACCACCTCGGCGATCTCCTCCGGCCCGACCGCCTCGGTCAGCATCTGGCCTGGCGTCACCGCGGCGGCGGCGATGGCGTTCAGGCGCTTTTCGAGCTCGGGGATCACGCCGTAGCGCAGCTCCGCGACCTTGCCGAGATCGTAACGGCGTTCCGCGGCCTCCATCTCGCGGCGGGCGTCCTCGAGTTCGCTGCGCAGGCGGCGATGATCGTCGAGCGACTTCTTCTCATGCTGCCAGCGCGCGCTGAGCGCGGCCAGCTCTTCCGTGACATGCGCGAGTTCGGCCTGGACCTTGGTCAGGCGGTCGCGGCTGGCCTGGTCGCGTTCGCGCGCCAGCGCGGTGGCCTCGACATCGAGTTGCAGCTTCCTGCGGTTGAGCTGGTCGATCTCGGCCGGCGAGCTGTCGGCCTCGACCCGCGCGTTGGCGCAGGCCTCGTCGACCAGATCGATCGCCTTGTCGGGCAGGAAGCGGTCGGCGATGTAGCGCGCCGACAGCTGCGCCGCCGCGACCAGGGCGGCGTCCGCGATGCGGATGCCGTGGTAGGTCTCGTACCGTTCGCGCAGGCCGCGCAGGATCGACACGGTGTCATCGACCGTGGGTTCGCCCACCGGGACGGGCTGGAAGCGGCGTTC
>CAZZJC010000033.1:0-62452 GCA_964654285.1 uncultured Candidatus Kuenenia sp.
CGGGAGCGCCATCCTGGGCCTGCTGCTCGCCGATCATCGCCGCTGCCCGGCACCACCACACCAAGTGGCCCGCCTTCTGGCCGGCCCAAGGGCGCGGTGGTTCCTGCCAACGTTCCCCTTCCAGCCATCGACCCGCATCGCGGCGCTGTCGAAGCGCCGCTGCGTCATCGTCGCCGCTGCACCCATCAACCACAGAAAGGCCACGCCACCATGCCGCTGATGCCACGTCGTTCATCTCCCGCGTCGTCCTGGACACGCACCCTGCCGGCAGC
This sequence comes from uncultured Candidatus Kuenenia sp., assembly GCA_964654285.1. Lineage (GTDB taxonomy): Bacteria > Planctomycetota > UBA11346 > UBA11346 > UBA11346 > BJHQ01. The sequence goes on from CAZZJC010000033.1 coordinate 273, forward strand.
ACTCAGGCCGGAACAGGTAAGATGCCTCCATCGCTTGAGTCGGCGTTCGGGCCGCACGATCCGCCGGATCGTCACCGACGCCGTGACCACCACCCTGGACGATGCCCGTGAGGCTGAGTCCCAGGCGGCGTGAACCTCAGGCTCCAGCCCAGATGGTGGTGATGCGCAGTTCCTTTGCTGCCTTGGCCATGACCTCGTCCGCCGTCACCATGGGAAACCCGTCGAGCTCTGCGACTGCCAGGTGCAAGGCATCAAGCGTTCGCAGGCGTTCCTTGGTATTCCACATCTGGGCGGCGGCATGGTCGTAATGCCGCCGTTCGACGTTGATCACCCGGAAGAGGCCGAGGACGACATCTCGTCGGAAGGCATCCAGGGCAGCCTGCGCCTGTGCCTTCGACAATTCCCGGTCCTGGACCTTCCTGCGCAGGGCGGAACTCGTCTCCGTCAGGACCAGAGCAGCGATGCACCGCTGGTCATGCTGGCGTAGGATCTTCTCAGCCCGATCGCTGTGATCCTCGGGCACATAGTAGGCTACAACAACACTGGTATCACAGACGATGGGCGTCACGCCCGCTCCTCATCACGCAGTTTCCGCACCACGCTCGGTCCGACCGTGGCCCCAGCAGCAACCATGGCCCGACGTGCCTCGGCCCGACTTGGCAGGGGCGAACCGGCCTGCTGGCTGGGAACAATCCGGGCGACTTCCCGTCCATGCCGAGTGATCACGACAGCCTCACCGGATCCGACCTCATCGATGAGATCTGCCAAGTGGCCACGTGCAGCCGCAACACTGATGGTTCGCATGCTCTTTATGTACACGAATTTTGTACAAATCAACCCTAACCCCCAGGAACCACCCCATGCAGACTTCCTTCTCCATCCCCCGTCTCTCCGCTGACCGGCTTACCCGGCTCAACCTGGCCTGTTCCGAGGAACGCAATGCGCTCGGCCACATCGGCGTCCGCGTTACCCCTGAGGCGGTCCGGTTCAGCGCCACCAATGGCCGCATCCTGGCCTCGGTCCTGATCCCGATCGAGGGTTTCCAGGGCACCGCCGGCGATGTCATCCTGGACAGCGAACAATTCACCGCCGCGCTCAAGGCGGCGATCAAGATCCACGGCGGCCGGATCCAATTCCGGATCGATGCCGCCGAGGCGCGCCTCACCATCGGCACCGCGTCCGCATTGGTCCGCCGGATCGAAGGCACCTTCCCGGCCGTCGAGCATGTCTGGACGCGGTTCCAGGACCGCCGCTGGGTTCCGAATATGAACAGCTTGGACAATTATCTCGCCGGAATCGCCCAGAAGATCAGCGGCGCGAAGACCTCGCTGCTGTTCAGTTCACCTGTGCCGGTGGGCGCACGACTCGAACGGGCCTGGGCGGTGCCGGGGGCCGAACCAGGCGAATCGATGCGGCTCAGCGACCTCCGCGTCGCCGTGACCGCCCCGGCGTACTGGGCGGATCACGAACTCGCCCTGCTGGTCATGCCGATCACGCGCAGCCCGGATGAGCGTTTCCTCGATCTCGCCAAGCATGCGCTGCCGCTGCCGGCGGCATCAATCGCAGCCGCTGCGGCCTGATCGTCGTCAGATCGAGCCCCTCGCCATCACCACCTCAACAAGACACCCCCGGCGACCCCGCCGGGGCATGGAGTCCTGCATGCTTCTCTTCGCCGATCTCCTCCTCGAACCCGAAACACCCGCTGCGGTGGCGACCGTCACCCCGGCAGTCACAGCCGTGGTCACCCAGGCGTTGGCCCCGACGCCGTCGCCCCTGCCGCCGGCACCGCCGGCCAAACCTGCGCCGCAGCCGGCACCGCAGCCGGCGTTCGTCCCGCGCCGCAACCCCTGGCAGCGCACCGGCCGCACCTTGCTCGCCGAGGCCTGCACGGATCCGACCGTCGCCATCAAACAGGCCGGATTGGACTGGACCGTGGCGAGGGTCGACCTGCGCTGCGCCGACACCCTCGACCCGGTGCCCGACTTCGCCGCGATCCGGCGTAGCGACACCAACGGACTGCTTGGCGTCGTCGGTCCCGACTACGAGCCCTTTCAGAACCAGCAGATGTTCGACGTCTTCACTGACCTCGCCCGGGTCGGCAGAGACGACGGCGGCCTGCCGTTCACCATTGAGACCGCAGGCTGCTTCCAGGGCGGCAAGGTGGTCTGGGCGCTCGCACATCTCCCCGATCTCGGCATCCGGATCGGCGACGACGAGGCCAGGACCTACCTGCTGGTCAGCAACGGCCATACCGGCAACCGCACCTTGATCGTCGCCCCGACCACGGTGCGGGTGATCTGCCAGAACACCCTGCGGCTGGCCGAGGCCCAGGCGGCTGGCAACCGTCAACACGGGCTCGCTGGTGGTTTCACGCTTCGGCATACCCCCGGCATCCACGAGGCCGTCGCCGACGCGAAGGAGGCCTTCGCCGCAACGATCCGCGACCACGCCGCCACCAAGGCCGCCTGGAACCGCCTCGCCGACGTGCCGCTGAACAGAAAGCTCGAAGCGGAGTTCATGGCCCAGGTCTTCGGCAAGGCCGGCCCTGATGAGACCGATCGTGCCAAGGCGATGCGCAAGGGCCGCGAGGAGCGCCTTGCCGCGATCCTGGCGTCGCCAACCAGCCAGGTGCGGGGCACCAAGGACACCTTGTTCAGCGCGATGCAGGCCGTGGTCGAGTACGTCGACCACGACCGCAGTACGCGCACCACCGACGGTGGCGACGCCGAGGAATCGCGCCTGTTCAGTTCGACGTTCGGATCCGGCGACGCGCTCAAGGCGAAGGCCTGGGACGCCGCTCTCGCGCTGGCGGGATAGAGCCATGATCGACCTGATCCCGGAAGGGATCGCGCTGACGGTGTCGTTCATCCACGGCGCCGATGCCCCCGCCACGACCGCCGGCCTGATCCGCGCTCCACCGCGCCGGTCAGGTCGGTGGCGTCGGGGTCCGACCTCGTCGTCAGCGAAGGATTCCTCCCATGCGCCGCCCCGTGGATCCCGTCACGGCGATTCTCGTCTTCATTTTGTTGCTCTACATCATCGATTATCTGCTGAAGTTGCTTGTCGTCCTGGCTGTGATTTGGGTGATCGCGAAGTGGTTCGAGCATCGCGAATGACCAAACGGGTGGTCAGCGGTGCGGTAGGCGAGCCGCCAATTCCCGGAGCCAGCTTCGCACCCGGATTTCGAGGTCGACCTGTTCGGCGGTCAGGCCAAACAACACCTGACTAGGCGGCAACGTCGATACCGGACCTGCCACCAAGGACGCGAACATCGACTGGAGCGCTTCCCGGTATCGGCCCAGGAAGGCATTCACCGACAGCCCCGCACGGGTCAGGTAGGTGCGTACCACCTGCCAAGGATCACCTGGACCAATGCGGGGCCATGGCGACGCGAGGAGTTCGGCGGAGTCGACGACAGTGATTGGGTAAGGCCGCAGGGACTCTCGGAGGCGCGTGATATCCGCCGCGAGCACGTCACGATAGCGCTGCAGCAGGCCGGCCACGATCTGGGGCACCGGTTGGTCAATTTGCGCCTGGGCAAGGTAGGCGATGAAGATTTCAGCTAGGGTCGCGCGGCCGGGCTTGGTTGCCTCGGCGGTCCAGTCAGGCCAGACCTCGCTTCCATGCTCGGAGTAGCCCTGGGCGAGCCAATCCGGATCGACACCAAGGATTTTTGCTGCGGCGCGATGCTTCTCGGGCGAAAGTTTGTTGCCATCGGTATCATCTTCTGGGTGCGGGCTTCTGGCGTAACTCAGTTGAGGCGGCCGGATCTTGATGGCCTCGGACAGGGTGCTCTGATTGTTGGCCTTTGGGTCCAGGCGATGCCAGTGTGCAATCGCGAGATGAAGACGTGCCCAACGGCGCTTGCCGCTCGGGCAGAGGAAATCCTCGGCCATCTCGGCATTGGCCAAGTCTTCGTGCACAGGGTTCAGCAACGTCTGTTTTATCCCGGGCATGCGGCCAGCCTTGCGACTCCGGTTGATTTGGCCAGCGAAAGGCGGTCCTGGAGGTGGCCAGGATGTTAAACCGGCTGGTGTAACATGGAAACCCAGAACGCGGGTTGGTACGGCTACGAGGTCCAATACGGAGACCCGGCCGATGATCCCGCCGTTACCAGACTACAATGTGATTCGCTTGGTAAAATCCAAGCACGACTGCGTCGGACACGGTACCGACATCGGGCTCCAGTCAAACCCAGTCCTTGCCGCCACCGACCAGGATCGCGCACGCAGTCAGCCCTTATGGCTCAACCGGCTCGGACAGACCCGCCATGCTGAATCGCTCATGTCTTGCGGCGCCGGTCACGAGGACGGCGGCATGACCGACGGAATGCAGGATTACATCGACGCCGAGGCCGACGAGATCGCCTGCAACGAATACCTCTACGAGCATGACGACGAGTGCCGACGGCAGGTCGACCGGGACGTCTCCGAGAATCAAGCGCGAGTGGGCACCTGGCATCGGAGCGCGCCCCAGGAAGCCGCCCCCCTGTCGGGAACGCTACGGCTGTGAATCCGTCCGACCCGGCATCACCGCAGGCCCTGCTCACGATCGATGAGGTCGCGGGGTGGCTGCGGTGTTCGGTCAAGTCGATCCGCCGCCGGGTCCGCGATGGTCTTCTGCACCCTGTCCCAGCGGCGACACACCGCCTGCTCTTCCGGCAGGCCGAAGTCGCCGCGTTGCTGACGCCGGGCGGGACCAACCCGCCAGCACCGCCAGTCGAATCTTCCTCAGGTACAAGCGTCCTCACCTTTAATGGACGAATTGGCAGTCTCGCTTGTGACTTGGCCGATCTAAACCCTCAACCGTAAGGAAAATCTATGCCGCGATCAGCACGCGCCGCCTTGGGCAGCTACACCACACCATTTGGAATTGCTCACTTCTGCGTTGAAAGGCAAGCCGGAGTTGAAAAAGTCGGCCTTCGTGCCAGGGGTGGAACGCAGTGCCTTAGGTGGCTTTTCCCTAAGAAACCAATCAAGGACCATCAGCAGAAATTGCTGGTGATCCTACCGGACTCAGACGCAACGGTAACCGGTGTTGAAACCCTGCATCAGGAACTCATCAAGGCATGGAATATCCGCTTGGCGCGCGAACCTGGCACCTGGTCTGCCCGTCCCGGCCCACTTGGCTCGGCGGAACCATCTCAAGTGACTTTGTCCGATCTCATCCGTCGCATGGAGGCCCAAGCCGCCAGCCATGTCCGCGCATCCACGCTCACCACTTACCGATTTGAGTGGCAGCAGCTCCTGCGCCTGATCCCACCCAACACTGCGGTAGGTTCAGTCAGCACCGGCATGCTGCTCGACACCGTCAATCATCTTCGTCGCAATAACGCCGCCGCCGAGACAATCCGCAAGCACATCGCCCAGGTAAAGCGGGTGTTCAAGTTCGCCGTCACCGAAGGATTGATCACGACTGATCCGGCTGCGTCGATCAAGCTGCCCAAGGTGCCCAAGAATCTGCCTCGTTTCTTGAGCCAGGATGAGCGAGACCGCCTGCTCGGGGTCGCGGAGACCAAGGGAAGGGATTACCACCTCCTGGTCGCTCTCGGCGTCTTTCTTGGACTACGTAAGGCGGAACTGAATTCCCTGCGCTGGCAGGACCTCGACTGGAATCAAAACGTGGCTCACGTCGTCAATACCGCCAATTTCACGACGAAATCCGGGAAACCACGAACGGTACCGATCACCGACGACCTGCTCGACATCCTGCGGCGCTACCGAGAAGCTGCCGGCTTCGTCCTGGCACCGAGAAAGAACTACCGGCCTGGAGCCCGTTACCGTTGGGAATTTCGCGAGATCTTTGCTCAGATGGTTATTGATGCAAAATTGGATCCCCGCCTCGTGACGCCGCATGTCCTGCGTCACACTTTCGCTTCCATCCTAGCTCAGCGTGGCGTCAGCCTGTACAAGATCGGGGCTTGGATGGGCCACACGACGGCAGAGGTCACCGAGTTGTACGCCCATCTCACCGCCTTCGACGAGGATATCAGCCGGCTCAATCGGCCAGCACCTACTGAGAAATCCCATCAACTGCCACCGGCCATCACACCGGCATGACTTCAGCGCAGCGACGGGGGCTTCGGGAGAAGCCCCCTATCGCTAACCTTTAGCTATCACTGGTCAGGGGCTAGACGCACAAGTACTGGATTAGCCAGGATAAGCCAGGATAGGCCAGGAAAGACTAGCGCGGCGCCCTTTTCCGACTTTCCAGAAACGAAGAAACCTCTGGTTTTACCCAGAGGTTCCGTCGTATGCGCGGGCGGGGACTCGAACCCCGACGAGAGTTACCTCGCTAGCACCTCAAGCTAGTGCGTCTGCCAATTCCGCCACCCGCGCATGCGGGAGGCGCGGGAGTATCGGATGCATTCGGCGCAGTCAACCTCGAGCGTACCAGCGACGCGCCTGCCAGGGATTCTGCGGGCGATCCGCTCCGTCAGCCGGTGGAACGCAGGCCCGAGGCGATGGCGTTGACGGTGAGGAGCAGCTGCTGCAGGAGGTCGTCGGCGGTGGCCGTGCTGCCGCCGTTGGCGCTGGCGCTGCGGGCGGCGCGCCAACGGCCGAGGAGGTCGATCTGGTGCCGGTGCAGCACCTTCAGACCCGGTTCGCGCAGGGCGAGGGTGCGGTGCAGGCGCGGGCGGCGCTGGGCGAGGGTGCAGCCGAAGACCTCGTCGAGGCGCGAGCGCGTACGGGCGTGCTCGGCCAGGATGCGGTCGAGGAAGCCCTCGCGCAGGGCCGCGTCGGGCACCAGGGCGGCGTATTCGCGGACCAGGCCGGGATCGACCGAACTCAGGTTGGCTTCGACGTTTTCCAGGGCATAGCGCAGGAACGGCCAGCGGCCGAGGGCGTCCCTCAGGAGGGCATGGTCGGCCGGGTGGTCGGTCGCGAGGCGCTCGAGGCCGGTGCCGGCGCCGAACCAGCCGGGCAGATAGTGGCGCGACTGGTTCCAGGCGAAGACCCAGGGGATGGCGCGCAGGTCGGCCAGGGTGCGGGCGCCGGTGCGGCGGCTCGGACGCGAGCCGATCGCGGCGTGCTCGAGCACATCGATCGGCGTGGCGGCGAGGAAATAGGCGATGAAGCCGGGGCTGGCGATGAGATCGGCATAGGCCTGCCGGCTGGCGTCGGCGAGGCGCGCGAAGACCTCCTCCAGGTCGCGGGTCGATCCGCTCGACAGGTCGGCGGCCGGGCGGCGATGGCGGATGGCGGTGGCGGCGGTGCCGGCGAGCAGCTGTTCCAGGTGGTGGCTCGCGGTGAGGGGGTTGGCGTACTTCTGCGCGATGGCCTCACCTTGTTCCGTCAGACGGAAATCGCCGCCCAGCGAACCGTGCGGCAGCGCCTCGAGGAACCGATGCGTCGGGCCGGCGCCGCGCGAGACCGAGCCGCCACGGCCGTGGAAGAAGCGGATGCCGACGTGCGCCTCGGCGGCGACGCGCGCGAGCTCGCCCTCGGCCAGGTGCAGGTGCCAGAGGCTGGCGAGGATGCCGCCGTCCTTGCAGGAATCCGAATAGCCGAGCATGACCTGCTGGGTCGGTCGGGCCCCGTCGCCGGCCTGGCGCGCGGCGTGCAGGGCCAGGGTGCGCCGGGTGATCGGATGGGCGAGGAAGGCGCGCAGGATCGCCGGACTGCCCTGCAGGTCGGCGATGGTCTCGAACAGCGGCACCACCGGCATGGCGCAGGCGAGGCCGGGGCCGACACCCTCCGGCAGGTCGTCCGCGACCCAGGTAGCGAGACCGGCCTCGCGCGCGAGGACGTAGACGGTGAGCAGATCGGACAGCGAGCGGGTCATGCTGACGATGAGGGCGCCGAGGCCGCTGGTGCCGTGTGCCCGGGCCTGGCGGGCGCAGACGCGCAGGGCGTCGACGACCAGGGCGGCGCGCGGCGGCAGGACGGCGTCGCCATGCACCAGGGGCCGGGGCGTGCGGAGTTCGCTGTCGAGCAGGGCGAGGCGCTCCTTCTCGCTCCACTGCGGCCAGTCGACGGCGGTGATGCCGGCGGTGGCGAGGAGGTCCGCCAGGGCCAGGTCGTGCACCGCGCTGCCCTGGCGGATGTCGAGGGTCGCGAGGTGGAAGCCGAAGGTCGCCACCGCGCGTTCGGCCGCGGCGACCTCGGCCAGGGCCAGGCGGTGCGCGCCGACCGCGTCCAGGTTGCGTCGGAGCAGCGCGAGGTCGTCGGCGAACTGCCGGGCGTCGGCGTACTGGGCCGGATCGGCCGCGGCGGCGCCGGGCCGGGGCAGGCGCAGCGTCATCAGGTTGACGAACTGGCGCCAGGGCTCCTGCCGGTTGCGTTCCAGGGCCTGAACGCCGGCATCGCCGAGGCTGTCCGCCAGGCGGAGGATCGCGGTCGCAAGCTCGGCCGGGGGCGGCTGGCGGCGTTCCGAGAGGCTCAGGCGCTCGCCGAGGCGGCGCAGCATCCCGGCATGCACCGCGAGCGCGCCCTGGCGCAGTTCCGCCAGGGTATCGGCGGTGACCGCCGGGGTGACCAGCGGATGCCCGTCGCGATCGCCCCCGACCCAGGTGCCGAAGGTCAGGTGCGGCAGGCGAGAGATCCGGCCAGGCGCATCGAGCAGGGCGGCATCGAAGCCGGCCTCGGCCCAGGCCTCGCGCAGGCGGCCATCGAGGCCGGCGACGACATCGGGGAAGACATCGCGCAGGTAGTGCAGCACATTGCGACGCTCATCCGCGACCTGCGGCCGGCTGGTGCGGATCTCGCCGGTGCGCCACAGGCACTCCAGGCAGACGAGGATCTCCTCGCGGATGCGCGCCTGCTCGGCCGGGGTCCACATCGAGTTCTCGCGCCGGACCAGGCACAGGTAGAGGCTGCGGTGCAGGGCGAGCACGGTGCTGCGCTTGGCCTCGGTCGGATGCGCGGTCAGCACCGGCTCGACCCGGATCATCGGCAGGGCGGCGGCGATGTCCTCGGGTGCAACGCCCGCCTTGGCCAGGGTGGCGAAGGCGTGGCCCCAGCTGCCGGGCTCGGCCGCGGCGCCGCGCACGGCCTCGCGGCTGCGGCGCGCCTGCACGCTGGCGTTCTCTTCGACCATGTTGAGGAGCTGGAACGCGATCGACAGCGTCTGGGGATCGCGCTGGGCGCAGTCGGCCCCCGACGTCCCGCCCCAGGGCAGCGACCGCGCCAGGTCGTCGCGTCCCTGCTCGGTCAGCACCTGGCGGAAGCAGCTCATCATGAATTCGAGATCGCGGTCGCTCTTGCTGAAGGCGGGGTCTCGGTCGGGGATTCCAGGCATGCTGGCACCATCGCGCTCGCGCTGGAAAAACGCAAGGTTCCCCTTGGCCGAGTTGCCACGATCGACTGTCAAGGCATGCGGCGCGACGGGATTGGACGTGGGTTGGAATGGTGACGTGGACAGGTGCGCGGTGTATGCTACGGTCGACCCCAACGCCAACCGCGGATACCCTTCCATGCCCAATCGCCTCTCCTCCCGCGTCCTCGCCATCATCATGGCCGGCGGCAAAGGCACCCGCCTCGAACCCCTGACCCGCGACCGCGCCAAGCCCGCGGTGCCGTTCGGCGGCAAGTACCGGATCATCGACTTCGTCCTGTCGAACTTCATCAATTCGCGCATCTACAGCATCTACGTGCTGACCCAGTTCAAGAGCCAGAGCCTGAGCGAGCACCTCCAGACCACCTGGAACCTCGGCCGCATCCTGCCCGACCACTTCATCGTCCCGGTGCCGGCGCAGCAGCGCACCGGTGCGCACTGGTACCAGGGCACGGCGGACGCGATCTGGCAGAACATGAACCTGATCACCGACCACATGCCGGACATGCTGGCGATCTTCGGCGGCGACCACATCTTCAAGATGAACGTGGCCCAGTTCGTCGATTTCCACCAGATGAAGGGCGCCGACGCCACCATCGCCGCCATCCCGGTGCCGATCGCGGAGGCGAGCCAGTTCGGGGTCATCCAGGTCGACGCCGACTGGAAGATCATCGGCTTCCAGGAGAAACCCGCGAATCCCACCCCGATCCCGAACAAGCCCGACCAGGCCCTGGTATCGATGGGCAACTACATCTTCAGCCGCAATCCGCTCATCGACCACCTGCGCGCCGACAGCGAGGACAAGGCCAGCGACCACGACTTCGGCAAGAACGTGCTCCCGGCCATGCTCGCCGCCGGCAAGAAGCTCTACGCCTGGGACTTCTTCCTCAACCGCATCCCCGGCTCGGCCAACGTGCTCAACGACTGCTACTGGCGCGATGTCGGGACGCTCGACGCCTTCTATGAGGCGGCGATGGACCTGCGCGCGGTGGCGCCGCAGCTCGACCTCTACAACCAGGACTGGCCGATCCGCAGCGAACCCAACAACCTGCCGCCGGCCAAGTTCGTGCACAACGCCGAGGGCCGCGTCGGCCAGGCCATCCAGTCGGTGGTGTGCGAAGGCTCGATCATCTCGGGCGCCACGGTGATCAATTCGATCATCGGGAAATCCTGCCGCATCAACTCCTTCAGCGAGGTGCACGAGAGCATCCTGCTCGAGGACGTCGAGATCGGCCGCGGCGCCCGGGTCCGGCGCGCGATCATCGACAAGCACGTGCGCATCCCCGCCAACGACGTGATCGGCTACAACGCGGATGACGACGCCAAGCGCTTCACCCTCACCGAGTCCGGGCTGGTGGTGATCTCCAAGCACCAGGTGGTGGAACCGTTGCGCCGATGATCGCCTGTCCGACCCAGCTGAGCGAACTGCCGGAAGGACGCCTCGCCACCGACCAGGTGCGCCCCGATGGCGTGACCGTGCATTCGCTCACCGCGCACGCCATCCAGATGATGGAGCGCCACCGCTGGATCGAGAGCGAGCATGCCGGGCGCGATGTCGGCGACTGGTGCCTGCGCGACTGGGTCGAACGCTACTGGAAAGGATTCGTGCGCGCCCGCCTGATCGAGCACCTGTACGGCTGGCGCTGCTGGGGCGCCTTCGACGAGGCCGACTTCGGCCTGCTCGTGCGGCGTTCGGTTGAATACCATGTCAGCACTTCCGTCCTGGAGCAGGTCGCCAGCATCCTGGGTGACGGCGGCGAGAACCTCGACGTCATCACCTGGGCCCTGGAACGGGGTCACGACCTCGACCCCATCCTCTGGCTGCTCGACCGCATCGACATCAACGCCAAGCGCCACCGCCTGATGACCAGCCACATCCTGCTCTTCGTGCCCTGATCCCGCATCCCGCCGCTCCATCCCCCTGGATTCTGAACGCGCATCCTTCGCCCGCCGCCATCCTCGTCGCCGCCCCCGCCCCTCCCCGCCGTCAGGAAACAGCCATGCCTACCGACGCCCTCTCCGGCCTGACCGTCAAGGATCTGCGCGCGCTCGCCGCCGCCCGGGGCATCCCGGGGGCGGCCCGGCTGCACAAGGCCGAACTCATCGCCGCATTGGCCAGCCAGCCGGCGGCCGTGCTACCGGAGACGGCGAACGCGACCTCGTCGGCGGGATCATCCAGCGTGCCGGCCACCCCGGCGGCGCCGACCTTCGTCGTCAACCACGACCTGCCCATCCCGCCCGACTACGGCCATGACCGCCTGGTGTTGATGGTCCAGGATCCGCACCACCTGTTCGCCTACTGGGAGATCACCGCCGAGACCCTCGACCGCGTCCTGCGCGAGTCGGGTTCGGGCACGCCGGTCCTGGTGATCGAGGGCAGTTCCGGCACCGAGCAGCGCGAGGTCGATCTGCGCGGCGGCAACTACTACCTGACCGTGGCTCCGCGCGGCACCTACCGCGCCGGGCTGGCCCTGCGCGGGAGCGATGGCCGGCTGCATGTCTTCGCCTCCTCGAACCAGGTCGCCACCCCGCCCGCCGATGTCAGCGAACGCACCGACGAGCAATGGATGGGCGTGGAAGAGACCTTCCACGAGCTGCTCGCGCGTTCCGGCCTGCCCGGGGGCGGCGCAGGCGGATCCGGATCGCCCTCCAGCGCCGCCCTGGCCGGCGACCAGCGCATCGGCGCCTGGGCCTGGAAGACCGTGCCGATCGGCAACGATTCCAGCTCCAAGGTGCCGGGCGCGAAGGGCCGATCGCTGCCCGCCGGCCAGTCGTCCGCGCCACCCCTGCCGCTCCTCCTGCCGGAAACCGGACTGCCGTCCTCGTCAACCCTGTCGTCGGCCGCGCTGGGGAAACGGCCCGGTGGCAACGCCAAGCCGTAGCAGGGCGACGCCGCCATCTGTCTTTCCATGAGCGACCGGCCATAGGCAGCTGGCCATGCGCGACTGGCGGGGGGTGCGCTTCCGGTGGTAGACTGCCCCGGAGCTTGCGCCATGGCCAACACCGATCGGATCGAAAAGAGCGTGCTCGAACAGGCCGAGCTGGACCAGCTCCTGCGCCTCAACGGCTTCCTGGACGACGGCGATACCGGGCGCAAATCGCTCATCGATGAACTGAACGACGCCATCCTCGATTCCGGCCGCCTGTCGCTCAAGGAATGGCGCGCGATGCGCGACCGCCTGAAGGAGATCGAGCGCCTGATCCCGACCATCGACCTCATCATCGACCTCAAGGCGCGCCGGCGCACCGAGACCCGCACGACGGAATCCGGTTCGGGGCACTGAACGCATCGACGCCCGGCCGGAGTGGGGTACGAACCGCACTCCCGTGCCTGGCCCGCCCCTGCTTCCGCTGCTGCGCGTCGCCTTCCCGCTCGTCGTCCTGGCCGCAGGCGCAGCCGCCGCCGTCGCGCCGGAGCGCTGGCTCGCGCAGGAACCTGCTCCGCCCGGGATCTCGCTCACCTTCGATCAGGCGCAGCAGAAGGCCGACGAGACCGGACATGAGCGCTTCCACGATCGCGCCGTCGCGGCGGACGGCTGGTTTCCGACCGGGGCAGGAGCCACTGGCGGTTTCACCATAGAACAGCGTGAAATCGGCAGTGCCACCCCGCTTCCGGACGGCACCCGCGTCCCGGTCCTGGATCGGGCCGAGGTCCGGCTGGTGCGGCCGCTGGGTTGCGCCGACGCGCGTGCCGCCGGCATCGACTGCAGCCTCGGCGTCGCGGGCGATGCCGATCCGGCCGGCGCCCGGACCGCCACCATCGCCATCGCGCCGTGGTGGTCCTCGACCCCGGCTTCCGCCTCCGGCTGGCTGACCTGGATCGATGTCGACACCAATCGGCCGCTGGCGCACCGCTGGCCGGTTCCCGGCTTCGCCTGGTGGTGGCGGGGTGAGGCCGGCGACCGCCTGGTGCTCGGCCTGCCGGCCGGCGCGTGGCATTGGGGCGCCGGCCAGGTGGTCGGAGTCGCGGCGGGCTGGGATCTGACCCGCTCGTCGCGCCTCGATGCAGTGATCTTCCCGGGGCGGGCGGTCCGAGCCGCGCTGGGCTACGGCCACACCGCCGAACGCTGGCCCCTGGAAGCCGTCACCGGTCGCGGACTGATCGCCAGCCGGGACGAGGTCCACCTTGAAGCGAGCGCCGTGCTGGGCTGGGCCAGGCTCGCGATCCGCCTCGGCCATGCCTTCAACCGCCAGCTTTTCACCGATGGTCCGGGGGAACGCACCGGCAACCGCCAACGCGCCGGCGACGCCAACTTCGCCGGGCTCAGCCTGGGCTGGTCGGGCTGACCCCGCTGGATCCGCCCTGGTCGCCCGCCGACCCGGCGCGCCAGGCCCGCGACAGCAGGATGGCGTACAGCGTCTCGACATCGGCCTCGGTGACCCCGGCGAGGGCGCGCGCCTCGCCCAGGGTGCGCGGCCGGCGTCTGCCCAGCACCGTGCGCCCTTCGTGGCTCAGCGTGGTCAGGCTGGCGGGATCGAGCGCGGTCGGGATGGGCAGGTCGCGGTAGCGTTCGAGCTGGGCGATGCGGTGGCGTTGCCGATCCAGATACGCGGTGTAGCGCAGCTCGGTCCAGGCTTCCTCCGCGATGTCGGGCGCGGCGGCGGCGAGCACCGGCACCGCCGCGCAGGCGGCGGCGAATTCCAGCGCCTCGCCGGCGATGCGCGCGGCGACCTCGGCCGGGACCGCCGCGACGAGGGCGTTGATGGCGGAATCCTTGGCCGCCACCGCGTCGGCCCAGGCGACGGGCACCAGACCGGCGCGCAGGGCGAGCGCGGCGAGGCGGCGGTCGGCGTTGCCGGAGCGCAGGTGCAGGCGGTGCTCGGCCCGGCTGGTGAACATCCGGTAGGGTTCCTCCGGGCAACGCGAGACGAGGTCGTCGATCAGCACCCCGATGTAGGCGTCGGCGCGCGAGAGGATCAGCGGCGGCCGGCCGGCGAGCGACAGCGCCGCGTTGGCCCCGGCGATCAGGCCCTGGGCCGCCGCCTCTTCATAGCCCGAGGTGCCGTTGATCTGCCCGGCGAGGTAGAATCCGGGCACCGACACGGCGGCGAGGCCGTGATCGATCTGGTCCGGCGCGACCACGTCGTATTCGACCGCATAGCCGTAGCGCAGGACGTGCGCCTGGGCCAGGGCGGGGATCGCGGCCAGGATCGCGTCCTGGATGTCGATCGGCAGCGAGGTGCTCAGTCCGTTGACGTAGATCTCGGCGGTGGCGCGGCCCTCCGGTTCGAGGAACAGGTGATGATCCTCGCGCCCGGCGAAGCGCATGACCTTGTCCTCGATCGAGGGGCAGTAGCGCGGCCCGACCGAGCTGATCTGGCCGTTGTACATCGGCGCCCGGTGCAGGTTGGCGCGGATGACGGCGTGCGCGGCCGGGGTGGTGCGCGTCGTCCAGCACGGCAGCTGCTTCAGCTGCGCGCGCCAGGCCGCCGCGTCAGTGCGGTAGCTGAACGGACGCGGTTCGGCGTCGCCGGGCTGCTCTTCGCAGAGATCCCAGCGGATGCTGCTGGCGAGCAGCCGGCACGGCGTGCCGGTCTTGTGGCGGATGAGGCGCAGGCCGAGGCGCGCGAGCGCATCCGACAGGCCCATCGCCGCCTGGTCGCCCATGCGGCCGCCCTGGGTCCTGGTCTCGCCCTGGTGCAGCAGTCCGCGCAGGAAGGTGCCGGACGTCAGCACGACGCGACGGGTGCGCAGGTCGCGTCCGTCGCGCAAAACCACTCCGCTGATGCCGGCCTCGTCGCGCGTAAGATCCCAGGCCTCGCCCTGTACCGGAAACAGGTTCGGCGTGGATTCGACCGCCTGCTTCATCCAGGCGGAATACGCGGCCTTGTCGCACTGGGCGCGCGGGCTCCAGAGCGCGGGGCCCTTCGACAATCCCAGTTGCCGGAACTGGATGCCGGTCGCGTCGGTGGCGAGGCCCATCACCCCGCCGAGGGCGTCGAGCTCGCGCACGAGCTGGCCCTTGGCCATGCCGCCGATCGACGGGTTGCACGACATCTTGCCGATGGTGTCGAGGTTGCTCGCGACCAGGGCGGTGCGCGCGCCCAGCCGGGCGGCAGCCGCTGCGGCCTCGATCCCGGCATGCCCGGCGCCGATCACCACGACATCGTAGGTATGCTGCACGGGCGGGAGTCTGGTGCTGCCGGCCACGGCGCAAACCTCGCCCGCGCGCAGGCTGACCGGGCCTGATCGCGGTGCGCTTCCGGCTTCGCCTGCGCGATCTATGGTGCCGACGTGCTCGGCCACCTCATCGACTGCGGCCCTTGCCCGTATCTGCCCGGACGCGCCTTCCGCGCCTTCGCGCCCGCCGATCCCGCCCTGGCCGCCGGCAGCTACCGCGACCTGATGGATGCGGGCTGCCGCCGTTCGGGCGGTGACTTCTACATCCCGATGTGCGAAGCGTGCAGCGAATGCCGGCCCATCCGGGTCGACCTGCAGCGCTTCTCGTCCCGGCGCGACCAGCGCCGCTGCGCCGCCGCCAACGCGGATCTGGGCGTGACCTTCCATCCGCGCGGGATGGACGCGCAGCGGCAACGGCTCTTCAACCGCTACCAGGCGGACGTGCACGCGAAGGATGAGGCCGCCGATCCCGCGCGCTTCCTCTGCGAGGACGCCGGCGTCCCCGGCGGCGAGCTCCATGCCCGCGCCGCCGACGGCCGGCTGCTCGCGGTGAGCCTGGTCGACTGCTTCGCCGACTGCTGGTCGAGCGTGTACTGCTATTGGGATCCGGCGGAACGCCGGCGCGGCCTGGGGACGTTCATGGCCCTGGCCGAGATCGACCACGCGCGCACGGCCGGCTGCCGCTGGCTGTACCTCGGATTCCTGGTCCGGCCCTGCGCCAAGATGACCTACAAGGCGCGCTTCCGGCCGCATGAGGTGCTGACCGACGGCCGCTGGATCGCCAGCGATTGAAGGCGGCGGAGCCAGGGGCTGGCATCGCGGACGCGACGGCAAGACTGCGCGCCCATGCGCAGCATCCTCAGCCCCATCGGCGGTCCGCTTGCCGCCCTCGCCGCCCTCCTCTGGCTCGGCGGCTGCGAACCCCGGCCGATCGGCTGGATGAGCTACGAAGGCGAGCAGTACAGCCTGACGGCGGAGAACTTCCGCCTGATCCGCCAGCGCATGATCGTCGACGAGCTGAAGCCGCGCCTGGGTGGCAAGTGGCGGGCCGAGGCGGCCATCGCCGAGCTGCCCAAGTTCGACCAGGATCGTTCCGAATTCGAATGGGATCGCGCCAGCGTGACCGTGAGCCTGATCGGCGACGGCAGCGCCGCCGTGCCCCTGCCGAGCCACGAGGTGCAGGGTGTGGCCTATGAGAAGCTGAAGAAGGTGGTCTGGCGTCCGAGCGCGAACATCACCGTGAAGGTGCTGGAGATCAGCGACGCCGCCCGCTTCGCCGCTGCGCCGGCGCCAACGGCTGCGCCGGCGCCTCTGGCCGTGGTGGCGAAACCCGCCGGGGCGCCGTCGAGCTACGTCGTCGAACCCGGCGACACGCTGATGCAGATCAGCGCCGCCGCGTATGGATCGGCGAAGCACTGGCGCCGCATCCTGGAGGCCAACCCCGGCCTCGACCCCGGCGCCATGCCGGTCGGCAAGGCCATCGTGCTGCCGGTGCTGACCGATGCGCCGCCCGCTCCGGCAGCCAAGCCGGCGCCCGGCGGTTCGTAGCGCCATCGCCAGCGAACGGTCGCCTGCGCGCGTTCGCGCCTAGCTTCCGACCCTGAAGTACCAGCTGTACTGCACCATCTCGTTGCTGGTGGTGCCGTTGAAGACCACGTTGTACCAGCCCGCACCCAACGCGTCGGGCGGGACGATGAAGACCTCGCCGATCGAGAGCATGCTGTCGTAGGCGGTGTAGGCCGGGGTCGTACCGCCACCGTGGAGGATGCGGATCGGATTGAGCGTCGCGCCGGTGGGGACCGGGCTCTGCGGCGGGATCACCGGGCCGACGACCGGGGTGACCGACGCGCTGATCGATATCCACGGCGAATTGGTCGGGTGGATCAGGTGGATGGCGGTGCCGTAGACCTTCCCGCTGGTCAGTCCGGGCGGGACGGCGGCATCGTCGGCCGGGGAATAGCTGGCCGCCACGCGGGTCTCGCCGTCGGTCGGCCAGGCGCTGACCGAACGGGCGACTCCGGGCAGCCGGCCCCAGTCGAGGGTGGTCGCGGTGAAGGTGTGGGTGGTGGGGATGGAGAGGCCGTCCTCGATCGCCTGGTCGCGGTCGCCGTAACCCAGCCAGCGCCACTCGTGGCGCATCATGGGCAGGCGGTGGTAGATCGTCTGCGGCCAGGCCCAGGCCACGTAGGCGGTCTTGGTGAGCGTGTCGTGGATGCGTTCGTCGTAGCCGGTCGGGCCGGGCGGCAGCGGAGCGACCGCGTTGGGGAACCAGGCATTCCAGGCGTTCTGCATGCGGTCGCTGGAATTCGCCGCCGTGTAATGGGGATTCGCGGTGTTGGTCTCGGTGTAGGTGCTCACATCGGGCACCTGCGACGCCTGGTAGGCGGCGTGCTTGGTGGCCGAATTGTTGAAGGCGACCATGAGTCCGGCCGGGGGCAACGCGCACTTGGCGCGCCAGGCATTGATGGCGCTGAGCACCGCGACCTGGTTGCCGGATCCGCTGCCGGGAACCTGCACCTGGTAGCCGCTGCCCGGGCTGCCCATGCCGCCTCCACCGCAACCGGCGAGGGACAGGGCCGCAGCGAGCACGGCACCGGACACGATGAGAACGCGCATGAGCACCTCGCGCGGCATGCTGAACCGCCGCGCCGGCGGGCAACCGGCACGGCCTGCGGCCCGGACAGGCGGATCGCCGGGTGTCTCAACTACCTGCATCCACCAGGATCCCATCAGAAAGGAACCCCCGTGTTCGCTTCGGGCTGCAATCGATGCCGGCGACCCTGGTCTTGGGGGTTCTCTGGGGCAAAACCCGACGCCTCCAAATGGCATTCCGTCTGCCGTCATCCCGCAGCGAACAACAGCCGAAAAAGCTGCTTCACCATGGGGTTGGCGCAATCGATCCGCCGGCTAGCCTCCCTGACCATGAGGATCCCCAGGTGAGCAGCGACGGCGACAGCGGCCTGACCCGGTTCCTGCGCTCGATGCGCAAATCCTTCCAGAAGCCTGAGGAGGCCCCGGTCCCCGCGTCCCAGCTGCTCGAACGCTACCGCACGCCCGGCAAGCCCTTTCCGGCGGTGACCCCGACCGCACCGGCCGCACCGGCCACCAAGGCACCGGCGCCGCAGGATCCAGCCCCCGAGTACGAACCCAGTGCGGATCTGGTCCAGCCGATGGCCAGACCGTATCCGACCCACGTCCAGACCATCCTCACCGAATTCGAGCGTCGCGGCAGCCCGGTCGCCAATTTCCAGATCTATGGCTGCAACGATGTCGGTCTGACCGCTGACGGTCTGGAGGTCCGTTTCTCGTTCTGCCAGGGCCCTGAGAGCCCGATGTACCACCTGCGGGTGGTCCTCAACCGCGGCAAGGTCGTGCGGATCAAGCCGGAATGACCCTGTCCAGGACCGCCAGGGCCTCCCCCGCCAGGTAGAAGCTGCCGGTGATGCAGAGGTCGCACTGCGGCAGCGCCCTGAGCGCAGCGGCTATATCGTCGTGCCAGCGCCAGGGCCGGACGCCGGCGGGCCAGTCGTCGTCACGGCGCGAACGCGGACCGGCGTAGCCGCAGCGCACCGCCCGGACGCCCGCCGGGATCGCCGCCAGGATCTCGTCGATCTCCTTGTCGCGGGCCAGGCCGAGCACCAGCGTCCAGCCCGGCCGCAGGTGGCTGCGCGCCACCTCCATGGTCGCCGCGATGCTGGCGCCGTTGTGGGCGCCATCGATCAGGATGCGGCGATCCCCCTGCGCGACGAGCTGGCAGCGGGCGTCGAGCCGCGCCGTGGCCAACGCCGCCTCGGCCGCCGGCGCGTCGAACGCCGGCAGCAGCAGGCGCGCCGCGGCCAGCGCGGTCGCCGCGTTGCCCTGCTGGTGCTCTCCCGGCATGCCCAGCCGCAGCGTCCGCTCCGGCCGCTGCACCCAGCGCGGCTCGACCCCGGGCGGCAGCATGCGGTCGAGGGCGATCGCCGCCGGCAGCGACTGCGGCGCGATGAGGAGCGGCCGGCCTGGCCGGCTGATTCCCAGCTTTTCGCGGGCGATGTGCTCCAACGTCGGGCCGAGCACCTCGCGGTGGTCGTGCGACAGCGCCGTGACCACGGCCAAGGCCGGGTCGAGCGCATTGGTGGCATCGAGCCGGCCGCCGATGCCGACCTCCAGCAGCAGGCGCCGGCCCGGCGCACGCGCCGCGAGCACCACCGCCACGGC
The DNA here is from genome assembly GCA_964654285.1 of uncultured Candidatus Kuenenia sp. GTDB lineage: Bacteria > Planctomycetota > UBA11346 > UBA11346 > UBA11346 > BJHQ01. The sequence goes on from CAZZJC010000033.1 coordinate 19,867, forward strand.
CAGGGTGCGCTCGAACCAGCTCAGGATGCCGCCGCTGGCGGCCTCTGCCGCAGCGACCTCCTCGGCGGCGCCGGCGACCTCATACGGCGTCGCCTGCCGGCCGTCGAGCCGCCAGCGTTCCAGCACGCTGGTGACGTGCGGACTGGTGAAGGCGAGCGTCGATTCCCCGTGCGCGAGGAGGATCGCCTCCAGGTAGCGCTGGGTGCTGCCCTTGCCCTTGGTGCCGGCGATGGTGCACGGCGCCGCCGGCTGCGCCAGGCGGGCCAGCACCGACCGCACCGCATCCAGGCGCAGACCACGGAAATCGCCGGTGCGTTCGCGGTTGGTCGCCGCATCCAGCCAGGCGGTGATCCCCGCCACGGTCGGTTCGATCCTCATGCCGGCGTGGTAGCGCCGCAGGCGCGCGCGGGAAGGGCGGTTCGCGTCCCGCCGTCAAGCCGGAATCGCCGGCCAGGACGCGCGCCGGACGCCGTCGATCCATGGGATCTTCCCTGCCTTTGCCTGCGCCATCTCGCCTCTTGGCAAACGGTTTCGGGCACTAGCCTCCGGCCCCCGTCCAACCGGGACGATCCGATCCCGTCCTCCCGAACGACCACCTCCACTAAGGAACATATCCATGCACCCCAGCCTCCGTCTCCTCTCCCTCCTGATCCTGGCGACCGCGACCGCAGCCCTGTCGGCTGGCGAGGGCGGGCACTGGGGTGCGGTGGCCGGTTCTGCCGGCGGCCTGATCCTGGGCATCATCCAGGTCGCGGTCGGCCTGGGCATCGCCGCCTTCGCCATCACCAAGGGCCTGCAGGTCGTCTCGAAGCTCCTCGACGGCCTCGACATCTGGGGCGAGATCAAGAAGAAGAACATCGCGGTGGCGCTGCTCGCCGCCGGCGTGGTGATCAGCTACACCAGCGTCATCGGCAGCGGCATCGAGAGCATGACCAAGGGCCTCGTCGGCCTCGCCAGCTTGTCGAAGGATGATTGGGGCACCGCGCTGTCCGCCATCATCGGCGGTGCGCTCAACCTGACCCTGGCGATCATCCTGGCCTCGACCGCGATCACCCTGACCTTCAAGGTCATGGACAAGCTCACCAAGGACATCGACGAGGTCGCCGAACTGAAGGCCAACAACTTCGCCATCGGCGCGATCTACGGCGGCATCCTGATCGGCGTCAGCAACCTGGTCGCCAAGGGCGTCAGCGGTCTGAGCACCTCGATCACGACCTTCCTCAAGACCCTGATCGCCGCCCTGTTCTGAATCATCAACCGCCGCAGGCGGCGCCCGCCGCCTGCGGTTGCGGCCTGCGGACAAGGGCCTAGATCGACGCCATGGCCCGCCCCCTGCTCGTCCTGGGTTCGATCAACGCCGACCTCTACGTCGAACTCGATCGTCTGCCCCTGCCCGGCGAGACCCTGAGCGGTCGCAACGCGGCGGTGCGGCCGGGCGGGAAGGGCGCGAACCAGGCGGCGGCGGCGGCGCGGCTGGGGCATCCGACCCGCTTCGCCGGCCACGTCGGCGATGACGCCTTCGCACCGATGCTGCGCGACGCCCTTGCCGCCTGCGGCGCGGATACGTCGCTGCTGGCCGCCGTGCCCGGACCGTGCGGCCAGGCGTTCATCCTGCTCCAGCACGGCGGCGAGAACTCGATCGTCCTGGTCGGCGGGGCGAACCAGGCCTGGACCGGCCTGGATCCCGCCATCGCCGGCGCCCTGCCCGGCAGCGGCGCACTGCTGCTGCAACGCGAGATCCCCGAAGCGATCAACGCCGAAGCCGCCGCCATCGCCCACGCGGCGGGGATTCCGGTGATCCTGGATGCCGGCGGGGCCGATGGTCCGCTCGGTGATGGACTGCTCCGCCACCTGTCGCTGCTGTCTCCCAACGAGACCGAACTCGCCCGGCTGGCCGGCCTGCCGACCACGGATGAACGCGAGGTCCTCTCGGCGGCGAAGCGCCTGCAGCAGCGCGGCGTCGGGGCCGTCCTGGTCAAGCTGGGCGCGCGCGGATCGCTGCTGGTCGAACGCGACGGAACCGTCCTGCGCCAGGGCATCTTCCCGGTGCGGGTGGTCGACACCACCGGCGCGGGCGACTGCTTCACCGCCGCCTACGCCGTCGCCTGGCTGGAAGGCCAGCGGCCGGCCGAACGCCTGCGCTTCGCTGCTGCCGCCGCCGCCTGCTGCGTCGGCGGGCTGGGGGCGATGCCGAGCATGCCGACGCGCGATGCCGTGCAGCGGCTGCTGCCCGGCGGCTGAACGCTCAGGTCAGTCCGACCCCGCGCACCGGGCCATCCAGCACGGGTTCCTGGCTGATCGCGGCGAGGAACCGGGCGAACTCCTCGTCCTTGGCCGCGACCTGGTGCCCGGCTTCGGGATAGGCGCGGGTCTGGACCTCCTGGTGGAAGGTCGCGAAGGCGTTCTTCATCAGGCCGCCCAGGCGGTCGAGTTCGGGCTTGAGGTCGATGTAGCGCTTCGCATGGCGCGGGACATGGCCGGGATTGGTGCCCAGGACATCCTCCGCGAACAGGTACTGGGCATCGCAACCGGACCCGCTGCCCATCGAGATCACGCACAGGCTGGTGCGCTTGCTGATCTCGGCGGCGACCTGGTGCGGCACGACCTCCATCTCGACCCCGAAGGCGCCGGCCTCCTCGTAGGCCTTGGTGTGCTGCCAGACCGCGAGCGCCTCATGCGCCGTCTTGCCGATGGCGCGCGGACCGCCGATCCAGTTCTTGCGGTAGGGCACGAAGCCGACGTGGCCGATCACCGGGATGCGGGCGTCGGCGAGAGCGCGGATGCGCTCCATGGAATGGCACCCGACATAGATCGCGTCGGCCCCCTGGTCCATCGCGGCGAAGCCGACGGTGAGAGCGGCCTCGTTGCTGAGCGACATGCGGCCGGACGGGGCTATGATCAGGAAGACATCCGGGGCCGCCGCGCGCACCGCCTTGGCCGCCTCGGTGGTGGTGACCAGCATGTCGATGCCGGCGGCGTTGGCCGCGGCGGCCTCGCGCGCATCAGCGGTGAACAGCTCGCTGAGCTGCCGCTTGCCCTTGAGCTTGCGGATTTCGTAGACGGTGAGCTTGGGCACGGGGGGCTCCGATCAGGGTGGATGGACGCAGGCTAGGACGCCTCCCGCGTCCGCCACCCGCGACCCCGCATCCCTTGCGCAGACCCGGCGCGGCTAGCCGCCTTCCGCCGCGCCCGGCTGGGGACCGCGCCGGAGCAGCCGCACCGGCACCGGATTCATGCGCCGCACCAGGCCGACGCGGGACATCGCCCACACGGCGTAGAACGACAGGTCGATCTGCCACCAGCGGAAGCCCTGGCGCACGCTGGCCTGGTACTGGTGGTGGTTGTTGTGCCAGCCCTCGCCCAGGGTGATGAGGGCGATGAGCAGGTTGTTGCGGCTGGTGTCCGAGGTCGGGAATGGCCGCCGGCCCCAGACGTGCATCACCGAGTTCACGCTGAAGGTGGCATGCGCCAGGGCGACGGTCGAGACGCAGAACCAGACCAGCATCTGCAGGCCCGAGGTGTGCCATTCCGGCCCCAGCCACCAGCCGAGCGCGAAGCAGGCGGCGGCGAGCAGGATGGGCGGCACCACGTCGTAGCGGTCGAGCCAGACCAGTTCGGGCCGCTGGGCGAGATCCGGCACCAGTTCCAGGCGCGAGCGGTAGGCGCCGTCCGCCAGGAACCAGCCCAGGTGCGACCACCAGAAGCCGTGCCGGAGCGGAGAATGCAGGTCTTCCGCCTCGTCGCTGTGGCGGTGGTGGTGGCGATGGTGCGCCGCCCACCACAGGGCGCCGCGCTGGCCCGAGGTGCCGCCGAGGAAGGCGAGCGCGAAGGCGACCCAGCGCGGCACGGTGTACGCGCGGTGCGCGAAGAGCCGATGGTAGCCGGCGGTGATGCCGAACATCCGCACCAGGTAGAGCCCCGCCGCGATCCCGGCCGCGACCCATGACACCCCCACCACCAGCACGAGCAGGCAGCCGAGGTGGACGATGACGAAAGGGATCAGGCGCAGGTAGTCGATGTGGCGCGGATCGGCCACCGGTTCATCGGCGCGATGATGGCTGTCGAGCCAGCGCAGCAGGCTGGTGCCGATCATCTGGCCTTGTCCAGGGCCTCGTCGATGGCCTTGAGCAGGGCGGCGTCATCGGGCTTGGTCGACGAGCCGAACTGGCGCACCGTGGTGCCATCGCGCTCGACCAGGAACTTGGTGAAGTTCCATTTCACCACCCCGCAGCCGGGCCGGGTGGTGAGCCAGCGGTAGAGCAGCGTCGCCTCGGCCCCGCCGACCTTGACCTTTTCCAGCATCGGGAAGGTCACGCCGTAGGTGCGGGAGCAGAAGCTCTTGATCTCCTCGGCGGTGCCGGGCTCCTGGCCGCCGAAATCGTTCGAGGGAACCCCGATCAGCACGAGGCCCTTGGCCTGGCGGCTTTGGTGCAGTTTTTCCAGCCCGGCATACTGCTTCGTGAAACCGCACTTCGACGCGACGTTGACGATGAGCAGCACCTTGCCCTTGTGCTGCGCGAACGGATGCGGCTTGCCGTCGAGATCGTTGAGGGTCACGTCCCACACCGAAGCCAGGGCCGGGGCTTCTCCGGCGCTGATCAGGCCGGTGGCCGCCAGGACGGGAATGAGATAGGAGAAGAGGCGCATGGGATCCTTTCGGTGGTGTATGCGAGCGGATGGCCGGAGACGCCAAGCGGAAGGGCGGAAACGCTCGACCCTCGCCAGCGCCAACCTTCAGCGCCGGACCATGCGGTAGTGGCTGACCAGCCATTCCTGGCCGCGACGGAAGGCCCAGAGCTCCTCGCAGGCCATGAAGAACATGCGCCAGCGCTGGACGAGCACCGCGGGCGCGTGGCCGGGCCGGGCGGCGGCGAGGATGCGCGCGGCCTCGTCGCGGTTGCGGTCGAGGTTGTCCAGCCAGGCGCGGGCGGTGCGGGCGTAATGGGTGCCATCCCAGCGCCAGTGGCCGGCCAGGCGCAGGTCGTCCTGCAGGCGCAGGGGCAGGGTGTCCGCCGGCATCATCCCGCCGGTGAAGAAGTGGCGCCCCATCCAGTCGTCGTTCGCGCCGGTGTCGAAGAGATAGCTGGAATGGCGGTGGGTGAAGACATGGAAGAACAGCGAACCGCCGGGTTCGAGCCAGGTGCTGATGCGGCGGAACAGCTCCGGCCAGTTGCGCAGGTGTTCGAAGCATTCCACCGACACCACCCGATCGAAGCGCCGGCCCGGATCGAAGGCGGCGAGATCGCAGGTGATGACCTCCAGGTTGGCGAGTCCGCGCCGTGCCGCCTCGGCGATGATGTGCCGGCGCTGCGGGGCGCTGTTGGACACCGCCGTGATGCGCGCCGTGGGGAAGGCGCGCGCCATCCACAGCGAGAGCGAGCCCCAGCCGCAGCCGAGTTCGAGGATGCGCTGGCCGTCGCCCAGCCGCGCCCGTTCAGCGGTGGCGGCGAGAGCCGCCTCTTCCGCCTCGGCCAGGGTGGTGGCGCCGGGGGGGTACCAGCACGAGGAGTACTTGCGCTGCGGCCCGAGGGCGAGCGCGAAGAACTCCGGCGGCACCTCGTAGTGCTGGCTGTTGGCCGCCTGCTGGTGCACCGCGAGCGGCGACGAGCGCAGGAGCTCCACGAACTCCTGCTCGCGCCGCTGCTGGTCTTCGACGCCCAGGCCGGCGACCTCGGCCGCGCGCCGGTGCAGCAGCCGGCGGATGCCGAACCGGATCGCGGCATCGGGCAGCGTACCCGATTCGGCAAGACGGATGGCGAGCGGTTCGCGGAAGCTGTCGGGGGTCGCGGCGGGGGCCACGACGGGGACCGGGGCTGGGACCGGGGGCGAAACGAGAGCGGTCATGGGCGGGACTCCTTGGAAGGGCGGGGGAACCAGGGGAAGAACATCGCGGTGGTGCGCTGGTAGTCCCGGTAGTCGTCACCGCGCGTCTCCAGGCAGCGGCGCTCGGTATGCGGGATGCCGGTCACCCACCACAGGAAGGCGAACATCAGCGCCGGCCAGAGCCACAGCCAGGCGCCGTGCGCCGCGCCCAGGCCGATGATCGGGTAGGCCCACCAGTGCAGCCATTCACCGAAGTAGTTCGGATGGCGCGACCAGCGCCACAGCCCGGCGCGGCAGGTGCGGCCCTGGTTGCCCGGATCGGCCCGCCAGCGCGCCAGCTGGCGGTCGGCGGTGGTCTCGATCGTCATCGCGACGATCCACACCGCGACCCCGGCCCAGGTGAGCCAGCCGGCGGGACGATCCTGGCCGGCGAGGATGACGAAGGGCAGGGCGAAGAGCAGGATGAGTCCGGCCTGGAACAGGAAGAACACCAGGAATCCGGCCGCGGCGTACCTGCCCAGGGCCTGGCGCATGCGGGCATAGCGGCCGTCCTCGGGTTTGCCGAGCACGCGGTCGCGCAGCAGGTAGCCGGCCAGGCGCCAGCCCCAGGCCGCACCCAGCACCGCCACGACGGCGCGCACCACGGGATCGCCGCCGCCGGTCAGACCCGCGAAGACGGCGGCGGTGCCGATGCCGAAGGCCCAGCCGGCATCGACGATGCCGGCGTCGCGCCGGTGCTGCTGCCAGAGCCAGAGACCGAGCATCAGCGCGGCGGCTGCGATCGCGATGACGCAGAGCTGGCAGGACAGGGAGAGTTCAGGCATGCGTCCTCCGCCACGGGATCCGGGTGCAGGCGGCGAGCAGCGGCAGCGCCACCGCCCAGACGGCGCTGACCGCGAGCAGGGTCGGCCAGCCGTCGATGCTCAACGCCCCGAGACGCACGCCGCCATAGTAGGCCAGCGGTCCGCAGACGGCGCCGAGCACCGCCGCCAGGGCGGGGCGCCGGGGCAGCCAGGCGAGCGAAGCCGTCAGCGCGGTGGCGAGCTGGATCCAGAGCACCGCCATCCACGGCGTCGCCCAGGTGGTCCAGGCGGTATCGCCACGGGCCATGCGCAGGCCGGCGAGGTGTCCGAGCAGGCTGTCGACGATCAGCCCCAGGCCGAGCGCAGCCACCGGCAACGTCCAGCCCCGATCACGATCCTGGCGATGCCGCCAGGCATGCAGCGCCAGCACCGGCACCGTCGCGGCCGGTCCGAGCCAGGGCAGGCCATGCGCGGCCCCGAGCACGGCGGCGAACCAGGCCGCCTGCCAGAGCGCTGCGTGGATCAGGTTGTAGGCGAGCGGCGGCATGGCGGCCGTTCAGGCCCGCGCCGGACGCCAGCGCGGCCGGGCGAAGCTGAGGTGCGCGACGCCGATGGCGCGCTCGGCGAAACCGCCCTCGCAGTAGGCGAAATAGAACGCGAACTGGCGCAGGAACGCCGGGGAATACCCGAGCGCGAGGATGCGCTCGCGGTGCGCGAGCAGGCGCCGGCGCCAGTCCGCCAGGGTGCGGGCGTAGTGCAGGCCGAAGTCCTCCTGGTGCACGAGGTCGAGGCCGCCGACGCCGGCGTTGGCCGCCAGCAGCGCGGCCTGGGACGGGATGCACGAGCCGGGGAAGATCCAGCGCTTGATGAAGTCCACTTCCTGCGCGGCGCGGGCGAAACGCGCGTCGGGGATGGTGATCGCCTGGATCACCGCCAGGCCATCGTCCTTGAGCAGCTCGCGGATGGTGCGGAAGTAGGTCGGATACTGGCGATGGCCGATCGCCTCGACCATCTCGATCGAGACCAGGCGGTCGGCCGGATCGGCGGCGAGCAGCCGGGGCAGGTCGCGGTAGTCGGCCCCGAGCACGGTGATGCGATCGCCCAGACCCGCCGCGCGCACCCGTTCGAGCGCGAGCGAGCGCTGGGCCTCGCTGATCGTGGTGGTCGTCACCCGCACCCCGTGCTGGCGCGCGGCGTGGATGGCGAGGCCGCCCCAGCCGGTGCCGATCTCGACCAGGTGCTGGCCGGGCCGGAGATCCAGGCGGCGGCAGACGCGATCGAGCTTGGCCACCGCCGCCGCGTCGAGCGTCGTATCAGGGCGGTCGTACCAGCAGGCGGAATAGCTGAGGGTGGGATCGAGGAACTCGGCGAAGAGGTCGTTGCCCAGGTCGTAGTGCGCGGCGATGTTCGCGCGCGCGCCGCGCCGCGAATTGCGGTGCCAGGCATGGACGAGCCGGCGCAGCGGCGCGGATACCCGGGCCCAGCCGCTGTCCAGGCGGTCGCTGAGCTCGCGGTTGCGCGCGAAGAGGGCGATGAGGCCCGGCAGATCATCGCTGTCCCACATTCCTTCCGTGTAGCTTTCGCCCACGCTGACGCTGCCGCCCAGCACCGCCGCCGGCCAGAAGGCGGGATCATGCACGGTCAGGGTCAGCGCCGGCTCGCGGTCGCCCAGGCGGGCGGTCTCGCGTCCCGATTCGACCACGCGCAGACCGCCGTCGCGCAGACCGGCGAGGACGCGCAGCAGGGCCCGCCGGCACCAGCGCTCAAGCAGACCGGGCGTGCGCGGCGGTGCCGCGGCACGGCCGGTTGTTCCGGCATCGACCAGATCGGGGATGAATATGGGACGGTTCATGCGACCTCCAGGTTGGGTCGGTTGGGAAGCGTGCGCGGATGCGGATGGAAGGTCGCGCCACGCCACCACAGGACGAGGGCATGCCAGTAGATCGCGACCAGGGCGAAGAGGCTCATGGCGGGATAGCGGAACCACACCCCGGCCAGGGTGGCGTCGCTCCATTCGCGGCGTTCGAGAGCCAACGTCGCATCGAAGACGATGCGCCCGTCACGGCGGTTGCGCATGTGGACGCCCAGGTTCCGCCCCGGTTTGGTGAAGGACCATTCGTATCGGTGGTCCATGCCCTGGAACGGGCTGACATGGAAGACCTTGGCGAACGACCAGTGCAGCGCCGGCCGCGCCGGGTCCGCCGTGGCGGCCGGCAGCACGTAGGCGTGCCGTTCGAGCCACGGGGTGTTGGTGATCTCGGCGACGATGGTCTCGACCCGGGTGCCGGAGCGGTCGTAGCAGTAGTAGAAGGACACCGGATTGAAGCACGCGCCGAGGTAGCGCAGATGCGTAAGGAGCCGGATCGGGCCCTGCGGCCGGATCCCGGTGCGCTCGGCCACCAGATCGCGCACCGCCTGGTCGAGCGGAACGCGCGGATCGCCAAGGTAGTCGGCGCGACGGAAGCTGGCCAGGGCCGCGCCTTCGCGGCGCCAGACCCGGCGCTGGCGGAAGAGCCGCGGAAGCTCGGCAAGGTCGATCCAGCACATGAAGATGCGGTGGCGGAACGCCTGCGGGCGGTCGGCCCGGCGGCGATGCCGGATCCAGCCGGTGAAGATCGCGGATTCCAGCGGCGGATTCACCCTAAACATCGCAATAGATCCTTGCATTTGTTCCCCAGTGGCCTCGGAATGAGGTTTTGCGGATTTTGCCCCAATTGGGTGAGGGGCTCGACATGGCCAAACATTTTTCAATTGCCGGAAATGCCCCCGCCTTGACAAAATCCCACCCGCAATTCCTTGTAAAAATCGCAAGTGCGCCCCAGATGCAAGGCGGGAGGAGGGAGTTTGGCAGCGCCAAATGACCGACGACCAACGCAGCAGGTGGGGTGCAATTGCGATTTTTAGATTCACGGCACCACCCCGAAACGCTTGCATACCGCGAGGGCCGAGACGACGCCGTCCTCGTGGAAGCCGAAGCGCCAATAGGCGCCGCAATGGCTCACCCGCTGATGCTGGATGAGGGCGTCGTGCCGGGCCTGGGCCCCCGGCGCGGCGACCGTGAACTGGGGGTGGTGGTACTGGTAGCGGCCAAGGACCAGCGCCGGATCGACCTCCTGGTTGAGGCTGACCAGGAAGGGCGTCTTGGTGCCGAGATTCTGCAAGCGGTTCGACCAGTAGGTCACCGCCGCCGGCGATCCGGGCCGGCCGGTGCGCACGTTCCACGAGGCCCAGGCGCGCCGGATCCGCGGCATCGCCCGCGCATCGGTGTGCAGGACGGCCTCGTTCGCCTGGTAGGGGAACGCGGAAAGCAGTTCGGCCTCCAACGCGGTTGGTGGCGCCAGCATGGCCAGGGCCTGATCGCTGTGGGCGGCGATGATGACCTGGTCGAAGTCGGCGGCGTCGGAGTCGGTCGAGACGAGCACGCCGCCCGGCCGACGGGTGACCCGGAGCACCGCTGAACGCAGGCGGATGCGCCCGGAGAAGTTCCGCGTCATCGCCGCGACGTAGGTCGCGGATCCGCCCTTCACGGTGTACCACTGCGGCCGATCGGACACCGTGTTCATGCCGTGGTTGTCGAGGAAGCGCGCGAGGAAGCGCGCCGGGAAGGAGTCCAGTCCGCCGTAGGGCATGGACCAGATCGCGGCGCACATCGGTTCCAGGTAATCGGGGCGCAGGCGCCTTCCGAAACCCGCCGTGGCCAGGGCCTCGCCCACGGTCAGGCCGGGGTCGGCGTCCAGCCAGGACCGGCTCAGCTTGTTGAAGCGCAGGATGTCCCACCAGAGGCGGTGGAAGGAGGGCGAGAACAGGTTGCGTCGCTGCGCGAACAGCCCGTTGAGGTCATGGCCGTTGTATTCCATGCCGTGGTGCTGCGGCAGCCCGCTCGGATGGCTGCAGACCGCCAGCGACATGTCGGTGGCCTGGAGCGCGACCCCCAGGCGGTCGAGCATGCGGGTGAAGTTGGGATAGGTGCGGCGGTTGCAGACGATGAAGCCGGTATCCACCGGCCAGGCGCGTCCCTCGGCATCCGGCACCGTGACGGTGTGGGTATGACCGCCGATGTAGTCGCCCGCCTCGTAGACGGTCAGGTCGTGATGCGGGTGCAGGAGATGGGCGCAGGTGAGCCCGCTGATCCCGCTGCCGATGATCGCGATGCGCATGTCAGCCCCCCTCCCCGGCCTGCACCAGCCGGGCGCGCAGCAGCGCCGCCAGATCGGACATGGTCGGAGCCACGATGAGGTTCTTGACGCCGGCCAGGTCACCGAGCGCGGCGAGCTGGCGTCCGCCCACCACGACCGGGACCGGGTCCACGTCCTGGCAGAGCCGGCGCAGGTCGGCGGAGGCGACGGCCGCATCGAGCTCCCCGCTGAACGAGCGCCAGACGAGCGTCGCCTTGGACAGCCGGGCGGCGAAGGACAAGGCGTCATCCGGCGTGTTGGGGCCGAGATCGATGCTGCGCCAGCCGGCCTCCTGGCCGACCAGCGAGACGAGCAGCGACGGCAGGATGTGCGGATCACCGGCCGGCCCGCCCCCGACCGCGACCGGAGCCGCCGCCGCCGGCTCCGGCAGCACCCCGCGCAGGACCTCCAGGCAGCGCACCACGAGCATGGTGGCCTGGTGCTCCGCCGCGATGCCTTCGCTGCCGTGCTTCCACTTCTCCCCGATCGCCGCCAGCGCCGCGCGCAGCGGCCCATCCCCGAGCGCATGCACCGGCAGGCCCGCAAGGTGGGCCTGGAGCAGCGCCTTTTCCAACGCGGCGCCATCTCCTGCCAGGAGCAGGCGTTCGACCTGGGCGTGCAGCCGCCGGTCCGCCGTGCGCGCCGGACGGCCGACCAGGGCCGGATCGCGCAGGGTGATCCCCTGCCGGCGGGCGAAGCGCAGCACCTCGGACACCGGGATGCGGCGATGGCCGCCCAGGGTCCGGTTCACCGCCAGCTCGCCGGCGTCGACCCAGCGCTTGAGCGAGGATTCCGACGCGCCTAGGGCGCGGGCGGCGGAGCGGGGGCTGAGCAGACGGTCGGACATGGCTCTTTCCGGGGGTCGGTGGCGGCTGGCCGTTTGACCATTTTGGCTGTTTGGCTGTTTTTACGATAGGCCCGGATCCACCACCGGCTGCTCGTGACCGCGCAACCTTCGACGCGGCCCAGCCAGCGGCTTCCTGGAAGCGCCGCGTCTCACCGGCTGCATGGGTATCTTGTCGAGCCGCCGGGACGGCGGCGTTCCCAGGATGGCCTCGGGGTCAGGGCGGACGCACCGCCGCGCGCCAGCTGCGCGGGGCGACCCCGCGCACCCGGCGGAACCAGCGGTTGCAGCTCGACAGGCTGCCGAATCCGGCGGCGAGGGCGACCTCCGTCACGTTGCGGTTCCCTTCGGCGAGCAGGCGGCAGGCGAGGGCGACCCGGACCTCGGCAAGGTAGCGTACGAAGCCGAGGCCGAGCCGCCGCCGGAACCAGCGGCTGAATGCGGCGGGATGCATGTCGGCGATCCGTGCCGCCCGGGCCGCTGGCAGCGGCCGGTCAGCCTGGGCGTGGACGCAGGCCAGCACGCGGGCCAGGCGCGCATCGGGCTGCGGGTCGGGAACCGGCGGGGCGGCGGCCAGGGCCCGGCCGGAACCCGCTTCCAGCTCGGCCAGGGCGAGGTGCAGCCGGCCCAGACGCGCCACCGGCGAGGTCGTCCGCGCCAGCGCCTCCAGTTCGCCGGCGGCCGCGACTGCCGACGTACCGGAGAACACCAGGCCGCGTCGCGCCCGCGCCAGCAGCGGGCGCAGGCGCTGCGCCTCTGGCCGTTCTCCGGCCAGGGCGGCGGGAAACTTCACCACCACGGCGCGGCAGCGGCCGCACCCCGGATCGCTGATCCAGCTGTGCGGCAGGCCAGGACCGAGGAGCACGAGATCGCCAGGACCGAAGCGCTCGACCGCATCGCCGACCTGGCGCACGCCCCGGCCCGAGACGATCAGGGTCAGCTCGCATTCGGGATGCTGGTGCCAGTTGAAGGGCCAGCCGCTGACATCCTGCGCCTCGACGGCGAGCGAACTGGCGTCGCCCGGCGTCACGTCTTCGCGGCGCGGGCGGGCTCGACTGGCGGAGAGCATTGGGGGGAAGGTTAAAATCTGCACGGTAGGGATCAATTGCCGCAGAGCGGCGGCGACGGATGCCGGCAGCCTGACCATCCAGGTGAACCCCATGGATTTCCAGCCCGACTACCGCCACCTCGTCGCCGCCGCGCGCAACCAGCGCCCGGCCCGCCTGCCGTTCTACGAGCACAACATCAGCCCGGCGGTGATGGAACGGGTGCTGGGCGTGTCGTTTGCCCACCTCGACGGGCAGGGCCCGGCGGCCCAGCGCGCGTTCTTCGACCACTACTGCCGTTTCTGCCGCGAGATGACCTACGACGCGGTCACCTACGAGGTCTGCATCCTCCAGGCTGCACTCGACGGCGGAGCGATCCTCGGCGGCAAGCCCGGGCCGATCCAGTCGCGCGCCGACTACGACCGCTATCCCTGGGCCGATCTCCCCCATCGCTTCTGGGATCTCGCCGCGCCACGCTTCGACGCCCTCGCGGCCGCGATGCCGGCCGGGATGAAGGCCGTGGGCGGGGTGGGCAACGGCATCTTCGAGATCAGCGAGGATCTGGTCGGGTACGAGTGGCTGTGCCTGATGATCAGCGACGATCCGGGCCTGGTCGCCGACCTGTTCCAGCGCATCGGCGACCTGATGGAGGCGATCTGGACGGAGTTCCTGCGCCGCTACGACGGCCTGTACTGCGTCCTGCGCTTCGGCGACGACCTGGGGTTCAAATCCAGCACCCTGGTCTCGCCGCCGTTCATCCGCCGCCACATCCTGCCGCAGTACCGCCGCATCATCCCGCGCATCGTCGCCTCGGGCACGCCGTTCCTGTGGCACAGTTGCGGCAGGATCTTCCCGGTGATGGAGGATGCGATCGCCTGTGGCATCTGCGCCAAGCATTCGAACGAGGACCAGATCGCCCCGTTCGACGACTGGATCAGCCGCTATGGCGATCGCATCGGCCTGTTCGGCGGCATCGATGTCGACATCCTCTGCCGCGAGAGGCCGGAACGCGTCTACGATCTGGTGCTTGAGCGCGGCCAGCGCTTCCGCGCCGCAGCCAAGGGTTTCGCCCTGGGTTCGGGCAACTCGATCCCCGACTACATCCCGACCGGCAACTACCTCGCGATGATCCGCGCCGGTCAGGAGATCCGCCGGCGCGAGGCGCTCGCGGCCTGATCCGTCCGCTCCCGCGCCGCGCCCGGACTGCATCCCGCGAACCGGCGGAAGACCTTGTTGAAATGCTGGGGGTCAGTATCGGTGCGCTTCGCCAATGCGCGCCATGTGCCGATCTCGACACGCCTGTGGAACTCGCCCGTTGCACTCTCTAACCATCCCCCAACAGGTTGACGGATAGAACCTGGATCGGCGGGCCCCGGCCCGCACGGATTTCCGGTTGTCACGTACAGATCAATCACTCGCGGCCACCGGAACCGCCTGGATTCGTCAACCTGCTGGTGCATCCTCAGCAGCAAACCCCTCACCCGCCCGGGCGGAACGCCTTCAGCACCGCCGAGTCGGTCTCGATCCGGCCGGCGCCGATGAGATCGAGGCAGTAGGGCACGGCCGGGAAGACCGCATCCAGGCAGGTGCGGATGGCGCTGGGCTTGCCGGGAAGGTTGATGACCAGGGCGCGGCCACGGATGCCGGCGGTCTGGCGCGAGAGGATGGCGGTGGGCACCTCGCGCAGGCTGACGCTGCGCATCAGTTCTCCGAAGCCGGGCATCAGGCGCGGGCAGACCGCGCTGGTCGCTTCCGGCGTGACATCGCGCGGTGCCGGACCGGTACCGCCGGTGGTCACCACCAGGCTGCACCCCTGCCGGTCGATGAGGTCGATCAAGGTCGACTCGATCAGCGGCTGTTCATCCGGAATCACCCGCGCGACCGCTTCCCAGGGCGAAGTCAGGTAGGCGGTCAGGGTGGCATGGATGGCGGGGCCGCCCTTGTCCACGTAGACGCCGGCGCTGGCGCGATCGCTGACGGTGACGATGCCGATGCGGACGGCAGTGCTCACGGCGTCGGTCCTTTCCTGATCTTCGGGCGGGTTCCCCGTCGCCAGTCGCCGCTGCGGCCGCCGTTCTTGGCCTCCAGCCGGACATCGGTGATGCACATGCCGCGATCAAGCGCCTTGCACATGTCGTAGACGGTCAGGGCGGCGACGCTGGCGGCGACCAGGGCCTCCATCTCGACCCCGGTGCGGCCGTTCAGGCTGGCGCGGGCGGTGATCGTCACCCTGTTCCGGCCAAGGCGCAGGTCGATCTCGACCGCATCCAGGCCGAGGCTGTGGCAGAGCGGGATGAGCGAGTCGGTGCGTTTCGCTGCCTGGATACCGGCGATGCGGGCCACTGCCAACACATCGCCCTTGGCGACGGCCTGACGGCGGATGGCGCGGACCACCGCCGTGGTGGTGGTGACGACGGCGCTGGCGGTGGCGCTGCGTGCGGTGATCGGCTTGGCGCCCACATCGACCATGCGCGCGTGCCCCCGGCCATCGAGATGGGTGAAACGAAGGTCGGTCATGCGTCGACTCCCCAGCAATCAGCGCCAATGCGGGTGAAGGCGATGTCGCTGCCGGACGGAGTGGGCGGCGCTGACGGTTCCAGCCGCACATAGGCGTTGGCCTGATGCGGCTGGACCAGATCGGCGCTGGACACCGGCAGCAGCGGTGTGACCACGCCAGCGGCGACCCGGACCGGCAGATACCAGATGCGGTCGCCATTGGCGGGCAACGGTGCTGACGACTGGCCGCGACCGACCCCGGGCCGGTAGGGCAGGCCAGCGAGCCGACGCAGGGCGGGCAGGACATAGCGGCAGGCGCACAGGTGAGCCGCCAGGGGATTTCCCGGCAAGGCGAAGATCATCTGCCGGTCGCGCCGGGCGACGAGCAGCGGCTTGCCGGGCTTTTGCGCGACGTGATGGAAGAGGATCTCGGCGCCCAACCGGCGCAGGACGCCGGGAACCTCGTCGTGGGTTCCGGCGGAGACGCCACCGGTCAGCACCACGGCATCACGATCTGCCAGCGCCTGCAGGCGTTGCAGCAGCGTGTCCGCCGCATCGTCGACGCTCTGGCGCTGCGCTGGTATTCCGGCCTCGCGCAGCAGGGCGATCAGCATCGGACCATTGCTGTCGCGGATCTGGCCTGGGCTGGATGGGTCCGCCGCGAGTTCGCTGCCGGTGGTGATGACGCCGACCCGGGGCCGTGGATGCACGGCCAGGGTGGTGCAACCAACACCCAACGCAGCAGCCAGGGTCAGCGGGGTGACGGTCGCACCTGCCTCCGCCCAGGCCCTGCCGGCCGGACATTCGCTGCCGCGAACCACGATGTTCGCGCCGGAACGGATGCGCTCGGGCAGGCGGATCCGATCGCCCTCACGCGTCGTCTGTTCGATGGCGACCACGGCCTCGGCCCCGGCGGGCACCGGGGCGCCGGTCATGATCGGATGCGCCTGGCCGGGAACGATCGCGGGATGCATCACGACATCGCCGGCGGCGATCTCGGCCAGCGGGATCACGAGCCTGCCCGCATCGACCAGGCGGACCGCGAAGCCATCCATCATCGCCCGGTCGAATGGGGGCAGATCGCCGTCCGCCAACGCGGGTTCGGCAAGCACCAGTCCAAGGCAGTCCTCGGGTGGCAACCTGGTCGTCGTCGGCGTCCCAACGGCGGCGAGCACGCGGGCAAGGGCTTCATCGGGATCGAGCGCCATGGTCAGGCATCCTTGGGGGTGATGGTCGTTCCCTGGCTCCATTCCACCGTGCCGTCGGCGAAGGTCTCGCGCTTCCACACCGGCACACGGGCCTTCACCGCATCCATGATCCAGGCGCAGGCGGCGAAGGCCTCGGCGCGGTGCGCGGCGGCGACGCCGATCCAGACCGCGGACGCGCCGATCTCAAGATGGCCGATACGATGGCATCCCAGCGCGACCAGGAGCGGCCAACGCGTGCGAGCCTCGGCCAGGATGGCGCTGCCGGTGCGGACCGCGAGCGGGGCATAGCCCTCGTAGTCGAGGTGCCGCACGGCACGGCCCTGGTGATGATCGCGCACCACGCCTTCGAAGACCACCAGGCCGCCGGCCTGCGGATGATCGAGCCGGCGGCGCCAGGCGACGAGGTCGATGGGCGCGTCGGTGACCATGAAATCCGGCATTTCATCGACCATGTCAGCCTCCGGACACCGGCGGCAGGAACACCACGGTGTCGCCCTCGGCCAGCACCGCATCCCAGCGCACCAGGGTCTCGTTGAGCGAGATGGCGAGACTGCGTTCGGCCACGGTCAGGCCATGGCGGGCGACCAGTTCGCGGTAGAGCTCGCGCACCGTCGCGGCGCTGGTCTCAAGCTCCTCGCAGCCGGAACCACGCTGCTCACGCAGCAGGGCGAAGTAGAGGATGTTCACGCGCATCGCTATCCCCCGATCGCGGCCATGACGCCGACGCGCTGGAACCGATCCGGCGGGGCCTTCGCCGCCACCGCCGTCCGGATGGTCCGGGTCAGGCCCTCCAGATCGCCGGCGCGCAACGGCGGAATCAGATCCGTGCCACGCTCATCGAACAGGCAGGTGTGCAGCCGGCCCTGGCTGGTCAGCCGGATGCGATCGCAGGTGGCGCAGAACGGATCCGTGACGGTGGTGATGAACCCGAGGGTGGTGCGTTCGGCGTCGACGCCGGGCAACGTCCACACCCGGCTGGTCGGTTCATCGCGGTCGGGCGCCTCGGTGAGGGCCAAGCCACCCTGGAGCAGGCGATCCCGCAGAGCGTCCGAGGCGATGTGGCGGGCCTGCCAATCGGCGTGGGCGATGCCGATGTCCATCAGTTCGATGAAGCGCAGGTGCACGCCGGTCGCGATGGCGAAGCGGGCCAGGGTCACCGGATCGGTGTCCCGGGTCGCCACCGCGTTGAGCTTGAGCGGGGCGAATCCCGCCCGAACCGCAGCGCGGACGCTGGCCGCGACCTCGGCGAAGCGGTCGCGCCGGGTCGCCCGGCGGAATCCCTCGGCGTCAGCGGCATCAAGGCTGATGTTCAGGCGGTTGAGTCCGGCCGCGGACAATTCCGGCAGCAGACGCTCCAGCAGCACCCCGTTGGTGGTCAGACCCACGACCGGTGCCAGCCAGGCGGCGGCGCGCACGTGCTGGATGAGGTGCGGGTCGAGGGTCGGTTCGCCACCGGTCAGTCGGATCTTGTGCACCGGCACCGCGGCGCAGACCGCCGCCATCAGGCGGTCGAGTTCATCGGCGCCGATCGCGGATTCCGCGAAACGCGCGGATTCCGGCAGGCAATAGGTGCAGCGCAGGTTGCAGCGGTCGGTGACCGACACGCGGAGGTACATCGCTGGTCCTTTCCTCGGCCTGCGGTGCAGGCGTCATGGGAGGCGCCGCGGTTTCCCGCTGCACCCCGTCCGGCCGACCATGGCGACGCGCGGTAGGTCGGACGGATCGGAACGTGGGAATGAGCTAACCGGCCGGCAGCCGCCGCGCCACCAGGGCGAGGTGATCGCCATACGCGCGGTCCTCGACCCGGATGTGGGTGAGCAGCCAGTCGCGCAGGTGAAGATGCAACTGCGAGGCCAACGCCTCGCGATCGACGGCGGGATCGGCGAGCGCGGTGCGCAATTCGGCGAGTTCGGCGATGAACCCGGCGTGCAACTGGCGATGCCGCTCAAGGCCGGGATAGGCGCTGGCGGCGAGAATCTTTTCTTCGTCGGCGAAATGCTCGCGGGTGTAGCGATCGAGGAACTCCAGCACGCGTTCGACCTCGGTCGCACCGCGGCCGCTGCGGATCGCGACCACCAGTTCGTTCAGACGCTGGAACAGGCCGCGATGCTGGGCGTCCATGACGGCATCGCCCACCGACAGGCCCGGCGTCCAGCCGGACAGCAGCGGCAGGGCGGTCTTGAGCAACAAGGTATAGATCAGCAGACCTCCCGCGATGATGCCCAGGGTGATCTTCCACTCGGTCAGGCTGGGTGAGTATTCGACGAGTTCGTGCAGGGTCGACGGGATGAAGCCGGGGATGATCAGACCCATTCCCTTTTCGATCCAGATCCCGACGAAGGTCATGGCGCACGCCAGGGCCAGCAGGCGACGGTGCCGCATCAATCCCGGCCACAGGAACAGGCCGGCCGCGATGACATTCAGCGCAATGGCGCTCCAGATCCAGGGCACCAGACCGTGGTGGCCATGCGCTCCGAACAGGAGGTAGCGCAGGCTGGCCGCATGGCTGGAACCGGCGTAGAGCGCGGTGAAGCACTCGACTCCGAGCATGAAGAGGTTGATGAGCGCGGTGATGCGCACGAGCCGGACCAGCAGACGGATCGGCTTGTCACCGAACGGATACGATCCCAGGCGCTGGAGCACCAGCAGGGCGATGATGATGAACGCCGGGCCGGCGACGAAGGCGGAGGCGAGGAACCGCGGCGCGAGCAGTGCCGTGTTCCAGAACGGACGCCCGCCCAGACCGCAGTACAGGAAGGCGGTGACGGTGTGGATCGACACCGCCCAGATGATCGAGATGAAGACCAGGGGCAGGTACAACCGCTTCGCCGGCTCGATCCCGCGCCAGCGGCACCACAGCAGGTAACCGCAGATCGACAGGTTCAGTCCCAGGTAGACGTTCAGCACGATCACGTCCCAGGTCAGCATCGACAGCGGCCAATGGAACCTGCCGATGCCCGGCATCAGATGCCAGAACCGGTCCGGCCGGCCCAGGTCGACGGTCACCGACAGCAGGCAGATCACGATCGCCGCGATCGCCAGCAGTTCGCCCACGATCACCGCATCGTGCATCTCGTGGTCGTGGTACAGGTAGGCCGGGATGACCATCATCACCGCCGCCGCCGCCACGCCGACGAAGAAGGTGAAGTTCGAGATGTACAGCCCCCACGACACGTGGTCGCCCATGCCGGTGACCTGCATGCCGGACACGACCTGGTTCGCCCAGGCGTTCACCCCGACCAGCGCGACGCAGGTCAGCACGGTCATCCAGGCATAGAAACGCGGACCCCCGTCAGTCGCGTGGAACAGCGCCTGGCGCAGGAAGGCGAACAGGCCGGATCGGCCGGTGAGGGGCGAAGCGGACGGCCGCAGCGGGATGGTCTTGGGGGTCATCGCCGTTTCACTTGTTGAAGAAGTAGAAGAACCGCGGCTTGGTGCCGAGATCCTCCTTCAGGATGAACACCCGCTTGTTCGCCAGCACCCAGCGGATCTCGCTCTCGGGATCGGCCAGGTTGCCGAACACCCGCGCTCCGGTGGGGCACGCCTCCAGGCAGGCGGGCAGGCGGCCGGCACGGGTGCGGTGCAGGCAGAAGGTGCACTTCTCCATCACGCCCTGCGGGCGCAGGCGGTTCGAGAGGTAGCCCTGGTCGGGATTGACCTCGGCGGCGGGGATCTCCGGTTTCTTCCAGTTGAAGCGCCGGGCGTGGTACGGGCAGGCGGCCTCACAGTACCGGCAGCCGATGCACCAGTTGTAGTCGACCACCACCAGGCCGTCGGGTTCCTTCCAGGTCGCCTCGACCGGGCAGACCTTGGTGCAGGGCGCATTCTCGCAGTGGTGGCACTGCACCGGCATGTAGTACTTGCCCTTGGCCGGCACGGCATGGTCGTAGGTCGCATCGCCGGTCGCGAGATCGATGGAGCCCTGATCGAGTTCGAACACGCGGATGTAGCTGTTGTGGCTGGGGCGATCGTGGTTGTTCTCGTTGTGGCAGGCCTCGGCGCAGCGCCGGCAGCCGACGCAGATCGACAGGTTGAGCGCGTAGCCGAACTGCACCGCCGGATCCGCCGGCGTCGCCCCGACGTGGACGTCGATGCCGTGGCTCCTCCTGGTATCGGCCTCGATCTGACGGCAGATCAGCGCAAGCGCTTCCGGGGTCAGTTCGGTGTAATGCCGGCGCAGGTATTCATCGATGGATTCCGCTGGTTTCCATTGCGTCAGCGGCGCGATCGCGGCGGCGAACGCGGCGGCACCCAGGGTCGCCCCGGCTGCCTTCAGCGCGGTGCGGCGGGTCATGCCGGCACCCGCATCGCCATCGCCCTCATGGTGACCGCAGCAGCCACCACAGGCCTGATCGTCGCGGCTGCTCATGGTCTGCCTCCCGCCGGATGTTCGCCGGAACCTGGATGGGCTGGGGCCGCTTGGGCGGGCACCAGGAAGCGGTCGCGTGGAGGCGGCATCGGCAACGCGCCCTGGTACTTCGGCACGTGGGCGTCATGGCAGTTGACGCAGGTGTTCCGCGCCCTGCCGCCCCGGCTGAGATCCCAGTAGCCGTTCATACCGCCGTGCGCGCCACGATCATAATCGCGCCGCTGGGTGCCATGGCACTGGCTGCACAGCTCGATCGACGCGGTGAACGCGACCTTGCGCCCATCCGCCAGGCGCAGGCTGTCGTAATCGCCCGGATCGTGGCAGGACAGGCAGGAATTCATCCCATGCTGGATCTGCAGACCCTGATGAAAGAGGTCGAGATCCGTCGCCGTGCGATTCGCAGGATTGGGTGGCCGCACGGAATGGCAGGTCGAACAGGCGATCGTCGCTGGTTGACCGTTGCGGTCGGTCGTCCCGCTGAACACCCGGGGCGCCGCATGCGTGCGGATCACCACCGGATGCTGTGCCGGCGACGGAACAGGCGCCACCGGAACGGGAGTCGTCGATTCGGCGGCGATCAGCGCGACCGTCACCAGAACCGCAATGGCAGCGACGGACATCGCCAGCAAACGTGGGGTATTCGCCATGGCTCTCCGCCGGACCGGCTGATCCGACGGCGGGGATGCTGGGTCGCGGGCATTGACCTGCCTTGACCTGGATCAAGGCCGCCACGGGTGCGATTGCCAGATTGCGCCGGCGGAGGATCAGCGATGGCGATCAGCAGCCTGGTGGTCGGGGTGGCCGACGATGCCGCGGGGTTGGCGGCGCTGGCGGCGATCCGCGCCGATGCGCGTTTCACGGTCGGGCCGGGCCAGGGCAATCGCCATGCACTGGTGCTCGATACGCCGTCGGCGAAGGATGACACCGTCGCCTTCGACTGGCTGCGCGACCTGCCGGGGGTGCGTTCGACCACCGTGGTGCGCATCCATCTCGACGACGACCAGGCCGTTCCGGCCGGCGTGGCCGCCACCTTCCTTTAGCCGACGCAGACCACTCCGACCGTTTCGACCCTACCCGGACAGCAGGAATCCTTATGAACGACCTCGATCGGCGCATGTTTCTCAAAGCCTCGGCCATGGCGGCGGCGGCGGCGATGATCGCCCCGGATCTGGCCGGCGCCGAAGGCGGCGACCAGCCCCCCGCCGGCGACGGCATCCGCTGGGACAAGGCTCCATGCCGCTTCTGCGGCACCGGCTGCGGCGTGCTGCTGGGCGCGAAGGACGGCAAGATCGTCGCGATGCAGGCCGACGCGCAGGCGTCGGTCAACAAGGGCCTGTGCTGCGTGAAAGGCTACCATGTCGGGTTGATCCTGTACGGCCAGGATCGGCTGACCACGCCGCAAAAGCGCGTCGACGGCAAGCTGGTGCCGATCACCTGGGATGAGGCCATCTCGCTCATCGCCAGCAGGATATCGGCGAATCCTGGCAAGTTCGCGTTCTACGGATCGGGCCAGCAGACCATCCCGGAAGGCTATGCCGCCAACAAGTTCGTGAAGGCCGGCCTGGGCCACAACCACATCGATCCCAACGCGCGCCTGTGCATGGCGAGTGCAGCGGCCGGTTTCAACGCGACCTACGGCGTCGACGAACCCGCCGGCTGCTATGACGATCTCGACCACTGCACGGTGCTGATCAGCTGGGGCAACAATCCGGCCGAGATGCACCCGGTGCTGTTCTCGCGCGTCATGGATCGGCGGCTGAAGGGCGACAAGGTCCTGTTCATCGATCTGACCACGCGCCGGACGCGTTCGAGTGAACAGGCCGATCACGTCGCGTTCTTCAAGCCCAACAGCGACCTCGCGATCGCCAACGGCATCGCGCATCTGCTGGTCAAGCAGGGTTTCCTCGACAAGCCGTGGGTGAAGGATCATTTCCGCCTGCGCCAGCGCGTGGCGGAATACTGCAAGGATCCAGGCAAACGCGCCGACTACGATGCCGAGGCGATCCACCCGAAGAACCTCGCCGGCAAGGACATCACGGTCGAGGACTACGTGAAGTCGCTCGAACCCTACACCCCGGAAAGAGTGCAGGAGCTCAGCGGCGTGCCCGCCGAGCTGATTCGCCTGATCGCGGCGAAGATGGCGGACCCCAAGGAGAACGTGATCAGCTGGTGGTGCATGGGCCCGAACCAGCACACCCGCGGCACGGCGATGAATTCCCTGCTGCATTCGATCCATCACCTGTCGGGGCAGTGGGGTCGACCGGGCGCGAGCGCGTTTTCCCTGACCGGCCAGCCGAGCGCCTGCGGCACCGCGCGCGAGGTCGGCACCTTCGCGCATCTGCTGCCCGGCCATCTGCCGGTCGCCAACGACCACTACCGCGAGATGGCCGAGGAGATGTGGCACCTGCCCAAGGGCCGCATCAGTCCGAAGATCGGCTTCCACACCGTCAAGATGTGGGAGGAGTTCTGCAAGGAAGGCGGCGCGATCGACACCATCTGGGTGCAGGTGACGAACCCGGGCCAGACCCTGCCGAACCAGCACAAGCTTTTCCTCAACCAGCAGAAGCGGGCGGGCAAGTTCCTCATCGTCAGCGATGTCTATCCGACCGCGACCACCGCCCTGGCCGACCTCATCCTGCCGTCCGCGATGTACGTGGAAAAGAACGGCATGTACGGCAACGCCGAACGTAAACAGCAGCAGTGGTTCAAGATGGTCGAGCCCCCGGGCCAGGCCCGGCCCGACGCCTGGCAGGTGCTGGCGGTGTCGCGTCTGATGCACGACCAGGGCTTCGCCGGGATGAAGGACAAGGACGGCGATTGGATCTTCGCCAAGGCCCTGCGCGGGGCCGATGGCAAGGTGCCCGAGATCTGGAAGTATGAGCACTATTACGATGTCAACGTCGATGAACGCCTGTTCGAGGAATACCGCCCGTTCACCAGGATAAAGCACAAGGATCTCGCGCCGTACGGCGAATACGTCAAGGCGCACGGCCTGCGCTGGCCGGTGATCGAAAAGACGCCGGGCAACTGGGAGGAGACCCGCTGGCGCTTCGTCGAAGGGCTGGACCCCTATGTGAAACCCGGCACCGGCCTGCAGTTCTACCATTCCAACACCAAGGACGACCGCGCCTTCATCTGGTTCCATCCTTACGAGGCCGCACCGGAGGAACCCGACCGAGAGTATCCGTTCTGGCTCTGCACCGGGCGCGTGCTCGAGCACTGGCATTCCGGTTCGATGACCATGCGCGTGCCGCCCCTGCGGCGGTCGATGCCGCATGCCTACATCGAAATCCATCCCGACGACGCCGAGAAGCTCGGCGTGAAGAACGGCGATGGCGTGGTGGTGACCTCGCGCCGGGGCGAGCTGACCGTGCCGGCCTGGATCAAGGGCCGCGGCCAGCCCCCGGTCGGGACGGTCTTCGTACCCTTCTTCGACGAGCGCCTGCAGATCAACCTCGTCACCATCGACGCCCACGACCCGTTCTCGAAGCAGCCCGACTTCAAGAAGTGCGCCGTGAAGCTGCGCAAGGCGTGAGGCGGACATGAGCGTCCACGATCCGTCCACCTCGCCGTCAGCCACCCCGCCGGGGCTGGGCAGGAAGACCCTCGCGATGGTCTGCTTCTCCGCGATCGCCCTCGCCCTCGGAGGCCTGCTGGTCGGCTTCGGACAACCTGCACCGGGATGGAAGAGCCCCGAACGGAGGCCGGCCGAACCCCAACCCGGTGCATTGCCAGCGGTGCGCTATCTGGACATGGATGGCAAGGCGCGCGGACCGAACCGGCACTACGTCAGCACTCTGGCCACGCTCCAGTCGCCCCCGGTTGGACCGGGGGCGACTCCTGCTGCGGCCACCGTCGATCCCAGACTGCGCGCCGAGGCGGTCGCCCGCCGCGCCGCGCGCCGGGCGTACTCCGGCGCTCCGCCGGTGATCCCGCATGTGGTCGACGCCAATGACGTGACGAGCTGCTATCAATGCCACGGCGAGGGCAAGGTGATCGACACCGTCATCGCCCCGAAGATCAGCCATCAGCGTTATACCAACTGCACCCAATGCCACGCTCCGGTCTCGGTCGCCGTACCGGGTCCTGACGAGGGCTTCCAGATCACCAACGTCTTCACCGGCCAGTTATCCGCCGGCAAGGGCAGCCGGGCCTATGCCGGGGCTCCCCCCACCATCCCGCATGCGACGCTGATGCGCGAGAACTGCATGGCCTGCCACGGCCTGCTGGCCCAGCCCGGATTGAAGACGCCGCATCCGTGGCGGGTCAACTGCCTGCAGTGCCACGCGCCGGATTCGCGTCTGGATCAACGCGCCGGGAGCGAACCCGCACCGCCGCCATGGGCCGGTGAAATCCTGCCGATTGGCCCGATTCCGGTGAAATAACGTGCCCAGCGGCGCGGCGTCACGGCGACGGCTCACGCTTTTACGGCAAACCGTCCAACTGATCGCGCTGTCCGGGTTCGCGATCCTGGTCGGCCTGACCGCGACCTCGGCCGCGCAGCACTTCGCGGTACCGGCGCTGGCGTGGCTGCCGTTCCGGCTCGATCCGCTCGTCGCGGTTCCCGCGATCCTTGCCGGAACGGTCGGGCTGGGCGTCGTGCTGTGGGGTTTGGGTGCGCTGCTGCTCGCCCTGGTGGCCGGACGCGCGTTCTGCGGTTGGCTCTGCCCACTGGGCACCGCCCTGGACGTGGTGCGTCGCTGCACCGCGCCGCTGACCCGTTGGATCCATCGGCATACCGACCGCCGCCCGGCCGGATGGCTGGCCCGTCTGCCGTTGTTGCTGCTCACCATCCTGCTTGCCGCGGCCTGCCTGGGACTGCCCCTGATCGGCCTGGTGGAGCCGATGGCGCTGGCCGAGCGTGCCGCCGCGACCGCGATCGCGCCCTGGTGCCGCCACGGTGCCGAGGCGATGCGCGAGGCTGCGCGTCCCGCCAGCGACCACGTGCCTGCCCCCGGGTTCATCGATGATTACCGCTTCATCGGCGCACCGGTGCGCGGTGGTCGATCCGGGTACGACCTGGGCTGGATCTCGGCGGCGGTGCTGGCCGTGATCCTGCTCGCCGAAATCGCCCAACCCCGGGCCTGGTGCCGCTGGGTCTGCCCGAGCGGAGCCCTGCTTGGCCTGGCGGGGCGGTGGTCGCTGCTGCGCCGGTTACCGGGCCGGACCTGCGGCACCTGCCGCGATTGCGTGGCGCGCTGCCGGATGGGCGCATTCACGGCGGATGGGACGCTGGTCCCCAGTGCCTGCACCGCCTGCCTGTCGTGCGTCGAGATCTGCCCCAGCGGGGCGGCGCAGGTCGCACCGGTGGTCGCACCGGCTGCGCCCGGGACGGAATGCTCGCGCCGCGATCTGCTCCTCGCGGGTCTCGCCGGTGCGGCCTTGCCGCTGATCGCCGGGACGGCCCGTACCATGTCCGGCGTTGCGGATCCGCACCGCATCCGACCACCCGGCGTGGCTGGTCGCCGCACGACCGATGGCAGCGGAGCTGCTGCGAGCGAGGACATCTTCCTCGAAGCCTGCGTCCGCTGCGGCGCCTGCGTCCAGGCCTGCCCGACCAGCGGGCTGCAACCCGTGCTGCTCGCGGATGGGCTCAAAGGCATGTTCGCCCCGCGGCTCGTCCCGCGCCACGGCCCCTGCGAACACGGCTGCCGCGCCTGCATGGAGGTCTGCCCGACCCACGCCATCCCGCTCCTGACCCTCGCGGACAAGCGCCGCCAGCGCCTGGGCCTCGCCGTGCACGACCATCGGCGCTGTCTGCCCTGGTCGGGTGGCGGCGAATGCCGGGTCTGCTGGGAACACTGTCCGGTACCGGACAAGGCCATCACCCTGAAACTCGGCCGCGCCCCCAACGGCCAGGCGATTCCCTTGCCGGGCGTCGATGCCGGCCGTTGCGTCGGCTGCGGCACCTGCGAGTTCGTCTGCCCGATCGAAGGCGACGCCGGCATCCGGGTTGCCGATCGGGCTGCCGCGGACACGGTACGGCTGGGGTTCCAGCCAACGATCGGGAAGAAGGCATGACCTCGGAGCGCATCCCCCGCGCCGCGCTGACATCGGCCATGCTCGACGCCGACACGCTGGCTGCGCTGTTCGCTGATCTCGCCGAATTCACCCGGGTCGAGGAGGTCCTGATCAAGGGTACGACCGGCACCCATGCCGGCACGACCGGTTTGGCTGAGGCGCAGCGCCAACTCGCCGCTGGCGCGCGGGGGATCCAGATCCGTTATGTCTGGCAGTCCCAGGCGTGGTGCGACACGTTGATCCAGGGTCCGGCCGGGGTG
The DNA here is from genome assembly GCA_964654285.1 of uncultured Candidatus Kuenenia sp. GTDB lineage: Bacteria > Planctomycetota > UBA11346 > UBA11346 > UBA11346 > BJHQ01. Next base: position 46,912 of record CAZZJC010000033.1, read on the forward strand.
AAGCTGGTGCGCAACCGCATCGAGGCCGAACCCCAACGCTGATAACCGTGCAGCGAAGCAGGCCTGGGGCCGCATGGCCCAGGCGCTTCCGCCCCACTTCTGCCGAGGGCGCATGCCGCACAAACTTCGGGGTCTGGGCCGGAGCCCCAGGATCAGTTGCCGACGACAACCAGGCTACCGATCCAGTCACCCCAGGTCGTCCAGATCACGGTGAACCAAGACCATCCGCGCCGGTCAGGAGATCCGCCGGCGCGAGGCGCTCGCGGCCTGATCCGTCCGCTCCCGCGCCGCGCCCGGACTGCATCCCGCGAACCGGCGGAAGACCTTGTTGAAATGCTGGGGGTCAGGCAGGCCGACGCGACGGCCGATGGCCGCGACCGGGAGATCGCTGGCGGCGAGCAGATGGCGGGCGGCCTCGATCCGGCGGTGCAGGCGCAGGCGGGCCATGGTGGTGCCGAGGTGGCGCCTGAGCAGCCGGCTGGCCACGGTCTGGCTGAGACCGGCGCGCCGGGCGAGTTCGGTGGCGCTGAGGTCCTCGGCCATGGTCTCGTCGATGACCGCGAGCAGGCGTTCGAAGCCGGGATGCGCGGGCCGGGCGGTCCCCTCCCTGCCCAGGGCCGCGAGTTCGTGCAGCAGCGCCAGCAGCAGGGCGCTGGCGGCGGCGGCATGGTCGACCGCCGCCGGGCCGCGCCGCCGGGCCAGGGCGTGACGGCGCAGCACCTCATGCAGGTGGTCGCCCAGGTGGGCCCCGGCCGTGCCGGGACGCAGGTGCAGGGGCAGGTCGAGCGCCGGGCCGTCCGGCACCGGCGGCATCGCGGCGAAATGCACGCACAGGTGAAAGCCGGGCTCGGGCAGGGAATAGGTGGTCGGCGCCGGAGCCGGGGACAGGGTGTAGTCGCCGGGTTCGAGGGTTTCCTCGCGACCGGCGATGCGACGGATGCCCCGGTAGAGATGCAGGTGCAGGGCGTTGAAGGATGGATGGTGGTAGCGCGTCTCGTGGGCGCGGTCGAGGAGCGGGAATCGATCGGCGCGCAGGATGTGCGGCAGGACGCCAAGCGGCAGGCGCAGCCGGGTGGGCGGGGCGACGATCATGGTCGAATCCGTACCACGCGGGCGGAACCAGCCAATTGCCTGGCTGCCTCCGCGTCCGCTAGGATCGGCCGTATGAGCATGACCCACCGCGAGCGCCTGGCCGCCATCTACGCCGGCCGCACCCCCGACCGCGCCGGCTTCTGGCTCGGCGATCCGCATGAACAGCTCGTGCCGCAACTGTATGAGGCCTGGGGCGTCAAGGACGACGAAGGCCTGCGCCGGGCGGTGCGCGACGACTGCCGCTGGCTCACGCCGCCGGAAGGATCGTTCTGCGGCAGTCATGATTCAAAACCGATCTTCGCCACTCGTCACGGCATGCCGGTCAAGAAGGGGCATGGCGAGCCCGGCTGCTTCGCCGACTGCACCAGCGTGGCCGAGGTCGACCGCCATCCCTGGCCCGAAGCCGCCTGGGTCGACCTCGCGCGCTATCGCGACCAGATGCGCGGACGCGAGGACGTCTGGCGCATGGGAGGCGTCTGGGGCTGCTTCTTCCACAACGCCATGGACTACTTCGGCATCGAGGAGTACTTCATGAAGATGTACTCGCATCCTGAGGTCGTGCATGCGGTGACGCGCCACATCGTCGATTTCTACCTCGCGGTGAACGAACGCATCTTCCGCGAATGCCCCGAAGTCATCGACGTCGCCTTCTTCGGCAACGACTTCGGCACCCAGCAGCGCCTGTTCGTCAATCTGGCCAAGTTCAAGGAATTCGTGCTGCCGTACTTCCGGGAACTCATCGACCAGGCGAAGCGCCATGGCAAGCCGGTGCAGCTGCATTCGTGCGGCGCGATCTGCCAGGCCATCCCGTGGCTCATCGACGCCGGCATCGATGGCCTGCACCCCTTGCAGGCGAAGGCGGTGGGCATGGAGGCGACCACCCTCGCGGCGAAGTTCGGCAGAAGCATCGTCTTCGTCGGCGGCATCGACACCCAGGACCTGCTCTGGCGCGGCACGCCGCAGCAGATCAAGGACGAGGTCAACCGCCTGCGCGAGGTCTTCGGCGACCGCTGGGTGATCTCGCCCAGCCATGAGAAGATCATGCCCGAGGTGCCAGTCGCCAACGTCATCGCCCTGTGCGAGGCGGCGACCGGCGGGGTGCCGGATCCGGCCAGCGCGATGGCCGCAGGCTGACGATTCAGGATCCGCCAGCAGGTTGACGCATGGATCCGTGAGCCACGGGCCACCGGCCCGCACGCAGTTCAGGTTTCCGCCTGCGGATCCTTGGCGCACGTCCACCGGACGCGTGCCCGGATTGGTCAACCTGCTGGCGATTCCCCGGTATCAGCGCAGCAGCTCGCAGAGGTACAGGGCCAGGCGATCCTGGAAGCCCGGCAGGCTCTCGTGCCCAAAGTCCGGATAGAACACCACCTCCTTGGGGGCGGTGATCTTGTTGTAGGCCGCGAACTGGGTCGACGGCGGGCAGATCGAATCCATCAGGCCGGTCGCCATGAGCGTGCGGGCGCGGATGCGCGGCGCGAGGTGCTGCACGTCGATGTAGCCGAGGCGGGTGAAGATCTCGTCCTCGCGTTCGTGGCGGGGATCGAAGTCGCGGAAATACCGCTTCAGCTCCTCGTAGGCGTCCTTCGCCTGGTCCATCTCCCACACCCGGCGGTAGTCGCAGAGGAAGGGATACAGCGCGGCGCAGCGGTTGAGGCGCGGCGTCAGCGCCGCGCAGGCCAGGGTCAGGCCGCCGCCTTGCGATCCACCCCACGCTGCGACCCGGTCCGGTGCGACCTCGTCGAGCGCCATGACCACCCGCGCCAGGCGGGCGGCGTCGAGGAAGATATGGCGGTAGAGCAGCGCCTCGGGCCGGGGATCGCCGAGCCCGCGCACGATGTGCCCGCGCAGGGTCGCGCCGCGCACGCCGCCCGGATCCTCCGACGTGCCGCCCTGACCACGGCAGTCCATGGTCGCGACGCAGAATCCCTGGCCGGCCAGGCCGAGCTTGCCCCACCAATCGCCGGCCGACATGGAATAGCCGTGGAATTCCACCACCGCCGGGCAGGAACGCGGTTTCGCCCCACGCGGGCGCAGGTATTTCGCATGGATGCGCGCACCCAGGGTGCCGGTGAAATAGAGGTCGAAGCATTCGACCCTGGGCACCTGGAACGCTGCCGGCACGAGTTCGACCTGGGGATCGATCGCCTCCAGTTCGGCCAGGGCGGCATCCCAGTAGGCGTCGAAATCCGCCGGGCGCGGGTTGCGGCCGGCATAGGTCCTGAGCTGGTCGATGGGCAGGTCGAGGAGGGGCATGGCGGGTCTCGTCCAGGCACTGGGGGGAATCGGCTGGTGCCGGCACCTTCAGCGGAATCCCTCCCCTGTCGAGCCGGTTCCGGGAACGTCGACCAGCCCGACCATCACGGCAATCGACTGGAATCCGCCAGCTCGCTACGCCGACGTCAACGAGAAGATCCCGCGATCGCGATCACCCCGTCCCGGTTGCAGCCAACGCTGCAGGAATGCCTTGGGTTCGCGCTCGAGATCGGCCAGGGCCGCATCCATCGCCGGCCAGGGCTGATCACGTCCTTCTTCGCGGCAGGCTGCCAGATGGTTGTCCCGCGAGGCCTGCAGCACGGCCCGCATGTCCGCCCAGCGTCCGGATGGCACCTCTCGGCCATCCTGCAGACACCGACGCAGGGCAATGGCCAGGCTGGTGGCCCGGAGATGATGGGCATAGGATTGCGCGCGGCGGACGAAACGGACCAGATCGCTGCGCCAGGCGCCGAGTTCCGGTTGCCGGGCCGCCGCCGCCGCCGCCAGCGCCCGATCCAGCTCACCCAGCGCCCGCCGACCGAGATCCGCCGCCTGCTGGCAGCGCAGTCCGATGTCCTCCATCTGCCAGGGATGGACCGGGGTGGCCTCGGTGCGCTGGAACACCGTGCCCCGCGTCGACTGCCAGCTCGGGGTCGGACAGACCATGGGCCGCAGGATGGCCGCGCTCAGGGCGTGGTCGGTCGCGGCCCGGCCGATCTCGCGCCCGAGCCACGAGCAGTCCCAGGGATGGCGCTCCATCATGTCGCTGGCCAGACGCCAGGCCTCGGCGAGCGCCGGCGCTGCCGGGCCATAGGGCTGTGCCAGGCGTGCCAGCACCGTGGCTTCATCCAAACCGGGTTCGCGCAGGAAGAGCGCGGTGGCGGCGAGGTTGGCGTCACCCGACCGTTCCGGCAGCAGGCCGTAATATTCCTTGAGTCCGCTGAGGCCCGGCACCTGCGCCAATCTGGTCAAGCCACGCCAGATGGTCAGGGGATGGGCGAGGTGGGCGAGCGGCTCGACCTCCTCGGACAATCCGCCAAGGAACCATTCTGCCCACACCGGCAGGCCGCGACCCGCCGCCTGGCGGCAGGTCTGCACCAGCCAGGAATCCGCCACCTCCGCCGCCATGCATTCGGCGATGTTGGCATGCAGGGCCAATCCCATGCCCGCGATCGGCAGGCGTTGCACGCAGGCGTGGATCTGGCCGGCGGACAGTTCCCACGGTTCCCACCACAGGCGGCCGACCGGGTTGAGGTCCAGCCAGGTCCGCCGCAGTCTGTCGAGAAACGATGGCAGGCGCTCATGCAGGGGCACGCCGTTGCAGCGCGGACAGCCGCCGTGCTCGCCGCAGAGCCAGGCGTCCTGGTCGTAGGTGTAGACCAGCAGATCATCGACCCCGGGAAAGTCGGAGGCGAAGGTGCGGACCAGCCCTTCGTAGCGGTCATGCAGGGCCGGATCGAGGATGCAGTTCGGCGGCGTGTCGCCGTAATGGGCGTGGCGATTGTAGGGAGCACCGAAATGGAACAGGGTGCGCAGACCTGCCGACCGCGCCAACGCCAGACGCTTGCTGATCATGGCCCGGCGACGTTCACGGGCCTCGGCACCGGGGCGGCAGGCGAGCTCGACCGCCTGCGGACCGCATCCGGCCGGAGCCTCGACCAGATCCTCCAGATTGAGAGGTTCGTCGTCAGGTCGCGCGCCCCAGGCCAGGTTGAGCTGGACGGTGGTGAAGCCGAGTTCGCGCAACCGGGCCAGCGATGCGGGTGACCACGGGGCCGGGGCGTGGGCGCGGAATCGCGCGACGGAATCGGGGAAGCCCAGGACGGCGACGCGATCACGGAAGGGATGCATGAGCGTTGCTCCTCGCCGGGCATCCTGCCCTGCAGGTCAGGCGGCAGCGGGCGTTCTGACCGGCGACCGGGCATTTCCGTGGGCGGTGATCCGCTATGGTCCGGGCATGATCAGCCCCGAGCTGCTGGCCCGGCCGCCGCGGGTGGTCCTGGCCAACGCCTATCCTTTCCGGCCCGGTCAACGCATCGAGGCCTATTGCAGCCAGAGCGTGCACCTGATCGCGGTGCGCCAGGGTCGCGGCGAGATCGCGATCAGCGGCACCACGCACGCCATCGACCAGTCCGGAATCCTGATCGTTCCCTGGTCGGCGCCGGTCGCCTTCACCGCCGCCCGTCGCGATCCCCTGGCCATCGTCAGCCTGCACCTGCATTTCCTGCCCTGGGCTGCGCGCGCTCCGGAATCCATCGGACACCTGCCGTTGAGTCGCCTTCCGCGCCCATTTCCACCGCCCCCGGAGGGGTGGCCGCCCGACCTGGGCAGAGGACTGGTCCATGCCGATCCGGGCCAGCGCCTCGCCGATCTGGCCGCAACCGTGGTGACGACCTGGGCCGAACGCGACCAGGATCCGGTCGGATGCGACCTGCGCTGCCGCGGTCTGGCCTTGAGCCTGCTCACCGGGTTGACCGGACAACCGACGACGCGGCCCAGCGGACCGCTCTCACCGCTCTTGGATTGGATCCATTTCAACTTCACCCAGCCCTGCCCGGTCGCCGGATTGGCGGCGCGGTCCGGCCTGAAATCCAGCGCCTTCAACGCCGCCTTCCGCGCCGCCACCGGGTCCTCGCCACGCTCCTACATCATCGGCCTGCGCCTGGATGAGGCCCGTCGTCGCCTGGTGCAGGATCCGATCCCCATCTCCGAGATCGGCCGGCAGGTCGGCATCCCCGATGACCGCCAGTTCCGCCGTCTATTCCTGCATCGCTTCGGCCTGTCCCCGGCGGCCTGGCGGCGGGAACGGCGGGGTATCGGCGCATAGAATCCGGGCTGATCCGGGTTCCGCCGATGAACCAGCGGATTCATGCCTGCGGAGCGGACACACGATTGCAGCGGACTCACGCTTGCGGCGGACTCACGCTTGCGGCGGATAGCAGCGCACCTCGCTGATCGCGGCGCTCGGATCGCCGCCGGTGGCGTCGATGCGGATGCGCAGGCGGCGGGTGGTGATGGTGACCGGCAGGTCGTGGTCGCGGCGGCGGTTGCGGTTGCCGGTGATGCGCAGCAGCTCGCGCCAGCCGCTGCCGTCCTCGCCCAGGATCGCGTAGTCGCAGGCGTTCTGCGCCGCGCTGAAGAACGGCGGTTCGGCGTGGACCTCGGTGCAGAGCTGGCCGGGGAAGGTCAGCTCGATGCGGGCGATCCGCTGCGGTTCGGTCCAGGCGAGTTCGAGCCACTGCGGCAGGCCCTGGCCGGGATCGCTGCGCCAGCATTCGGGACCGTTCCCGGGCCGGGTCCGGCCGCTGAGCACCGCCGGCGCGGCGTAGGCGGGCTGTCCGGGTTCGATGCGGAAGGCGAGGGTATGATGCTGGCTGCGCAGCCGCGTGGGCGACACGCGTTGCTGCGAGGGATGGTCGGGCAGGCGGGCGATGGCGCGATGCCAGCCGGCGCCAGCGGCCGGACCGGCTCCCGCCACGGGCCCGGCGTGGAGACGGACATAGCCGTCGCGCACGCCGGTCAGAGCGACCGGCCAGTCGATCCAGCGGCCCGGGCCGGGCGGCACCTCGACCACGGTTTCGGCCAGCACGGCCTCGCCGTCGCGGCGGTAATCGAAGAGCTCGGCCAGCCGGGTCAGGCGCAGCGGAACGCGGATCGGCTGGTCCCCGGCCACGTCCAGGCAGAGCGCCACACGGTCGATCCGACCGCCGGCGACGGCGATCAGCTGCGCCGGCTCCTGCGCCAGATCCTGGGTTCCGCCGCCCCAGGTGGAAAGGCCGGCTGCGTGGCGCGGCTCGGCGTGGCCGAGCCCATGCACCAGGGCGCTGCTGCTCGCCGTGACCGTGGCCGAGCGGGCGAGATCGGCGGGATCCTGGTTGCGCCGGTGCGGCAGGAAGACCCCGGCGCGCAGCAGGCGCTCCTGGATGGCCCGGGTCAGCATCCCGCCCGAGGCTGCGTCCTCGGCAAGCGCCGGGATGCCATGGTGCAGGGCCTCCGCCGCAGCGGTGCCGACCGCCTGGCCCATGAGCGCGGTGGTGCCCATCACCCGCACCGTGCCCAGCGCCGCGTGGGTCACCGAGATGCAGCGCCCGGCCAGGAACAGATTGTCGACATCGCGCGCGATCAGGCTGCGCAACGGGATGCCGTAGGGGCCGAGGTAGCTCTTCGCCGCGTATTCGGAATCGGCGCGGTAGCCCTCGGCGCTCGCCGGCTCGCTGGTGGGCGCGAGCAGTCCGCCCGGCGTGTGCAGGTCGACGAACCAGCCGCCATGGCAGACCTCGTCGGGAAAGACGGTGCGCGCCTGGAGTTCGTTCTCGGTCAGCCAATGCCGGCCGATGATGCGCCGGCTCTCGCGCTTGCCGGGCACCTGGCCGATGAAATCGAGCGCGAAGGTGCGGCACCGGTCGATCATCTTCACGTCGTGGTTCTTCATCCAGTCCCACACCCCCAGGGCGTGGCGGGTCAGTTCGTGGCGGATGCGTTCGTTGTCGTAGATGGTGTGCCAGGGGATGCCGATCTCGATCCACCAGAACCCGCCGCGCGGATCGTGGGGGATCCGGCCCTGGTCATAGAAATAGGCCGGATCCTGGTGCCGCACCGCCCATGGCGGCGGCGCGAACGGGCAGGGCCGGCCCATGTCCCTGGCGCGGATGTGGATGGAATTGCCCATGGTGTCGGTGCTGGCGTCTTCGGGCGCATGGAGTTCGCCGGTCTCGGCCCGCGACTCGCTGCCCATGCGCCAGGCGCAGCCGGCCAGATCGGCGACCAGGCCGTCGCCGGTCGCATCGGCGAACACCGGCGCGGCGAGCACGTGATCGGTCTCGGCGGACAACGTCCGCGCCTTCAACGCGGCGATGCGGCGCGACGCCGTGCAGGCCGGGCGTTCGTAGTACCCGGGAACCGTGGTCGCGGCGATCCCGGCCGCCCCACCGCCCCCCTCCATCACCACGCCCGTGACGCTGGTATTCAGGTGCAGGGTGAGCCCCGGCGTGCGCTGCACGAGGTCGTACAGCACCAGGTCGATGACGCTGTTGGTCCAGCCGTTCTCGTTGATGGACTCGTGGTTGGCGGCGCGTTCGGCTTCCAGGATCTCGTGGATGATGCCGGTCTCGCGGGCGTAGGCGTGATGGCAGGCCGCGCCGTGCACGGTGACCCGCATCTCGGAACTGGCGACCCCGCCCAGCACCGGCCGTTCATGCACCAGGCAGGTCCTGAGGCCCTGCCGGGCCGCCGCCACCGCCGCGCAGACTCCGGCGAGTCCGCCGCCGGCGACGATGAAATCGTAGGATTCGTGCCGGGTGACGGTCATGGCTGCTGTCCCAGGATGGTGGTGAGGGCGGTCGCGGTGGTGGTCAGCACGTTCATCGGATCCGCGTCATGCTGGCCCCCGGAGCCGGCAAGGGCGATCGCGAGTGCGGGATGCCCGGCGGCTTTCACACCGATCGCTATGGCGAAATCGTCCGGCGCATCCCAATGGTCGGTGCGCAGGATGCCGTCGTTCAGGCGTTGCCGGGCCGCGACCAGGCACGATGCCGGATCAGCCGGGGTCGAAGGCGTGGGGCGCTCCCAGCCGTACCGGCGCGCGCCGCGTTCCAGCGCGGCGATGGCGCGGGCCCTGGGCAGGTCGAGCAGCAGGCGCAGGCCGACCACCGAACGGTGGAGCGGAAATCCCCCCGCCACCCCGGACACCGTCGTTCCATCCGGCTGGCAATGGTGCAGGTACAAGACCTGATCGTTGTGCAGCGCGGCCAGACTGGCCTGCAACCCGCTCGCGCGGGCCGCCTCCTGCATGCTGGACTTGGTCAGGCGGATCGCGGGCAGGCGATCGGCCGCGGATCCGGCAAGGGCGAGCACCCCGACATCCGGCGCAAAGCTGTGGTACGTCGGCTTGCGCACGTAGCCGTTCTGCATCAGCACCCGCAAGGTGCGCGAGACGTTGGATACGTGCAGGCCGACCCGTTCAGCGATCGCGGTGGCGGTCAGCGGCGCGTCGGCCTCGGCCAGGATGCGCAGGATGTCCAGACCGTTGGCGAGCACGCCGGAACGATATTGCGTATTACGCAAAGTCAATTGGAGGCGATCCGACCCATAGGTTGCCGTAAAAGTCGGTTGGATGCATCCTAGGGTCCCTGAGAAAAGGGTGTTTGACTCAGGAAGTCAAACTTTCGCACCGGTTGGGTCCACACCCGGAGCGCGGACCTCTGGTCAGGACGCTTTTCTCGAGCGGACCGGAGGTCCGCGCTCCGGGTGGCGGGCTGGGGCGCAAGCCCCGCTTGGGATGTCGCTTGTCCGTCCGGCGAGACGGTCCGGCCGGCGAGACGCCGGCGTTCCCAGGAAGACCGATTTTTGCGGCAGCCTGCTTGACCTAGCGGCAGGACGGCCGGCCTGGAACCTAGGTGGTTTCAGAATTATATCTGATACAATCGTTTGTCTTGACATTTTTACCATCCGGCCATCGTCCCCCCACCTTCCGCCCAAGGATCCCCATGGCCCACCTCGTCCCGTCGATCATCGAATCCCGCTGCAAGAACCTGCACGCCTACCTGCGCCAGCGGTTCCTCCATCCCGAGGATCAGGTGCGCATGCAGGTCCGCTACGCCGCCAGCACGGATCCGGTGGCCTGGGATCGCCGCGAATCGCTGGCCTACCAGCCGATCACCGAGGGCCAGGCCTGGGGCCAGGCCTGGGACAGCGCGTGGTTCCAGGCCGAAGGCGTCATTCCCGCCGCCTGGGCGGGTTCATTGGCGGTCGCGCAGATCGAGGTCGCCGGCGAGGCCCTGGTCTTCGACGCGGCGGGCTGCCCGCTCGTCGGCCTGACCCGGGGATCGGTGTTCGAGGGCGACTACAGCAAGGATCTCCTCCACCTGCCCGGCCCGGTCAAAGGCGGCGAGAAGATCTCGCTCTGGATCGAAGGTGCGGCGAACCAGCTCTTCGGCGTCGCGCGCACCGATCCCGAGCACAACCACGAGTTCAAGCCGCTGCATGGCGTGCATGAGGGCAAGCTCAACCGCATGCGCCTGTGCCGTTTCGACCGTGCGGCCTATGATCTCATCCTCGACCTCGACGTGCTGCTCGACCTGATGAAGTCCCTGCCCGAGGGCAGTCCGCGCCGGGCCAAGATCCTGCTCGGACTCGAGGCCGCCGTGGGCGAGTTCCACCGCGCCGGCACGGCCGCCTGCCGCGCCGCGCTCGCCCCGCTGTTCAGCGTCAGCGCGGATCCGGGCCATATCCGCTTCACCGGCGTCGGCCACGCCCACATCGACACCGCCTGGCTCTGGCCGCTGCGCGAGACCATCCGCAAGACCGCGCGCACCTTCGCGAGCCAGGTCGGGCTGATCGCCCGCTATCCCGGCTTCGTCTTCGGCGCCTCGCAGGCGCAGCTGTATGCCTTCACGAAGGAACGCTACCCTGCGTTATACGAAAAAGTGAAGCAGGCCGTCGCCGCCGGGCGGTGGGAGGTCCAGGGCGCGATGTGGGTCGAGGCCGACTGCAACCTGCCCTCCGGCGAATCGCTGGTGCGCCAGTGCGTGCTGGGCAAGCGCTTCTTCAAGGCCGAATTCGGGATCGACGTGCAGAACCTCTGGCTGCCCGACGTGTTCGGCTATTCCGGCCAGCTGCCGCAGATCCTGCGCAAATGCGGGGTGCCGTACTTCCTGACCCAGAAGCTGAGCTGGAACAAGGTCAACGAGTTCCCGCACAACACCTTCGTCTGGCGCGGTCTCGACGGCAGCGAAGTGCTCGCCCACTTCCCGCCCGAGAACGACTACAACGCCAGGTGCCAACCCGGCGCGCTGATCCGGGCCCAGGAACGCCTGAAGGAACGCGGCCTCACCGACGAGGCGATCAGCCTGTTCGGCATCGGCAACGGCGGCGGCGGCCCGAAGGAGGAGTTCATCGAACGCGGCCTGCGCATGCGCGATCTCAACGGCTGTCCCCCGTTCGCCTTCGGCCCCGCCCAGCCGGTGCTTGAACGCATGGACGCCTTCCGCAGCAAGCTGGAGACCTGGTCCGGCGAACTCTACTTCGAGATGCATCGCGGCACCTACACCACCCAGGCCGGCATCAAGCGTTCGAACCGCCGGGCGGAGGAAGCCCTCGGCGCGGGCGAACTGCTCAACGCCGTCGCGGGTGAATCCCGCTATCCACGCGCCGCGTTCGACCGGTTGTGGAAGACGCTCCTGACCAACCAGTTCCACGACATCATCCCGGGTTCGTCCATCCATCAGGTCTACGTCGAGGCGGTGCCGCAGAACGAGGCCGTCGCCACCGAGGCGCGGCAGCTGGCCGAGGCCGCCGCCGCCCGGGTGCTGCGCGCTGAGGCCGACGCCGCCACGGTGCTGAATCCGTCGGCCACGGCGTTCGATGATCTCGTCGCCCTGCCGGCAGGCTGGGAAGGCGCCAGCCGTGACGGCAAGGTGCTGCCGACCCAGCGCGACGGCGATCGCGTCGTGGCCCGCCTGGCGATCCCGGGCCACGCGGCCGCCACCCTGCGCCGCACCGGATCGGCTGCGACCGTCCCGGCCGGCAGCGCCGCCGGATCCGAGACCGTGCTCGAAAACGAGGTGGTGCGCTACGTCCTCGACGGCCAGGGGCGGGTGCTTTCGGCCAAGTTGAAAAGCGATGGCCGCGAACTGATGACCGGGCCCGGCAACGCGCTCACCATCTACGAGGACCGCCCGTTCAACTGGGACGCCTGGGACATCGACGAGCAGCACCGCCTGGCTCCGCTCGGCACGCTGCAGGTCAGCGCCAGCGAACGCCGGCGCGGCGTCCTGGTCGATGAACTGGTCCTGCGCGGCACGATCGGGGCCTCGACCGTCGAACAACGCATCCGCCTGCGCCCCGGCTCGGCACGGCTCGACTTCCGCACCACGGTGGACTGGAACGAGCGCCACAAGGTGCTGCGCGTGCTCTTCCCCACCGCGATCGCCGCGCGCGACTGCGCCTATGAAGTGCAGTACGGCTTCGTCCGCCGCCCGACCCACCGCAATACCAGTTGGGACGCGGCGCAGTTCGAGGTCTGCGGCCACCGCTGGGCGGACCTGAGCGAACGCACGCGCGGCGTCGCGCTGCTCAACGACGGCAAGTACGGCTACGCCTGCCAGGACGGCACGCTCTCGCTGTCGCTGCTGCGCGCGCCGACCGAACCCGATCCGGTCGCCGATGTCGGCACGCACGCCTTCACCTACAGCCTGCTGCCGCACGACGGGGATCTCTTCACCGCCCCGGTGCGCGCCGAGGCGGCGATGCTCAACGCCGGCGTCCTGGTCCTGCCCGGACGCGACGGCGGCGCCTGGAAGCTGCCGGTACGGGTCGAAGGCGACGGACTGGAACTCGCGGTGCTCAAGGCCGCCGAGGATCCCGGCCAGGGCCTCATCGTCCGGGTCGTCGAGACGCGCGGTGCCCGCGCCAAGGGTCGCATCGTCGCCGACGGCCGCAGCATCGTCCCGACCGACCTCATGGAATGGGCCGACCGCCCGACCGAGGCCGGGAACGGCGCGCTCGACCTCGATGTCGGCGCGTTCGCGATCGAGACGTTCCGCATCCGCTGAGCCGGCAACCTTCCATAGAACACGCCGCCATGTGCAGCAGTGCCGTTGATGGCCACAAAGAGCACAAAGACCACATGTAACCCATGTGATCCTTGTGCTCGCTGTGGCCATCCCCCTGCGTTTCCCAAGAACCGGGCAGATTGGTTCTGCCCACGCGGCAGATGAGCACGGCCGGCGGGAGGCCGACGCTCCCAGGAAGCCCGACTTGTGAGGCTCGCTCCGATCCGCTGTCCAACGCTGGCTTGCGCGGCTGCAATCAAGGCCGAGCCTGCCGCGCCCGGAGGACGGCATGCAGGCCATCATCACCACCCCGCGCGGCGACATCCGCCTCGCGCTCTTCCCCAAGACCGCGCCCAACACGGTCGCCAACTTCGTGAAGCTCGCCAAGGCCGGCTTCTACGATGGCTTGGCCTTCCACCGCGTCATCGCCGGTTTCGTGATCCAGGGCGGCTGCCCGAACACGCGCGAAGGCGCCAAGGGCGCACCCGGCACCGGCGGGCCCGGCTACAAGATCAACTGCGAACTCGGCGCTGCGAACCCGGAACGCCATACGCCCGGAACCCTGAGCATGGCCCACGCCGGCCCCAACACCGGCGGCAGCCAGTTCTTCGTCACCCACGCCGCGACGCCGCACCTCGACAACAAGCACACCGTGTTCGGCCGCATCGTCGACCAGACCGACCTCAAGGTCGTGCTCGCGGTGAAGCAGGGCGACCGCTTCAGCGTCAAGATCATCGACGACGTTCCCGCGAAGTGACGCCATGGTCACCGCGGTGCAGCGTGATTTCCTCGAACTGCTGGTCACCCGCGAGGCGCTGAAGTTCGGCGACTTCACCCTGAAATCGGGGCGGAAGTCGCCGTACTTCATCAACACCGGCTGCTTCAACCGCGGTGGCGACCTCGCCCTGCTCGGCGCGGCCTACGCCGCGACGATCAGGGCCCGCTTCGGCGACGGGGTCGCGACGGTCTTCGGCCCGGCCTACAAGGGCATCCCGCTCGCCCTCGCGGCGGCGGCGGCCTACGAAAAGCTGGTCGGCCGTCCCACCGGCTGGACCTACGACCGCAAGGAGGCCAAGACCCACGGCGACGGCGGTCTGTTCGTCGGCTTCCCGCTGACCGCGGGCACCCCGCTGGTGATCGTCGATGATGTCCTGACCGCCGGCACGGCCCTGCGCGAATCGCTGGCCAAGCTCAAGCCGACCGGCGCCAAGGTGCTGGGCGCGGTGGTCGCCGTCGACCGCCAGGAACGCGGCCAGGGCAACCGCACCGCGATCGAAGAGCTTGCTGCCGAATCCGGCATCACCGTCGCGCCGATCATCACCATCACCGAGGCGGCGGACTTCCTGGTCGCCAACGACCTCGCCGGCAAGCGCTACCTGACCCAGGCCGACCGCGAACGCATCGCGCGGCATCTCGCGAGTTGATTTCGGAGCTCAAGAAAGACTGGCCACAAGGAACGCAAAGAGCACAAGTGCGCCTGGATGTCTGTGGCGTCCTCCATCCCCCAGCGATGACCGGTGAACCGACCCCTTTGTGGAGTTTGTGCTCTCTGTGGCCATCGCTTCCGCGATTCGCCGCAGCCCAGCGCTGAAACCGGTTGGCCGGCGCGGATCCGCGGCCATCCTGCCCCACCCCCAGGAACGCTGCGATGCCCGTCGTCCCCATCAGTCCCACCCGCCAACGCCTGCCGGCCTGGTTCCGGCGCAGCCTGCCGGATTCGGCCGAGAGCGCGGTCACCGATACGATCGTCCGCAAGCACCGGCTGACGACCGTCTGCGAGGAGGCGACCTGCCCGAACCGGCAGGAATGCTGGGCCAAGCGCGCCGCGACGTTCATGCTGATGGGCGAGGCCTGCACCCGCACCTGCACCTTCTGCGATGTCGCCCACACCCGCACCCCGCCAGCATTGGAGGCGGATGAACCCGCGCGCATCGCCGCCGCGACGGCGGAACTGGGCCTGAAGTTCGTGGTCATCACCTCGGTCAACCGCGACGACCTGCCCGATGGCGGCGCGGCGCACTTCGCCGCCACCGTCGCCGCCGTGCGTGCCCGCTGCCCCGGCACGCTCGTCGAGATCCTGACCCCGGACTTCTGCGGCAACCGGGACGCGCTGGCCACCGCCGTCGCGGCGAAGCCCGACGTCTTCAACCACAACCTGGAGACCGTCGAGCGGCTCTACCCGACCGTGCGGCCGCAGGCGCGTTACCGCCGTTCGCTCGCATTCCTGCGCCGGATCAAGGAGATCGATCCGACCGTGCGCACCAAGTCCGGCATCATGGTGGGGCTCGGCGAGACCGATGACGAGGTGCGCACGATCATGGCCGACCTGCGCGCGGCGCAGGTCGACATCATGACCATCGGCCAATACCTGCGGCCCAGCCTGGACCACCACGACATCCTGCGCTTCGTCACCCCGGACCAGTTCGCCACCTACGAACGCTGGGGCCGCGAGGCCGGCTTCAGCTGGGTGGCGTCAGGCCCCTACGTGCGCTCCAGCTATTTCGCGGAACAGGTGCTGGCTGGCGCGGTGGACTCGCTGCCCGCGCCGCGCTGACACGGATCGGCAGGCTTCAGGCAGCCTTCTAAAAACTTCCCCACTGCGCGGGGTTCCGGCTGCGCCGGAAGAGTCGGCTTCGCCGTCT
>CAZZJC010000034.1:0-57849 GCA_964654285.1 uncultured Candidatus Kuenenia sp.
CCGGGGGCTGCCCGCCCCCGTAACGCGCCTTCGGCGCTCCCCCGTGAGCAGCCTGTAGGCTGCTCAGGACAAGGTCAGGCCCGCCGGATACCCAGGGAAGGATTGGGCCAGAAGCCGAACGCGAGACCTGAGGATGCGCGCATCCGAACCGTCCGTGCGGGCTTGGCGCGCAAAAAAAACGGGCGCGGAGCCGAAGCTCCGCGCCCGTTGGCGTTGGTCAGAATCTACGAGAGTTTACTGACGGGGGCCGCGGCTGAAGCCGCCTTCACGACGGGGGCCGCCGAAGCCGCCGCCGCCACCGCCGCCGGGCGGCTTGGGTTCAGCAGCGCGGACGCGCAGGGCGCGGCCTTGGCAATCCTGGCCGTTGAGGGCCTGGATGGCGGCATTGCCGCCAGCCGCATCGGCCATGGTCACGAAGCCGAAGCCGCGGCTGCGGCCCGTATCGCGGTCCATGACGACCTTGGCACGCGAAACGGTGCCATGGGCGGCAAAGAGGTTGGTGAGAGCCTGGTCGTCCATCGACCAAGGCAGGTTGCCGACGTAGATCTCCACGCGGTCCTTTCAGAACGGGCCATGGGGCCCCGGGTGATAGCGGACCGAAATGGGATCCGCGCTAGCCTGGCGCTCATCGCGCCGGCGGGGCAAGTTGGCGATCGGCGGCAAATTGCAAGAGCGGACCGGTACAACCCCTCCACCGCCAGTCAACCCCTGATTCGGTTGGCTGTGGGTGGTTGTGCGGGGCATCGGCTTGGCCCTCAAGCCAGCCACGCACGGCGCCAGCCACCTGGAAATCCGGACTGACCCTGGATGACGCCACCGCGACCCGGTCGCAACTCCTTGCCGATCCTGCCGCTACCGCTACAGGATCGCCCAACCAGCACGCACGGCACCCTCCGGGGGCGGCCATCGGGACGAGTTTCCGAGGGCCCAACCGCGAGGGAGGTCGTCGTTTTCCCGCACCGGAGACCACCATGTCCGACCCTTCCCCCGCCTGCATCGCGGTCGCTGCGGTGCGCAAGACCTATCGGGTTGCCGAACGCAATCCGGGATTCGTTGGTGCACTGGCGGGGCTGGTGCGACGCACCACCCGCGAACTCGCCGCGCTCGACGGGGTGTCGTGCCGCATCGCGCGCGGCGAGCTGGTCGGCGTGCTCGGGCCGAATGGCGCGGGCAAGTCGACCCTGATCAAGATCCTGTGCGGCATCCTGCGTCCGGATGGCGGCACGGTGACGGTGGCCGGGCGGGTGCCGTGGCGTGAGCGCGGCGCCCATGTCGCCGGCATCGGGGCGGTGTTCGGGCAGCGTTCGCAGCTGTGGTGGGACCTGCCGGCGGGGGAGTCGTTCGCGATCCTGGGCGGGATCTATCGGGTTGATCCGGCCAGCCTGCGGCGGCGCCTGGATGATCTCGCCGCGCTGCTCGACCTCGGACCGATCCTCGCCCGCCCGGTGCGTACGCTCAGCCTGGGCCAGCGCATGCGCTGCGAACTCGCGGCGGCGCTGCTGCATGAACCGGGGGTGCTGTTCCTCGATGAACCCACCATCGGCCTCGACGCGCCGGCGAAACTCGCGGTGCGCGGTTTCATCCGCGAGCGCAACCGCCGCGCCGGGACCACCGTGGTGCTGACCTCGCACGACCTCGACGATGTCGAGGCGCTCTGCCCGCGCGTGCTGGTGATCGCCCAGGGCCGGCTGCTGCTCGACGGGCCGTTCAGCGACCTGCGCGGTCGCGTCGGCACGGTGAAACGGGTGACGGTGGACCTGTCCGCCGACGCCGAACCGCCGGCGCTGGAGGGCCTGGTGCTCAGCGAACGTCAGGCCCGGCGCTGGGTCTTCGCGGTCGACCCCGCCCGATTGCCGACCGCTGCGCTGCTCGCCCGCCTGGCCCAGGCGCCGGTCGCCGACCTGTCCATCGTCGACGAACCGATCGACCATGTGATCGCGCGCCTGTACGCGCAGGTGGCGTGAACGTGAGTCGATCAACGATTTTCGCTGGAATCCGACCGTATCTCATTGCCTTCCGCGCGGTCAGCCTGATGCAGCTCCAGTACCGCGCGGCGGCGATCTCCGGATTCCTCACCCAGTTCGCCTTCGGCTGGGTGCGGATGGAGATTTTCACCGCGGTGCTGCTGCACGCACCTGTCCAGGCTATGTCGGTGTCCCAGACCACGACCTACGTCTGGCTGACCCAGGCGTTTCTCGTCCTCATCCTGGCGAATGGCGAACGGGGGCTGAGCGAGGCGGTGCGCAGTGGCAACCTCGGGATCGAACTGCTGCGCCCGATCGACTGCTATTCCTACTGGTTCGTGCAGGCCCTGGCGAAGCGGCTGGTGCCCGCCGCTTTGCGCGCCGGGCCGATGCTGCTGGTGTGCTCCGTCACCGGGTTGCTCGCACCGCCGGCCTCGCCCCTTGGCCTGGTCTGCGCCATCGCGGCGCTGGCCGCAGGGCTGCTGGTCGCCACCGCGCTCGCGATGCTGGTCGCGAGCTCCTCGCTCTGGCTGGTGGCGGGCGATGGCCTGGCGACCCTGGTACCGGCCCTGCTCTGGAGCCTGTCTGGAGTGATCGTGCCTGTCGCGCTGCTGCCCGACGGACTGCGTGCGGTGATCGAGGCCCTGCCGTTCGTCGGCATCCTCGACACGCCGATCCGGCTCTACACCGGGGTAGCCGATCCCAGTTGCGCGCCGGCGCTCATCGCCCGGCAACTGCTGTGGACCATCGCCCTCATCGCGCTGGGTTGGGCCGCGGTCCGCCGTGGCCTGCACCGTGCCGAAATCGCTGGAGGCTGACATGGGAACCATCCGCCTCGCCATTCACCTCTGGTCGCTCGCTGCACGCAGCCGCATGCAGTACCGGTTGAACCTCGTCTTCCAGTGCCTCGGTATGTTCCTCACCACCATCGCCGACTTCCTGGCGCTGTGGGCGCTTCTGCGCCTGTGCGGTTCCGGCCTGGGCTGGTCGCTGCCCGAGGCAGCCCTGCTCTACGGCACGGTGAACACCGCCTTCGGCCTGGCACAGGTCGTCAACGGCGGCATCGAACAGGTGCCGGGCCTCATTCAGCGCGGGGAACTCGACCTCATCCTGCTCCGACCGCGTCCACCACTGTTGCTCATCGCGACGCGGGATCTGCCGCTGCGTCAATTCGGCCGCATGGGTCAGGGAGCGCTGGTGCTGGCCTGGGCGGTGTGGTCGCTGCCGGCCATGCATCATCCCGCCGCGCTGGCCCTGATTGGCTGGGCCATGATCGGCGGTCTTGGGTTGTACCTCGCGCTCAGCCTGCTCCAGTCCGCCGCCTGCTTCTGGACCGTGGAAAATCTCGAAGTCTGGAACGCGCTGACCTATGGCGGCAACATGGCGGCGCAGTGGCCGCAGGAACTGTACCGCCCTACGTTGCGCTGGGTGCTGCTCACCGTGCTGCCGGTCGCCGCCGTGGGCTGGCTGCCGGTCAGCGAGGTGCTTGGCCGGGCCCATGGATTCCCGCCCTGGGTCGCCTGGCTCGCGCCGCTGATGGCCTTGCCGCTCTTGGCCGCAGCGTGGGGGCTGTGGTGCCTCGGACTCAAACGCTATGCGTCGACGGGGTCGTGAGTGCAAGAAATGCCGCGCTGGTGCGCGGTTTCCATTTCGGGTGAATAATCCCCTGTCCCCGTCCTACTGAGGGATGGAGACCCGCATGACCGACCTCGCCATCCCCGCTGAGCCCGATGACCGCAGCCTGCTCGATGCGTTCCGCCACCACCGCAACCACCGCAACCAGGAGGCGTTCGCGCGGCTGGTCGAACGCCATGGGCCGTGGGTCTAGTCAGGATTCACCAACAGGTTGACGATAGAGCCTGGATCGGCGGGCCTCGGCCCGCACGGATTTCCGGTTGTTACCTGTAGATCCATCTCTCGCGGCCACCGAAACCTGGGGTTGGGGAGGAAGATTTCTGACGGGCGACGGTGGTCATTCCCGCGTCGCTACCAGATGCCGACGCAGCGATTCGGCCAGATCCTGGATGGTGGTCTTCACCGGTTCCGGAGGGGGTGCGACCGCAGCAGCATTCGCGCCGGCGAAGCCGATCTCGCGACCGGGAAAGTCGGGCGGGACGAATAAGAGATCCGCGACCGGATGGACGACCGTCTGCCGCGCTGCCGGTTCGGGCTGGTCGGACACGTAGAGCGCGCCGCCCTGCCATGAAGTGTGGACCTTCGCGAGTTCGCGCGTCCAGCGCAGCACGCTGCCCACGGTCATCGCCTGCGCTTTCAGCGTGACGGTCGGCGGATTGGCGCGCAGCGCCGGTGCGAGGACCACGTTCAGCCCGCTGACCTGGACAAGGTAGGCGATCGCTTCGGGAAGCGGCGTTTCCTGGAAATCGACGGCGATGCGCTGTTCGAGATGGCGCTGGGCACGCACGTCGGCGGGAGTGGCCGCCGGTGCCGTCACGATCAGGCTGTCGTGCCAGACGGCGACATCGACGGTGCCGGTCGCGTCGTCCGCTCCGGCCAGGACGGCGAACCAGCCGGTCATGCTGGCGATCGCGATCGGGTGGATGGTCATGGTCGCTTTCAGCTTCAGCGGGTGGTGAACTTGCGTACCAGCTCGATGAGTTCCTCGCTGCTGGGTGGCGCGGCCGGTTCAACGATCGGCGGCATCACCTGGATGCCGGAACCGCCTGGTTCGGGCATGCTGATGTCGGGGCCGGGGAAGTTCGGCACCGGCCGCAGCAGGTCGGCGACCTCGTGGAACTTCGCCACGCGCGGTGCGGACATCTTGCGGTCGGAGAAATAGAAGGCCTCGTCGCGCCAGCCCCAGCGCACCTTGGTCAGCGTCGCGATCCAGTGCAGGGCATTGCCGAGGGTGATGCCGTCCGCCTTGAGCGTCACGCTGGGCGGCTGGGCGAGCAGTTCCGGGGTCAGCACCAGGTTGATCGCGCCGACGCGAGCCAGGAAGGCGGCGACCTCATTCAGCGGAACTTCGTTGAAGTCCACGCTGATGCGCTGCTCCAGCCGCTGCCGTGCGACCTTGGGCAGGGAGTCGTCAGGGGCGCTCACGGCGAGGCGGGTGCCGGTGAGTTCGATCGCCACCGCGTCGGTTTCGCCGGCCAGCGTGACGGGCGCAGTCAGGGACATGGCCACCAGCGCATGGAGGGGATTCATGGTAGCAGGCTAACCGGACGACGCCTCGGGCCGATCAGCGAATGGTCGCAGGGCGGCCGCTGTGTGGCCGGGTGGAACGCACGCGGTTCAGTGGCGACGGCCCCGATATGGTGACCTGCCCGAGGTCGTCACGGTTTGGTCACCGGTGCTTCCGCTGGTGCGGCCGGATCCACCGGTGCGACCGGCGTGCGGGTGTGCAACGCGCGCCAGGCCTCGGCCTGCTCCTGGTCCGCGACCCAGAAATAATCGCGGCGCTCTGCGGCGGGAACGTCAGCCGCCTTGCGGATGAGCAGGGCCGGATCGACCGTGCCCTGCTGCTCCGCGTAGACCTCGGTCGGCTCCTTCTTGTGGTCGACGATCTGGTACACGCCTTCGCTGCTGCGCAGGGGTCGCCACTTGAGTTTCAGCAATTCCTCGGCGGCGCGGGGATGGATGAGCCAACCCTGGTCGGGATCGACCTGCTTGAGCGCGATCGGGCCGGTGGTGGGATAGGCGTCGGTCGGCACGCGCAGCGCCAGCGCCTTGTCGACGAACCGGGCGAGGTAGTTGAACACCCGGTCGCGGCCGAGCTTGTTGGGCGACGAGGCCTTGACCTGAGCTTCCTTGGTGGGCGCGGATTCGCTGTAGTCCCCGTGATCGATGCCATAGGCGATCGCCTGGTGCGGCAGCCAGGCGGTCTGGGCGCGGTAGTTGAGCAGGCACGGCCTGACGTGGCGGTACCACGTTCCCATCCATTCGGTCTCGCCGTTGACGTTGACGTGCAGGACCGTCGCCTCCTTGCCCTTCGCCCAGGGCAGCATCGGCCAGGTCGGCGTTTCGCCATGATACGTGACCGAGGCGATGGTGCGTCCGGGATGGAGCCAGCTCATGCGGAACGGGAATTCGCCGCGCGACGACTTGCCGAAGGTCACCCACGGCGCGTGGATGAAGTCGGGGATCCGCGTCAGTTCGGCGATGATCGGCAGCAGGATGGCGACCGTGTCCTTGTCGGGAGCCGCGGCCCGATGTTCGAAAGCGGTGTCGAAACGGCGGAGGTACACGACCGCCATCTCGCGTTTGACCGCGACCTCACGCAAGGCGGGCCAAGTGCCGAACGAGACCGAATCGGAATTGTTGGGGATCAGCAGCATGGCGCGGATATGCCTGGCCTCGGGCGGGAACCACACCGCGATGTCGGGTTTCGGCCGCGTCGGCTGGCTCTGTCCCTTGCCTTTCACCGGAATCCCGGCCGAGCCGCCAAGCGATCTGGGCAGATAGAACTGGACGGGCCAATGGTAGTCGGGCTCGGTCGGCATGACGCCCGCAACACCGGCGATGGTGAGCTCCTGCAGCGGCGGCGGTTCCGGTTTCGTCGCTGCCGGCGGCTCGCCGCCGAAGGCGGCCAGGATCAGGGCGAGCACGGCCAGATGCCGGAAAAGCATGGGAAACTCCAGAGGTTGGAGTCGGAAGCTAAGCCTGGGCACCTTCCGGGGAAGCAGGCACCACGGAATACGGCATCCGCCGGGGTCGATGCGGCTGCGGACTCCTCCGCCCATGCCACGGACCGGCATACGTCGGACTACCGTTCGACGGCCGGGGCAGGACTCCGATTCGACGGATTATCGGGAAGGTTCGAGGGCACGGTCATCCACAGCAGGCGGTCGTTGCTGTCGAGCAGGCGCCAGTGGGTGATGGAATACTGGTTCTCGGCACCGGCGAGGGTGAGTTGCAGGCGCAGGGTGTTGCGCCGCTTCTGCTGGAACACCGTGACCCGGCCGGTGGCGAGCAGCAGGGACTGGATGCGGTCGCGCAGACCGGTTGGGTACACCCTGCCTGAACGGGTGCTGAGCTCGGGCGGTTCCACCCAGAGCGCGGGCACGCCATCCAAGGATGATTCTTCGATCCAGGGGGCATTGATGAGGTTGAGGACGACGTCAACGAAGCGGGAATCGGCTTCGATGGCGAGCAGGCGGATGCGCAGCTTCGCCACCTCGTTCGGGGTCAGGGCGGGCAATCCGGTTCCGCTGGCGGTTCCCGCAACCGTTTCCTCATCCGTGCTCGTGTGGATCAAGGACAGCGGACCGGCGGACCAGGTCCAGGCGGCGAAGAATATGCAGCCGATCCCGAACAGGACATGCCAGCGGCTGGATGCCGGGGGTTGACCGAACCAGGCGGATCCGGGGATGCTGAGCAGATAGAACGCGAACGGCGCCGCCACGAGCCCAAGCCAGAACGAGACGCCCCAGGCCCCGATCGCCGGGATCGCGGTCGCATACGCGCCGGCCATCGCCCAGAAGGCCGAAAGCCGATGGTGCAGGCACCAGGCGCCCCACAGCATCGCTGGCGCGGCCGTCAGACTGAGCGCCCCCAGCCAATGATCGGTGTGCCGTGCGGCGATGACTGCCGTCGCGACGGCTGCCAGGGTCAGCAGCACCGCGCGCCTGGTCTGGTCGTGGGCCCGGGGTTTGCCGTCAGCGTCCGTGCCGGGACGAACCAGATCCCCGACCTTGATCCCCTCGCCGCCGATATGGATGCCCGAGGTCGCGTTGCCCAACCGTATGCCGTCGGCGTCGATGCGGATGCCGTCGAATTCCTGTGATTTTTTGCTGGTTTTCCTGTCCGCAGATGGCGGCAGGGGAACCGTCGCCGACGATTCCGGCCTTCCCGCCGCATCCACCGCCTGCTGCACCTGGCTCGCCTTCTGGTACCGTTTGTCCGGATCCTTTTCCAGCGCGCGCAACACCACCTCGTCCAGGCGCACGTCGATCTGCACCCGCCGCGAGGGCGGTTCGAAGCGGCCCAGGGGCAGGCTGCCGGTGAGCATCTCGTAGATCACCACGCCGAGCGAGAAGATGTCGGCGCGGTGGTCGACCGTGCGCGCGCCTTCGACCTGCTCCGGCGCCATGTAATGCACGGTGCCGAGCACGCTGCCGGTGGCGGTGAGCGCGGCGGCGCGAGCCGCATCCGTCGAGTCCTTTCCCGCCGGATCCGCGAGCTTTGCCAGGCCGAAGTCGGCGATCTTCACCCGTCCGCGCTGATCGAGCAGGATGTTCTCGGGCTTGATGTCGCGGTGCACGACGCCGGCATCGTGGGCATATTGCAGGGCATCGCACAGTTGCGGCACCAGGGCCAGGGCCTCGGCCGGGGCCAGCCGCCCCGTCCGCATGACCTGGCGCAACGACGCGCCATCGACGAACTCCATCACCAGGTAGCACCAGCCCCCGGCCCGGCCGACATCGTGGATGGTCACGAGGTGCGGATGGTTGAGCCGCGCCAGCGCCAGGGCCTCGCGTTCGAAGCGCGCGGCGAAGGCGGGATCCTGGCCGAGCTCCTGCGGCAGCACCTTCACCGCCACGATGCGGTCGAGCCGCTTCTGCCGCGCCCGGTAGACCGCGCCCATGCCGCCCTGGCCGATCAGCGCGAGGAACTCCAGGTCGGGCAGGATGGCCGACAGTTCGGCCGGGGTCGGCGGCACGAAGCGTCCCGGCCCCGGCAGGGCGGTGGTGGTTGCACGCGCCTGCTCCATAAGCCCCGCCCCGTCGAGGCCGACCAGGGTGTCTGCTGCCGGTGCCGCTGGAGGAACCTGTGGCGGAATTGCTGGTTGGACGGCTTGCTCGATGGTGGGTGGTGACGCCGGTGCTGGCGGAACCAGCGGCGGTGCCGCCGTCGGGTCGGGCGCGTCAGCGGGGATGGATCGGGGCTCGGTCATGGTACCCGTTTCAGAGGCGAGTTCTTGGGTAGGTTACCTGCGAAACGCGGTCTTCGGCACCACGTTGACGATCGCGGCCCGGCACGGCAGCGGGCGGTTGCCGGGTGCTTGTCGCCCCGGGTCAGCGGCCGATCTGGATGCTGCCGATGCCGCTGGTCTTCTGCCGCACGATGTGGTCCGCCGAGGCCACCGTGAGTGAGCCGACGCCGCTCATGGTGGCGTCGAGTCGACCGACCTTACCCAGCGTGACGCTGCCGACGCCGGAGGACCGCACCACGGCCACGCCGGCATCAAGGCTGCTTCCGCTCAGACTTCCGGTGCCGCTGAGGCTGAGATCCAGCTTCCCGACCCGGCCGGCGATGGTCATCGATCCGACTCCGCTGACCACGGCGTGGCAGTCGCCGCCATCGCATTTCACCCGCACCTCGCCCGCCCCGCTGAGATCGGCATCCAACCCGCGCAGGATCACCTGTCCGGCATCGATCGAGCCGACGCCCGACAGGGCGAAGCGGGCGGAACCGGCGGAACCGGCCAGGTGCGCCTTGCCCGTACCGGAATGTTCGATGGTCAGGGTGTCGAGTTTGAAGCCGGCATAGTCCAGGTCGCCCACCCCGGTGTGCACCAGGGTCGTCACGGCCGGTACCTCGACCCGCACCGTCAGCCCCAACCGGCTGGAAAAACTCACCCCGGGCTGGTTGCCGATCTCCAGGACATCGCCGGAAACGCTGGTGACCACGAGATCGAGCAGGTTGTCATCTCCCGACACCGTCAGCCGCAGCTTCTCCGCCGGCACCACGACCAAGGTGATGGTCCCGCTCTGGCGGATGGTGGTCACCGCCGTGGGCAGCGGCCGCTCCGCCGTTCCCGGGATGCCGCTGCCGACGATGCGCGGCCCGACCGTGCATCCGGTCAAGGCCGTGATGGCGGCAGCGATGCCGCCCAGGGCGCGGCCTAAGGTTGAGGAAAGGGTCATGAGAGGTTCTCCGTTGACCTCAGAGGGATCCAGGGGAGGTCGTTACGGAACTTCTGCGAGAAGGCTGATTCGGGCGCCTCGGAGGCGACTTCTCAGCGCTGCTCCGCCAACGCCGCCGCCAGCAGTTTCAACTCATCGTCGAGCACCGCCGCATCGCCGACCGTCTCGGCCACCTCGGCACGCAGGAGTTCGCCGAAGCGCTGGCGCAGGCGGTGCACCGCCACCCGCAGGGCGCCGGGGTTCAGCTCCAGGCGACGGGCGGCCGCCGCGTAGGCCTCGGGGTCGGGATTGCCGGCAAGGAAGGGCCGCAGCACCGCGAAGCGCGTCGGATCCTGCTCTGCCGCCAGATGATCGAGCACGCGCGCCAGCACCGTGCGGGCCCAGTCGCGATCGAACTCGGCGTCGGTCGCTTCGGCGCTGGCGTCGATGCCGGACAGCGTCGCTGCGGTCCGGCCACCGCCACGTTTCAGGGTCCGGGCCTGATCGGCGAGGTCGGCGAGGTGGTGCCAGAACGCCGCCAGCAGCCAGGTGCGGAAGCGCCCGCGCGCCGGATCCGGTCGGCCCAGACCGCGTTCGAGCACCCGCGCCAGGAAGGACTGCACCGCATCCTCGGCGGAGGTCCGATCCAGGCCGCGCCGCTGCGCATGCCGGCAGAGCGGATCCCAGGCGGCTTCGGCCAGCCAGCCCAGGGCGGCGCGCCCGCTCGGCGAATCCGTGCCCAGGCGGCGCACCTGGCTCCAGCGCGTATCGGCGAAGGCGGGCATCGTTGCGGCTTCTACTTGGGAACTTCTCGGCCGCCACCGGGATGGAGGGGCGTCAGAGACCGTCAGTAACATGACGTCAGCGGCTCCTCTGATACAGGTCGAGGTGGACCACATGTCTTCGTGCTGCTTTTACCGGCAATGGCTGAAGCGTTGCAGGAACGCGCTCCGGCCGCTCCGGCAGGGTCGGGTGCAGGTGCTCGCCTGCTCTCTCGGGGTGGTGCTCTCCGTGGCGGGATGCGGTCAGGCGGCCAAGAGCGCCAAGATGTCCACCCATATCGTCACCCGCGACCGCTTCGTCGAGTCCATCGCCGCCACCGGCCGGGTGGTGGCACCGACCACGGTGGCCATCAAGTGCAAGGCGAGCGGCCTGGTGGCCAGGCTCCCCGTCCATGAAGGGCAGTTCGTAGCCAAGGGCGACCTGCTGCTCGCCCTCGATCCCGAGGACGAGCAACGCGCGGTCGAACGCGCCCGTATCCAGTTGGCCTCGGTCGAGGCCCGGGTCACCCAGGCCCGCCTGCGCCTGCAGCACCAACGCACGCTCGCCAACCTGGCCGAGGCCAAGGCGGTGGCGGTTGCCGAGGCCGCACGGGTGCGGGCCGGAACGGCCATGGCCCGTGCCGGTCGGCTCGAGCGCCTGCTGGCCCAGGGCATGGTCAACCAGGACGAGGTGGAATCCGCCCGATCCGCCCAATGCGCCAGTGCGGCCGAAGACGCCATCGCCCGATTGGCCCAGCGCGAAGCCGCAGCGCAGATGTCCCTGGTTGAGGTGTACGCCGGTGATCTGGTCCAGTCCGAGGCCGAGGTCGCCAGCGTCCGTCTGGCGCTGGTCGAGACCGAACGCCGTCTGGGCGAAACCCGGGTGGTGGCGCCGATGGCCGGTACGATCACCCGCATCCCCATCCAGGTCGGCCAGATCATCTCGAGCGGAATCACCAACGTCGGTGGCGGCACCGAGGTGATGACCCTGGCCGATCTCGGCCGCCTGGCGGTGCGGGTCGATCTGCCGGAAAACGACATCGGTCGGGTGGCGATCGGCCAGGCGATGGTCGCGGCCTGCCCGGCCTATCCCGGCCGATCCTTTCCAGGCGCGATCACTGCCGTCGCCTGCGAAGGGCGCGGCGAGCGGGTGGTCTTCACGGTCGAGATCGGCCTGTCGGAGACCGGCCTGCCCCTGCGACCGGGAATGAGCGTCGACGTCGCGATCACCAGCGTCGACGATCCCCAGGCGGTCACGGTGCCGATCGAGGCGATAACATTCGCGCGTGGGAGGACGACCGTGCGGGTGGCGGTTCCCGGCGCTGCTGCGGGCGAACGTGTGGTCGAGGTCGGCGGAACCGACGGGAAACGCTGCCGGATCCTGGGGGGACTCGTGCCGGGTGAGGTGGTGGAAGTGCCCACGAACCGCGGCCAGTGGCGTGACGAACTGCATATCGGCATGAAATGACCATGGCCGCAGTCATCACCCTGCGCGGCATCGCGCGACGCTTCGCGGTGGGCGGAGAAACCGTCCACGCCCTGACCGGCATCGATCTCGATCTCGCGAAAGGCGAGATGGTCGCGCTCACTGGTCCGTCGGGCAGCGGCAAGTCGACGTTGATGAACGTGATCGGTTGCCTCGACCGGCCCGATGCGGGCACCTACCACCTGGCGGGCGAGGACGTCGCCGCGCTGGCCGGCGACCGCCTGGCCGAACTCCGCAACCGGCACATCGGTTTCGTCTTCCAGAACTTCCACCTCATGCCGCGTCTGGATGCGGTCGAGAACGTCGCCCTTCCCCTGCGCTATGCCGGCGCCACCGACATTCTCTACAGGGCTGAAGCCGCCCTCGCCCGGGTCGGGCTGGCCGACCGTCGGCACCATCGCCCCAATCAACTCTCTGGCGGTCAACGCCAACGGGTGGCCATCGCCCGCGCCCTGGTCACCGATCCGGCCCTCATCCTCGCCGACGAACCGACCGGCAACCTCGACCGTCGCATCGGCGACGAGGTGCTCGCGTTGTTCGCCGCGCTCCACGCCGAGGGTCGGACCATCGTCATCGTCACCCACGATGCGGCCTTGGCGGCGCGCTGTCCGCGTCAGGTACGTCTGGTCGACGGCAGGATCATCCATGACTCCGCCGTCAAATTGCCGCAAAGGCCGACATGCGACGCTGGCTGATGCTGTCCCACGACGCCCTGCGCAGTCTGCGCGGCAATCTCCTGCGCAGCCTGCTTGCGATGGGCGGGGTGGTGATCGGGGTGGCCGCGGTGATCGCCATGCTGGCCATCGCCGCCGGAGCCGAACGCCGCATCCTGACCGGCCTGTCCGACCAGGGGGCCGACGTGCTGTATGTCGTGCCCGAATGGCGGCCGAACCGGCCGCCGCGCTGGCCGTCGCTCGCCGATGCACGCGCGGTCGCCAACTCCGCCGATGTCCTGGCCGTGGCTCCGGTCAAGACCCGGATGCAGGTCGCCCGGGTCGGCCGGATCGAGTCCGAGGTGCGCATGCTCGCCACCACCGAGGCTTTCTTCACGATGAACGCTATCGCCTCCGACCTGGCCCAGGGGCGCCTGTTCACCGCGGCCGAGGTCGCCTTCGGCCAGCCGCTGGTCGTCCTCGGTGGCGGCGCGGCGGCCAAGCTGTTTCCCGACCGCACGCCGGTGGGCGGGACCGTGCGGCTCGGCGGCCTGCCGGTCGAGGTCATCGGCGTGCTCCGGCCCAAAGGGAAGTCCGGATTCCACGACAACGACAACCTGGCGATCGTGCCGCAGGCGCTCGCCCATCGCGGTCTGGTCGACAGCAAGGATCTCGACTACCTGCAGGTGCTCGCCGAGCCCGGCCGGCTGGAATCCGCTGAGGACGCGGTCGGCCGCACCATGCTGCGCCAGCACCGTCTGATCGCGCCCGCCGACCGCGATTTCGCCGTGCACCAGAACCGGGAGATCATCGCGAAGATCCGGGAGATCACCGCCGTATTCGCCGCCCTGCTGGGCGGCGCGGCGGCCACCAGCCTGCTCGTCGGCGGTATCGGCATCATGAACATCATGCTGGTGGCGGTGACCGAACGCACGCGCGAGATCGGACTGCGCAAGGCGATCGGCGCCCGCGAACGCGACATCCGCCGGCAGTTCCTGCTTGAAGCCATCGCCGTCACCGGCCTGGGTGGAGTGCTCGGCGTGATGCTCGGCTGGGGTCTGGCTCGCGCCGCGGCCCTGGCGATGCCTTTTCCACCGGTCATCGAACCGGGCGCGGTGCTGCTTGCGCTCGGCTGCGCCACCGCAGTCGGCCTGTTCTTCGGCTGGTGGCCGGCCCGCCGCGCCGCTCGCCTCGATCCGATCGAGGCCCTGCGGCATGAGTGACGGTCATAGGTCCGGATCGTGCCGGTCTGGGGCGTGCGAGCCTGGCCTGCATCCGTCCTTGGATCTTCCTCAGGTCGGCGCCTGGCCCGGCGCCACCGCGATCTTGAACACCGCCTTGCGTACGGTCACCGGCGCTCCGTCTGGGTGGCAACCCGGCTGGTGCGCGTCCTCGGGGAAGAAGATCGCGCCGTGGCCGGGTTCGACCACGAAGCGGGTCAGCGGGCGGGCTGGCGTGTGGAAGAAGCGCAGATCCTTGCCGGGGGCGAAGTCCTCGGCGATGGCGAGGCCGTGCACGGAGGTCGCCAGCATCGCCTCGGCGCCGCTGAGCATGATCTGCAAATCGATGTAGCGGCGATGGCATTCGAGGCGCTTCTCGGCCGGAGCGCGGGTCGGGTAGCTTTCAATGATCACGAAGAGATCATCGCCGTTGAGCGCATGGCGGCCATCCGGCCGGGTCGACAGCGCGGGGTCGCAGGCGGCGGCGAAGGCGGCCGGGAAGAGCGGATGCAGGCTGGCGTAGCGCTGGGCGTGGACGAGCGGGGTGAGGATCATGGCGGGCATCAGAAGCCGGGCGCGGCGACGGGGCAACGCCCGAGGCGCGCAGCGGAATCCAGCGCATCAAGGCTGATCCATGCGGTCAGCGTTCCTCAGGCCACGGCCGGCCCAGTTGCGCCGGGCCGTTGCCCTGACCGCGCACCACGGCGAGGGCGATGAGCGCGGCCAGATACGGCATGGCCTGGAACAGCCGGTACGACACCGCGCCCGCCGCGCCGGCGCCCTGCAGCTGCTGCTGCACCGCGTCGATGAGTCCGAAGCCAAGGCAGCCCACGACCAGGCCGGCGATGCGCCAGCGGCCGAAGATGACGAGCGCGAGGACGAGGAAGCCGAGACCCCCGCTCATGTCCGGCGCGAAGCTGTGGGTGCGCATGATGCTGAGATACGCCCCGGCCAGGCCGGCGAGGGCGCCGCAGCCCAGCACGGCGGCGAAACGCCAGCGCAGCACGTCGATCCCGGCCACGGCGCAGGCCTCGGGCGCCTCGCCCAGGGCGCGCAGCACCAGGCCGGCGCGGGTCCTGGCGAGCATCCAGCCGGTTGCCGCCACCAGCCCGAGCGCGAGCCAGCCCAGGCCGTGCTGGTCGAACACGATCGGCCCGCCGAGGGCGATCCGGTCGAAGCCTGCGCCGGGGGGCAGGCTGTCGCGGCCGGCGTCCTGCAGCGCGTGCCAGACCGTGCCGGCGCCACCGAAGGCGAGCAGATTCACCGCCATGCCGGCGACGATCTGGTCGACCCGGGCATAGACCACGGCAACGGCGAACAGTCCGGCCACGAGCATGCCGGCCGCGATGGCGCCGCCCACGCCCAGCCACGCACCGCCGAGCACGGCGCCGGCAAAGCCGCCGATGCAGCCGGCGAGGATCAGGCCCTCCAGGCCGATGTTGATGACGCCGGCGCGTTCGGCGACGAGTTCGCCGGTGCCGGCGAGCAGCAGCGGCACGGCGGCGGTACATGCGGCCTGGGCGACGCCAGCGACGAGCTCAGGCATCGGCCGGCTCCTTGCGCTGCTGCACGCTGCGCCGGGCGGTCCAGGCGGCGGCGACCAGGACGCCGAGCACCATCACGCCCTTCACCACGTCGCCGAGTTCATGCGGCACACCGAGCTGTTTTTCGCAGGCGCGGCCGCCGGTGTCGAGCAGGCCCATGAACAGCGCCGCCGCCACGATGCCAGCCGGATGCAGGCGGCCGAGGAGGGCGACGACGATGCCGGCATAGCCGTAGCTGGTCGTCGCAGCGCTGAGGAAATGCGTGACCCCGGCCACCTGGGCCGCCCCGGCGAGACCGGCGAGCGCGCCGCTGGCCGCCAGCAGCTGCATCTGGCGCGCGGCCACCGGCATGCCGACGCGCAGCGCGGCGGCCGGGTTGAGGCCGATCACCCTGGTCTCGAAGCCCAGGCTGGTGCGTTCATGCAGCAGCCAGACCGCTCCGGCCAGGACGAACGCCAGCAGGACGCCGAGATGCAGCCGGGTTCCGTCGACCAGCACCGGCAGGTGGAAGGCGTCGGCGATGAGCGCGCTCTGCGGCGCGGTGGTGCCGGGATCGCGCAGCGGCCCTTCGACCAGCGCCCCGAGGGCGGCGACCGCGATGATGTTGAGCAGGATGGTGGAGAGCACGACCGGCACGCCGCGCCAGCGCGCCAGGCCCGCCGCGATCCCGGCCCAGGCGGCGCCCGCCACCGCGCCGGCGGCGAGCGCCACCGGCAGGGCGATCCCGACCGGCGGCAGTGCCAGCGCGGCGGCGGTGAACAGCGCGGCCCCGGCGAGGAATTGCCCTTCGCCACCGACGTTGAGCACGCCGCAGCGGAAGGCGAGCGCGGTCGCGAGACCGGTGAGCAGCAGGGGGCCGGCCTCCTGCACGGACAGCGCGATGCGGGTGGTACTGCCGAACGCCCCGGCGCACCAGGTCGCGATCACCTCCTGCGGCGCGAAGCCGGCGACCCACAGGCCGAGGATGGCCAGCGCCACCGCGCCGGCGGCCGAACCGGCGGCGAGCGCGACGCCGTGCAGGCGCGGCGGGATCATGGCGCGCCGGCTCATCCGAGCAGATCCGGATGGACAAGGAGGAACGGGAGGACCAGGGAAGACCGGTGGGGAGAACGGATCGGACCGCTCCGTCCCTCTGTTCCGCCCTGTTCGACAGCGGCGTCGTGATTCATGGGGCGCTGTCCAGCATCAGTCGGCCGATGCGTTCGCGCGTCGTCGCCGGCCAGCCGCTGTCGTGCACCCGGCCGCCGGCGCACACCAGGACGCGGTCGCTGATCTCCAGCAGTTCATCGAGATCGCTGTGCACCAGCAGGACGCCGGCCCCTGCCGCGCGTGCCGCGCGCAGGCGTTCCAGGATCGCGGCGGAGGCGGTGAGATCGAGGCCCCGGGTCGGATTCACCGCCAGCACCAGGCGCGGCCGGGAGTCGAGCTCGCGCGCCGCCACCACCTTCTGCTGGTTGCCGCCCGACAGCGTCGCCGCCGGCGACGCGCTGTCGGCGGGGCGTACGCCGAAACGGCGGACGAGCTTCTCTGCCCGGCGCCGCCAGAGCGCGGGCGCGATCCAGCCCCAGCGGGCGTAGGGTCGCCGCCGCCGGTCCTTCAGCAGCAGGTTGTCGCGCACGCTCAGCGCGGCGACCAGGCCCTCGCGCCGGCGGTCTCCGGGGATGACCGCGAACGCACGGTCGCCGAGGCTGCCGCAACGATCCACCCGACCTGACACCGGCGCGGCGAGACCGAGCGCGGCGTCGACCAGCGCGCCCTGGCCGTTGCCGTCGACGCCGGCGACGCCGACGATCTCGCCGGCGCGCACCGCGAAGCTGGCGTGGTCCAGGTGCTGGCCTTCAGCCACCAGCGAAACATCGGAGAATTCCAGTCGGATCGGCGCATCCTGCCCGGCCGGGCGCGGATCCGCCGGGGCCGGTGCGCGCGTCGCCGGACCGACCATGAGGGCAGCCAACCGGGTGCGATCCAGGTCGGCGAGCGGACCATGGTGGACCAGCCGGCCC
Organism: uncultured Candidatus Kuenenia sp.; assembly: GCA_964654285.1. Lineage (GTDB taxonomy): Bacteria > Planctomycetota > UBA11346 > UBA11346 > UBA11346 > BJHQ01. The sequence continues at coordinate 17,437 of CAZZJC010000034.1, forward strand.
CGGCGCAGGATGGTGACCTCGTCGCAGACGGATCCGATCTCGGCCAGCTTGTGGCTGATGAAGGCCACCGCCATGCCGGTCGCGGCGAGCCGGCGCAGGGCACGCAGCAGCTCGGCGGCCTCCTGCGGCGCGAGCACCGCCGTCGGTTCATCGAGCACCAGCACCCGGCCGCCGCCGGCGAGCGCCTTGAGGATCTCCAGGCGCTGCTGGCCGCCCACCGACAGGCTGCCGGCGGGTGCGTCCCAGGGCATCTCCCAGCCGAGCGAGGCCGCCAACGGCGCGACCCGGGCGAGGAGTTCGCGCCGCCGCACCGGGCCCAGGCCGGAACCGGTCGCGAGGGCGAGGTTCTCCAGGCCGGTCAGCGACGGCGACAGGCAGAAATGCTGGTGCACCAGGCCGATGCCCAGGCGGCGCGCGACCGCCGGAGAGTCCAGCACGACGGCCTGGCCGCCGATCCTGATGCTGCCGGCGTCCGGCTGCACCAGCCCGAAGAGGATGTGCATGAGCGTCGACTTGCCGGCACCGTTCTCGCCCAGCACGCCGTGGACGCAGCCTGGTCGCAGGTCGAGCGCCACGCCGTCCAGCGCCAGGGTCGCGGCGAAGGTCTTGCGGATGCCGGCGAGGGCGACGACCGGGGGCACGGTCACTCGGCCGGCGGAACCTTGAGTTCGCCCGCGGCCAGGCGCTTGCCGACCGCTTCGACCTCGGCCTGGACCGCCGGGGTGATGACGGTGCCCAGCAGCGCCGGGTTGAGCACCGTCACGCAGGCGCCGCTGGCGAGCGATTCGCCGACCAGGCCGGGCTTGAAGGTGCCGGCGCGGGTGGACTCGGCCAGCCGGCGGAAGGCCACTTCGAGGTGGATGACCGCGCTCGCGAGCGTCCGCTCCGCCGCGATCGGATTCGCGTTCTGGTCCGCGCACGAACCGATGGCCCACACCTTCTGGCCCTTGGCGGCGGCCTCGCGGATGGCCTCGAACACGCCCCGGCTGGCGGCATCGACGTTCTGGAAGATCACGTCGGTGCCCAGGCGCAGCAGGGCCTCGGTCTGGGCCTTGGCCTGGGCCGGCTGGTCCCAGCCCGGATAGGCCTCGATCACCTTGATCTCGGGATTGACGCTCTTGGCCCCGGCGATGAAGCCGCGCAGGCAGGCGAGGACCGACGGGATCTTGGCGCCCCCGAGATAGCCGATCCTGCCCCTGGTGCTGACCCGCGCCGCCAGCACCCCGACCTGCCACGACGCCTGCGACAGATCGAAGTCGAGGGTGACGATGCCGGGCTTGGCCACGTCGGCGCCGCTCACCGCGAGGTTCAGCCTGGGCAGGGACTTGGCGACCTCGGCCGCCGGGTTGAGGAATTCGTAGCCATGCGCGATGACCAGGGAGAATCCCTGCGCCGCGAAGTCGCGCAGCTCGTCGCCGGCCTTGTCCTGCGAGACCTTCTGGATCACCGCGAGCTTCGCCCCGGTGTCCTTGGCGATCTTCTCGGCCGCGACCTTGGCGAGCTGGTTCCAGCCGCCATCGGTGCCCAGGCCGGGCAGCATCAGGCCGATCGCCAGCGGTCTTTCCTCGCCGGCGCCGGCGGAGGAGAGCACGAGCGACAGGTTCAGCAGGACGACGGCGAGGAAACGCATGCGGTGATCTCCAGGAGGCGGAGGGTGGATCGTCAGGCGGGCGTTGCCATGGGCATTCCCTTCGGCTTGCGCAGTCGATCGGCTCACTGCGTCTGCCTGGCGCCTCCGGGTTTGCCGAGCTGGGCGGGATCGGCGAGCGGGCGGAGCACCCGCTCCATCACCGCGACCTGCTGCGACAGATCGCTGAGGCAGCCGCGCAGTTCGCATGACAGCCCGGTCAGCTGGCTCTGGTCCACGGAATCCATGGCGACCACCTGCGACAGCACCTGCTTCAAGCGCGCTTCGACCTCGGCGAGGTCCGCAACCGTGCGATCCCGATTGGTGCGGATCCGGGCCAGTTCCTCCAGGCGGGATCGGGCCGCGGCCTCGGCCAAGCGCCAGCGTTCCTGAACCGCCGGATCGCTGGCCTTGGCGGCGGAAGCGGCCAGCCGTTCGATCTCGCGGCCGGGATCATCCGTCTCGACCTCGCCCAGGTAGCGGTCGAGCTCGGCCTGCTTGGCGAGCAGGCCGCGACACTGGCTGATCAGGATCTCCACCTGCGACGGGACCTCCTCCATGCAACCGCGCACAAGCGGGGTGGCGCGGGCGATCGCCTCAGCGATGCGGGTGCGCAACCGATCCAGGCGCATGGCGACCTGGGCATAGGGGGCCTCCAGTTCCGGAAGCGGCATCCCCGGTTCCGGAACCGGCTGCTCCGGATCGCCGCCGACCGCAGCGACGATGGCCCAGCCGGCCACGCCCAGCGCCCCGATCCACCAGGCTCCGGTCAGCACGGCGGTGATGGCGCCAGCACCGACGATCACCAGGGCGAGAGGATCGAGGAGCCGGCGCAGGCGCATGTTCAGAAATTCGCCACCAGCTCGCTGTACACCTGGACGATGTTCTTGGCGTTGCTCTCGTACATGCGGGCGTTGGTGCGGTTGGCCAGTTCGCGCAGGAAGCCCTTGTCGATCTCGGTGCCGTAGGCGATGGTGAAGATCTTCACCACCGCCGGCGCATCGTCGCGCGGCAGCAGGTCGATGAGATCCTGGCGCCGCCAGGCGCTGCCTTCGTCCTTGCCGTCGGTCAGCAGCACGATGCCGTAATGGCGGTTCGGCTGCGTCGTCCGGCGCTGACCGATGCGCCGCAGGGCCCGCTCGGTGACATCGTAGAGATGGGTGCCGCCGCTGGCGAAAAGGCCGTTGATGCGCGAGCGCAAGGGCTCGCGGACGCTGCCGACCGGAGCCATCTCGGCGAGCGGGACGATGCGATCGCTGAAGGCGATGACCTCGACCTCGTCCTTGGGATACATCTGGTCGAGGAACCCGATCGCGCCCGCCTTGGCCTTGTCGAGCGGATCGCCGTTCATCGACCCGCTGGTGTCGAGGATCAGGGTCACGCTGGCCGGTTTCTTGGTCTCGAACCAGAGATCGCGGATGCGGTTGAGGATCGAATCCCCCGGGATCTCGAAGGCGGGTATCGCGGGCAGGGTCTCGGCGACCCCGTTGGCGCTGGTGAACGGGCCGCCCGGCGCGCCATCGGCGACCGGACGCAGGCCTTTTTCCACCGCTGCGCGCACCTGCGGCGCTGAGGTCAGGAAGGAGATGAACCGTTCCGACGCCTGCCGGCCGGGCCCGCTCACCCAATCGGCGTTGGCGATGGAGATCGGATTGTCGTTATAGACCGTACCTTCCTTGGGATAGATCGCGACCAGGGGCCAGGGCTTGTTGCCGCTCGCCAGGTTGCCTTCGATGATGTTGTTCTCGTACTGCGCCGCCGCCGACAGGTAGGCCGGACCCTTGCTGCGCATGAACTCGTCGATCCAGCGGCTGGACATGCCGTAGTGCTCGACCGACGCCTCCAATTCGCCCAGGCGCTTGAGCACGGTGGGATCCTTGAGATCCGCCACGGTCATGCCCGAGGTCTTCCCGGTGATCGCATAGACCATGCAGACCATGGTCTGGAAGCCGCTGGCCGAATCCGGATGGCAGTGGCCCCAGGTGAACCTCCCCCATTCGGGATGGCCGTATCGGGCCCAGCCCTGCGGATCGGTCGACAGCCGTGCGAGATCGGCCCAGCCGATAGGTTTTGGCCAGCCCAGCGCCTCGGCCATCGGCTGCCACATGGCGATGACCAGCGGCACGTGGACGAGGGGCACCGAGGACGGGAAGAGATCGCGGTTGCTCTGGCCCCGCGACCAGTCGTTGGCCTGCTTGAACCACGAACCATCCGCAGGCGACCACAATTCGGGTTTGAGCGAGCCGTCCTGGATGGCCCGCAGCGCGTCACCGGAATTGGCATATTGCGCCTTCACCACCACCGTGCGGCCCTCGACCTTTTCGTGCTGGGCGTTGAACGCGGCCACCGCCTGGTCGAGCCAGGTCTTCTTGGTGAAGCCGGAGACGACGGTGATGGTCAGCGCATCGACCGGTGGCCTCGCCTGGCTGGCGGGGGTCGTGCCCGTGGCGCCAGGGGGTGGGGTGGTCTCCCGCAACAGCATGAAACCACAGATCGCGATGAAGACGACCGCAAGAATGACGGCGATTCCCTTGTTCATGCCGCGAGCCTAGCCGCCCCGCGAAGCCCGGGCAACTGCGCGACCCGCACCTGGGGCCGGGATGACGCTCCTTTCAGTCGCGCTCAGGATTGCCAGACCCCTGCTTCTGCGCCTCCTCCAGGTCCTTCTTCTGCTTCTCGCGCAGATCGATCACCTGGTCGACCTGCTGCTTGAGCAGTTCGCCGTCATAGCCCACCGCGTCGGCGGCGCGCAGCTTCCGCGTCTCGGGGTGGGGATCCGGCGGTTCGGTCTTCTGCCCTGGTTTGGCCGGCTCGGCCTGGCCGCCGCAAGCGAACAGGCACAGGGCGAGGCAAGCGAGCGTTGAGATCCTGAGCATGCTGCCTCCTGGGGCGTTCGCGGCGGTCCACGCAATCTCCGCATGCCGCCTGACCGGCGGGGCGGCTTCCCGCTGCTGGTGTCGCCAGGCCGGCGGGATGGCGGCGATCCCAGGAAGCCGTCTGACGCGACCAACGCGGGTCCGGGCGCGGAATACGGGAATCGATCCGCCGTGCCAGGTGCAATCCGCATGATGGCCCCGGCTTGTCATCACCGGACCCGAACCGAGCATCCCGCGCCATGCTGCACCTGCTCGCCCAGCCGATCGCCGCCACCATCGCCCGGCATCTCGGGCGCGAACCGGCGGCGGTGCTCGCCCTGGTCGGCCCGCCGGCGAAGGGCCAGAGCGTCGACCTCTGCCTGCCGTGCTTCCAACTCGCGCGCGAACTGAAGCGCAATCCCAAGGAGCTGGCCGACGAGCTGGCCGCCGTCGTCGCGGCGGCGCACCCCGATGCGGGGGCGGCCGCGGCCGGTCCTTTCCTGAACCTCACCCTCGCCCCGGCGGCGGTGGCGGCGGCGCTGATCCCGGCCCTGCGCGCTCAACCGCTGGCGCCGCTGCGCAGCCAGGTCGGCAAGGGGCTGACGGCGTGCGTGGACTTCTCGAGTCCGAACATCGCCAAGCACCTCGCCTTCCACCACATCCGCTCGACCATGATCGGCAACAGCCTGAGCCGGCTCTACGCCGCCGCGGGCTGGAAGGTGGTGCGCATCAACTTCCTCGGCGACTGGGGCACGGCGTTCGGCCGGCTGATCGCGGGCTGGAAGCGCGAGGGGCTGACCCTGGCGCAGCTCGAGACCGCGCCCGACCGCGTGACCTTCCTCAACGAGCTCTACGTCCGGGTGTCGCAGGCGGCCAAGGCTGACCCGGCGATCGAGGACGAGGCGCGCCGGTGGTCGAAGCGGCTCGAAGACGGCGACAGCGAGGCGCGCGGGCTGTGGCAGATCTTCAAGGACGCCAGCCTGGCCGAGTTCAAGCGCATCTACGCCCTGCTGGGCGTGGACTTCGATTCGTGGAAGGGCGAGGCCTATTACGAGGACAAGATGGGTCCGGTGCTGGCCGAGCTGAAGGCGAAGAACCTGACCAGCGTCGACCTGCGCACCGAGCGCACCCCCGAAGAGGGTCCGCCCGGCGCGACCATCGTCGACCTGCCGGCGCTCATCGGCAAGCCGTTCAAGCGGCCGATGCTGGTGCAGCGCGTCGACGGCGGGACGCTGTACGCCACCCGCGACCTCGCGGCGGCGGACGACCGCTTCCGCGAATTCGCCTACGACCGTTCGCTCTACGTCGTGGATCTTGGCCAATCCCTGCATTTCCAGCAGTGGTTTGCGGTCGCGAAACTCCTTGGCCGGCCGTATGCCGAGCGCCTGCGCCACGTCGGCTTCGGCATCGTGCTGATGTGGAACGACGAGGCCGGCGACGGCCTGGAGGCCGGCTGGGCGCGCGGCCGCACCCGTGGCGGCAAGGTGATGCTGCTGCGCGAAGTGCTGGAGGAGGCCATCGATCGCGCCCGCGCCGTGGTGGCGGAGAAGAATCCCGCCATCGCAGGCGACGAGCGCGAGGCCATCGCGCGCGCCGTCGGCGTCGGCGCGGTGGTCTTCAACGACCTCAAGAACGGCCGCACCAACGACGTGAAGTTCAAGTTCGAGGAGGCCCTGCGCTTCGACGGCGAGACCGGCCCGTACCTGCAGTTCGCCCATGCCCGGCTGGCCTCGATCGAACGCAAGGCGGTCGATCATTTCACCGCGGCGTTCAACGCCGCGAACGCGGCCCCGGACAGCCCGGCCGCGCACTGGCTCGCCGACAAGGCGCCGGACATCCTCACCGGCGACCTGCCGTCGCTCACCGGCCGCGCCGATCCCGCGCTGCTCACCCTCGACAGCGAGAAGCAGGTGCTGTTCGCCCTCGCCAAGCTGACCTCGGCGCTCGAGCGCGCGGTCGACGGCGATGAGCCCAGCGTGCTGGCGCAGGCGCTGCTCGCCCTCGCCGCAGCGGTGTCCGGTTGGCTCACCGCCGGCAACCATGATGAGAACCTGCGCGTCCTCGGCCCCGATCCCGCCGTCACCGCTGCGCGGCTGGCGCTGGTGCGCGCGGCGCGCGCGAGCCTGGGCGAAGGCCTGCGGTTGCTGGGATTGCAGGCACCGGAACGGATGTAACGGGTAAAACGGCCTGAACGCCGGGTCCACCGGAGCGTCGAGGTCCACCTCGACGGGCATCGTTGACGACGGAACGACGGCGATGTGGTCATCGCCGCTCCATCGCACTACTCGCCGGGGATCCCCTGCGCCTTCGCCGAGGCCTGGCCGCTGGCGGCGATGAGCCCGGTGGTGGGCGACGACGCGTTGGCGTAGCGCTTCCTGCCGATGCGGCCGGCGCCCGCGGCCCAGAAGCCGGCCTCCAGGGCATGGCGCATGGCGCGGGCCATGCGGACGGGATCCTGCGCGCCGGCGATGCCGGTGTTGAGCAGCACGCCGGCGGCGCCGAGCTCCATCGCCAAGGTCACATCGGACGCGGTTCCGACACCGGCGTCGATGATCACCGGCACCTTGGCGCGCTCGAGGATGATCTCCATGCTGTTGCGGTTGAGGATGCCCTGGCCGCTGCCGATCGGCGAACCCGCCGGCATGACCACGGCCGCCCCGGCGGATTCGAGTTCGAGGGCCAGCACCGGATCGTCGCTGGTGTAGACGAACACCGTGAAGCCTTCGGCGGCGAGGATGCGGGTGGCCTCCAGCGTCTGGGTCGGGTGCGGCAGCAGGGTCTGCGGATCGGCCAGCACCTCCAGCTTCACCATGTCGGACAGGCCGAGTTCGCGCCCCAGCCGGGCGGTGCGCAGGGCGTCCTCGCCGTTGAAGCAGCCCGCCGTGTTGGGCAGCAGCTGGATGCCCTTGGGCAGATGGTCGAGCAGGCTGCCGCCGCTGCCGCGCTGGTCGAGGTTCGCGCGCCGCACCGCCACGGTCACGGTGTCGGCGCCGGACTCGCGGATCGCCGCCTGCATGGTGGGGAAATCCTTGTACTTCCCGGTACCGACCAGCAGGCGGCTGTGCAGGGTGAAGCGGCCGACCTGGAGCGGCGGGATGGCGGCGGGCAGGCTGGCGGGTGGCGTGGGGGAAGCTGGGGCGGTGGGCTGCATGCCCGGGTCGTAGCGACCTTCCCGGCCGGGCAAATGCCGCCCCGCTGCCGCGCGCTGTCGTTCAGGGTTGCGCCGGGATGGGCAACGTGGGCGACTTCCACGCGTAGATCCTTGCCTGCGCCAGGAGTTCCGATACGGACGCCAGCGAGGAACAGCCTTGAGCAAGGAACCGCCATGAGCAGCAAACCCGTGAGCATTCCGTTGGTGCTGGCCGTGACCTTCGGCGTGACCGCCGCCGCCGTGATCGGCGTCCTGGCCGCCCCGCGTTCCGCGATCACCCCGCCTGCCGGCAACCCCGGAGTGAAGACCAGTGAACCCGCCACCGCTGCACCGGCGCTGGCGAAGACCCCCGACCCGGTCGCGGCACCTGGGACGGCCACGGCCAAGCCCGCCGAAGCAGCCAAGCCGGCCGCAGCGGCGAATCCGACCGCGGGAGCGAAGCCGGCGAGTGCCGCCCCGTCGGTCGCCGCAACCGATCCGGCCGCACCCGCCGCCTGGCCGGGCGAACGCGGCTCGGCCGACCTCAGCGGGGCGGTCGCCACTGAACTGCCACCCCAACTGGCCAAGCGCTGGACCTGGGAGGCTGGATCGCCGGTGGCGTCCAGCGTGGCGATCAGCGACGGCGCGGTGTTCGTCGCCACGTCGAAGGGCGTGCTGGCGCGGCTCGATCTGACCACCGGCAAGCCGGCCTGGACGACCCCGCCGGTCGCGGCGGGCTACGGCGTGGCTCCCCTGGTCGCGAACGGATCGGTCTACCTGGGCGACAGCGGCGGCGCCATGCACGCCATCGACGCCGCCACCGGCAAGGAGCGCTGGGCGGTGGAACTCGGCGGCAACGTCATCATCTCGGCCAGCTCCGCCGGCGACGCGGTGCTGGTCTGCACCGAGGCGAACCAGCTCAAGTGCCTCGCCGCCGCCGACGGCAAGGAACGCTGGGCGTTCACCGCCGAGCAGTACATCCGCTCGATCCCCTGCGTGGTCGGCAAGGAGGCCATCATCGCCGGCTGCGACGGGGTGCTGCGCGCGATGGCGATCGCGGATGGAGCGGAGCGCTTCCTCACCGGCGCGAAGAACTTCGGCACCGGGGCGGCGCGTCTGGGCGAGGCGGTCTACATCGGTTCGGTCGAAGGCGATCTGATGAGCGTCGCCCTGGCGGACGGCAAGGTGCGCTGGTCGGTGCCGGGCGACATGGGCAAGGTCACGGTACCGGCGGCGGTCTCCGCATCCGCCGCGCTGTTCGCGGGCGAGGACGGCCAGGTCGTCGCCCTCGACCCCAAGGACGGCAAGGAGCTCTGGCGGATCCGTCCCGGCGAAGGCGCGGCGACCGCACCGGTGATCGCCGGCAGGGAATGGTGGATCGGCGACAGCGCGGGCACCCTGCACCGGTTCGAACTCGCGACCGGCAAACCGATCTGGACCTGGAAGGCCGGCGGCAGCCTGGCCGGCGGGGTGGCGATCGCCGGGGAATGGCTGGTGATCGGCACCGGCGACGGCGCGGTGCATGCGTTCTCGCGGCCGGCGGCGAAGTAGACGCGACCACCGCCGTTCCGTCCGCACGGGCGAATCCTCGCTGGACGGACCCTTGGCCTTCACCGCTTCGCCCTAGCATGCGGCCATGCCGCACGTCGAGATGCTGGGCAGGTCCGTCGAACTGGCCGAGGAGCTGATCCTCGGTCGCCACCGCAACTGCGGCCTGCAGGTGCCCGACCAGGCGGCCAGCCGCCAGCATGCGCGGGTGTTCGCGGTCGGCGAGGAATGGTTCGTCGAGGATCTCGGTTCCAACAACGGCACCACGGTCGACGGCGCACCAGTCACCAGCCGCCTGGCCCTGGGCGAGGGTGCGCGCATCCGCATCGGCACGCATGAGATCGTCTTCCGCCAGGCCGGCGCGGCGGCTCCGACCAGCACGGTCGCGCCCGACAACCCGATCGCGCTGGTCGGCCGGAACATCGCCGGCTATGAGCTTACCGGCCTGATCGCCAAGGGCCCGACCGGCGTGGTCTACGCCGCGAAGCAGGTGAACCTCCAGCGCGAGGTCGCCTTCAAGGTGATCTCGCCCGGGATCGCGCGGGACGACGGCTACCGCGAACGCTTCCTGCACGAGGCCGGCCTCGCGTGCAGCGTGCAGGACGACGGCCTGGTGCGGGTGCACGAGAGCGGCCACGACGCCGACCGCTTCTGGTACAGCATGGAGCTGGTGAAGGGCGAGAACTTCGACCTCCTCCTGGGCCGCGACGGCACCATCGACCCGGTGCTGGCGCTGCTGGTCGGCGAACGCATCGCCACCGCGCTGCTCGCCGCGCATGCGCGCAAGGTCTACCACCGCGACCTGCGCCCGGCGGTGATCCTGCTCACGCCCGATGGCACGGTGAAGCTCTGCGAGCTTGGTCTGGCCGAGGTCCTGGGTCGCGGTCGCCGGCTGCTGATGCCCAAGCTGCGGCCGGGCACCCCGGCCTCGTCGCTGTGGTACCTCAGTCCGGAGCAGCTCGATGGCGAGGCCGGCGACGCGCGCAGCGATGTCTACGGCCTGGGCTGCGTGCTGTTCCACCTCCTCGCCGGGCGGCCGCCGTTCGCCGGCGCCAACGCGGCCGAGGTCGTGCAGGCGCACCGGCAGCACCCGATCCCGTCGGTGTGCGAGGCCCTGCCCGGCCTGCCGCGCGAACTCGACACGCTGCTCAGCGGCATGCTGGCGAAGAATCCGGAGTGGCGCTTCGCGGACTGCCGCGAACTCGCCGGCGCGATGCGCAAGCTGCGCGAGCAGGTCGCCGCCGCGCCGCCGATCCAGGACCGCAGCGGGATCGCGCGCGCCGCCGCCAAGCGCGCCGCCGCGCGCGAGGAACGCGCCTTCCCCTGGGCGATGCTGCTGCTCGCGCTGGGCGTGCTCGGGGCGATCGCGGCGCTGGTCCTGTACCTGGCCTCGTCGAAGCCGGCGCCGGCCGCCGAACCCGAACCGCAGGTCGTCAGGCCGCTCCCGGCGGCCCAACCCGCACAACCGGTGCGACCGCCGGAACCGACCCCGGTCGTGGCCCCGGTCCAGCCCCGTGGCGAAGACAGCCTGACCGCCCGCTGGCAGACGGCCAAGGACGAGATCGAGCGCCTGGTGGTCGCCAACGACTGGGGTGCGGCGGAACAGGCGATCGAACGCACCCTGGCCGCGTTCACCCGCGCCAGCGCGCCCGCCGACCTCATCCAGCAGGTGCGCCTGCGCCGGGCCGATCTGGATGATCGCGGCCAAGCCTGGTACCGCAGCCAGTTGAACGCCCTGCCCAGCGGCGACGACGCCGCGACCTATGCCGCGCGCCTCAAGGCGATGTCCCGTCTGCGCGACATCGTGCTGGCGGCGCAGCGACCCGACGCCGAGCTGCTCTACCAGGTCGCGCTGACGCATCTCAACCAGCAGCTCAGCCGCGCCCGCCGCGACGCCCGCAAGGCGCTGGAGGCGGGGATGCCCGAGCGTCTGCCCGCGATCGCGGCCGGGCTCGAAGCCGGCTTCCTCGGCACGCCGGTCCAGTCGCTGCAGCGCCAGTTCGGCGTCCTGTGCGATGAAGCCGCGCGGCTGAAGCCGCTGGGCCTCGCCGCCACCTGGCAGATCGCCGCGAAGACGCTGCCGGCCGAACAGGCGCTCGCGGTGGCGGCGGCGTGGACGCTCGCCGGCGATGCCGGCCGGGCGCGCGCCGCCCTCACCTCGGCGCAGGGCTTCGACAAGCCCGACCTCATCCGGCGCCGCGCCGCCCTGGCCGGGCGTCAGGCCGCGATCCTGTCCTTCGACGACATCGCCGATCTGCATGTGATCGACGTGGCCCTCGGCCAGCCGCGCCTGCAGGGCGGCGTGCTCACCGGCGCCCCTGGCGAGGCGGTGTCGCTGGCCTGCACCGTGCCGGTCGGCGGACCCGGCTGGGACGCCGGCGTCAGCCTGACGCTGACCGATGTCCGCGCCGGCGAGGCGGTGGTCTCGGTCGGCACCACGCAGCAGCCTGGCGTGGCGGTGCATATCGGCCAGGAGCGCATCGAGGTGCTGGCGCGCGACCAGGGTGCCACTGCCGTCGCCGTCGCCAAGGCGCGCCGGCCGGCGGGAACGCTGCGCCTGCGCCTGTCCTCGCGCGCCGGGGCGCTGACCATGTTCGTCAACGACCAGCAGATCGCCCTCATTCCCAGGCATCAGGTCGTGCCGGACAGCCAGGTCCGCTTCGAGGCCAACGGCCTGAACTGGAAGCTCGACGATCTCCAGGTCATCGGCGGTGACTGACTCCCGACCGATCGTCGTCACCATGGGCGATCCCGCCGGCATCGGGCCGGAGGTCGCCCTGCGCGCCTGGCCTGCGCTTGCGCACCTGCCCGTGCGCCTGATCGGCCACCGGGCCCTGCTGGAGCGCGTCGCCGCGCGCATCGGCGCCCCGGTGCCGCCGGACCTCATCGAACCCGCGATGCCCGGCTTCGACGCTGCTGTCGTCGTCCCAGGACAGGTCGCCGCCGCCTGCGGTCTGGCCGCCGCCGCCTGCATCGAAGACGCGATCGCCGGCTGCCTGGCCGGACGCTACGCCGCGATGGTCACCGGCCCGATCAACAAGCTCGCCATCCACGCCGCCGGCGTTCCATTTCCGGGCCACACCGAATGGCTGGCTGCGCGCTGCGGTGTCGAAGGCGAAGTCATGATGCTGCACAGCCCGGCGCTGTCCGTGCTGCTCATCACCTGCCATCAATCCCTCGCCTCGGTCGCTGCTGATCTGGCCCCGGATCGCATCGTTGCCCGGGCACGCCTGTTCGCCGACGCCCTGCGCCGCCTGCATGGCCGCCCGCCGCGCCTGGCCGTGCTCGGCTTCAATCCCCATGCCGGCGAGGGCGGCCTCTTCGGTGATGAAGAACGCGCCATCGTCCCCGCGATCGCGGAACTCCTCAACCTCGGCATCGACACCGAAGGCCCGCTGCCGCCCGACACCGCCTTCACCCCGGCCAACCGCAAGCGCTTCGACGGCTTCGTCTGCATGTACCACGACCAGGCCCTGATCCCGTTCAAGGCGCTGGCCTTCGACGAGGGCGTCAACGTGACCCTCGGCCTGCCCATCGTGCGCACCTCGGTCGACCACGGCACCGCCTTCGACATCGCGTGGCAGGGAAAAGCCGAGCATCGCAGCCTGATCCATGCGGTGCTTTTAGCCGCGTCGTTGTCAGCGGGACTCCGTCCCGCCACGCCCTGCCAGGGTTGACCAGCGGGACTTCGTCCCGCCACGCCCTGCCAGGGCCAGGGCCCTGGACCCGGCCGTTGCCCGGAAGGGCTTTTCACCGCGTCCTTGCGCGTGCGAGCCCATTGCCCGTTGGACGGGGGCTTGCTGCGCTCGCCCCCTCGCGCTCTTGCGGCGCGTCCTTGCTCGTGCGAGCGGATTGCACGCAAGGTGGGGCTGTTTGTTACCCAAGCGTTACACCCTGGCGATGGTCGTGGGCTAGCGTCCGCCCAGGAGTCCGCCATGCGCACCCATTCTGCCGCCCAAATTCCCCTCACCCACGGCTTGCGCACCTTTGCCGGGAGTCTTCTCGCCGGAGCCCTCGCTGCCGGCATGCTCGCGCCTGCCTGCCTGCTGGCACCAGAGGTCGCGCTCGTCCATGCCGTCACCGCCGGTGCGATCGCCGATACGGGGGTGCAGGTGGAGGGCTGCACGCTGCGTTGCCGTTATCAGGCAGCCAACCTGCTGAGTCCGGCGCTCATCATCGTCCAAGGATCCAATCCTGATGCGCTGCCGAAGACCCTGAAGCTGGATGCGACAATCCTCGTCAGCGAACCTCCGAGTGCGATGTCGCGGGTCATCCGCCTCCCCACCGCCCGTTCCGTGGCGAGCGGCGATCTGGACCTCGCGCCCCGTTCATCCGGCACGGTGACGCTCGCCTTGTCCGCTGATCTGCCTCGAACCGGGACCATCCAGGTGCAGGCCAGGCCGGCGGGTCTCCTGCGCCAGAACGCAGGTGCGACGCCTCGGTTCGTCCAATCCGGAACGTTGCTGCAAACCATCACCCTGAACGAATCGTTGGCAGCCACGGTCAGCGCCCCGGGCCGGGTTGGTTTCCAGGATGCTCTGGTCATTGCGCCTCTGGTCCAAACGTCGTCTGAGACTTCGATGCAGGTGGCCTGGAAACCAGCCTGGGGTATTCCCCTCCCGATTGGACCGCAATGAAAAGAGCAGGCGTCATCCAGCACCCGCTGCTGCGGACGGCCGGATGGATCCTGGGCTTCGGAGTGATCCTGCTGCTCACTGCGACCTGGCGGCCGCAGCCCGGGTTGCGGGAGAGTCCGGAACGTCTGCTCTCCGACTGCGATGGGACGCTGCAGGAACTCGTCGTGCATTGGACGCCGGAGGCGACCTCGGTGGCGGTGCCTGCCTGGCGGGATCTCTTCCGCGCCCTGCCGGCGTCGGTGACCGTCCACGTCGCCTGTCCTGATATGGCGGCCTTCGACGCATTGCGCCGGCACCTGGGCCAGGTCGCGCCGATCCTGGTGGCGCACCCGCTCGGGCATCCCCTGACCTGCTGGTCGCGCGATCGTTGGTTGGCGCTGGCCGATCCGGCTGGCACGGTCGCGCTGGTCCTGCCCGAGCAGGAGGATGCCGCCGCGGCCTGGCCGGGTCGTGCCGGGGACGGGGCCGCCGGGGGCGAGCTCGCGCAGCGGATGCGCGGCGTGACGGCGGGAAAACGCGGTTGGCAATTTGATGGCGGCGATGTGGTCGCTGACGAACGCACCGCCTTCGTCACCGAACGCATGCTGAGACGGAACCTGGGGAAGATGGGAGCGACCCCGGCGGAGGTTGCTGACCGGCTGGGGGCGCTTCTGCGGCGTCGCGTGGTCTGGCTGATGGATGGGCCCGATCACCATGCCTGCATGGTGATGATGGTGGCGGGGCAGGGACGGGTGGTGGTCGGCGATCCTTCCCTGGCCGTGAAGATCCTCGGTGATCGGGTCCATGCTCCTGATCTCGTCCCCTGCGGCGATGACTTCACCGCTGCGACCCAGGCCCGCTTCGACGCGGTGGCGCGCGCTTGCGCCGACGCCGGCTATGCGGTGATCCGGATACCCCTCGTTCCCGGCCACGATGGCCGGGCCTTCCTGGCCTGGGTCAATGGGATGATCGACGTGCGCGACGACACCGTGACCTATTTCATGCCTTCGTTCCCGCACGCCCCCATGGAACTTGAGTCGGCCGCGATGGAGGTCTGGAAAAAGCTCGGATTCCGGGTGATCAAGGCCGATTGCGACGGGGCCTTCACGCACGGCGGCAGTCTGCGTTGCCTGGTCAATGTCCTGCGTCGGACCCGCTCGTCCTGACCGTCGGGACAGTCCCGCCCGTACCGTTCGCAATCGCGTGCCAGGCGATCCGCCGTTGGGTTGGTGCCCCGGCGGCGTTGTGGATCAGGCGGGTTTCGCTTCCGCCACGCCCAATCCGGGGTCGATCTCCTGCTTGAGCACGGATTCCAGGTTGGCGAGGCAGGCGCGGCGGGCGGATTCGTCGGCGGCGAGGGTGCCGCCGAGACGCACGCTGACCAGCTTGCCGTCGAAGTCCCAGAGTTCGATCGTGCCGCCGGTCTGCTGGACGTCGACCGCGATGCGGGTGGTGACGACCTCGGTGATCCGGCGCAGGAGCGGGATGCGGCCGTTCACCTTGCCCGGCCCTGGCGTGGGGGCGGTCGGGGCCGCCGGGGCGCGTTCGTGCGCGGCGGCGATCAGACGCGGGATGTCGGAGCGGCAGGTGCCGCAACCGCTGCCGGCGCCGGTGGCGGCGACGACCTGGTCGGTCTCATGCAGGTCCATGACCCGGATCGACTCGCGCACCGTCGCTTCGCTGATGCCGTGGCAGCGGCACAGCAGCGGATCGAGGTCATGGTCGGACGGCAGTTCGCCGCGTTCCCAGGCGGCGATGGCCGAGGCCAGGCCGGTGAGCGCCCACGGCTGCGCCGGCAGGAGGGTCGGGTCGAGATCGTCGAGGTACGTGCAGAGGTCGGCGATGCCCAGGGCCTTCGCCTCGGCGAGGGACTTGCCCGGCAGCAGTTCGCACAGGACGGAAGCCGCAGCGAGGTGGTCGTTGGCGTTGAAGACCTGGAAGCGGGCGGATTCGATGCGTTCGGTGCCGGCATCGTCGCGCTGGATCTTGAGGTAGAAGCGCAGCGCGTCGCCGACCACGATCGAGCCGACATCGCCCACGGCCGAGGCGTTGAGCAGCTTGCCGAGGTGGCGCGGCTTGCGCTTGTGGTCGTCGAGGCGTTCGGCGGGGGTCATGCGGGTTGAGCCTCGTCCGGGAGCGGGCGAGGCAAGACCATCGCGGGATACCTCAGTCAGACCGGTTCAGGCGAGCGTTCAGGCGTCCATCGCGTCGAGCACCGCCGCGACCACCTTGCGCACCTCGGGGGGGGCAAGATGGATGCGGCCGGCGAGCTCATCGGCGGCGAGGGCCTCAAGCGCGGGATCGCTGTCGGCCTGCTGGTCCAGCGCCTGGCGGATCAGGCCCAACGCGTCCCGGGTGCCGAGTCCTGACGGGGAGACCTTGGGTTTGGGTGCGGCGGGCATGGGGTTTCCAGCGGGGTCTGAGGGTGCAGGCGCAGTGGCGGTGGCGGCCCCGCCCAGCCATGCCAGGTAGGCCGGGATGGTGCGGGCGTTGGGCCGGCTCAGGCCATCAAGCGTGCGGCGCAGGCTGGTCAGCGGCACGCCGATCTGCGCCGCAGCGGTGGCGGCATCCAGGCGGCGGGCGGTGATCGCCGCGCGCAGGGCGGCGGGCAGTTCGGCAACGCTCATCGATGCCTCCGCAGCGGCTGGCGCTTCTGCTTGCGGATCGGCTTCGGCAGGGGCGGGATCCCGCTCCGGCGGCGCCACCTGCGCTGCGGACGGTTCCGTCGCTACGACGGATTCCGGTTCGCCTGCGGCCAGCGCGGCCGGATCAGCCGTCGAGGCCACCGGTGATGGGGTCGGCTCGGCATCACCTGGCATGGCGGTTCCCTGGCTGGCATTGGAACCGGTCGCAGGATCAGCGGTCGGCGCAGCGGCTGGATCGGCGTCGACGGTCGGCTGTTCGAGCTGGACCACCGGTTCATCCCATCCGGTCAGATCGGCCTGTTCTTCCGGGTCGGCGATGCGCGCCTCGATGCCGGCGAGCACCGGCAACGCCTTGCGGGAGCTCGGATCCGGCACCGGACGGCCGATCGCGCGCAGGACATCGTACACCGCCGGCCCGCGCTCGGACGGCCGCAGGCGGTCGGCCTCGGCCTGGATGGCGGCGAGGGTGCCCTCGTCGTCGTGGCGCAGGGCCTCCTCCAGCCGTTCACGCAGGCGCAACGCGTCGGCCGAGGTCGGCCGCGGCACGTTCTGGAAGGCCTCCTCCGACACCGGCATCCGGCGCGGCGCGACCGGATTCAAGGTCCAGATCGGCCGCCCATCGGCGATGAAGTCGAGCGGCCGCTGCCCGTTGGCGACCCGGCGGGCGGCCTCCTGCAGATCGCGCACCACGTCTTCGGAATAGCAGCGGTAGCCATTCGCCATGCGTTCCGGGTTCGGCCAGCCGTAGCGCTGCTCCCAGATGCGGAGGGTTGCGACCGGGATGCCGCACAATTGCGCAAGACGGGAGACGGTGAGTGATTGCGGCATGGCTTCCATCGCGTGGACGGCGAATCCTGCCGGATCCCCTGCGCATGGCAAGACGCTTCGACCGGTACAGTACCGCAGTGCCACGCCGGCCGCCGGCCGCACCCGGCCGCTGGCGCGCCCCCGCGCCGACGCCAGGATCCCGCCGTCGACCGCTCAGGTGCGCTGGTAGCTCAACTGGATAGAGCGCCAGACTTCGGATCTGGATGTTGCAGGTTCAAGTCCTGCCCAGCGCGCTCAATACCCTGGATAAAACCAGGGTATTTTGCTTTTATTTTCCCGCCTGCGCCGGGTCAATCCTCGGACCCGCCACGGACCCTCCGGTGGAGGAAGAACCGCGGCCCAGAACGGACGCCATCGGCAGCAGCCGATCGACGTTGGGACTCGCATGGAGAAGGAACCACCGCCGTCGCAATCTCACCCGCCCATGGTGGGCATCTCTTCGAAGGCGACGCCGGTCACCAGCTTGATGAGCTGGTCGCGGTCCTTCCCTTCCTTGAAGCTCATGCGGGCGTGCATCTGGCCGGCCTCGGCTTCCGGGGCGGCTTCGATGTAGGCCGAGACCTTGGCGATCATGCCGAGGACATCCTCGAGGAACTTGGCCGGGTTGATCAGGGCCTGGCCGCGGATGAGGAAGGTGCCGGCGGCCGCGAACTGGTCGCCCGGCAGGCGCACCACCGGGCCGCTGACCGGATAGAAGGCGTGGATCGCGGCGCCGTGGAAGAGGTGCGCCATGATCTCGTTCTTGCTCGCGAAATGGTGCGGGGTGAAGCGCTTGTCGTTGAACAGGCGGCGCAGGCGTTCGGGCTGGTCCTTCAGCAGCGGCTCCTTGCCGACGCCATGCACCAGGATGGCGAGCACGTCGATGGCGGAGAACAGCAGGGAGCAGAACGCGGCGCCGCCACGGCCCTTGTTCGCGGTGATGATGGGGATGAACAGGTCGGCCTCGGCCTGGAGGTGGTTCCTGAGGTCGCCGAGGTAGGTCTGGAGGGCCGCCTTGGTGCTGAAGGTTTCGCTGCTCATGGTCATCCCCTTGGTTTCGGTTCGACCCGGATCACCGGGTGCTTGTTGGTGAGACGTGGCGAGGTGAGTATCATCGCCGGGTGGGCGGACAAGCTGTCGGGTGATTCAGAAATGCTCATATTGCCCGATCCGGGCCACCAGGCTGCGGCCGCCGCAGTCGAGCACCTGGCCCGCCATGAGCGGGCGCCAGGGCGCGTTGCCGATGGTCGGGCGGCAGATCCAGCGTCCGGCGTAGTGCGCCACGGTGACGGCGGCGAGCGACCGCGCGCCGGCCAGTTCCAGGTCGGAACCGGGACCGCCGATGGTCATGCGCCGGAGCACCATGGCATAGGCCAGTTCGGGGCGGTTTTCCGGCCGGGTCAGGATCACCGAATCGAGGACGAGATCGCTGTCGAGGCCGCAGGTCGGGTTGGCGGCCGGAGGCTGGCCATCGAACGTCGTGCGCTGGCCGGCCAGGGACGAGCGGCGGCAGCGGATCCACAGGGTGACGGCTCCGGCCACCACCACGACATGGGCGGTGTCCGTCCCCAGGGCCTTGCTCTTGCCGCTGGCCAGGGCGGCGCCGTCGATGAGCGTGCCGTTGGCTCCGCCGAGATCCTCGACCAGGCATTCCTGGCCGAGCGGATCGTAGCGCAGCGCCACATGCTGGCGGCTGATGCGTTGCAGAACGTCCTTGAAGTCGGCGACGGGATAGTTGCGCAGGCAGAGGTCGACGGGTTCGCTGCGCAGCTTGCCGAGCACCAGCCGTGGCCGGGCGAACAGCAGCACGGCGGTGGGATCGCCGGCATCCTGCGGCAGCAGGCTGATCCAGTCGCCGGCAAGGGCGAGGGCGGGATCGCCGGCGAATTCGGTGGTGCCGGGGCCACGCAGCGCGGCCGGCGGGGTGGCCGTCGCCGGCCCTGTCGCGGATCCGGTTTCCGCTGCCGCCGCGGACGGTCCCTGGGCGAGCAGGCCGGCGGTCAGGCTCTGGAGGACGCCGGGATCGGTACGCTGGCCCGTCTGGGCCGGCGGGACTTCCGGCGCGGCGGAGGCGCCGCTGAGATCGGTTTCGATGGTGGGGAACTCGAACACCGCCATGCCGCTGGAAAATCCGATGGTCTTGCCCGGGCCGTTCGCGGTCTCGGCCGAGATCGCCCCGGGGAGGTTCAAGCCCTGGGCGGCGAGCGCGCCTTCCAGGGCCGTGCGCAGGGCGCGTGGATCGGCCGGACGTTCGCCCGGCTTCTTCGCCAGGCAGGCGGCGATGAGCTGCGCCGTCCGCTCCGACACGGTCGGGCAGGCGGTGCGGACATCGGGCGCCGGCACGTTGCCCTGCTGGTGCAGGACATCCTGCATCGAACCCTCGAACGGCGGCCGGCCGGCGAGGCAGTAGAACAGCACCGCCCCCATCGCGTAGATGTCGCTGCGGATGTCGACGGGCTGGCCGAAGGATTGTTCCGGCGACATGAACTGCGGGCTGCCCATGATGGCCCCCGCCATGGTCAGCATGGTGCCGGAGCCCTCGGCGCGGGCGATGCCGAAATCCGCGAGCAGGGCCTTGCCGTCATGGCCGACGAAGATGTTCGACGGCTTGATGTCGCGGTGGACCACGTTCAGGGCATGCGCGACCTGGAGCGCGTCCGCCACCTGGACCAGGATCGCCAGGGTCAGCGGTTCGGGCAGCTGCCAGCGCGCCTCGACCAGCTCGCGCAGGTCGCCGCTGTCGACGTACTCCAGCACCAGGTAGTCCGAACCGTCGCTGGCCTCGCCGCCGCCGAGGCAGCGCACGATGTTGGGATGCTGCAGCTGGCGCGTGATCTCGACCTCGCGCTCGAAGCGGCGCTGCCGGATCAGGCTGGTCGTGCTTTTCAGCGTCTTCACCACCACCAGCGGGCCGTCCTGCGCCGCCGCGAGCCATACCCGGCCCATGCCGCCATCGGCGAGGTGGACGAGGGCCTGGAAGGCGCCGAAGGCGGGAAGATCGGGCGGAGCGAGCAGGCCGAGCAGGCGCTGGCAGAGGTCTGGACTCAGGCCGCCCGCCGTGCCGCCGAGCCAGGTGCGCAGGTCGGCGAGGGTGGCCACCCCGTTCTTGGCGGCGTATTCGGCCAGGCGGTCGCTGCGGTCGCGGTCGAGCAGGCGCTGCTTGCGCGCGATCTGGGCCAGCGCGGCGATGATGGGGGGGGGCATGGCTGCGACCATGGCGGTGAGGCCAGGATGCGGACGACCGTTGATCCCGCAACCTGGCGCGTCCTTCCGCTCGACAGGCCGGCCATGCCAACTCATTCCACTCCCAACGACTCGTCCCGCCTGCGGCGGGATTGCCGGCTTCGCCGGCGCCGTGGCGGACGCCACGGGAGTCGTGGTTTGCCCGGGGGCTTGGCCCCCGGAACGCGCCTCCGGCGCTCCCCCTCGCAGCCTGCGACTGCTCATGCCACCAGGAGATGCATGAAAAAATCGCAGGAGTGCCCCATATGCAAGGCAGGTGGAAGGAGTGTGGCAGCGCCACATGACTGACGACCAACGCAGCAGATGGGGTGCTCTTGCGATTTTTGGTGATCCAACGTCGCATTGGATCGCACTGGACACCTAGGCGATTCTTCTACAAAGAACCTGCGACCTGAGCAAAAGAGCAAAGACCTCTCTTCCCGCAACCATGTCTGACACACCTGCATCGAATCCGGAATCCACCGCGGCAAATGATGCAGAGCGCGCCTGGGAAGGCGCCGAACCCACCCAGCCCCTGACGAACGTCCCGCCGCAAACCAGCGCCAGCCCCGCTGCCGCCGAACGCGGCCCAGATCCGACGGCTCGTCCTGACGCCGAACGCGATTGGCAGGGGGCGGAACGGACCAGTCCCGTCCTCGCCGCGAAGACGGATGCCGAAAGCGCGTGGTCCGGCGCCGATGCCACCGTGGCGGACCTGCCCGCCGGCCCCAGACCCAAGCCCGCGGACGATGGTGCGGATTGGCTCGGGGCGGACGCCACCGTACCCGTCCTGGGCGCCCTGGTTCCCGCCCAGCGCGCTCCTGCGACCCCGGCAGGCGCTGCCCCCGCTTCCACCGGCACGGCCGCGGCCACCTCCGCCACCCATGCGCGTGCGAACACCGCCGCCTTCGATGAACGTTGGCACCTGCAAGGACGGCCCGGAACCTTCACCGGCCAGCAGTGGGGCGACTGGCTGGTCGGCGGCATGCTCGGCGAAGGCGGCATGGGCGTGGTCTACCGTGGGCGGCAGATCTCGCTCAAACGGCGGGTCGCGATCAAGGTGCTGGCGCCGCACCTCGCCGCCGACCAGGGCGTGCTGCAGCGCTTCCAGCTCGAGGCGCGCATGACCTCGGTGCTGTCCTCGCCCAACGTGGTCCAGGTCTACGCCGCCGGCGCCTGGGAGAACAACCACTTCTTCGTGATGGAGTTCGTCGAGGGCACCGATCTCTACCAGGTCATGCGCCAGCGCCGCGCCGAAGAGCGCCCGTTCACCCCCGACGAGGCCGCCGACGTGGTCCTGCAGGCGGCGAAGGGCCTGGCCGAGGCCGGACGCTACGGCATCGTCCACCGCGACATCAAGCCGCCCAACCTGATGGTGACGACGCAGGGTCTGGTGAAGGTGGCCGACTTCGGGATCGTCAAGGTGCTGGGCGAGAGTTCGCACACCATCGCCGGCCAGTCGGTGGGGACGCCGGCCTATGTCAGCCCGGAGCAGGGCCGCGGCCAGGCCGACATCGACCAGCGTTCCGACCTCTACAGCCTGGGCGTGGTCTTCTATGAACTGCTGTGCGGCAAGCGCCCGTTCGAGGGCGCGACCCCGAACGCCCTGATCTACCAGCACTGCTTCGCCGAACCCGATCTGCCGCGCACGCTCAATCCGGCGGTGAGCGACGAATACCAGGCGGTGGTGCTGAAATGCATGCAGAAGAAGCCGGCCGACCGCTACGCGGACGCGGCGGCGCTGATCGCCGACCTCGAGGGCATCCGCAACGGCAACCTGCTGAAGTCGGCCCTGGTCGGCTACCGCCTGGGCACCGGCGCCGACGCGGCCCAGCGCGAGAACATGAGCTGGGCCCAGCGCAACCTGATGCGGCTGGTCGCCGCCGCGGTGGTGCTGCTGCTGGCGGCCGGCGGCCTGGGCCTGTGGTACAACAGCCAGCGCCAGGATGCGCTGGCGCAGCAGGCCGCGCTGCGCCAGCGCGCCAGCGACCTGTTCCGCGCCCTGAGCGTGCTCGACGCGCCCAAGCCGATCCCGGGCGACAGCGAACGCGCGCTCGAAGCCTATGCCGCCAATCCCTACGCCGATGCGGCCAAGGTCGCGATCTGGAAGGCCAAGATCTGGCGCGCGGCGGCGCTGCGCGAACGCCTGCGCGCGCTCGACCAGGATCCGATCCCGCAGGAGCTGCGCCGCACCGCGCCCCCGGATCTCAGCGCCTACCAGGAACTGGTCGGCGGCGAGGACCCCGTGCTGGCGCGCTGGCAGGCCAGGCTCAAAGGGCTGACCCAGGCCGAGGACGACCTGCGGCAGCAGCTGCGGGGCATCGACAGCGAGGCCGCGCTCAACCAGGCCCAGCGCGACGCGGCGGATCCGCCCCTGGCCAGACTGCGCGTCATGGCCGGGGAGCAGGATGCGATGGTCGTCCGCGTCGGCCGCCGCCTGGCCGAATTCGATGCGCGCAAGCAGACGCTGCTCGCCAACCTCGCGGTGCTCGACCAGCCCGGGCACCAGGTGACCGAGAGCGGACGGCTCCAGCTTCAGGCCGACCACGCCGCCCTGGCCCTGATGCTGGGCGGCCAGGACGAACGCCTCGACCGCTGGGGGTTGCGCCTGGCCTCGTCCGGGGAACAGGTCCGCCTGCTGCGCCAGCGCCTGGGCCGCCTGGACCAGACCGAACTGCCGCCGCTGATGCTCCAGCTCGAACTCGGCAAGGACATCGCCGCGATGCAGCAGCTGGTGGGCGACAACGATCCGCAGCTGCGCGGGTGGAAGGCCAAGATCGCCGCCGCCCAGGCCGAGATCGCCAGCCTGCGCCAGCGCCTGACGCTGCTGCTGCGCGGAGATCCGCTGACCGTCACCGCCATGGACGAGGCCGATCGGCTGCTCGCGATCCTCGTCGGGCTGGTCGGTTCCGGCGATCCCGAGGTCGAATCCTGGCGCCAGCGCCTGCGCAGCGGGCGCGACCGGCTGGCCGACCTGCGCGCGACCCTCGCCCGACTCGCGCGCGAGGAGCCGCTGACCGTGGCCGAGCAGACCGCCTGCGCCGCCGCGCGCGACCGGCTCGACGCGATGCAGGCCCTCGCCACCGCGGACAAGGCCGCCGCCACCCGCCGGCTGGACGACGAACGCACCCAGATGCAGGCACGCCGCCAGCGCCTCGCCGGCCTCGACCGCGTCGCCGTGATCACCGCCGCGCTGCGCCTGGATCTCGCCACCCTGACGCGCCAGGTCGGCGATCAGGACGACGACATCCGGCGCTGGCGCGCGCGGCTGGAGGCGGTCGACGCGCTGCGCCAGCGCCTGGCGCCGCTCGACCGGCCCGCGCCGGTGCCGACCGAGGCCACCGGGCTCGTCGACCGGCTGGCCGGGCTGGTCGGCGACCAGGACCCGGAAGTGCTGCGCTGGCGCCTCAAGATCACCCAGGTGCGCGACGCCTTCGCCCGCCTGCAACCGCTCGACCGGCCGCTGCCGATCCCGGCCAGCGCCGAGCAGGATCTCGCCACCCTGGGCGGACTCGTGGGCAACGACGAGCCCGCCCTGGTGCGCTGGCGCGCCAAGCTGGCGCGGGTGCGCGAGCTGGTGCGCCAGAGCACGCCGATCGAGGGCATGGTGCTGGCGGCCAGCCGGATCGCCCCGATCCGGGCGCAGCTGGAGGAGCTCTCCGGACTGATCGGCGCCTCCGATGCCGATCTCAGGCAGCGGCTGCAGCGCTTCGATCTGCTTCTCGGTCCCGGCAAGCCGGCCTGGGCCGCCGGCGCCGGCCATGATGAATTCGGGCCCTTCGCCGATCTGGCGCTGGGCGGAACGATGCAGCGCTTCCGCTTCGTGCCGCATGGACGGTTCACCATCGGCAGCCCGGGGGGTGAACCCGGACGCGACGAGAGCGAACGGCAGGTCCAGGTCACCATCAGCCGGTCGTTCTGGCTCGCCGACAGCGAGTGCACCCAGGCCTTCTGGCAGGCCGTGGTGCCGGAGAATCCCAGCCGCGACCTGGGTCCGCACCTGCCGGTGCAACGGGTGTCGTGGGAGGACTGCCAGCGCTTCGCGGGACTGCTCAACCGGGCGAAGCCGGCCCTGAACGCGCGCCTGCCGACTGAAGCGGAATGGGAATACGCCTGCCGGGCCGGATCAACGGCAGCGATTCCCACGTCCGGGGACGGCACCGCCGAACCGGGCCTGGTGGCCTGGTTCGATCCCAATGCCGGCGGCCGCAGCCAGAACGTGAAGCAGCGCCAGCCGAACCGCATCGGCCTCTACGACCTGCTGGGCAACGTCGCGGAATGGTGCGAGGACCGGTTCGGTCCGTATTCCGCCAGCGCGAACACCGACCCGATCGGACGCGAAGGAGCCCGCCACGTGGTGCGCGGCGGATCGTGGGGCGATCCGGCGGCGCGCATCCGCGCCGCCGACCGCGTCGCCGCCCGCCCCGAGATGCGTTCCGCCTACGTGGGATTCCGTCTCGCGGTGCCGGCGCTGTGGCCGGGCGGGTCGGAACCGGGCGGGAACGCCGCCGGCCACGCGATCTGGGTCGATCCGGCCCTGCGCATGGACATCCCCCTCGCCGGCTACCAGGTGCAGGTGCGCCTCGCTCCGACGACAACCGCGCCGACGAAATCCCCGCCGGCGTCCATTCCGGACGCCCCGACCAACAACCAACCATCCACCCCATGAACCCAACTTCGCGAACGGCGCCATCCTGGCGGGACCGCTGGTCCGCGCGCATGGCCCTTTCCGCCTGGCTGAGGCCCGGCCTGGCCGCGCTGGTACTGCTGGCGCTGACCGTCGTCCCCGCCCTGGGCGCCACGGTCACGGAGGTGAACTCGCCCACCCCCGACGGCTTCTACGGCCAGGGCCAGGTCATCTCCATCACCGTGCAGTTCGATGCGGCGGTGACGGTCGATACGACCGGCGGGATCCCGCAGCTGAGCCTCATCTCCGGCGGCAGCGCGGCGTATTCGGGCGGAACGGGAACCACCGTCCTGACGTTCGCCTACACCGTCGCCGCAAATGAAACGACGATGCTGCCAATCCTCCAGCCCTTGGATTATTCCAATACCGCCGCGCTGACGCTCAATGGCGGCACGATCCAGGACGCGGGCCTGGTCGATGCGGACCTGACCCTGCCGGTGCCTGGAACCCCCAATTCACTCGGGGCCAACAAGTCCCTGTTCATCGATGGGATCGCGCCGGTCGCGCTGCTCATCCCGTCGACGCCGGGGCCGACCAACCTGGGTACGCTGACCTATGCCATCATGTTCGACAAGCCGGTCAGCGGCGGTGCGGTCGGAGATTTCACCCTGACCGTGGTCAGCGGATCGATCGCCGGCGCCAGCATCCTGGGTTTCAGCGGCGGCCCGGTCCCGACGGTCACCATCGCGACCGGCACCGGCTCGGGAGTGCTCCGCCTCGATCTCGATCCCGGCTCGACCTTCGTCGATGGAGCCGGCAACATTCCGGCCGCTACGCCGGGATCCCCGGTAGCCTTCGTCCCGCTGACCATCGGTTCCCTGGGCACCACCAGCGGACCCGCCGCCGGTGGCACCGCCGGCGTCGTCATCAATGGCACCAGCTTCGACGGCGGCACCACGGTCACTTTCGGCGGCGCGCCGGCCACCATCACCGCCGTCACCAGCACCGCCATCACCTGCACCACCCCGGCGCACGTCGCCGGCGCGGTCGACGTGGTGGTGTCCGGCAACGGCCAGTCGGCCACCCTCGCCGCCGGCTTCGCCTACCTGCCCGGCCTGACCTCCCTCGATGTCGCCGCCGGCACCGCCTCGGGCGGCACGGTGGTCACCATCACCGGATCGGGTTTCGCGTCCGGCGGGACGCTGGTCGCCTTCGGCGGCGCGCTCGCCGCGCTCACGTCGGTGAACGCGACCACCATCGTCTGCACCACCCCGGCGCATGCGGCGGGCGCGGTGGACGTGCTGATCGTGGTGAACGGGCAGCAGGTGGCCGGCGCCGGCGCCTTCACCTACCAGCCGCTCGCGATCAGCGCGCTCGGCACCGTGAGCGGCCCGGCCGGTGGAGGCACCAGCGTGGTCATCACCGGCACCGGCTTCATCGCCGGCAACCTGGCGGGCACCACGGTCGCCTTCGGCGGCGCCGCGGCCACGGTCACCGCGGTCACCGCCACCAGCATCACCTGCACCGCCCCGGCGCAGGTGGTCGGGCCGGTCGACGTGATGGCGGTCAGCAACGGCCAGCAGGTCATCAGCTACCGCGCCTTCACCTACCTGCCCGGGATCGCATCGCTCGATGTCACGACCGGCAGCGCGGCTGGCGGCACCACGGTCACCATGACCGGCGCGGGATTCGTGAACGGCGCCACCACCGTCGCCTTCGGCGGCACGCCCGCCGCGATCACCGCGGTCTCCGCGACCACCATCGTCTGCACCACCCCGGCGCACGCCGCCGGCAGCGTCGCGGTGACGGTGGCGGTGAACGGCCAGACGGCGACCAGCAGCGGCGCCTTCGCCTACCTGCCGGTGATCGGGGCGCTCGATATCGCCGCCGGCCCGGCGGCCGGCGGCACCACGGTGGTGATCACCGGCGCGGGCTTCACGCCCGGCACCACGGTCGCCTTCGGCGGCACGGCCGCCACCGTCGCAGCGGTGGCCGCGACCAGCCTCACCTGCGTCACGCCGGCCCGCGCGGCCGGGACGGTGGCGGTGGCGGTCACCAGCAGCGGCCAGACCGCCACCAGCGCCGGGGCCTTCACCTTCCAGGCCGTCACCCTCGCCGGACTGGACCGCAGCAGCGGGCCGACGGGGGGCGGCACCAGCGTGGTGATCACCGGCACCGGCTTCACCGCCGGCGATCTGGCGGGGACGACGGTGACCTTCGCCGGCGCATCCGCTGCCGTCACCGCCGTCACCGCGACCACGATCACCTGCACGACCCCCGCCCATGCCGTCGCCCTCGTCGACGTGGTGGTGGGCAGCAACGGATCGACACTCACCCTGGTTGGGGCCTACACCTTCCTGCCGGTCGTCACCTCCCTGGATGTCGTCACCGGCACCGCCGCCGGCGGGTCGACGGTGCGGATCAGCGGCAGCGGCTTCCAGAGTCCCGTCGCGGTGACCTTCGGGGGCACCAGTGCGACCGTCACGGCCACGAGCGCAACCACCATCGATTGCACGGTGCCGGCGCACGCGGTCGGACTGGTCAACGTGGCGGTGACGGTGAACGGGGTGACGGTGACCAGCGCCAACGCGTTCACCTATTATTCCCTGGCCGTGGCGGTCGCTCCATTCGCGATCGAGGCAGGCAGCCTGGGGAATCCGATCACCGGCCTGGTGACCACCAGCACCGACCCGAGCCTGGTGCCGGCGGCCAATGCCCTGGCCTATCAGGTCGAGATCGCGCCCGGCCAGGGGGCGCTGACCCGGCATCGCGCCGGGGATCCGCCAGCAGGCCTGACGTTGACGGCGGGTTCGACCTTCACCCAGGACGATCTCAACCTGGGGCTGGTGCGGTATTCGCACACCGGCGCAGCGAACGCGGTGCGCGACGACTTTGCCTTCTCGGTGTCCTATCGCGGTCCCGCCTCCGATCCCAACGAACCCAGGTCCGCAACCCGCTTCGTGCCGATCGACATCCAGCGCACCCTGCCGGTGGTGGCGATCGCCGGCTCGACCGCGCCGCTCTACCGGGTCCAGACGGGCATCCCGGTCGGCATCGCCGACCTGGCCACGGTGACGATCCCGGCCGCATCGAACGGCGGGATCCTGGTGCGCAGCGACCAGGATGGACTCCTGACCTGCACCGTGACGACGGGAGGCGAAAGCCAGGACGTGCTGGCGATCGCGCCGCTTGGGGCGGTGACGCTGGCGGGATCATCGCTGGCCTACAATGGCAACGTGATCGGCACGATCGCCGGCGGCACCGGCGGCCAGGCGCTGACCGTGAACCTGCTCCATCCTTCCATCCCGGTGACCCCGACCGTCGCCACCGCCATCCTGCGCAGCCTGGTGTTTTCCAGCACGTCGAAGCGTCCAGGGCTGACCCAGCGCCGCGTGGCGATCCGCGCGACCAACGGGCTCGGCGATGCCAGCCCGGCGGTGGAGCAGCTCCTGGATCTGGCCCCGTACAACGTCGCGCCCAGCGTCGCGGATCTCGCCCTGGTGGCGCTGCCGGGCATCCCGGTGCCGGGGCAGGTCCAGGTGGTGGATGGCGACGATGCGGTGCACGCCTTCGTGGTCGCGACCCCGCCCGGCAAGGGCCGGGTGACGCTCGACGGCGCGACCGGCAGCTTCACCTACACCGCCGACCTGGGCAGCCAGGGCCAGGACACTTTCACGATCACCGCCAGCGATCTCGGCACGCCGGGCGCGCCGGTCACCGCCGACACCTTGCCCAAGTCGGGCACCGGCACGGTGACGGTGAGCATCTCGGGCTCGGAACAGGTGGGCGCAGGCCTGGCCCCGGTCATCACCTCGAATCCGCCGATGGAGGTCGCCGCTGGCGCCACCCTGCGCTATGCGCCGGTCCTCGCCGCTGCCGACCCCAACTTCCGCTACCGCGTGATCTGGGTCACCCATCCGGCGGACGAGGCGGCGGTGGCCGCCCGCTTCGCAAGCGACCACGTCATCAACTGGCCGGACGTGCCGGGCGATCTCCCGTATCAGGTGTTCTGGATCGTGATCACCGATCCCGTCAGCGGCACCGCCACCAGCCAGCGGGTGCTGATCCGGGTCAATCCCCCCGCGCTCGTCCCCGCTTCGCCCTCCGCGTCGGCACTGCCCAAGGGGAATGGATGAACCGCCCGCCTTCAACCTCGGCCTCCATCGGGTCCGCCGCGCTGCTGCTCGCGCTTGCCGGCTGCGGCACCGACGGCTCGCCGCAGACCAGCAGCCTGACGGGGCCGCAGGGCAGCCTGGGCATCGCCACCGCTCCGTATGCGCTGCTCGATCTCGCCAGCGGCACCGTGACCACCCTGGCGGCGGCGCCCGACCTCACCGATCCGGCGCTGCGCACGTCGCGCATGCTCTTCCGCCGCATCACCTGGGCGCGCGGCGAATTCCTCATCGGCGTCTTCGAGGTCACCCAGGGGCAATGGGCGCTGTTCGCGAAGACGCAGCCGTGGACGGCGGTGCCGGCGGCGGTGGTCGAGGTGGCGGCGAAGCCCGAACGTCCGGCCTTCAACCTGAGCTACCAGGACATCCTGACCGCGCTCGACCGCTATCGCGCTGCGACCGGCACCCGCCTGCTGGTTCCCGATTCCGAGCAATGGCAGCACGCCTGCGCGGGCGGCAGCACCGGCGCCTGGTCGTGGGGCGCCGCCACGGATCAGCCGACCCTCGCCAACTTCGCCGTGGTGTGGGAGACCCATGGCGATGCCCTGGGGCCGCAAGACGTGGGCACCCGGGCCGCGAACGGCTACGGCCTGTACGACATGCACGGCAACGTCTGGGAGTGGACCAGGGCCGGGGCCAGTCCGGGCCTGTGCGGCGGATCGTGGAGCGACTCGTTCCAGCTCGCGGCCACGACCAACATCTCGCGCGGGCTGGCGCCGACCTCCGCCCACGCCCTGGCCGGGGTACGGCTGCTGCTGCAACCATGATCCCATCCCCCTTGCGTTGCAGATCGACCGCGACCGCCCTGTGGCTCCTCACCGTCACGACCGCTCCGGGGGCTGAACTGGTCGTGCGCGAGGCGCAGTCGCTGGTCCTGGCCCAGCCGGCCGGATTCGCCTACCGCCTCGACTCGCCCACCTATGCCGGCGATGGCAAGGACGGCTTCGCCACCGCCCTCGCGATCGAAGCCGGCGGCCGGCTGTCGCTGACCCGCCCGGGCGACACGGTCGGGGTGGTGCTCGGCCTTGATGCCGCCCTGCAACAGGCCAGCGGCGGCCCGGGCTCGCTGCGCAGCGTCCTGACCCTGGCGTCGGCCGGCGCCGGCTGGGCCATCAGCGACAAGTGGGTGCTCCTCGGTGAAGGCCGTGCCGGATTGGGCGTGAGCAGCATCGCCCTCGACGCCACCACCTACGCCCCGGCGTTTTCCGCCACCGGGCAGGCCCGCGCCTTCGATCTGCGGCTCATGGCGGGATATGCCATCACCGACCGCTGGCGCCTGCTCGCCATCCTCGGCTACGGCCGGGTGGAGAGCGGTTATTCGCACCAGGGCGTCGACCTCACCGTGCGGCAGGCGGGGATCAGCGCCGGGATCGGCGTCGCCTATTCGTTCAGCCGGGATCCGGTCTCCCTCAAGTAGGCCGGCGTCCGCGATCCGGCCCGACCCCCTTCCGTCGTCCACCTCCTCCCGGATGCTCGGCGGCGATGGCCGATCCCGCCTTCATCTCCAGCGACGCGGTGCGCAACGCCAAGCCGCTCAAGCATGTCCGCAGCGCGACCTTCCCTGGGCCGCACCGGCTGGAACTCGGCGGCGAACTGCCGGCGATCACGGTGGCCTACGAGATCTACGGCGAGCTGTCGCCGGCGAAGGACAACGCGATCCTGGTCTGCCATGCCTTGTCGGGCGATTCGCACGTCGCCCGCCACGACGGCGACGATGATCCCGGCTGGTGGGAGGCCCTGGTCGGGCCGGGCCGGCATATCGACACCCGCCGGCACTGCGTGATCGGGGCCAACGTCCTCGGCGGCTGCCGCGGCACCACCGGGCCGGGATCGGTCAACCCGGCCACCGGCCGGCCATGGGGCGACGACTTCCCGACCGTGACCATCGGCGACATGGTGGAAGTCCACCGCCTGCTGCTCGACCACCTCGGCATCTCCGCGTTGAAGGCCGTGGTCGGCGGCTCGATGGGCGGGCAGCAGGCGATGCTTCTTGCCATCCGCCATCCGTCGCGCGTGCGTGGCTGCGCCCTGCTCGCCACCGCGCCGCGCCTGCATTCGCTCTCGCTCGCCTTCGACGTGGTGGCGCGCAACGCGATCACCCAGGACGCGGACTTCAAAGGCGGCGACTACTACGACGGGCCGCAGCCGGCGCATGGGCTGGCGATCGCGCGCATGCTCGGCCACATCACCTACCTCTCGCGCGCCGCGATGGAGGCCAAGTTCGCGGCCGACCGCATGAAGCCGCGCGACGTGCGGACCCAGTTCGAGAAGCGGTTCTCGGTCGGCAGCTACCTCGCCTACCAGGGCGACCGCTTCGTCGAACGCTTCGATGCCAACACCTACCTGCGGCTTTCGCTCGCGATCGACCTCTTCGACCTCGGCGCGACCCCGGCCGAGCTGGCGCAGGCGTTCGCGCCCGCGACCTGCCGTTTCCTGGTGGTCAGCTTCACCTCGGACTGGCTGTTCCCGCCCGACCAGTCGATGGATCTCGTCGGCGCCCTGGTCGCCCTCGGCAAGAGCGTCTCGTCGTGCGACGTGCGCAGCGGCGCCGGCCACGATGCGTTTCTGCTGGAGAGCGAGCTGCCGGTCTACGGCGGCCTGGTGCGCGGCCTCATCGACCGCCTCGACCGCGACGCCGCCAACCAGGGCCCGGACGCCGGCGACGGCCACCTGGATCCGCTCGGACACGGTGCGACCAACGTGTTCTACAGCCGTCGGCTCGACTACGACCGCGTGCTTGATCTCATCCCGCGCGACGCGTCGGTGCTCGATCTGGGCTGCGGCAACGGCGGCCTGATGGCGCGCCTGGCGCGGCGCGGCCAGCGCCGGGTGGTCGGGGTCGAACGCGATGAGGGCGCGGTGCTGACCGCGGTCGGCCGCGGCCTCGATGTCATCCACGCGGATCTCGACAAGGGCCTGAGCATGTTCAGCGACGGCCAGTTCGAGGTCGTCGTGCTGTCGCACACCCTGCAGGCGGTGCTCGATGTCGAGCGCGTCCTGCGCGAGATGGCCCGGGTCGGCCGGCGCAGCATCGTCAGCTTCACCAACGCGGCGTACCGTCAGCACCGCCGCATCCTGGCCGACGACGGCCGCGTGCCCGACTTCGGCGGCGGCGGCACGCACCGCTGGTGGAACACCCCGGTGGTGCGGCCGTGCTCGATCGCCGACTTCGAGGACTGCTGCCGCGCGTTCGGGCTGAAGGTGCTCAGCCGGCACTACCTCGACACCCATCGCGGGGGTGAAGAGGTCGTGCACGACGCCAACCTCCAGGCCGACCTCGCGATCGTGGAGCTGGGCCGCTAAAAAAATCGCAACTGCACCCCACCTGCTGCGTTGGTCGTCAGTCATTGGGCGCTGCCCAACTCCTTCCTCCCGCCTTGCATCTGGGGCGCATTTGCGATTTTTCGGCTCATTTCGGGCGGCCGGCGCAGGAGCAGCCACGCCAATCCGACCCCTGCGGCCGCCGGCACCAGGGCGGCCCAGACGATGTCCGACAGGAAGTGCCCGCCCTGCGCCATGCGGGCGCAGCCCATCAACGCACCAGCACCCAGGGCCAATCCCAGGACGCCGGCGGCGGCGCCCCAGCGCCGGCGACGACGCAGGGGGAACCACAGCGCGAGCAGGGCGAAGACCCCGGCGGCATGGCCGCTCGGAAAGGATTTCCCCGTCCCGGGACCGAGCACCAGCGGCGGCTGGTACGTCGCCTCCGCCGGCCGGGCGCCCGGCCGCGCATCGGCGAAGACGGCCAGCTCGCGCGGGCGCGGCCGGCCGGTGATCTCCTTCAGCACGTTGTCGACCAGCAGTCCCGATCCGAGGCCAAGCACCAGGAGCAGGAAGAGGCCGTCGTTCCGCCAGGACCGCCAGGCCGGCGAGCGCCACCCCGCCGCGAGCCAGCCGAGTCCGAGCAGCGCCAGCAGCGTCGGCACGAACCAGCCCAGGCGGTAGCACCAGCGCCAGAGCGGCTGCTCGCCCACCGGCCAGGGGTGGCCGGTGCCGGAGTGCAGTCCGGACGCGAGGGCGAGGTCGATCGCGCCGGAACGGAAGACCAGCCACGCCACGAGCATCAGCCCGGCGAGGACGAGCGTCTCGGGCCACCATGAGGACCGCCCAGGTGCCGCGTTCATCGCTCTCCCGCCAGGAAGCGCTGGAGCAGCACCGCCGCGCTCGCCGCGTCGATGCGGCCCGGCTTCGCCGGCCACTCGCCGCGCGCGCGCAGCAGCTCCTCGGCCTCGACGGTGGAATAGCGCTCGTCGACCTCGTGCACCGGCAACGTGCTGACCTTGGCGAATTCCTTGAGGAAGCTCCGCACCCAGGCGACGTTGCCGCCGGCGTCGCCGTTGGCGTGCAGGGGCAGGCCGATGACCACCGCCTCGGCGGATTCCTTGCGGGCGAAGGCGGCGATGATCGCGGCGGCCTGGGCGTCGGAGGTGCGCGCGACGAAGCCGAGCGGCGTCACCGTTATGCCCAGCGCATCGCAGGCCGCGATGCCGATGCGGGCACGACCGTAATCGAGGGCGAGCAGGCGCGGCACGGTGGCATGGTGCGGGGACCGGCACCGCCGCAATCGGCGCCAGGGCGCTGATCCCGCGCCGCCGAGTCAGACTCATGGCAGGCACCCCCCTGCGTTCCGTTGCCAGCCGGATGGGACCGGTCAGGCTCCGCCCATCCCCAGGAAGCCGTCCGTGAAACATGAAACCCTGATCCTGTTCACCTGCGAAGCCTGCGGCTACCGGGCCCGCGTGCCCCGCGCCTTCGACGGCGCCGCCATCCTCTGTCCGAGCTGCACCTCGTCGCAGGTGGTCACCGCCAAGCCCGAGACCGGACCGCGTTCCGGCGACACCCAGGTGATCAAGGCGCCGGAACCGGCTCCGGCGGCGGCAACCCCGCCCCAGGCACCCGCGACGCCTCCGCCCACGGCGCTGCCACCCGCTGCCCCGCCTGCCGCAGCACCTGCCCCGACCGTCGCCCCGGCCTCCATCGCCCCGACCGAGAAGCTGCAGCTCGGCAAGATCGCCTTCGAATGCACGAAATGCCACGCCAAGGCGCGCATCCCCAGCGAATATGCGGGCAAGGTCGTGCGCTGCCCGTCCTGCGACGCGGTCCAGATCGCCCTCGGCGGGGCTGCTCCCGCCACCGGCCGGATGGTGAAGGGCCAGGCGACGGTGTTCGCCACCGCCAAGCTGGATGGCAACGGCAAGATCATCTTCACCTGCACCGCGTGCAATTATTCCGCCCGGCTGGCCCAGGGCTATGCCGGCAAGGCGATCCAGTGCCCGAGCTGCAAGGCGGCCCAGATGGTCGGCATCCTGCCCCTGGGGGCGACGCCCGAGGCGGCCAAGTCCGGCACCTCCACCATCGTCAGCACGGTCACCCAGGCGGTCCGCCGGGGTGACCTCCAGGCGCCGGTGCCTCCGGCGGAAAAAGCCGGCACATCGCCACTGGGCAATCCCGTGATCGGCAGCGGTTCGCGTCCATCGGTCGCCCCGACTTCCCCCGCGAAGGCCAGCACGTCGCCATTGGGCAATCCCGTGATCGGCAGCACCCCGCGCCCGGCATCCGCCGTGCCCCAGCCGGCGAAGATGCCCACACCGCCCACCGTGCCGCCGCCAAGCCCCCAGCCGACGACCGCGTCCACGGCCCGTCCTGCGGAAGACCGTCCCCGCATCGGCGAAAGCACCGACCTGTTCATGGCGGCGAATCCGGATCCCGGATCGAAGACCTCGGGCCGGGTGGTCCGTCGCGGCAAGACCGAACGCATCACCACGCCGGAACCTGCGGTGCCCAAGCCGACGCCGGCGACAGCAGCGACCCAGCGCACCCCGCTGCCGACCGCGCCAGCGCAGCCGAACGTCGCGGCGAAGCCGGCTCCGCAGGCGAAACCGCCCTCCGGCGTCAAGCCCGCGAGCGAGCTCGTCAAGGCTCCGGCCACGGCCGAACCCGCACCTCCTCCTGCCCGCAGCGGTTCCGGCAACTGGATGTTCCTGGTCGTCGTGGTCGTCGCCGTGGTCGTCCTCGCTGCCGCAGCGGTGTACGTCCTCAACAACAAGGCGGAAGAAGAGGCGAAGGCCAGGATCCAGGCCGCGCAGGAACTCCAGATCAAGGCCGAGTCTGAGAAACGCGCAGCCGAAAAAGCGCGCGAGCAGAAGAACAAGGAACTGGAGGAGCAGCAGAAGAAGGCCGACGAGGCGGTGATCGCCAAGGCCCGCGCCGAGAAGAGCCTGGAAGAGGAACGCAAGAAGGCCGAGGAGGCCAATGCGGCCAAGGCGCAGGCGGAAGCCGCCAAGGCCCAGGCCGAGGCCAAGGCCGCCGAGATCCAGAAGATGCTCACCGACCTCACCCAGCAGGTCGATGAGCTGCGCAGGAAGCTCGATGCCCAGCTCAAGCCGGAAGCCAAGTCCAAGGACGTTGGCAAACCCAAGGACGCGAAAGCGGCCGAGGTGAAGGCCCCAGACGCCAAACCGGCCGAGGCCAAGCCAGCCCCCTGATCCGCACCGCTGCCCCCACCGGCCCGACGATTGACCCGCACCCGGCCGGACGAGCATCCCCGCACATGCACCCGTAGCTCAGGTGGAAGAGCAGCCGCCTTCTAAGCGGCCGGTCGCAGGTTCGAGTCCTGCCGGGTGCGTTGGCCTTTTACATCGGGACTCCGTCCCGGGCCCTGCCAGGGGCCTTTTACATCGGGACACCGTCCCGGGCCCTGCCAGGGGGCTTTTACATCGGGACTCCGTCCCGGGCCCTGCCAGGGGCCAATGGCCCCTGGACCCGGCCTTGCCCGGAAGGGCTTTGCACCGCGTCCTTGGGGCTGCGCAGCCAATTGCCGGGTATGTTAGGGCGCGCGCAAGTATAACTGGCGCTACGGCAAACCTGTTGAAAGCGTCAGTTATCATTGCGCGAGCCCTTACATCGGGACTCCGTCCCGGGCCCTGCCAGGGGCCTTTTGCATCGGGACTCCGTCCCGGGCCCTGCCAGGGGCCAATGGCCCCTGGACCTGGCCATGCCCGGAAGGGCTTTGCACCGCGTCCTTGGGGCTGCGTTACCGGTTGCCCGGTGGGCGGGGTGGCGCTTCGCTGCCCCGCCGCCGGAACACGCGCTTCTCCCTTGTGGTGGCGGGACGGAGTCCCGCTGAATCAGAATACCGGCGGTGCGGCGGGCTTCTCTTCTTCGCCACCACCGAGCAGGCCCATGGCCGGCTTGACGGCTTCGGCGATCGGGGCGAGCGGGATGTGGCCCTGCACCACGATCTTGCCGTCCTTGATCGTCCAACCCATGGCGATCGGTTCGCCGCTTTTGGCTTTTTCCAGGACGCCGGCAAGCATGGCCAGGGCGGGATTGGTCTTGGTCTGGCTCCTGATCAACCCGATGAGATCGACGTCAAGGTAACCATCGAAACCGGCGCCGAGAGTGGCCACGGCGGCGACCTTCAGGCCAGGACCCTTGCCGGCGATCAGGCCGTCGAGCGCGGCGGGATTCTGGCTGGTCAGGACCTGGTTGCCCACCACGGCGACCTCCTGGTCGGGCATCGCCTGGCGCATGGCCAGGGCTTCAGGGCTGTTGTTTGCCGGATCGAAGGCGTAGGCGATCCGATGGACCTTCACGTCGCCAACCGTGCGCACATCCCGCTTGAGCGTCACGCCGGTGAGGCCGCTGCTCTTGAGCATGGAGCCGAGGGGGCCTTCGCTGACCCAGGCGAGCTCCTTTTCCATCTGATCCAGGGCCTTGGCCGGATCCTTCACGCCCATCACGGTCTCTGCGACGACCGACAGATCCTTGCCGGGATTGATGCGCAGGGCCGATTCGCCCGTGCTGTTGCCCAGGCCGGCGATGAGATCGGACCACTTCGCGTCGATGAGATCCTTGCAGTCGGGTTTCGCCTTCAGGCGGTCGATGAGATCCTGGGTGTAGACGGCCAGCGCCTCCATGTTGAAGCACCCCTTGGCGACCACCATCCCCGGCTGGTCGTCGAAGCGCTTGGCGGTGGCGTCGCCGCTGGCCGTCGGGGCGACCAGCGCCTTGGCGAGCGCACCCTGGCCGGCGACGGTGATCGTGCCATCGATCGACTTGTCGGACAGGGTCAGCTCATAGCGCACGGCGCGGACGTCCTCGGCCCCGGCCAGGATGCCGCCCAGGATGAGCGGCATGAGCTTCGCCAGGGGTTTCGTCTCGGGCTTGGCGTCCATCTGGGCGATCATCATGGGCGAGAACATGGCCAGCATCGGGCCGTAGGTCTTGGCGATCTGGCCCAGCGGAAGGGTGAGGCGGAGGTCCGCCTGGATCGGATCCTTGGCGGCATCGGCCACGGCCTTCACCAGCTTGTCGGCGAGGGCGAGGCTGGCCTCGTCCTTGCCGAGGATCACCAGATCGTCGACCACCTTGCCCTGCGTGCCGTGCTCCAGCGCGTTGGCCAGGTACGAGGCGGGATCCTTGGCCGGGATGGCCATCGCGGCGGAGACGTTGAATCCCGCTCCGTTGACCAGCAGCACCACCGGCTTGGCGCCGAGCTTGCTCAGACCGGGATCGCCCAGCAGGGCGCCGACCGAAGCCTTCACCGTGCCGGGCGCGATGCCGGGCTTGAACGTGGAGGCGACAGCCTCGGCGTGGTCGAGCAGCCGGCCGAGGTCGGGGATGACCGCCAGCGCGATGGTGCCGTCGGGCAAGGCGAACGGGTCGGCACCGGCGTCGGGTTTCGGCGCTTCACCGGCGACGAGGGCAGCGGACAGGCCGAGGGCAGCGACCGCCGCGAGCAGGTATCGGGAGGGACGGGCGAGGAGGGTCGCGGACATGGGGGGCCCTTGGATTGGCGCGGGCGCGCCGGGTTGGCAGGTGGGACAGGATCGGGTCGGCGGGGTTCACACCCGTCCGGAAAGCGGTCAACGCGGCTGGAGTATGCCCGTAAGCAGACCGGCGCCAGGGGCAGGCAGAGCGGGCTTGGCCGGACGGTTCCCATCCGGCAGGCCCAGGCGTTCCCACAGCGGCTGCCACGCCGAGGCGGGCAGGGACCAGTCGCCGGGTCGGCGCGTGCCCGGGGCATGCAGGTCGCTGCCCGACGACCGCAGCAGGCCGCGTTCGGCCGCGAACAGGTCCAGGCGTGACCGGCGTTCGGGCGGCAGTTCCGGGTGGTCGATCTCCAGGCCGTCCAGGCCGCAATCGAGCGCCGTCGTGATGAACGCATCCTGCCGGTAGATGCCGGGATGGGCGAGCAGCGCGACGCCGCCAGCGGCCCGGATCGCGCCGGCGACGACCGCGATGGCGGGGAACCCCGGCAGCTGTGGATCGACGAGGTGCTCGTCGCCCAGCCACTGGGAGAACGCCTCGTAGATCGACTTCACCCGGCACTTGCGCAGCAAGGTCTTGGCGAGGTGGCTGCGGGTGAGGGTCTCGGCGCGGCCGTCGCGCAGGTCCTCCAGGCCGATGCCGTCGCGCAGCTTCGCCGGCAATCGGGCGAGGATGGCGGCCAGCCGCGCCTCGCGCCGCTGCCGGATGTCCGCCAGCAGCGCGGCGAGCACAGGATGGTCGGGATCGATCCCGAGCCCGACGATGTGCACCTCGCGGCCGTCGAGTCCGGCGGTGGCCTCGACCCCGGGCACCAGGCCCGGCGTGCCGGCGAGCTCGCGCCAGGCCGCCACGCTGTCGTGGTCGGTCACCGCCCACCAGCGCAGACCCGCACGGCGGCAGGATTCCGCCAGCGTCCGTGGCGCCATGATGCCGTCGCTGCGATCCGTATGCAGATGGAAGTCGCAGCGGGTCGAGCGTTCGTCGCCGGGAAGCAGCAGCCGCAGGTTGCGATCGGCCATGCCTTCCTCAGATCCGGTGCGTGGCGACGAGCCACACGCCGATCCCGGCGGCGACCAGGACGACCGCGACCAGCACCCAGGGCCACCACGGCGTGCGCTTCGTCTGCGGTCTGCGTCGCGGCGGGAGGCGGCGGATCGCGGTCGTGCCCGAGGCGATCGCGGCGAACGTCGCGGCGACCTCGGCCGCCGACTGCGGCCGGTCGGCGGGATCCTTCGCCAGCAGCGCGAGGATCAGTTCGGCCAGCGCCGCCGGGCAGTCGGGCGCGAACTGGCGCGGATCGGCAGGCAGTTCGTTGAGGACCTTTTCCATCACTTCCGACCCGAGTCTGCCGACGAACGGTGCCCGGCCGGCGACCAGATGGTAGAGCGTGGCACCGAGGGAATACAGATCGGCGGTCGGTCCGGCCGAGCGCGCGTCGGTGACCTGCTCCGGCGGCATGTAGGCCGGCGAGCCCATCGACGTGCCCTGCATGGTCAGACCCTGGGCCGGATCGCCCTGGCTTTCGATGCGCTTGGCCAGGCCGAGATCGGCCAGGCGCGCGACTCCGTCGGCACCGACCAGGACGTTCGCCGGCTTGAGATCGCGGTGGATGATCTCGCGCGCGTGCAGGGCGGCCAGAACCTCGGCGATCGCCGCGCCGTGGCGCACCGCGTCGCGCCACGGGATCGGGCCGTCCTCGACCAGCGCCGCCAGGGTGCCGCCGGGCACGAACTCCATCACCAGGTAGTGCGTGCCGCGCGCGTGGCCGCTGTCGAGCACCGCCACCAGGTTGGGATGGGTGACGCCGCGCGCGATGCCGGCCTCGCGCTGGAAGCGCGCCACCACCTCGGCGTCCTGCGCCGCCTGCGACGACAGCAGCTTGATCGCGACCTGGCGGCCGTCGCGTTCGGCCTCATAGACCACCCCGAGCGCGCCCGCGCCGAGGCGGCGGATCAGGCGGCAGCCGGCGATCTCCTGCCCGACCAGGCGATCGGCGGGTTCGGCCTTCGCCGCGACGACGACCGGCTTGCGGCAGTGCGGGCAGGCGATGGTCCGGCCCAGCAGGCGCTCGACGACGCGGAATTCGCGCCGGCACGCGAGGCAGGCGACCAGGAGCGTGGACATGGCCGCAGGCTATGCCCGGCCAATGGCCGACAACCGCGCTGGTGACGGGGGTTGTTCTGATCACCCAAAAATCGCAATTGCACCCCATCTGCTGCGTTGGTTGCGGGTCTGTTGGCGCTGCCTCCTCCCGCCTTGCATCCGGGGTACACTTGGGATTTTTCAGAAAATTATCAGGGCACCGAGAGGGAGGCCGGTGCCGGAGGTTAGGTCTCGGATCACTGCTGTCCAACTAAGGAAGCCGAGTTTCGTCTGAGCGCTTGGTAATTTC
>CAZZJC010000035.1:0-57471 GCA_964654285.1 uncultured Candidatus Kuenenia sp.
GGGCATGGAAGAACAAGGAGGAACGGAAGGGTGGCTAAAGTTCACGGCATTGAGGTCGGCCCAGGGTTCGGAAGGATCCAAATCAATTGGAAGAAAATGCACAAATCGGCGAATTCGTTGATGCAGGATCTCGTCGATGACCTGACGATCTGCCATTGGCCACTGCCACAATCCGTCTTGGGGACCACCACTAATAGGGGCGAACTCAACGCCGCACAAATGAGTTTAGAATATTCCCGACCCACTGTATTTAACAAAGAAGCATTCGGAATTATGCTAACTAAGATTGACTCACAATCTGTTCGCCTAGTGCAGTCTGCTGAGGGATATCCCAGGTTCATAGGATCAGGAAGCACTATTCCATGGATCATAATTGGGGCCGGTATCCGCTGGTTTGCCGATGATACTTTGGACCAGGAAGGACGCGTCGATCTTAGGACAATGATGGATACACTAAAGAAAAGCGGTGCTTGGCTCACCCCCAAAGATCGCCTCGCTGGAGTCCCGATGATGACCGAAGCGGAGCTCAATAATGCAAGCGCAGTTTGGAAAAATTTTGGTGATAAATACGTACCCTTGAAAATCCCCAATCGCTCTCAGTTGGCGCAAAATGGACTGCCTTGCTCAGATTCTGAAAGCATTCGCCTAGCTCGTGAGATAGTAACGAAGGCGCAGTTGCTCCCACCAACGTCGCTCAATACTTTAATTTTGCGTTGGAAGGAAAAGAAGCTATTTGGAAATGGAGAATTGATTGGCGTAACCCATGGCAAGATGAAACTGCTTAATGCCGGTTTGATTCTTGCCGTGGGTGGTGAAACAGTTGGGCTAGACGCCTGTGAAACAGTTCTTCAGCATGAATCCTCTATGGACACGGTTGAACATGGTGTTTTACGCCTCCATACGTTGGCAGAACGTGATCGGGCCTATTTTGCAGTAATGATTTCGGGAACTATTGATTCTGGACGTTTGACTAAATGGATAGATGAACCGTGCATTCACGATTTCACCAAAGCATGGCGAATTGAACGCCTGTATGTTGGAGAGCGTGTGGAACAGTGGTTGGATCATGCCGATGAGTCCTCATCCCAACATATCTTTGCTCCTCGGAATGTTCGGGCGTGGACCTCTGGGGACCTGGCCAAACTCCTGTCGGTTTACCTGGAATTGGAGAAAAATATGCCGGTGACTATCCCGGCCTCATCAATCCGTTGTGATTTTTTGACCCCGGAAGTTGTGAGAGTCTCAACCGAGTGCAAGAAGGCTGTCTTTTATCACGCATTCATTCGTCTCGCTGCCCGCATCTGGCTTCAGAGTAAAAAAGGTCCTTTGCCAGTCGATTCCACCACACTTACCAAGGTTCTTGGACAACCCCTAAATGCACCTTTCGGCGATATCCCTGTGCCATTGACCTATGAACATCGCAATACATGCGGTTTCCGTCTCGCCTTAAATCTTTCAGGTGAAATACCTGCACGCTTTCCCAAATGGATCTGGGGAAAATGGGCCAAGAATCAACCCAATAACGGACCTGGCATCAGAGTAGCACTTGGTAATTTGGACTACTTGCCGGAAATCATCGTCGATCTTGAAGCGAAACCCATTCCCGACGACCCAACCGGGAAACGCGCACCGGTTCCATCCAGTCCGACCCGCCGTCCGGGTCCATGAACGTTCCCCAACGTTCCCTTGCTGCGGCACTTCTCCTTTTTCATCTGCTCCACCTTCCGCCAAACCGCCTTGCATCAATCCATCACGATGGAATGATGCCGCCATGACCGCTATCGGCGACCACCTCCGTCTCTTCGCTGACGAAACCCGGTTGCGGGTGCTGCATCTGCTCGAAGCGGATGCGTTGACCGTGGCCGAACTGCAGGAGCTGCTGGACCTGGGGCAGAGCTCGATCTCGGGGCATCTGGCCAAGCTCAAGCATGCCGGGCTGATCCACGACCATCCCGAAGGCAGCAGCCGGCGGTACCGCTGGCGCGAGGATGTGCCGGCGCATCTGCGTCAGGTCTGGGATGCGGTGCGGCTGCTGAACGCCGCCGACGAGCAGGTGAAGGCGGACGCGGCGAATCTCGACCGCCTGCGCAAGCTGCGCGGGTCGGCCTGGGTCGACCGGGTCGCGGGCAGCCTGCACCGCGAATACGCTCCCGGACGGACCTGGGAATGCCTGTGCCAGGGGCTGCTGCGCTTCGCCCGCTTCGGCCGCTGCGTCGACATCGGGGCGGGCGACGGGGCGATGGTCGAGCTGCTCGCGCCGCGGTCGGACACCCTGGTCTGCGTCGACCCGGCGCCGGCGATGGCGGCGGCGGCGCGCAAGCGCATCGCCGCGCTGGGCTATGCCGAACCGCAGGTGCGCGTGGTCGAGTCGGTGGGCGAACGCCTGCCCCTGGCCGACGCCAGCGCCGACAGCGTGCTCTTCCTGCAAAGTCTGCAGTACATCGGGGATTCGGCCGCGGCGCTGGCCGAGGCCGGGCGCATCCTGGCCCCCGGCGGACGGCTGCTGGTGCTGACCCTGCTGACGCACAGCTACGCCGAATCCGACCGCTACGGCCACCGGCATCGCGGCTTCGACCGGGAATCCCTGGCGCACTGGACGCGCGGCCTGACCGGGCACGAGGTCGAACTGCTCGCCCCGGAAACCCGCGCGCCGCACTTCCAGACGATCCTGTTCACCGCCAGCAAGGCGGGTCCGCGCTTGCGGACGTGAGCGAAGCATGGCCTCGAAGAGCCCACAGGGAAATTGCGGCGCCTACCCGGTAGCGCCGGCTTCAGCCGGCACGGACGGCGGGCTTCAGCCCGCCGGATGGAGCCGGAACTTCCCCGGGCGACCGAGGCCGCACTTGCGTGCCGGCTGAAGCCGGCGCCACCACAGGCAAGGAAAGAGACTCCATGAGCGATCACGTCTGCACCCCTGGCTGCAACCACGGTCCGGCCGGTTCCGGCTGGGGCGCGCCGGTCAGCGACCGGCGCGGTTACCGCCGCGACGAGCGGGCGAAGCTCTTCCCGTACCTCGCGGCGCTGCGCGACCGGGTGCTGATCTACGACGGCGGCTTCGGCACCGAGCTGTTCAAGTTCCCGCTGTCGGTCGAGGATTTCGGCGGCAAGGCCACCGACGGCTGCGTCGAGTACATCCACCTGACCCGGCCCGAGATCCCGCGCGAGATCCATCGCCGCTATTTCGAGGCCGGCGCCGATGTGGTCGAGACGCATTCGTTCAACTGCGTCCCGCACGCGCTGGCGGAATTCGGCCTAGGCGAGCGCGCCGAGGAGTTCGCCATCCTGGCGGCGAAGGCCGCGCGCGAGGCGGCGGACGGCTACTCCACCAAGGATCGCCCACGCTTCGTCGCCGGGGCGGTGGGGTCCGGGACGAAGCTCATCAGCCTCGGCCACATCGCCTGGGATGCGATGTTCGCCAGCTACCGCACCGGCATCCGCGGGCTGCTGAAGGGCGGCGCGGACCTGGTGCTGATCGAGACGGCGCAGGACATCCTGCAGGTCAAGTGCGCGGTGCTGGCCGCGCGCGCGGCGATGGCCGACGTCGGCCGCGAGGTGCCGATCCAGGCCCAGGTCACGATCGAGGCCACCGGCCAGATGCTGACCGGTTCCGACATCGGCGCGGCGCTGACCGCCCTGGAATCGCTGCCGATCGACGTGCTTGGCCTGAACTGCGCCACCGGGCCGGATCTGATGGACAGCCACCTGCGGCATCTGGGCGAGCACGCCACGCGTTGGGTGTCGTGCCTGCCCAACGCCGGGCTGCCGCGCAACGAGGGCGGCAAGGCGGTCTACGACCTGACCCCGGAGGAGCTCGCGCGCTGGCACCTCAAGTTCATCACGGACTACGGCGTCAATGCGGTCGGCGGCTGCTGCGGCACGACGCCGGTGCACATCCGCGCGGTCGCGCAGGCGGTGCATGGCAGGGCTCCGGGGCGCCCGCGCAGCGACGCCTACGCGCCCTCGCTGTCGTCCCTGTACGGCACCACCACCCTGCGCCAGGACGCCGGGGTGCTGATCGTGGGCGAACGCACCAACGCGACCGGGTCGAAGGCCTTCCGCGAGCTGCTGTTCAAGGAGGACTGGGACGGCGCGGTGGCGATGGCGCAGGAGCAGGAGGCCGAGGGCGCGCACGTACTCGATGTGTCGGTGGCCTGGACCGGCCGCGACGAGAAGCGCGACATGGACGAGGCGGTGCGCCGCTTCGCCACCGCCGTGCGCATCCCGATCATGGTCGACTCGACCCAGCCCGAGGTGATGGAGATCGCGCTCAAGCGGCTGGGCGGACGCGCCATCCTCAATTCGGTCAACCTCGAGGACGGCGAGGAGAAGTTCGACCGCGTCTGCGCCCTCGCGGCGCGCTACGGCGCCGCGCTGGTGGCCCTGACCATCGACGAGGACCGCGAGGCCGGCATG
This sequence comes from uncultured Candidatus Kuenenia sp., assembly GCA_964654285.1. Lineage (GTDB taxonomy): Bacteria > Planctomycetota > UBA11346 > UBA11346 > UBA11346 > BJHQ01. Next base: position 4,414 of record CAZZJC010000035.1, read on the forward strand.
GCCAAGACCGCCGAACGCAAGCTCGCCATCGCCGAGCGCATGTACCGGCGCATCACCGAGGTCCACGGCCTGCCCGGATCCTCGATCCTCTTCGACCTGCTCACCTTCCCGATCACCCAGGGCGACGAGGACACGCGCAAGCTCGGCCTGTGGACGCTCGAGGGCATCGCTGCGGTCAATGCGCGCTTCCCCGACGCGGGATTCATCCTCGGCCTGTCCAACATCAGCTTCGGCCTCAAACCCTACGCGCGCCAGGTGCTGAACTCGGTGTACCTCGACGAGGCCGTCGCACGCGGACTGACCGCCGCGATCATGAACGCGGCCAAGGTCATCCCGCTCAACCGCATCCCGGCGGCCGAGGTCGAGCTCGCCCGCGACCTGATCCACGACCGGCGCGAGTTCGCCGCCGACGGATCGGTGGCGAAGGATCCGCTCTTCCGCTTCGTCAACCATTTCACCGGCGCGCAGGCCGCGGCGAGCGCCAGCGGGGATCCCTACGCCGGGCTGACGATCACCGAGCGCCTGCAGAAGCGCATCGTCGACGGGAAGAAGATCGGCATCGAGACCGATCTCGACGCCGCCATCGCCGCCGGCTTCAAGCCGCTCGCCCTGATCAACGAGCACCTCCTTGCCGGCATGAAGGTGGTCGGCGAGCTGTTCGGATCCGGCAAGATGCAGCTGCCGTTCGTCCTGCAATCCGCCGAGACGATGAAGGCGGCGGTGCGCCACCTCGAACCGCTGATGGAGCGCATCGACGGCGGCGGCAAGGGCACCATGGTCCTCGCCACCGTGCGCGGCGACGTGCACGACATCGGCAAGAACCTGGTCGACATCATCCTCACCAACAACGGCTACCGCGTCGTCAACCTCGGCATCAAGCAGCCGATCGAGGACATCCTGGCCGCCGTCGCCAAGCACCAGCCGGACGCCATCGGCATGTCGGGCCTGCTGGTGAAGTCCACGGTGGTGATGAAGGAGAACCTGGAATACCTCGCCGCGCGCGGACTCAGCCACCAGGTCATCCTCGGCGGCGCGGCGCTCAACCGCGCCTATGTGGAAAACGATCTGCGCGCCGCCTATCCCACCGTCGGCACCGCCAGGCCCGACGCGCCGCCGCATCAGGTGTGGTATGCGTCGGATGCCTTCGAAGGCCTGCAGCTGATGGATGAAATCTGCGGCCACGTCGAACCGGCCAAGCGCACGCTGACCACCCGCGCCGCGCGGGTGGTGAAGACGAAGACCGCCTTCGAGGTGCTGCGCGAGAAGATCGAACGCGGCCGGGCCTATGTCCCGTCGGACACCCCCGCCGCATCGCGCATACCCAGGCCGCCGTTCTGGGGCCGCCGCGTGGTCGGCGCGGAGGAGCTCGACCTGCCGACGATCGGCAGCTACATCAACAAGAACGCCCTCTTCCGCGGCCAATGGGGCTTCCGCCAGGGCCAGGAACTGGACCAGGCGCAATGGCAGGAACTCGTCGCCCGCGAGGCCGAACCGGTGCTGACGCGCTGGCTCGCCACCGCCACGCGTGAACGCATGCTCGCGCCGTCGGTCGCGTACGGCTTCTTCCCCTGCGCCTCGGAACGCAACCACCTCGTCCTCTTCAGCCCCGACCACGGCGGCGAGATCGCGCGCTTCGACCTGCCGCGCCAGATGGCGGACGGCAGCAGGCATCTCTGCATCGCCGACTACTTCCGCCCCATCGGGGCCGATGCGATCGGCGACGAGGCCGGCTGGATGCCCGCCGCCGCCTGGGCCAAGGGTGCCCGCGATGTGATCGCGCTCCACTGCGTGACCATGGGCGCGGTGGCGTCCGAACACTGCCAGCGCCTGTTCAAGGCCGACAACTACCAGGAATACCTCTACTTCTACGGCCTGTCGGTCGAGATCACCGAGGCCCTGGCGGAATACTGGCACAAGCGCATCCGGCAGCAGCTCGGCATCGCCGGCGACGATGCGACCGACCTCGCCAGGCTGTTCACCCAGGGGTATCAGGGATCGCGCTATTCCTTCGGCTATCCCGCCTGCCCGAACCTGGAGGACCAGCGCCAGCTGCAGACCCTGCTGCACTGGCAGGACATCGGCGTCGACCTGTCGGACGAGTTCCAGCTCCATCCGGAACAGTCGACGTCCGCCCTGATCTGCCATCACCCGGCCGCGTCGTATTTCAATCTTTGAAACCACCATGGCGACCGACGCCGACCAGGACTGGTTCGACCGCATCCCCAAGGTCGAGCTGCATTGCCACCTCGAAGGCGCGATCCCGCGCGAGGTCCTGTGGCATCTCATCCAGCGCCACGGCGGCGATCCCACGGTGCGGAGGCGTTCCGGGCTCGATGCGCATTTCCGCTTCCGCGATTTCGCCCACTTCATCCGGACCTGGGTGTGGAAGAACCGCTTCCTGCGGACGCTCGATGATTTCACCGATGTGGCCGAGGCGGTGGCGTGTTCGTTCGTGGCGCAAAACATCGTGTACGCCGAGGTGTTCTTCTCGCCCACCGATTTCGCCGACCAGGGCCTGGGCGTCGCCGGACTCGCCCGCGCGATCCGCGCCGGATTCGCCCGCGTGCCTGCGGTCGAGGTCAACCTGATCGCGGATCTGGTGCGCGACTTCGGGCCGGACCGGGCGCTCGCCACCCTCGATGCGCTGGAGGAGGCACGCGACCAGGGCGTGATCGGCATCGGGCTGGGCGGCAGCGAACGCGAGCACCCGGCCCGTGATTTCGCCGCGGTTTTCGCCCGCGCGCGCGATCGCGGCTGGCACCGCACCGCGCACGCCGGCGAGGCCGACGGCGCGGCGAGCGTGCGCGCGGCGGTCGAGCTGCTGCAGGCCGAACGCCTCGGCCACGGCATCCACGCGATCGACGACCCGGCCGTGGTGCGCCTGCTCTGCGACCACGGCATCGCGCTGGAGGTCTGCCCGCTCTCGAATCTCGCCACCGGCGTGGTACGCGACCTCGCGCACCATCCGATCACCCGGCTGGCCGACGCCGGCGTGGCGGTGACGGTGAACACCGACGATCCCGGCATGTTCGGCAACACCCTCGCCGGCGAGTTCCGCGCCCTCGCCACGACGCGCGGCGGCGGCCACGGCTGGACCCGTGCGCGGATCCGCCAGGCGACGCTGGCCGCGGTCGATGCCTGCTGGCTGCCCGAGGCTGATCGCGCTGCGCTACGCCAGCGCATCACCAATCATCCCGCCTGGTCCTGATTTTCAGACCGGTTTTTCCCTGAAATCTGCCTGAACCCCTGCCGGTTGGAAACCGGCGGTCCCAGGCGCAGCCGACGCATCCCCCCTCTGCCCAGGTCGGATCGGGACGGACGGATCGACCGTCAGAAGCGGTACCCGATCCCGAACGCCGCCCCGGCGTCCTGCTTGTCGAGGGTGAGCAGGTGCATCATCCGCACCTCGAACGCCTTGGCCGGGTCGGCGACCACGCTGGCGGGCGCCATGTCGACCGGCTGGGCGGCGAAGACCTGGATCTCCGACGACAGGAACCGTTCACCGCGCAACGGGATCTCGCGCGTACGGATGACCACGCGTTCGCTCCAGAGTTGGGTGACATCCAGCTCAGGACGGGCCTGGGTGCAGCCGGCACTGACGAGGCCGAGCATGGCCAGAAGGATCATCGGCAGAACAAAACGAGGTTGGGATCTGCCCCGTGAGGATTGGGAAGGGACGGTCCTACGAGTTCGCCGGGAAGGTAAACGGGGAACCGTACCCATGACACTCAGACTCTACCAGCGTTGCGAAGTCATGCCATGAACCATCGTTGTGGCACATCGTGCTCAGCGCCCCATCACCATCACTCAAGGAATCCATGTCGCTCAGCGATCAATTTAATCCACCCAACCCGAAGATGCTCGCCGAGGACGAGCGCATCTTCGCCGCGCTCAGCCAGATCACCGCCTACAAGCCAGCCAATTCCAACTACGCCGCCGACAAGATCGCCGCCGCGCTAGCCGAATTCATCCGGGCCCGCGACGCCATGACCGCCGCCGAGGCCGCGCTGCTGACGGCCAACGACCACGCCACCGCCGCCGGCTGGGCCCTCCACAACCTCATCCTCGAAGCCAAGACCCAGGTCCGCGCCCAGTTCGGAGCCGACTCTGTCGAGATCCAGGGTCTCGGCCTCAAGTGTGCGTCGAAACGCAAATGGCCGGGGGGCGTGCGGCCAAGAAGTGAACAAAATGAAAATTGGCACGCCAATCTGCTGAGAGATCAGGAGCGCTTGTGTTCGAGGTAGGCCGGGCATGGTGGGGCCATGCCCGGCAACGGTCAGATCTTTACCACCATTCGACACCATCCATCATATTTTACGGCTCCTCGTCGAGATGAGTGGGTAACCATTGGTCAATGGGGAGGCGACATTTGGTAGGAGATTCGCGGGAAATTCAGGAGACGATGAGGGTTTGTCACAGTCATGCCTACAGAGACGGGTTTGGGAGAAGAACGCAGGCACCACAGCCCGTTTCATTCATAAAGCACTGCACAAACAGTGCTTTATGAATGAACGGCGGCGAAGGTGGTTTTGCGCTTGCGCGCCTGCAACCCACTCGCCTCGTTGAGGAGCCATATTTACGACCTTCTCTAATGAACATGAAGGGATTTTGAATGGGATTCATCATCATCATGGCACTTACGGCATGAAACCCATTGCCGTGACCTGAACCCTATTCCACTCTCTGCCATCCACTCGAATATCACCTGGGAATACCTGACATGAGCGAACGCATCTCCGTGATCGAATATCTTGCCAGATTCGGCCTGCGAATCAGCAACCGATTCAATGATTTATTAAAGGGTGAATTGACAAAGGATGAAATATTCCCTCTCGTCGGATACCTCGGAACGCAGAAGGTGCGACTACGCCAGCTTGACCAATTTGTAATTGACTTAGCGGAAAATCCAGGTTCCGATCCATTTCCAATCATTCCCATTGAATGCGATCGAGATAAAATTCGAATGAGATCGAATTATTCATGCGACGACATGGTCTGTATCGCTCACCTCGATTCAGGCGAGATATGCCTGGATCTATCCCCTAATGACGCCGGAACCCTGGGCCAAGTTCTACACATTCATGGTAAACCTCCACGGATTTCTGTTCTCGCATCAACGCTGGACGGTTTCCTCAACTTGCTCCAACCTGTTCCATCGAATGCAATTACATGCCCGTTCACCATGTCGCCCGAAAAGATACCACCTGATTATGGATTCGACTTGATCGGGAAATCCATAGGCGAAGTGGATTCCGTACTGGAAAGTCCCATCTATCAGGAAAGGCCGGGAGCGGAAATACATACATCCCAAGGCAAGGTCGACTGGGTCAAACTCACATTCAGGCACATAGATTTCAGGCAATATTTTGAATTTTTGATCAATTCTGCCCCCGATCTGAAAACTGAAATGCCTAACGACATAGCAATCAAACGACTTTGTGGTCTTTTTACATCAAAACGGTTAAAGGCCAGAGTTGATTTCTATACTGAGCAATACATGTCCTGCTTTTTTCAGCATTGGATCCTCGATGAACAAGATGACCTCGATTCGGATGCGCAAGCGACCAGACCATGGGAGAGCGACGCAAATGGGGATAAGTTGCTCGGCGCAACGAATAGCCTGGAGTACCTGTGGAAACGCGGGTACTTTCCCAGTCCACGCATGGCGGAATGGATTGAACGCGTGCAGAATCTTCCACCAGGCGGCGATACCGAATTGGAGATGGGATACCTTGGATTAACCTCTATTTACCTGAAGAATCTGGCAACTTCGACCGACATCGTCAGGTACATGACCGCACCCGATCCGGACGACTATTGTTTTTTCCCAAAGAAACGCCACGCGGACAAAATTAAAAAACGGCGGCATGAATGGGACCATCTCGTGTTTTTCGCTTATGGACTCGACGATTCGATGTACGGCATCGATCTCGACCCGGCGGGATCAGGACGTTTCGGCCAGATCGTCGAGATTACCCATGATCCGAGTTATTTGAATCTCGTCGCTGATGACTTCGATGCGTTTATCGACATGTTGTCCACTGAGGAGATTGACCCCTTTGCCATTCCGTTTTTCCCTGATCGGCGCATTCCGGACTATGGCCCGGACCTGATTGGGAAAACCTTGGCCGAAGCCGATTCCATCATCATGGATCCCGTCTACCAGGAAATCCCAACCATACAGGTCGACGCTGACCAACATGGGATCATACGTCATATAGCACTCGATTTCAGGTCAATTGATGGGATGCAGTACCTCACGGAAATAAGAAGCCGCATGGGGGACGCAGTCCTCATGTCGGAACGGGATAATGGCAGATCTATCGCCCTGTATTCGAAGGCTTCGCACGTCTGGGGGCAATTAACCGCCATTGGATCGCGCTTCGAATATTGGCATAACACGGTTGACTAGATGAACAGGAATGCCAACAATTTTTCGAAAATATTCTGCCCCGTTCATGACCAATCCACCAAGGGGCCACTCCATTACCTGGGAACACCACCTCCTGAAATCCACACCATCTTTCTGGGTTGGGAAAGTGAAGGATGATGACATCCAAGCCGAATTGAACCGCCGCGGTGCCCAGGGTTGGGCACTGACCGCCGTGCTCGACTCCAATACCAAGATGGTATGGGCGCACCAGCGAGTTCGTGTTCATCTTGAAGCGGCCGACGCCAGTCCGCTGAAGCACCGCTGGAAATCGTGACGGCTCGAATCCCCACCTACTGCCCGTTCCCCGACCGGTGCGACGCATTAGGATGTCGTCATACCACTAGCATATTCAGCGACCAAGGTCGGCTGACGGAAATCACCCGTAGCACATTCATCCTGCGAGGCTCATCTCATGGACTACACCACCATCATCACTTATGAACCTGGTAAACGCTCAGGGAAACCCTGCATCCGCGGGATGCGGATGACGGTGTTTGACGTGCTGGAATACCTGTCGTCCGGGATGACCATCGAGGAGATCCTTGCCGATTTCCCGTTCCTGACCCGAGAAGACATCCTCGCGTGCCTTGCCTATGCCGCTGACCGCGAAAAGCACGCTTTGGTGGTCAATGCATGAAACTTCTGTTCGATCAGCATCTTTCTCCGATCCTTGCCCGTCATTTCGCCACTGATTTTCCTGGATCAGCGCATGCGATGGACCTCGGACTGGATCGCGCCGATGACCTTCGCATCTGGATCCACGCCCGGGAGCATGCCTTCGTCATCGTCACCAAGGACGGCGATTATCACGACCTCGGCATGCGGCACGGTTTCCCGCCCTACGTCGTCCTTATCCGGCGGGGGAACTGCCCGACAAAGATCATCAAAGCGATCATTGAGCAGAACAAGGACAACATCCAGACCTTCGTGAAATCCGATCAATCTGGAATGTTGATCTTGTTTTGATCCACATGCTTCCGTGAGCGCGGTTCGTTCACCCCTTCGCCGCCACCGCCGTGACGATGGCGAGCTCCTTCAGCTGGCGGTCGCTGACCGGGGTGGGGCAGTCGAGCATCTCGTCGCGGCCGCGCTGGTTCTTGGGGAAGGCGATGACGTCGCGGATGCTCTCGGCCTGGGTGATCAGCATGATCAGGCGGTCGAGGCCGAAGGCCATGCCGCCGTGCGGGGGCGCGCCGTAGGACAGGGCGTGCAGCAGGAAGCCGAACTTGCGCTGGGCCTCGTCGTGATCGATGCCGAGGGCCTGGAAGACCTTCTCCTGGGTCGCGCCGTCATGGATGCGGATCGAGCCGCCGCCGATCTCGTTGCCGTTGAGCACCATGTCGTAGCTCTTGGACAGCACCTTGCCGGGATCGGTCGCGAGCAGGTCGACGTGCTCGGCGTAGGGCGAGGTGAACGGGTGGTGGTTGGCGACCCAGGCGTGGGATTCCTCGCTCCACTCGTAGAGCGGCGCGCTGTGCACCCAGAGGAACTGCCAGTCGTCGCCGCGCGCGAGCTTCAAGAGCTTCGTGCCGAGTTCGACGCGGACCGCGCCGAGCACGGTGCAGACCTGCTTCTCGGAATCGGCGCCGAAGAACAGGACGTCGTTGGCCTCGACGGACAGCCGCTTGGCGAGTTCGACCCGCGCGGCCTCGGTGATGTTCTTGGCGGCGGGGCCCTGCCAGCTCTCGGCCTTGGCGGGATCGCCCTGGATCTTGATCCAGGCCAGGCCCTTGGCGCCGAGCCCCTTGGCGAACTCGGTGAGCTGGTCGAGGGTGCGGCGCGAGAGGATCTCGCAGGAGTTCTTGGCGTTGAGCGCCCGCACGACGCCCTTGCCTTCGATCGCCTTCTGGAAGACGACGAAGCCGGATGCCGGGGCCCAGTCGCTGAGATCGATGATCGGCATGCCGTAGCGCAGGTCCGGCTTGTCGGATCCGTAGGTGCGCATGGCCTCCGTCCAGGTCATGCGGCGGAACGGCGCGGGCAGATCGACGCCGAGGACGCTCTTCCACACCGTGCGCGCCATGCCCTCGGCGATGGCCATGATGTCGTCCATGTCGACGAACGACATCTCGAGGTCGATCTGGGTGAACTCGGGCTGGCGGTCGTTGCGCAGGTCTTCATCGCGGTAGCAGCGCGCGATCTGGATGTAGCGGTCGTAGCCGCCGACCATCAGCAGCTGCTTGAACAGCTGCGGGCTTTCCGCCATCGCGTAGAACGAGCCTTGCGACAGGCGCGAGGGCACCAGGAAGTTGCGCGCGCCGCCGGGGGTGTATTTCACCAGGGTCGGCGTCTCGACCTCGATGAAGCGGTTGGCGTCGAAATAGTCGCGCACGACCTTGGTCACGCGGTGGCGGGTGATCAGGTTCTTCTGCATCGACGGGCGGCGCAGGTCGAGGTAGCGCGACTTCAGGCGCACCTCTTCACCGACCTTGGAATGCTCGTCGATCTCGAACGGCGGGGTCTGGGCCTGGTTGAGGATGACCAGATCGGTGACGAAGACCTCGATCGCGCCGGTGGCGAGGTTGGGGTTCACCCGCTCGCCGCGGCTCTTGACCGTGCCGGTGACCTGGAGCACCCATTCGCTGCGGATGCGGTTGGCGCGCTCATGCGCCTCCTTGCCGCACAGGTCGGGATCGAAGGTGATCTGGGTCAGGCCGTCGCGGTCGCGCAGGTCGACGAAGATGATCCCGCCATGGTCGCGGCGATTCTGCACCCACCCGCACAGGGTGACGGTCTGGTCGATATGCTGGGCGCGCAGGTCGCCGCAGGTGTGGGTACGCCGCATGGGAAGGATCCTTACTGGTGGGGCGGGAGCCTAGACCCGTGGACAGCACCGGCAAGCGCAGCCGAAGGGCGACGACGGCGGCGTCCCTGCGGATTCCAGCCGGACCTCAGCGGAAATGCCGCCGCAGCGCGTTGAACACATCGTTCGGTTCGGCGGCGGCGGCGAGCAGGTCGAGCGCCTCCTCGTCCTGGAGGACGGTGGCGAATTCACGGTAGACCTGCAGGTAGAGCCGGTCCTCGTAGGGCGGGCTGGCGAGGAGGAAGAAGAAGCGGGTGGGATGGCCGTCGGGGCAGTCGAAGAAGACGCCGGGGGCGTCGGCGCGGGCGAAACCCATGACGAACTCGCGCACCTGCATCGAGCGCACGTGCGGGATGGCGACACCGGGGATGATCGCGGTGGTGGCCTTCTTCTCGCGGTTGATGAGGTCGCGCAGGAACTTGCTGGGGTTGTTGATCTGGCCGGAGTTCTCCAGGATCTCGGCGAGTTCGCCCAGCACGGCCTCTTTTTCCGCCGCCAGGCGGTTGGCGCGCTGGGCGGTGGTCTCCTCCTCGGGCGTGGCGACCGGGTGGTGGTCCAGGCTCAGGCGGATGCAGTCGCTGCGGAGGTAGCGCAGGATGTTCATGGGGAGGGCGCATGGTGCCGACAGGATGCGATTTGCCAGCCCGGGATCACGGCTCAACCCGGAACGCGCCGACGACGAGGCCCCTGCGTCCGGTCTGCGGCCCTGGTCGGATTGCATCCATCCGCACGCGATTATCGTGGCGGGACCATGGCCATCCCCAGCACCCAGACCGCGATCCAGCTCGTCGGACCCGACCAGCTCTCCCTCACCACCAGCAAGCCGGTGCATCGTCCGGGGCCGACCCAGATCCTGGGCAAGGTCGAGTGCGTGGGGCTGTGCTTCAGCGACATGAAGCTGCTGCACCAGTTCAGCGGCCATGCGCGCAAGTCGCCGGTGCTCGCCCACCTGGGCGAGCAGGTCCTGAAGGAGATCCCGAGCTACGTGCCGAACGACCAGCCGACCGTGCCGGGGCACGAGGTCGTGATCCGCGTCCTGGAAAAGGGCGCGCAGGTGAAGTCGGTCGAGACCGGCAAGCGCTATCTGGTGCAGGCCGACTGGCGCGACCTCAAGACCGCCGGGTCGAACGGGGCCTTCGGCTACAACTTCGAGGGCGGCCTGCAGCAGTACGTGCTGCTGGATGAGCGCACCACCGTGGCGAAGGACGGCACGAGCTACCTCGTGCCGGCGCCGGATGCGCGCAGCGCGTCGCAGATCGCCCTGGTCGAACCCTGGGCCTGCATCGAGGAAGCCTTCATCCACCTGGAACGCACCGATCTCACCAAGGGCGGTACGACGCTGCTGGTGACCTCGCCCAACGCCGGCAAGCCCGACCTGTCCGGCCTGGATCTCACCCGTCCGGCCAGGCTGCTCTGCCTGGAACCGTGCTCGGGCGCACCGCAGGGCTTCACCTGCGTGAAGCTGGATGCGCTCAAGCCGGGCTCGATCGACGACATCCTGTTCCTGGGGGCCGACGCCGAACTCGCGGAACGCGTGCTGCCGCTGCTCGCCACCAACGGTCTGGCGGTGATCGCGCAGGGCGGCAAGCGCTTCGGCCGCCCGGTGCAGACCCCGGTCGGCCGCGTCCACTACGGCAACGTGCGCCTGATCGGCACCGCGTCGGTGTCGTTCAGCGCCGCGCTCGCGCGCATCCCGCGTTCGGGCGAGGTCAAGGCGGGGCAGAAGGTCGCCGTGGTCGGCGCCGCCGGACCGATGGGCTCGATGGCGGTGATCCGCCTGGTCTCGACCGGGCTGAAGGGCCTGAGCGTCGAGGCGAGCGATCTCGCCGCCGACCGCCTGGCGGTGCTCAAGGACAAGGCCGAGCCGGTGGCGAAGGCGCGCGGCGTGGCTCTGCGGCTCTACAACCCCAAGGCCGAGAAGCCCTCGGGCAACGCCGACTACCACATGATCATGGTGCCGGTGCCGGCCCTGGTCGCGGCGGCGGTCGGCCAGTCGAATCCGGGCGCGGTGATCAACATCTTCGCCGGCATCGCGGCCGACGTGAAGGGCGCTATCGACCTCGACACCTACTGCGACAAGGGCCTGTACTTCATCGGAACCTCGGGCAGCACGATGGAGGACATGATGGTGGTGCTCGGCAAGGTGCTCAACGATTCGCTCGACACCAACATCTCGGTCGGCGCGGTGTCCGGCATGGGCGGGGCGATCGAGGGCCTGAACGCGGTGCGCGACAACAAGGTCTCGGGCAAGATCCTGGTCTACCCGGATCTCGGCGACTTCCCGCTCACCGATCTCGGCACCCTGGTGCAGAAGTTCCCGTCGATCGGCCCGAAGCTCGTCAATGGCTGCTGGACGAAGGCGGCCGAGGACGAACTGCTCAAGGTCGCGGCGAGGAAATCCGCCTGAACCGGCCGGAGTCGGCGACCTCGCACAAGGGGCGAACCGGGCATTGACGATTCTTCCGGGCATGGGGTATCCTTGGGTGGAACCCCATGCCCGACACCACCCATCCGGTCCACATCGAGGAAGGCCGCGGTTTCCTCCGCCTGCGCCTGTCGCGCCCCGGCCGCTACAACGCGATCGACACCGCCACCCTGGTGGCGCTGATCGAGGCCCTGTCTGGCGCCAACCGCATGCCGGTGCCGCTCCTGCTGGAAGGCGACGGCGGGGTCTTCTCGGTCGGGGCCGACATCCCCGAGCTCTCCCGCTTCGACGCCTACGCCGCCACCGCCTTCAGCCACCTCGGGCACCAGGCGGTCAGCGCGCTGGAGGCCTGGCCCGGCGTCACCGTGGCGCGGCTGTCGGGCTATTGCCTGGGCAGCGGGCTCGAACTCGCCCTCGGCTGCGACCTCATCGTCGCGCGGGCCGACGTGCGTCTGGGCCTGCCCGGCCTCGCCTGGGCGCTCATGCCCTGCCTGGGCGGTCTGCGCCGATTGTCCGTGCGCCTCGATCGCGCGCACTGCACGGATCTGTTCCTCGGTGGCGAGGTGCTGGACGGGGCGCAGGCGCATGCGCTGGGCCTGGTCGACCGCCTGATCACCAGCGACGAGGACGCGGAGAACCTGGCGCGCGAAAACCGCGAATGGGGCGCCTCGGCCGTCGCCGCCATCCGCGAGATGCGCCTCAGTCGCCATGGCCTGATCGATTCCGGCATCGAGGCCGATCTCTTCGCGGAGTCCTTCGCCAGCGGCGAATGCCAGCGCCGGCTCAAGCAGCTCCTGGGATCGTGATCCGCCCGCCCAGCCGGTTCAGAACCGGACCTGCCCGATGCCGAAATGGATCTGGGTGTTCGGTTCGCCCTCGCGGGGATTGAGCAGCCAGGCGAAATCGAGCGACACCGGGATGCTGACCGGGAAGCGCACGCCGAAGCCGACCGCGGTCTGCAGCTCGCCGAAGGACGGGCTCTCCTTCTGGCCCCAGACCTGGCCGATGTCGCTGAACAGGACGCCGCGCACCTGGTCGTTGCGGCCCATGAGCGGGATGAAGACCTCGGCGGTCAGGAGCCCTTCCTTGGTGCCGCCCTCGTAGGCGAGGTAGCCGTTGCGGTTGATCGAGCGCGGACCTTCCTTCGCCCAGTCGAAGCCGCGATGACGTGGGCTGGGGCCGCCGCCATAGACGCGTTGATAGAACGGGACCACCCCGTCGGAATCGATCGGGCGGATCTCGTGCCAGTTCGCGGACAGGTGGAGGACGGTGGAGCCGTCCTCGGCATTGGTGGCGAGGGCCACGAAGCGGTCGGCCTCGATGGCGTATTCCCAGGTCGGGTAGGTCGCCGGCAGGACGACCCCGTTCATCACCTCGCGCAGGGTGACCTTCAACCCGCGCGTCGGCAGGAAGCGGTCGTCGAGCCGGTCGAAGGTCTGGCTCATGCGGAAGGAGTTCTGGTAGTAGCTGCCCGGAACGGCATCGTCCGGCGCCAGCACCGACACCTGCGAGACGTTGAGGTCGCTGTACGAATAGCCGAGATTGACCACCACGTCGTTGTTGAAGAAGGCGCGGCCGATCGTGAGTCCCGGCGAGACGGTGATCTGCCGCCAGTCGTGCATGGTCGAATCTTCGCGCATCGCGCTGGTGGTCAGCGACCACGGACCATCGAACACATGGACGTTGGTGTGGCTGGCGGTGAAGGCGTTGCGTTCATTGCCGATGAAGGCGGTGAGATCGAGGATCTGCCCGCCGCCACGGAAGGGCCAGCCGCCGGTCAAGGCGTCGAAGTTGCGCTCGCTGAAGCCGAACTGGACGAAGACGCCGCTCGCCGTGCTGTAGCCGGCCTGGAAGGTCAGCGAGGCGGTCGGGGATTCGCGCAGGTCGACCACGATGTCGGCCTGGCTCGGACGGCGATCGTCGAACTGGCGGTCGAGGCGCGGCCGATCGCTGGGTTCAGGCCCCTTGAAGATGCCCAGGCGTGCGATCTGGCGCTGCGACTCGTCGAGGTCGTCATCATTCCACAGATTGCCCGGATGCAGGTACATGCCCCGGCGCACCACCGCGTCGCGGGTCGTGTCGTTGCCGCGGATGTCGACCCGGCCGACGGTGTAGATGCCGCCCTCGTTGATGTGCACCACCAGATCGACGATGTGGCGCACGGTATCGAGGCGGCGGTCGGTTCTGACCTCAGCCGCCGCATGACCGCGGTTGCCCAGCACGCGACGGGAGCGTTCGATCGCGCCGATGTCGCCATCGAGCTGGCCGGTGCCGTTGACGCGGTCGGAGACGAACCAGTCGCCCGGCACGAAGGTGTAGCGGTGGAAGCGGTCGAGATCGATGCCGAGGATCTTGCGGGTGATCCGCCACCAGGCCGGCCGGCCATCGTTCCAGGTGCCGGTGAAGGCGGCGAGCAGCTCCTCTTCGCTCACCGAGGTCTGCCCGACGAAGCTGACCTTGCCGAGGCGGTAGCGATGCCCGGGGATGAGGTGATAGACGAGCACCACCCGGTCGTTGCGCTGGTTGTCGGGCACGAGTCCCGGGCCATGCCAGCGGCGGTCGTCGAGCGGCGGGATGAAGTCGGTCACCTCGACGTCGGTGCGTTCCAGCTTCGCGTCGAGCCAGCCGAGATCCTGCAACCGGCGCACCACCGCGCGCCCGTCGAATTCGAGCAGGTCGGCCTGGTAGGCCTCATCCTTCTTGTTGAGGAGGATCTTGTCCTCCTGCATCAGGCTGCGCGGCAGTTCGGGGGGCAGGCCGTTGTAGACGATGCGGCCGACCTTCAGCGCCAGCCCGCGGTTGATGGTGAACACCACCTCGACCAGGCCCGAACCGGGCGGAGTCTCGATCGTACGCGCCGTCACCTGGGCGTTGCGGTAGCCTTTCTCCTGGAGCGTGCGCTGGATCGCGCGCTGGTCGGCATCCAGCATGAGCGGATTCAGCCAGCCCTGCTTCTTGGTCTGGAGATCCTTGAGGAAGCCGTCCTCTTCATACCAAGCCACCCCGGTGACCCGGACCTCGGTGATCGAGGGCAGTTCCCGCACCGAATAGCGGACATCGACCTTGCCCTGGCCGCCCGCAGCCGGGATGAGCACCCCGGTCACGTCGGAGAACCAGCCGAGCTTGTTCAGCGCCTTGATGTCATCGGTGAGCGCCCGCTGGAGGGCGAACTGATCCCAGGGCCGTCCACCGCGCACCCCGAGCTGTTCGAGGACGCGTGCCTCGTTCCACTGCTTCAACCCGACCACCCGGACCTCTCCGACCTCGATCGCCCCCCCCTGGGGAATCTCGACCGCGCTCACCCCAGCGCACGCCGCCAGGGACAGGAAAAGGTGGCGATGATCCAGATGCACAGGCGTTCCAGGGCGGCGCATGGTAGGACGCCAACCAAGCGGGCAAGGTGGCGCGTTACCATTTCCCCTCCCGCTTCACCACCAGGCCCCACCTCCAGCACTCTGCGCCCTGCGCCCCCGCACGTCGCGACGCCGAACCCCACCAGGCAAGGCCGCTCAGGCACCCCGCACCCATCCCAGGATTGGCAGATGCAAGCAAGGCAAGGCGGGGCAGCGCAGCGCCCCCCGCCCACCCACAGGCAAGCCAGGCGGGGCAGCGCAGCGCCCCCCGCCCATCCCAGGATTGGTCATTTAAAGCCAGGCGGGGCAGCGCAGCGCCCCCCCCGCCCATCCCAGAGTCGGTCAATTCAAGCAAGGCGAGGCACCGCAGCGCCCCTCGCCCACCCACAGGCAAGCCAGGCGGGGCAGCGCAGCGCCCCCCCCGCCCATCCCGGGCAACCAGCCCGATAACGGAAGGACGCGATGCCAGGCCCTTCCGGCCAAAACCGGGTCCAGGGCCCCCAGGCCCTGGCGGGGCCCGGGGCAGCGCCCCGAGGTAACTGTCCAACCCCGGAAGCCTGACCTTTGGAAGCGGCCCCGAGGTCCGTACGACGAACCCACACGTAGCAGCACCCCGACGACTCCCCAGCAGGCCCGCGCGCATGACCCCACGCCTCCTTCTTGTCCTCCTCCTGGCCCTGCGGTCGGGAGCCGAAGCGGTTGACACGCCGGCACCGGTTGCGGTTTCCAACGGTCCGGGCAACGGTACGGCGGCGCCCGCCGTCCTGCCGCCGGCAGCGGACATCGATGCCTGGGTCTCGACCTTCAATCCCGACATCTACGGCTGGGATCCTGCGACGAAGAAGCCGGCCTATGCCATCACCGACACGTTCGGCTCGCCGGCCAGCGACGTGGCGCGCAAGCTGCAAGGCAACGCCGCGTTCTCATTCCTGGTCTTCGTGCCCTTCCTGATCCTGCCGCAGGTGCTGCTGCTCTACATCATCTTCCGCTTCCGCGATCGCGGGGATGGACGGAAAGCCGAGAAGACCAAGCATAATACCAAGCTGGAGATCATCTGGACGGCGATCCCGTTCCTCGCCCTGGCGATCGTCACCGTGCCGGCGGCGCGGATGATCACCTGGATGGAGCTGCCCCCGCCGGAGAAGTCGGATCCCCTCCTGGTCGAGGTGCGCGGGAGCAAGTTCAAGTGGGAATACCTCTACCAGCGCGAGGACGTGAAGATCGGCCAGGACGCCGGCGTCCAGGCCCATCTGGTGCTGCCGCTCGGCCGGCCGGTAGTGCTGAACATCACCTCGGACGACGTGAACCACGCCTGGTGGGTGCCCGCCTTCGGGATCAAGAAGGACGCGATCATCGGCCGCTATACCAACGCCTGGTTCACCCCCGACACCGCCGGCGTCTACAAGGGCCAGTGCGCCGAACTGTGCGGCACCGGCCACGGCCTGATGATGATCGGCGCGGTGGTGGTCGCGCCGGCCGAGTTCCAGCGCTGGATCGCCCTCCAACGCCACCGCGCCGCCGCCGGCCCGGTCGCCGAGGCCGCCGTGAAGCTGAAGAAGGCCCCGGATGAGGCCGCGCTTGCCGCCGCCATCGCCAAGTACCTGGCGGCCGGCGCCGACCAGGAGCGCCTCGACGCCCTCGCCTTCTGGGTCGCCAACGACCTGGAAGGCGACAGCCGCACCAGCCCCCTGGCGAAGCGCCAGGAGGCCCGCGCTGCCGACGCTGCCGCGCGGACCAAGGTCGCGACCCTGGTCGCAGCCAGACTCGGCAAGCAGCCGATCGCCATGATGTCGACGCCGAACAGGAGCGCCCCGTGACCGCCGCCCAGCCGCCCGATCAGAAGCCGATGCCCGAGATCCGCCGCTATACCGGGGTCATGGACTGGCTGACCACGGTCGACCACAAGAAGATCGGCCTGATGTACTTCTGGCTCGTGATCATCATGGGCGTGGTCGGCGGCGCGTTCGCCGGGATGATCCGGGTCCAGCTCGCGATGCCGGACGCCACCTATGAGGCGCTCCAGGCGGCGCGCATCGAGGGCCGCGAGGTGAAGGCCCTGTTCTACGACTTCCACCGCTACAACGAGATCGTCACGATGCATGCGTCGGTGATGATCTTCTTCACCATCATCCCCGGCTTCATCGCCTTCGCGAACTACCTCGTACCGCTGATGATCGGCGCGCGCGACATGGCCTTCCCGAAGATGAACGCCTTCGGCTTCTGGCTCCTGATCCCGTCGGCGATCCTGATGATCGCCAGCTTCTTCGTGCAGGGCGGCGCGGCCGCGAGCGGCTGGACGGCCTATCCGCCGCTGTCGCTGGAGGGCGTCGGCAATCCCGGCCAGGACATGTGGATCATGGGCGTGCACTTCGCCGGGGTCAGCTCGATCCTCGCGGCGATCAATTTCATCGTCACCATCGCGACCATGCGCGCCCCCGGCATGGGCTGGTCGAAGCTGCCGCTGTTCGCCTGGGCGACGTTCTTCGTCTCGATCATCCAGCTCGTCGCCACCCCGGTGCTGGCGGCGGCGGTGACGATGATCCTGCTCGACCGCAACTTCGGCACCACCTTCACCCACGCCTCGCTCGGCGGCGACCCGGTGCTGTACCAGCACATCTTCTGGTTCTACAGCCACCCGGCGGTCTACATCATGATCCTGCCCGGTTTCGGCGCGATCAGCCACGTCTTCGGGGCGTTCTCCAAGCGCAAGGTCTTCGGCTACTGGGGCATGGTGGTCGCCACCGGCTCGATCTCGTTCCTCGGCTTCATCGTCTGGGCGCACCACATGTTCACCGTCGGCATGCCGACCTGGCTGCAGAACTACTTCATGATCGCGTCCCTGGTGATCGGCGTCCCGACCGGCATCAAGGTCTTCAGCTGGCTCGCGACCATGTGGGGCGGCACCATCCGGTTCACCGCCGCGATGATGTTCGCCTGCGGCTTCATCTCGCTGTTCGTCATCGGCGGCTTCGGCGGCCTGATCCTGGCGCTGGTGCAGCTCGACCAGCCGCTGCACGACACCTATTTCGTGGTCGGCCACTTCCACATGGTCCTGGTCGGCGGCTCGGTGATGCTGCTCTTCGCCATGACCTACTACTGGTGGCCCAAGATGTCGGGCCGGATGCTTTCCGAATCGACCGGGAAATGGGTGTTCTGGCTGATGTTTGTCGGCATCATCATCACCTTCATGACCATGCACCTGCTCGGCACCCAGGGCATGGCGCGGCGCATCCCGGTGTACTGGTCGGACTACCGCCTGCTCAACCACATCACGACCGGCGGCTATGTGCTGACGTTCGTCTCGGCGCTGCTCTTCGTCGCCGATCTGGTGCTGAGCTACTTCCGGCCCAAGGTCACCGTCGACGACCCGTGGCAGGTGAACGACGTGCAGCAGAGCTTCGAATGGGCGACCTCGTGCCCGCCGCCGGTCTACAACTTCAAGGACGTGCCGCCCATCCCGGTCGAAGATCCGGCCGCCTACGGCAAGCATTGACGGAACCACCGTGAGCAACCTCGCGATCAGCACCGCAGCGGCCCGCCCGCCAGCCAGCCAGGAATCGGAACCGGTTCCCGGCGCGCGCCCGGCGTCCGGGATCCCGAGCCTGGCGCCATGGCTCGGCGTGCTCCTCTGCCTGATCATCGGTCTCAACGCCCTGGGCGGCTGGGTCCGCCTGAGCGGATCCGGCGTCGCCATCCCGCAGTGGCCGCTGATCGAACTCGACGGCGGCCGCCACAGCCTGCTGCCGCCGATGGACGCGGCCGGATGGGCGGCCGTGCGCGCGCGCTACGACGCGGACCAGCGGCGCCTGTCCGAGCGCGTCCTGCGCGGCGAGCTCCTGGCGGCGAACCTCGGCTGCGCTCCGCGCACGGATGGCGAGTTCCGCATGATGTTCCTGACCGAATGGAGCCACCGCCTGCTCGCCGCGCTGGTCGGCCTGGTGGCGGCCGGCTGCCTCACCACCGCGCTGCGCCAGCGCGGCATCCGCGCCCGCATCGGCTGGCCGCTGGGTGCCACCGGGGCGCTCATCATCGTCCAGGCCGTGCTCGGCGGAGCGCTGGTGCAGGAAGGCACCTCGACCCGCTGGCTCTTCCTGCATCAGGCCAATGCCGGGCTGATCGTCGGCCTGGTCGCGTGGTCGCTCCTGACCCTGCTGGTCCCGGTGCGGACCGGACATCCGCAGGCATCCCATCCGGCGCGCCTGCTCCCGGTCGTCACCACCGCGCTCGTCCTGACCTGGGTGATGCTCATCCTCGGGGCCCTGGTCGCCGGCAGCCGCCATGGCGAACCCTTCGCCGCCGATTTCCCGCGCATGTTCGGGCAGTGGCTGCCGCCCTTGTGGGACGGCAGCCGCGACGTGGGTGCGAACCTGCTCGGCAATTCGGTGCTGCATCAGTTCCTGCATCGCTGGACCGCGATCGCGCTGAGCGGAACGCTGGCCATCGCCGCCTGGATGGCCTGGCGCCAGGGCGATGCCCTGCCCGAACGCCTGCGCCTGGCGGTGTGGAGCTCGCTCACCTTCGTCGGCATCGAGATGCTGATCGGCATCGCCAACACCGTCACCGGCGGTCGCGCCGGCGACATCGAGGCCGTGCCGGCGCTGGCGCACCAGGTCGCGGCGATGTTCCTCTTGATCAGCCTCGTCCTCGCCGTCTTCGAGGCCCGGCGCGCCGCATCGGCACCATCCCCCGCAGTCGAGGCCGCCCCATGATCACCGCCTCCGCATCCCTGCCCATCGTCACACCGGAGCCGACGCATCCGGCCGGCCCGGTACGCCGGATCCTCGGCTTCGCCCTCGACCTGCTGATCCTGACCAAGTACCGGATCAGCGCGGTGGCGCTGTTCACCGGCTACACCGCGATCGCCATCCATGGCACCTACGCGACCGACTGGAACCACATCTGGCCGCTCATGCTGGCGATGTTCTGCGCCGGCGGCGCCGCCAACACCCTCAACCAGGTGTTCGAGCGCCGCTACGACGCGGTGATGACGCGCACCCGCCACCGCCGGCCGCTGCCGGACGGCCGGGTGCAGCCGTGGCAGGCGGTGGTGTGGGCCATTGTCCTGCTGCTCGCGGCGGTGGCGATCAACCTCTGGATCTACCACAGTCCGCTCGGGGCCTGGCTGTCGGTCGGGCTGGTGCTGTATTACAGCTTCTTCTACACGTTGTGGCTGAAGCGCCGGCACCACCTGAACATCGTCATCGGCGGCGTGCCGGGCGCGATGGGGCCGCTGCTCGCCTGGGCCGGACTGACCGGTTCGCTCACCGCCGCCCCGATCGCGATGTTCCTGATCATCTTCATGTGGACGCCGCCGCACGTCTGGGCCCTCGCCATCCGCATCCGCGACGACTACGCCCGCGCCGGCATCCCGATGCTGCCGGTCGTCAAGGGCATCGATGAGACCACGCGCCAGATCTTCCTCTACACCGTGGCCCTGGTCGCGATCACCATCGCCCTGCCGTTCCTCGACGCCGCCTTCCGCCGGGGCTGGGCGTATCCGGGGCTGGCGCTGATCCTGGGCGGGGTGTTCCTGCTCTGGGCCTGGCGGCTGTGGCGGCGGCGCCCGGTGATGCCGACCATGCCGCTGTTCCGCTTCACCATCGCGTATCTCTGCGCCCTGTTCGCCGGCCTCACCATCGACGGGCTGATGTCCCGCTGACCCTGAAGGCGACTCCCCATGTCCACCCTCGCCCTCGCCCGTCCCGGCCGCCTGCGCCTGATCGCGCTCCTCGTCGCCCTGCCGCTGGGCATGGCGGCCCTGGGATTCTTCGTCTTCCCGCGCTTCTACGGCCTGTGGTGCAAGCTCACCGGCACCGGCTACAGCCCGAACAGCACCGCCCCGGCCGTTCCCGGCGCGGTGGCCGCGGACGGCCGGACCATCGAGGTGTTCTTCCAGGCGAAGGTGTTCGAGAACCTGCCGGTGCGCTTCTACCCGGATCGCCGGGTGGTGAAGCTGACGCCCGGCGTGGATGCCGACAACGTCTACCACTTCCAGAACCTCAGCGACAAGCCGGTGCGCTTCCGCCCCACGCACCAGATCAGCCCGAACCAGGGCGCTGAGCACTTCCAGCTGAAGGTCTGCTTCTGCTTCAACGACCAGGAGATCGCCGCCGGCGAGACGCGCGACTTCCCGGTGCGCTTCACCTTCGCGCCCGCCCTGGATGAGCGCATCACCACCGCGACGGTCTGCTACAGCCTGTTCCCGATCGCCGAAGGCGCGAAGCCGAGCGCCCAGCAGCAGCAGGTGCAGCAGCAGATCCAGGCGAACGGGGTCAAGCCGTGAACAGCGCCGCCATCCCGGAACCCGCCACCCCCGAACAGCGTCGGCGCGCCGACCGCCTGGGCCTGATCCTCGTCCTGGTCGCGCTCGGACTGACCGCCGCCTTCGTCGCCATCTTCACCATCCACGGACTGCCCAAGGATCCGACCGAGTACAAGCGGCTGCAGCAGGACGCGCAGTCCCGCGCCGCCAGCACGGAGCCGAGCCGATGACCGACCATCTCCCCGCAGCCTCCGGACACGCCGGCCACGGCGATCCCATGAGCCACGTGCCTCCGCCCAGCCTGTGGCCGCTGCTGGTCACCGCCGGACTGACCGTCATCCCGTTCGGGGTGCTGTCCCTCCTGGGCACGCTCAAGGGATTCGGCCCGCTCGGCGATCCGACCGTCGGCATCCTCCTGATCTTCGGCGGACTCCTGGTGTTCATCTACTGCCTGATGGGCTGGGGGCACCAGATCATCAGCGAGAAGATCCTCAGCCACGATGCGGCGGCGCAGCAGCGCGACCTGCAGCTGTTCCTGCTCCTGTTCCTCTGCGGCGAGCTGATGGCCTTCGCCGCCGTGTTCGCCTACTTCTACGTCCGCCACGGCGCGGATCCCGCCTTCGCCCCGCCGCACGCCGAGGGTTTCCACTTCGGCGGACCGCTGGTCGCGTATGCCACCTTCATCCTGCTCTCGTCATCGGTCACCTGCGAATTCGCCCACCACGCCCTGCTGCATCATCGCCCCGTCCTGGCCAAGGCGCTCTACGCCCTGACCATCGTCCTCGGCGTCGCATTCCTCGGCTTCCAGGGCTTCGAGTGGGGCGAGCTCATCAATCGCGGCTTCACCCCGCTCGGCCTGAACAACGAGCACTCCTCGTTCTCGGCCCTGTTCTACGTCGGCACCGGCTTCCACGGCCTGCACGTGGCGATCGGCCTGGTCATGCTGTTCATGGTCCTGGCACGCATCCAGACCGGGCACTTCCGCGACGACCGGCATTTCTCGGCCGTCGCGGCGTCGTGGTACTGGCATTTCGTCGACATCGTCTGGGTGATCTTGTTCATCACCGTCTACGTGGTCGGCTGAGGTGAAGACCGGCCGGAGCACCCCATCTGCGGCGTCGGTCGCGGGTCTTCGGGCGCTCCGCCCAGCCTCCTCCTTCCGCCTTGCGGATGGGATGCCCGGGCCGGTCTGCATCCATCCCGGGTGCTGGCAATGAAACGCAGGGCGACGATGTTGGGCCTCGGATGAGCGACGGCACCCATGTAGGCAGAAGGGGCACCGGCCTGGGCACGGTGTTCCTGGTCCTGTTCATCGACCTGGCCGGCTTCGGGATCCTGTTCCCGCTCTACGCCGAGATGATGAAGTTCTATCTGGAGCACGACCGCGGCCTGCTCCATGCGCTCTTGGGCGGCATCACCGGCCTCTTCCCGCACGCCGACGCGGGCCAGCAGGCGGCGCTGTTCGGCGGCACGATCGGGGCGCTCTATTCCGGCGTGCAGTTCCTCACCGCGCCGTTGTGGGGCCGCCTGTCCGACCGCGTCGGCCGGCGCCCGGTGCTGCTGGTCTCGATCGGTGGCAGCCTGATGGCGGCGCTGCTGTGGGCCTTCTCCTGCGACTTCACGTTGCTGCTGCTCTCGCGCCTGATCGCTGGCGGGATGACCGGCAACGTCGCGGTGGCGAACGCGGCGGTGGCGGACCTCACCACGCCGCAGACCCGCAGCCGGGGCATGGCGGCGGTCGGCATGGCGTTCGGCCTGGGCTTCATCCTGGGTCCGGCGATCGGGGCGTTCGCCTGGGCCTACCTGCCGCATTGGCAGGCGACCAGCACGGTGCTGGGCGTCAACCCGTTCACCTGCGCCGCCCTGATCGCGGTGGCGCTGTCGCTCATCAACCTGGTCTGGGCCTGGCGCTTCTTCCGCGAGACCCTGCCGCCCGAAAAACGCGTCTCCGCCCCGCCCATGACGCGCACCCTCGATCCGGCGCAGATGTTCCGCGCCGATCTCGGCCCAGGCGTGCCGGCGATCAACCTCACCTTCCTCATCTACACCCTGCTGTTCTCGGCCATGGAGACCACCCTGGTCTTCCTGGTCATGCATCGCCTCGACTTCGGCCCGGTGCAGAACGGCCAGCTGTTCGTGGTCATGGGCCTGATCGCCGCCGTGATGCAGGGAGGGGTCTTCCGGCCCTTCGTCCGCCGGTTCGGGCCGCGCGTCCTCGGCATCGCGGGCATCGTCGCGATGCTCCCCGGGTTCGTCCTCCTCGCCCTGATCGACGCGCACCCGCACCAATCCTTCGCCTGGCTCGGAGTCAGCCTGCTCGCGGTCGGCACCGGCCTGGTCTTCCCCGCGCTCACCGCCCTGGCGAGCCTGGCCGGCGATCCCGCGCGTCAGGGCTATGTCATGGGCGCCTTCCGCAGCGCCGGCGCCCTCGGCCGCGCCGGCGGACCGCTCCTGGGCGCGATCGCCTATTTCAGCATCAACCCCGCGTCGCCCTACTGGATCGGCGTGGTCGTCCTCGTGGTACCGATCGTCATGCTGGCACGGCTGCCGGCCGGCTGCGGGCTGGCCGGAAAGGCGGAGTAGGCCTGCGGCGGGGTTGATTCCGACGCGAAGAGCCCGCCGTCCTTGCACCCAGGGCGGAGAACCCAGGATCCCGTCGTCGCCACGCGCCCCGCACATACCAACCCCGAGATCCCCGCCATGCTCACGCTCAACCAGATCCTCGTCAAAGAACACGTCGGCCTATTCAAGCTGTCGGACGCCTACGACCTGATCAACCCGGAAAACGGGCAGAAGGTCGGGATCGCCCAGGAGAAGGTTTCCGGCTTCATCCAGTTCCTGCGCTTCCTGGTGAACAAGCAGATGCTGCCGACCTCGGTGGTGTTCGTCGAGAACCCCGACGAGCACGGCAACGGCAAGGTCGTCCTCGCGATCGAGCGCGGGTTCACCCTCATCAATTCCCGCGTCAGGATCCTGCTGGGCGGGACCTAGGAGATCGGCTACTTCAAGTCCAAGTTCTTCTCGCTCGGCGGCGGCTTCCGCATCTTCGACAAGAACGATCGCAAGATCGGCGAGGTGAAGGGCGACTGGAAGGGCTGGAACTTCAAGATCCTCGACGACGAAGGGAAGGAGCTCGGCCAGGTCACCAAGAAATGGGCCGGCCTGGGCAAGGAGTTCTTCACCTCTGCCGACACCTACATGATCGCGATCAATCCCGGCAAGGAGGGCACCCGCGCCGTGATGGCGCTGCTGCTCGCGGCCGGCATCGCGATCGACACGGTCTACAAGGAGAAATGAGCCGCCATCAGGCTGCGCATGGGGGAGCGCCGGAGGCGCGTTACGGGAGCGGGCAGCCCCCGGACCAACAAGAACTTGGGACGGCGAAGCCGGCCCTTCCGGCCCAGCCGGAACCCCGCGCAGCGGGGAAGTTCTTTGGAAGCCGCCATCAGGCTGCGCATGGGGGAGCGCCGGAGGCGCGTTACGGGGGCGGGCAGCCCCCGGACCAACAAGAACTTGGGACGGCGAAGCCGGCCCAGCCGGAACCCCGCGCAGCGGGGGGGGTCTTTCGCAGCGAACCGCGCCTCACGGCCGGGCTGATGTCATGGCGACCACCAGCCGGAACGGGCGGCCCTCGGGGAAACCGCCGAGTTGCGGCAGATCCTCGCCCAAGGTTGGGCCGTCGACCAGGGTCAGCCCGGTCGCTGAGACCGCATCCGCCACGGGGAACGGTTTGCCGTGGACGGTGTTGCAGCTCGCGATCAGCAGCCCGCCCGGGGCCAGCCGTGCCGCGGCGCGCTGGAGCAGACCGGGATAGTCGCGTCGCAGCACCCAGCCCTCGCCGCCCTGGGCGGCGGTGGGCGGATCGCAGATGATCAGATCGTAATCCGCCTGGCCGTCGGCCAGGAACGCGGCGCAGTCGGCCTGGACCGTGCGATGACGATCAGCCAGGCCATTCAGCGCAGACGTCTGCGCGGCACGGGCCAGGGCCGGCGCGCCGAGATCCACATCGACCGCGCTGACCGCTCCGGCCGCGAGGGCCGCGAGGGAAAACGCTCCGGTGTAGGCGAACAGGTTGAGCACGCGCCGGCCGGCGGCGCGCTCCTGGATCCAGGCGCGGGTCGCGCGCTGATCGACGTAGAGGCCGGTCGCGAGGCCGGCGAACGGACGCAGGCGGTACTGGAGGCCGAGCTCGCGCCCCGGCACTTCGCGTTCGCGTTCGACGACCGGCGACCGCCGGCCAGCGTGCCACAGCTCATCGGCCACCTCGGCGCGGCGGAGGTCATCCAGGTGCCGGCGCACGACGACTTCGCTGCCGGCCGGCACAGCGCAGTCGGCCTGCATCCGTCCGACCAGGGCGGCCAGGACCGCATCCAGGTACGGGGTGATCACCGTGGCGGAAACGGTCGCGACCAGCACCGGGCCGAAGCGTTCGACGCGCAGGCCGGGCAGGAAGTCTGCCTCGCCATGCACCACGCGGTAGCAGTCGGTGGCAGGATCGCGGTGGAGGGCGGCCCGCCGTTCCCAGGCCCGCACCGCTGCGGCAGCCGGATCGAAGGCCCGGTCCGGCCTGCGGTGGTAGACCCGGGCGCACAGGTCGCTGCCCGGATCCGCCAGGGCCGAGGCGAGACGCCGGCCGCGCTCGTCGACCAGGGTCACCGCGTCCCCAGGCTTCAGCCGATCAAGCCCGCGCGTGTAGCGGTCGACCCGCACCCAGGGATGGCCGTCGCTGATGAAACGAGCGGTGGTGCGCGAGATGGCAAGCGATGGGAGTTCGCTTGCGCCTGGTCCGCTCATCCCACCACCGGCCGGTCGCAATGCACGGATCCGTCGGCATCGACGCGGTGCGAGAAGCACGACCGCCGGTTCTGGTGGCAGGCCGGGCCGGGGCTGTCGACGCGGTAGAGGATGCAGTCGCCGTCGCAGTCGAGGCGCACCTCGACCACGCGCTGGCGGTTGCCGGACTCCTCGCCCTTGACCCACTGGCGCTTGCGGCTGCGGCTGAAGTACGTCGCCCAGCCGGTGGCCAGCGTCGCGGCGAGGGCGGCGCGATCGGCCCAGGCGACCATCAGCACCTCGCCGGTGTCGTGCTGCTGCGTCACCACCACGGCGAGTCCGTCGGCGTTCCAGGCGACGAGTCCGGCGGCTTCGGAGGGAACTCCCCGCGCAACGATGTCCTTGGGCATGGCCGCGATGACACGGCGGAACCGGCCCCAGGCAACCGCCAGTCGGCGCGTCGAACCTCAGTGTCTGAGCGGATACGCGGCGACGCCGCCGGCCATGTCGGTGACGACGATGCGGTCGGCGAGGACGAGCGGCACGGCGGCCAGCCGGCTGCCGTGCGCGATGCGACGGACCAGCGCGCCGTTGGCGAGGGACAGCACGGTGACCCGGCCGGTATCATCGGCGATCGCGACATGGTCGGCGGACAGGCCGGGCGCGAGGACAGGAGGCAGCGGGACCTCGGCCTGCCAGCGCGGCTCGAAGGCCCCATCGCGCCACACCGTGCATTCGATCCGGCGGTCGCTGCGCGCGAGGACGGCCAGATCCCGGCTCACCGCGATGTGGGCCGGACCGGCGCCAGCCAGCACCGCGTCGCGCAACTGCGTGGCCTGGCCGGAACGGGCGCCGAGGCGCACCAGTTCGACCCCGGACAGGGTGGGCACCAGCCAACCGCCAGCGGAATCCAGCCGCCAGGCCGGACCGGTGCGCTTGGTCGAGAACACCACCGCCGCAGGCTTGTGGCCGTCCTCATCGAGCAGGACCAAGCGGTTGTCATCGATGACTCCGACGCGGTCCTCGTGCGAGAACAGGATCGGAGGGTGGGAGCTGGCCAGCCCGGCGTATTGCCAGCGCTGGGTCTCCCCTTCGAACACCCGCAACCGCACCTCGCCGGGAACGCCCTCGACGATCAGACGCAGGCGCACCCCGGCGCGGTAGGTGCAGTCGTGCTCGTGCATGGCGAGCACGGGGAACCGGCTGCGGTAGGTGAATCCGCCCTGGACGAGATTGGGCAGGGAGTGGCGGCGGACCTCGTAGATGTCGTGCGCCTCGCCGCCCTCGACCACGAGCTGCACCCCGCCCTCGTGCTCGCGCCAGAACGGCTGCAGCGGTTCGCCGAGGCGCGCCGCTTCGCGTCCATCGGCGAGGGCGCGCACGATCACGCCATCAGTGCGGTGGATGGCGACGAGGTCGCCGGCCAGGGCATGCAGGGCGGCCCAGCCGCGCGTGCCGGACGCGGACCAGATGGGGGCGATCGGCAGGGCGACGCTCTGCACCGACTCTGCCGCATCGGTCGAGGCCGGGAATACCGCCTTCGCCACCGCCATGCCGGGGGCGCCGATCTCGACATTCGTCTGCGATCTGGGGCTGCGCGCGATGCGGACCGAACCGGGTACCGGCCCGGGCGAGGACACCACCACGACGCCGTCGACCCTGACCTGGGCGTCGAGGACCGGTTTGCCGTCGCGGTCGATGTCGACGATCTCGACCCGGGCGGGGAGCAGGAGCCTGCCCATGGCCGCAGGGCCGATGCGGAGGGTGCGCAGGCGGGCGGCGGCATCGAGCGCCTCGCCGTGGCGGCCGTGGCTGCGCGCCTGCGCCATCGCGATGAAGGACGCCTCGATCGCCTCGGCTTCGGCCGCTGCCCGGCTGCGGATCTCGGCGACGCGCTTCTGCGCCTGGGCATCGAGACGGCCCTGGAGCATGGCGTCGGCGCCCTTGACCACGTCGGCCCAAGGCACCGCCGCATCCTTGTACTGGCGTTCGAGCTCGGTCAGCGAGGCGGCGATCGGCGCCGATCCGGGCAGCTTGCTGGAATCCTTGCGCAGAAGCTCCTGCGACCGGTCGAGCTGCCGTCTGGCCTCGACCACCGATGGCAGGTCGTAGCCGCGCTGGAAGATCGTCTCGTACCACGGCCAGGGCCGGCTGTCGCGGATGATGCCGTCGAGCTCGCGCGCACGCTGCTGGAGGTCGCGCACCAGCATCGCCGATTCGAGGCGTGCGCCGAGGAAATAGTCGTGGATGTAGGGCGGCGCGAAGAACAGCCCGGCGGCGACGAGGAGGAGCGCCGCGAGCGTCCACAGGATGCGGCCCAGGACGTGGTTGCGGCCGGCCTTGAGCCGGGCGGACTTCGCCTGCTGGGTCAGGCGCGAGGCGCGCTGCGGATCGACGCTGAGCTCGGAGGCGCGCTGCCAGTCGCGCGCCGCGTCGGTCCAGCGGCCGGCGGCGGCGAGGCGCTCGGCGCTGGCGATGAGCGCGTCGACCTCGGCGTTGCGACCGCGCGACCGCGCGAGCTCCAGCTCGACATCGAACTTGCGCCCGACCCGGCTCGCGCGCAGGTCCTCATGGCTGGATTCATGCCGGGCCGGCTGGACCGGCCCGCGCTGCACCCCGGATCCCGAGGTGCGGACCGGCGGCAGCGGCTGCGGGTAGGCGGGCTGGGGCGGCGGCGACGGGGCGGGGGGCGGGCGGACCGGCACATCGACCGGCCGCAGCCAGTCCGGAATCGCCTCCGGCGCACCGCCCGTTGGCGAGGGTACGCCGAGGCGACCGGAAACCGGGCCGGACGAGGCGGAGGCGCGCGGCGGCAGCGGCGCCGGCTCGGTCTCGCGCACCGAACCATCGGGATTCTGCACCAGCGCGCGCATCGGGCCGTTGGTCTTGCGCAGCACGGCCGACGATCCGCGCAGGTCGGCCATCAGCAGCTCGATCTCCTCGACCAGGGCGCGCAGGCTGCGGTAGCGGTCCTCGGGCCGCTTGGCGAGCAGACGGCAGATCAGGCGCTCGACCTTGGCATCGATGCGCGGTTCGATCTCGCGCATGCCGGGCACCGGATCGCTCTTGTGCTTGAGCATGATCGCGAACGGCGTGTCGCCATCGAAGGGCAGCCGGCCGGTGAGCGCGAGGTAGGCGGTGCAGCCGAGGTTGTAGATGTCGCTGTGCCAGTCGACATCCAGGCCGTCGCATTGTTCCGGCGACATGAACGCCGGGGTGCCGACGCGCACGCCCACCGAGGTCACGTCCTTGTCGTCGGCGTAGCCCTTGGCGAGGCCGAAGTCGCTGACCTTGATGGTGCCGGAGCGGGTGACCATCAGGTTGTCGGGCTTGATGTCGCGGTGGATGACCCCCTTTTCCGCCGCCTGCTCGATGCCCAGGGTGGCCTGGCGGAGGAAGTCCAGGGCCTCGAGCTGGTTCAGGGTCAGGCGTTCGTGCAGGATCGCGCCGAGGTCGCGGCCGTCGACGAACTCCATGATCATGAAGTAGACGCCGTGCTGGGGATCCTCGCCGAAATCGTAGATGTGCAGGATGTTGGGGTGGTTGATGCGGGCGAGGCTCTTGGCCTCGCGCTCGAAGCGCGAGATGAAGTTGCCGTTGCGGGCGAGATCCGCCGGCAGGACCTTGATCGCGACGCTGCGGTCGAGCGAGAGCTGCTTCGCGTGGTAGACCGATCCCATGCCGCCTTCGCCGATCTTGCGGTCGATCAGGCAGCCGTTCATGGTCGCGCCGATGAAGGGATCCTTGGGCACCGCCGCCGAGGACGACGAGCTGCCGTGGCCGATCGCGCCTGAACCCGGGTCGAAGACCGCGCCGCATTCGCTGCACGTCTGCTTCCGGCCCGCCTCGGCCGGCGCCGCCGCATGGCCGCAGACCGGGCAGCCGGCCGCGCTGGCCGGGACCGGGACCTGAGGCGGCGGCAGCTCGGGCTGGGTGCGCAGGCTGGCGCGGCCGGCCTGCGCGGACTTCTCGGCCCGTTCGAAGAGATCGGATTGGATCGGCTGTTCCGGGACCGCCGCCACCACCGGTTGCGGCGGAGCCAGGGCCGGATTCACCACGATCGGGATGGGCAGCACCGGGTCATCGGCATCGAGCTTCACGGTGAGCGGGTTGGGTTTGCGGACGTCCTCGTCGGGAAGGTACTCGTTGCTGCGGCCCTCATCCCGGACCTTCCCCTGCATGGCCGGGGATTGGTCGGGACGCGGGCCCGACTGCGGCAGTTCCGGCAGCACGACCGCCGGCTGGACGGGTTTCACCGGGGCGAGGCGGCCGGAACGCGAACGTACCGGCAGGACCTGCGGGCCATCCGTCTTCACCGCCGGGGCCGGGACGGACGGCGGCACCAGCCAGCGGTGGTTGCAGACCACGCAGGTGGCCTGGCCCGCAGCGTCGGTCTGGCCATCGTGCGGGGTCAGGCAGCGGGGACAGCGGATCGGCACGGCGCTCACGGGGCCTGGTCTCCTGGCGGCGCCACCATCGTGCCGGGCGCGGCCGGTGCGGACATCTTGCGGTTGATCACCCACCAGGAGGCCGCCGCCAGGACGATCACCGCGACCGCGATGACGACCAGCCGGATGCGGCGGCGCCGGATGAGCGCGGTGCGCAGGCGGGTGATCTCCTCGACCAGCGAGGCGTCCATGCCGATGGTGGTCGCGCTCGGATCGGCGAGCGGTTCGCGGTTCTCCAGGATGGCGATGGCGCCGCGCAGGTCGCCGCGCTGCTCGCTCTGCTTGGCCCGGATCTTGAGCTGGGTGAGCTGGTGCTCGTAGGCCAGCTTGCGCACCTCGCGCTCCTTCGAGCGCAGGATCGAACGCTGGCGGCGGTCGTGCACGCGGTCGGCGAGCCGGGCGTAGGTGGCGGCCGATTCCTGGAAGCTGCCGGCTTCCAGCAGGCGCTGGGCCTCGGCCTCCTGGGTGCGCAGCGCTGCCTGCGCCTCCTCGCCGTGGAGCGGACAGCCGCATTTCTCGCACACCGTGTATTCGAAGCGGTTCGCCGCGGCGCAGCGCGGGCAGGCCATGAGCTCGGCGCTGCCGGAGGATCGCGGCCGGCGATCGGTGGCCTGACGCGGCTGGCGTTCCGAACCCGGACGGCCGGACTCGCCCGGTGGCGGCGCGTCCGCGCCCGAAGCGGATGCCCGCGGCCCCCCGGCGGTAAGGTCGACCGAGGCGCGCCGCTGGCTCGCGGCCGCTCCGCCCGGACCGCCGAGGCCGGCGGGCCCGGGCCCGGTTCCGACGCCGATCGGCCGGCGCTCGTTCGTCGGCGGCGGTGGCGTCTCGGGCGGATGCGCCGGCGGCACCGGCAGCTGGGGCAGTTCGAGCGGTGGCGGGCGGGTGCCGCTGGCGGCCGGTTCGTTCCGCGCGCCGGCAGGCTCGTGACGTTCGACCGGGACCGCGACCACCGGGCGGTTCAGGTGGTCGATGATCGCCAGCCAGGCCTCGCGGCAGACCATGGCGTCCGCGAAGCGGTCGCCGGGGTTCTTCGCGAGCATGCGCATGATCAGGTCGGAGCATTCCTTGGGGATGCTCGGGATCAGCTTGCTCGGGGGCGCGGGCGTGTACTCGCGCTGCTTGGTCATGATCTCGAACGACGATTGGCCGGTGAACGGCTTTTCCCCGGTGAGCGCGTAATACGCGGTGACGCCGAGCGAGTAGATGTCGCTGCGCCCGTCGATCTTGCGCCCCATGCACTGTTCCGGGCTCATGTAGGCGGGCGTGCCCATCGCCAGGCCGGCCTGGGTCAGGTCGGTCGCATCGCCGTTGCCGCTGACATCCTTCGCCAGGCCGAAGTCGGCGACCTTGGCGTGGCCGTCCTTGGTGATGAGGATGTTGTCCGGCTTGATGTCGCGGTGCACCACGCCCTGCTGGCCGACGTGGAAGAGCGCGCTCAGGCACTGCTCCATGAGCGGGGCGAGCCGGCTGAGCGGCACCAGGAGCTGGTCCGAGATCAGGCGGGCGAGCGACTGCCCCTCGATGAACTCGCACACCATGTAGCGCGAATCGTCGCAGATGCCGAAGTCGTAGACCGCGACGATGTTGGGATGGCTGATCTTGGCGATCGACTTCGCCTCGCGCTCGAAGCGCTTGATGAACTCGATGTTGTCGTTGAGGGCCTTGTTGAGGATCTTGATCGCCACCACCCGGTCGAGGCTGACCTGGCGCCCCATGTAGACCAGGCCCATGCCGCCCTGGCCGATCTTCTTTTCCAGCACGTAGCCGCCGAAGTGCCGCCCCAGATACGGATCATGCCCCTCGACCACCTGCGGCTCTTCCTTGACCGCGGTCGCTGCCGGCTGGCCCGGAGCCGCTTCCGGCAGGATGGCCGGGGCGAGCGCCGGCCGGCCGGTGCTGCTGTCGGTGCTGAACTCGGCCTTCACGTCGGCTGCTTCCGGACGCGACGAGGTGAACTCGTCGAGCCCGCCGACGTGGGGGAGGCTCGGCAACTGCTGATCGGACGGCTGGTCGGCGGTGCCTGTCATGCGCGGTTGGCCTAACTAAGGTAAATCCGGCCAGGAGCTAACACAAGCGCGCGGAAGGAGTTCAAGCGCGCGGTGGCGGTGGTCCCGGCGGCCGGGAACCGTCTCGACGAACCCCACCGGAGCCGGAACTGGCGATTCCCCGTCAACGCACCGTTTCAGGCAGGATGTCCAGCACCGCCCAGGGGCTGCGGCCGGTCTTCTCGACCAGGCGGAGCAGGCGGCCGCGGAAATCCCGGCTCACCACCTGGTACTTGCCGCCCGGATCGAAGAGCAGGCTGCCCTTGCGGCCGCTGAACCCGAGCCACTCGATGGCGACCAGGGTCGGGGCGCCAGCATCCGCCTGCCGGGCATCGGCGACGAGCCGAGCCGCGACCGGGTTGGGGCGCTCCGAGCCGGAGCTGGCCCGGGCGGTGAGGACGAACCACAGGAGTTCGGCGGAATCCTCTTCCAGACCCGCAGCGACCAGGCCGGCGCGGAGCTGCGGCGTGGTCTGGAGGACGATGCCGTTCTTGCGGCACATGTCCTCCAGCAGGTCCTGCCTCGGGAACGAGGCCCAGAACTTCACGACCTCCTCGCGCCGGTCGGCCTTCACCCAGACCGCGGGCTGGTCGAGCCGGACCAGCGATGCGTACTCGGCCAGGAAGGTCCTGATCTTCGCGAACGGGATCTGCCTTGGCTTCTGGAACCTGGCCTGCGGCAGGGAGATGAACGGTGCCGACACCACGCGGTTGGCCTCATCGTGCTGCACCAGCGAGCGGGCCATGATCACCGGGGCGCGCCGCCCGTAGCGGCTGTCCGCCTTGTCGACGCCCGCGCTGTACGCATCGAGGGCGCGCTGCTCGGGCGAATGGTGCAGGATGAGCCAGAGCCCCAGCGCGAGCGCCACCAGCGCCACGGCGCAGCCGACGGCCCAGCCCCGGCGTTCACGCGCCTCGCGCTCGCCTTCGCCGGTGAGAATCGCCGGGCCGATCTCGCCGACCTGGCCTTCGACCTTCTTTTTCTTCTTCGCCTGCTCGGCCTCGGCGCGGGAATCGTGCTGCTCGATGGCGGAGGCGATGACGCTGTTGAGCGAACTCGCCATCTCGCGCCGCTGCTGCTCGAACCGCTCGGTCTTCACCCTGGCCAGGCGCTGGGAAACCGTGCGGCGGGCGGTGCCGGTGCGCGCGGCGCTGTCGCCATCCGGTCGCGGCGGTTCCTGGGACACCGGCGCTGCTGGAACCTGGACGTCCGGTACGCCCCGGGGTTCGACCCGAGGCTCCGGCACGGGTGCAGGTGCGGGCGGCGGCGCAACCGGGGCCGGAGCTGCTGGTGCCGGCGCTGCCGGCCGGGCGATCCCGTCCTCTCCCAGAACGAACGCCTGCCTGCAGCTGGTGCAGCGCACCATGCGGCCGACCAGCTTGGGGCTGCGCGGATAGGTCGCGCCGCAGTGCGGACAGGGGAAAGTGCCGCTCATGTACTCAAGATTGGATGGCAAATGCAGAGGGCGCAATGCCGGCCGTGACCGCGGGTGGACGGGTGGGGCAGACGCCTGGGCCGTTTCGGGCCCTCAATCGATCCATTCCTCGTCGCTCAGGGCGGCGAATCCCGTCTGCGCCAGCAAGGCCGTCCCGGCGTGGAAACGCCGGGTCGCCGCCTCGGGCGGGATCAACCGCGCGAGACCGTGCGACAACTCCTCACCGGCGCACTCCTCCAGGAGCGTTTCGGCCGTCACCACGCCCGCTCCAGCCGGACGCACCACCACCACCAGCCCGACCGGAGGCAGCGCGAACGGGCGGGTGGGATCCTGCCAGACCGCCGCCCCGGCCGGATCGGCCAGTCCGCTCGCGCCGCGGCGGGCGAGGACCAGGGCCTCCGGCCAGACCACCTCGGGGCGGGCCGCCTGACCGGCGGCGCGTTCGCGGCGGTAACGCCACAGACGCAGGCTCGAACCACGGTGCATGCGCGGCATCTGCGGCCGGCCGGCGGCCCACGCCTCGTGCTGGCGCTGCCAGCTCGCGATCAGGCGCGGTCGGCTCCAGGCGTACGGACCCGGATCGGCCTCGCCATCGCGGGCGGTGTCCTCGCAGTCAAGGTGGGACAGGCCCGGCAGGTCGGCGAGCAGCCGTTCGACCAGGCAGAGCGACTCGACCGCCTGCCAGTGCGGCCCGCAGAACGGGATGTGGACGGCGAGGGGAACCGTGCGCCAACCGGCATACGCGCGCGGCGGATGCTCCAGGTCGGTTTCGAGCGGCGGATCCCCGAGATCGCAGATCAGCCGCGAACCGCTGGCCGGATCGCTCCAGGATCCGGGGCGGTAGGCGTCGGCATCGCCTCCCGCCAGGACGACCCCGTGCCGTCCGAGCGCCGCGGCGAGATCCTCGGGCTGGGTCGGAGGCTGATCCTCCGGTTCGAAGAACAGCAACGACATCATGGGGGATTCTTCGGCCGTTTTCGCCGGTTTTCGCTGATGGTCGGCGTGGCCGCCGGACGGCGCCCGGCTCCATCCTGCGGTGCGGCGGCGGCGCGGCGGAGACGCTGCCTGAGGTCGGCGCGATAGGCGGTGAACAGGGACTGGATCCCGCGATGCGGCAGCCGGCGGACGACCTGGGTCGCGTCCGCCCACACGAAGAGATCGTGCTCGTCGCTGAGGGTCACCGCCGCGCTGCGGGTGAACGCCGGGAAGAGCACCACCCGCTTGGTCCGGCCGTCCGGCAGCGGATAGATCAGCTCGTAGGGATCGCCTTCGAGTTCGACCACGGCGATGCCGGATTCCTCGGCGCATTCGCGCAGCGCGGTCTGGAACATCGATTCGCCGGGATCCTGATGCCCCTTGGGGAAGCCCCATTCCCGGTGCTTGGTCGCGCGCAGGAGCAGCCAACGGTCACCGGCCGATACGCGGCGGCGCAGGATCACGCCGGCGGCGATGACGGGTCTGGTCGCTGGCATGGACGGGAAGGTAACGCGACCGGAGGGACTGGGTACAGCGCTCGGCCGCCGGGCGGCGGCAGGCGGCGGCTAGGCCGTGAGACCGCCGGGCACGCCCTTCACCACCACGCAGGTGGCGTTGTGCGGATGCAGGCTCTCGACGTGGTCGGCCTGGATGCGGAAGTCGCAGATGCGGGCATCGCGCTCGAAGGCGAGCTTCAGGCGGCGGCCGGCGTCCTCGCAGAACATCAGGTTCATGCCGTTCAGGCGCGCGAACTCCTGCTCGTCCTCGCGCTTCACCGCGGCCTGCACCGCGGTGCGCAGCGAGCCTTCGATGAGATCGATGAGCTCGACGAAGCTGGGCGCATCGGCCGGATCGGCGATGCGCGCTTCGACCGTGGCGTAGCTGCGCTGGCTGTGCGGAGTGGCCAGGATCGAGGTCTCCAGACCGAGCCATTCCGCCACGTCATCGACGCCGACCTGGGTCGCGTCCGCGAAGTCGGCGCGGAACTTGTCCTGGATGAGCTGGCGCGCGAGCGCCGCCGAACAGGGGCAGGTGCTCGAATAGGCCACCTTCACCCCGAGCGCATAGCTGAAACGCCCACCGACCAGATCGCCGACCACCCACACCGGATAGGTGCGCCAGGATTGGTTCTTGGATTTCAGCGCCGGGCGGCGCACGAGGAGATCGAAATCCAGGCGGACATGGGCCGCGTCGGAGATCGCCTGGTGCGAGCCGATGAAGGCGTGCAGGAGCTGGCGCAGCGTCGGCAGGTTGAGCTCTTCTTCGCTGAGGATCGCCTGCAGGCTGAGGAACAGCCGCGACATGTGGATGCCGCGCGCGTTCGGCGCCGCCAGGCTGACGAAGGCCGAGGCCTTCGCCGGGGTCAGCATCACGTTGCCGGCGTCGTCGCGCAGCCGCACCGGCACCTCGATGCCGGTCATGCCCACCTTGTCCAGGGTGCCACCGGTGGGACCCTGGTCGTGGGCGATGTCGGGCATCGCGCGGGGGACGGCATGCGGATCGGGGCCGGTGAGCGCGGACATGGGTGATCCTGGGCTGCAGGGTGACGCGATACCGGTCGGGGACAAGGAGCTGAGCATGCGGCCGATTTGAACGAATCCCCGGTCGCCCCCTCCGCATTTGTCGGCATGGTTGAACACGGGACATGCCGATCGGGATGTCGCCTGGTCCGCCTGCAGGCATCCTGCTCGTCGGCCATGGGCGCGGACCGGCCCGCGACGATGGGGTCGGGAGACCACGGCCCTTCCGCATGGCGACATGGCGCGATGCTGCGCCGCCATGACCGCGCCCGACCTCATCCTCGCCAGCACCTCCCGCTATCGCGCCGAACAGCTCGCCCGCCTCGGGGTGCCGTTCCGGCAGGCCGCGCCAGGCTGCGACGAGGAGGCGCTGAAGCGCGCGTTCCTCGCCGCGTCCGACGGCCTGGCCGACCGTCCACGCGCCCTGGCCGAGCATCTCGCCCGCGCCAAGGCGCGCAGCGTGGCCGAACGGGAACCGGGCGCCGTGGTGATCGGTGCCGACCAGCTCGCCTGCCTGGATGGGGACATCCTCGGCAAGCCCGGTGATGCGGCGCGGGCCGCCGCGATGCTCGCCCGCATGGCGGGCCGCACCCACCGCC
Source organism: uncultured Candidatus Kuenenia sp. (assembly GCA_964654285.1). Lineage (GTDB taxonomy): Bacteria > Planctomycetota > UBA11346 > UBA11346 > UBA11346 > BJHQ01. The sequence continues at coordinate 41,485 of CAZZJC010000035.1, forward strand.
TGGTGACCGCGGTCTGCGTCATCGCGTCCGGACGCGAGCATCCGTTCTGCGACATCACCGCGCTCACCATGCGTCCGCTGGGGGCGGCGGCGCTCGACCGCTATGTCGCCGCCGACAACCCGGTCGACTGCGCCGGGGCCTACAAGCTCGAACGCCGGGGCATCGCCCTGTTCAGCCGCATCGACTCCGCGGACCAGACCGCGATCACCGGCCTGCCGCTCATCGCGCTGGCCGAGGTGCTTTCCGGCCTGGGCTTCGACCTGCCGTAGCGATCACCCCGCACCGCCGGGAGGATGGTCCGCACGTTCAGTGCTGCTGGCGCCAGCGGCGCTGGGTGACGCGCAATTGGAGCCGGGCGGCGGCGGCTTCTCCGGCCTCCTCCATGGTCGGCGGATCGGGCGCGTCCGCCCCTGGCTGGGATTGGGCAGGTTCCGTGGTTTCCGCGCACCGCTCCAGGAGTTTCCTGGCCCTGTCCAACTGCCGTGCTCCGTGCTGGCGGGGGTTGACCAGCCTCCAGCCATCGTCGTCGAGGATCAGACGGATCCCGTCCTGGCTGAGGAATTCCATCGAGACGAGGGCGCGGCGGGCGGGCATGGCCGGATGCTGGGGCTGTCCGGCCCGACGCCAGCGATCCGGCACAGGGTGCCACCGGCGCGGTGGGGGTGATCATCCTGCCGGTTTCCCGCTCAGCCCTGCACCCGCGCCTCCACGTCCACGGCGAGACGGAAGGACCGCACCGCATCAGCGAAACCGCAGCGTGCGGTCGCCTGGTCCCCCGAGGTCACCAGATCAAGGAAGCCGTGCCATTGGCTGCGCCATTCCGCCATCAACCCGCCCGCGTCGACCTCCACCGCATCGGCACCGAAGCGTCCGCAGGCCTTGCTGGCGAAAAGATCGATCCCCACCGCGCCGGCGGCGCTGATCACCCGCACTCCGGCGTTCCAGCCGGTCGCGCCCCAGGTATGGGTATGCACCGCCGGGATCCCGTCCAGATCGAGCGTCCAGGCGGCGGTATCGACCGAATCGCGGCGTCCCAGCCGCGGCACGAACCGGTGGGCGCCCCAACCGCTGGCCACGGTGCCGTCGACCACCCGACCCCTGGCCAGGCTGGCGAGATGGCGGGCGAGGTCGACGAAGTGGATGCCCTGATCGCCGACCAGCCCGCCGGACTGGGATCGGTCCCAGTACGCAGGCAGGGCCGCCGGATCGGGGACGTTCATGGCCAGCGGCGTGGTCATCCACGAATGCAGGGCGAGCGGCGGATGCCTGGCCAGCAGCGGCTGCAGGGCGAGCACGGCGGGATTCGAGCGGAAGCAGAAACCGACGCTGTGGACCACACCGCTCGCCGCGATCAGGGCCGCCAACCGTTCGCCGGTGGCGAGATCGGCGCAGGGCGGCTTCTCGACCAGGAACGGCACCCGCGCGGCCAGGCAGGCCGCGATCGGCCCTTCGCGCACCAGGCGCGGCGTCGAGATGAGCGCCGCATCGGGCCTGATCACCGCCAGGGCCTCGGCCGCATCGGTGCATGCGGGAGCTCCACCCGCGTGCTGCTGGGAAAAGGCCGTGGCGCGAACGCGATCGAGATCGACCACGCCGGCGATGACGGCGCGGCCGGTGTCCTTGATGGCCTGGGCGTGGCGCTGGGCGATGCCGCCGGTGCCGATGACCAGGATGCGCTGGGTCATGGCCGGTACTCCTCGATGCCGGGGGTCGGCTGGGGGGTCTGGGCGTGGGCCTGGGCAAGTGCGGCGACCGATCCGGACCAGTCCGCCACGTCACCCGGTGACGCCACCTGGATGCGGACGCGGGTGCTCCAGGCCTCGCCCGGATGCACATCACGGCCGAAAAGCGCCAGATAGAGCGCGCGATGGTTGGCGATGCCGTCGTGGGCCTCGTCCCCGGCGTACGTCGCCCCCACGGCGAGCACATCGCCCGCCGTCCCGATCAGGCGCACCTCGGCGTCGGGGAAGCCGCCAGCGGCCAGGGGCAGGGCGTGGTCACGCAGGCACACCACCCGCCAGGGCCAACGCCCGCGCGCGCCGCGTCCGTCGGTCAGCAGGTGCGCCGCCGCCTCGTCGCGCGGGAAGAACGGCCACATGCCATGGAATTCCGGGTGATCCGCCGGCGCGATCTGGACCGGTCTCATCGGGGTGCCGACCGCCACGCGGGAACGTGCGCCCGGTGCGAGGTAGCCCGCGATCAGCAGGTGATAGCCGCGCACCTCGCCCACCGCTGCGCAGCCGATCTCCAGATCCACCGCATCGGGCGGGGCTGCGACCACGCGCAACGACACCCGTACCGGATGCCCGGGGTAGATCGGCCAGTGCAGGCGCAACCCGTCGGGAACGGTTTCCGTGCGATACGGCACCACCCGCAACTCGCCGAGGTGCGACGCCGCACCATACGCGCGGAACAGACCGAAGCCGAAACGTCCGTTCACGCCCGGGGCCTCGTCGCAGGACAGCAGCCGACCGGTCGCGGGGTGGCGGATGGAGCGCAGACGATGATTGCAGAGGTCGTCATCCACCGGACCGGCGGTGAACTCGGCGCTGAGACCCGGCAGCGCGATGGGTAGCGTAGGCATGGCCCCAGCATGACACCATCGCTGCGGTTGCGGTGTGACCAGGCTTGGCATCCTGTGATCCATGGATCCCCTGTACCGCACCATCGGTTGCCGCCGGCTGGAACCGGTGCGGCCACTCCCCGACGCCGCGTGCATCTGGTGGATCGGCCACGCCCGCGTCCGACCGGGCTATGAGGCCTTCGGCCATCCGGTCGACACCGCCAGCATCCTCGTGCTCATCCCGCTGGACGTCGCCGGCTGGCTCGAAACCCCGACCGGCACGGCCGCCTGCGGCGACGGTGAGGCGGTCGTGCTGCGTGGGGATCAGCACGACCGGACCACCTGGCGCTACAAAGGCACTGGCGAGGCGGACGGCATCCTGAGCCTGCTGGTGCGCGGATCCTGGTTCGTCCGCGCTGCGGCCGCCTTGGCGGAACACGGCGGGTGCCGTCGCCGGATCGGTCGACCCCCGCTGATCCGCCAGCTCTTGCGCGAAGCCACCCGGATCGCCCCCGATCCGGTGCGCCGGCCGGCGGTGGACGCCTTCGCGGAGGTCCTCGCCCTGTATGACCTGCTCGCCCACGGCAGCGAACCCGGCGAAAGCTCGCGGCTCGAACGCGTGCGTCAGCGTCTGGCCAGCGCTGAACGCCCGGACATCGCCTCGCTGGCGCAGGAGGTGGGCTGGACGCGCGAACACCTCACCCGGCGCTTCGCCGCCGTCCATGGCCTGCCGCCGGCGGCATGGCGGCGACGCTGGCTCATCCAGCGCGCCGCGACAGCGCTCGCTGACGACCGCACAAGCATCAAGGCGGTGGCAGCGGACAGCGGCCTGCCGCCCGACCGCTTCGCCCGGCTGTTCCGCCGGCTGGTCGGCGTCAGCCCGGGCGCCTACCGCAATTCGCCGTTTCCCTGGCTCTGAACCGGTCCTTCAGACCTTCATGCCCACGGCCATCTTGAGCGCGGCGGCGTGGTCGGTGCGCTCCCAGGTGAACTGCTTGCGGCCGAAGTGGCCGTGGTAGGCGGTGTGGCGGTAGATGGGCTTGAGCAGGTCCAGGCGGTCGATGATCGCCTTCGGACGCAGGTCGAAGACCTTGTCGACGGCGGCGGCCAGGACCTCATCGGAGACGGTTCCGGTGCCGAAGGTGTCGATCTTCACCGACACCGGCTTGGCGACGCCGATCGCGTAGGCGACCTGCACTTCGCAGCGCTTGGCGAGGCCGGCCGCGACCACGTTCTTGGCGACATGACGGGCGGCGTAGGCGGCGCTGCGGTCGACCTTGCTGGGGTCCTTGCCCGAGAACGCGCCGCCGCCGTGGCGGCCCATGCCGCCGTAGGTGTCGACGATGATCTTGCGCCCGGTCAGGCCGCTGTCGCCGTGCGGGCCGCCGACCTCGAAGCGCCCGGTCGGGTTGATGTGCCAGATGGTGTCCTTGTCGACCTTGACCTTGCTCGCCTTGGCGATGACCGCGGTGCCCATCGCGATCATGTCCTTGCGGATGGTCTCGTACTTCACCTGCGGCGTGTGCTGGGTCGAGATCACGACGGTGTGGATGCGCACCGGCTTGTCGCCGTCGTATTCGACCGTGACCTGGCTCTTCGCGTCGGGACGCAGGTAGGGCACCTTGCCGGCCTGGCGCATGCGGGCCTGCTCCTCCATCAGGCGGTGGGCGAGGAAGATCGGCAGCGGCATCAGTTCCGGCGTCTCGTCGCAGGCGTAGCCGAACATCAGGCCCTGGTCGCCGGCGCCCTGCTCCTTGTGCAGGCCCTTGCCCTCATCGACGCCCTGGGCGATGTCGGGCGACTGCTTGTGCAGCGCCACCATGATGCCGCAGGCGTCGGCGTCGAAGCCCACGCCGGCCTCGGTGTAGCCGATCTCGCGGATCGTCTTGCGCACCACGTCCTGCACGTCGATCACGCCCTTCGAGGTGACCTCGCCGGCGACCACCACCTGCCCGGTGGTGACCAGGGTCTCGCAGGCCACGCGGGAACGCGGATCCTGGACCAGGAACGCATCCAGGACGGCGTCGCTGATCTGGTCGGCCACCTTGTCGGGATGACCCATCGAAACGGATTCGGAAGTGAACAGGGAACGGGCCATGCGGGCCTTTCGGGTTGGTGGGACGGGGTGGGATGAGAGAAGGAACGATCCATCGCGATGGATCGATGGAGGGGAGTATGGTCGGGCACGGACGAAGACAAGCCGCGCCCTGACGATCCTGGGCGTGGCGGGCCAAGATCCACCGCCAGTGGGGGTGGGCTTGCCTGTAACGATTAATCGCCCTAAATCCGCGCTCCGCCCAATCCTGCAGAACGGATGCCCCATGCCCCGCACCGCCCCCCGCCGCGCCCTCACCCTCGGCCTCGACTTCGGCACGGATTCCGTGCGCGCCCTGGTGGTCGACACCGCCGATGGCAGCGAGATCGCCTCCGCCGTCGCCGCCTATCCGCGCTGGGCGGAAGGCCTGTTCTGCGATCCGGCCAAGCAGCAGTTCCGCCAGCACCCGCAGGATCACCTCGATGCGCTGACCCACGCGGTGCGCGCCGCGCTGGCGAAGGCCGGCAAGGGCGCCGGGGCTGACGTGGTCGGCCTCGGGGTCGACACCACGGGTTCCAGTCCCCTGCCGGTCGACCGCGATGGCGTCGCGCTGGGTCTCACCGACGGCTTCCGTTCCGACCCCAACGCCCTGTGCGTCCTCTGGAAGGACCACACCGCGATCGCGGAAGCCGACGAACTCAACGCCCTCGCGCACGGCGGGCGCTTCCCCGATTACACCAAATACGTGGGCGGCATCTACAGTTCCGAGTGGTGGTGGGCCAAGATCGCGCATGTGCTGCGCGCCAGCCCGACAGTGGCCAAGGCCGCCTACACCTGGATGGAGCACTGCGACTGGGTGCCGTTCGTGCTCAGCGGCGCTGGCGATCCCGCCCGCTGCGTGCGCAGCCGCTGCGCCGCCGGGCACAAGGGGCTCTGGCACGCCTCGTGGGGCGGCCTGCCGGAGGAGAAGTTCCTGACCACCTTCGAAAAACGCCTCGCTGGCTTGCGCGCGCGCCTCTACCGCGGCACCGCGACCGTCGACCAGTCGGCGGGCAGCCTGGCGCCGGAGTGGGCGAGGACGCTCGGCCTGCCCGCCGGGATCCCGATCGCGGCCGGCGCCTTCGACTGCCATCTCGGCGCGGTCGGCGCCGGGGCGGGCCGCAACATCCTGGTCAAGGTCATGGGCACCTCGACCTGCGACATGCTGATCACCCCGCCGGAAAGCCTGGGGAAACGCACGGTGCGCGGCATCTGCGGCCAGGTCGATGGCTCGATCGTGCCCGGCTTCATCGGCCTGGAGGCCGGGCAGAGCGCCTTCGGCGATGTCTACGCCTGGTACAAGCGCCTGCTCGGCTGGCCGCTCGCCGCGCTGCCGGCGAAGGTGCGCGAGCAGCGCCTCGACCGCCTGCTGCCCGATCTCGAGGCCGCCGCGGCCAAGCTGCCGCCGCTGGCCACCGGCGAACTCGCGATCGACTGGATCAACGGCCGCCGCACCCCCGACGCCGACGCGCGCGTGCGCGGCGCGATCACCGGCCTGCACCTGGGTTCTGAAGCCCCAGCGGTCTACCGCGCCCTCATCGAAGCGACCGCGTACGGCTCACGCGCGATCATGGACCGCATCATCAGCGAGGGAGTGCCGGTGCAGGGCGTGCTCGCGATCGGCGGCATCGCACGCAAATCACCGCTCGTCATGCAGATCTGCGCCGATGTCCTGGCGCGCAGGATCCTGGTCGCCGCGTCAGACCAGTGCTGCGCCCTCGGTTCGGCCATCGCCGCCGCGACCGTGGCCGGCAGATACCCGTCCATCACCGCCGCCCAGCGCGCCATGGCGAGTCCGGTCGAGCACACCTACACCCCGGGCAAGCCCGCCGTGAAGGCGTATGCCACCGGCTACGCGCGCTATCAGGCGTTGGGCGGATTCCTGGCCGGAACCCCCGCCTAGTCGCGCCCATCAGGTTGCCCGCCGGTCATCAGCTGCACGAAGGGCATCGACCTCCGCACGCTGAAACCCGCCGAGATCCAGAGCGGTGCGCGAAGTCCCAGGCATCATTCCTGGCTCAGGTGCATGGTCGCAGCGGATGAGGGCTTTGGCCACGCCGGATCGAAACGATCGCCCAGGCAGGGCGGCTGTCCTTCGGGAATTGGTCATCGAGAGGGCATTATTCAGGATTCACCAACAGGCTGACGATAGTGCCTGTATCGGCGGGCCTCGGCCCGCACGAATTTCCGGTTGTTACCTGTAGATCACTATCTCGCGGCTACCGGAACCGTACCTGGATTCGTCAACCTGTTGGTGAATCCTCAGTAAGTGATCCTTGGTGTGCGTTTGATGATCGGCCTGCGTCAACCGACTGGGGCGCTGGGCATTCAATGACATACGAACCGGCAGCGAGCAGCAGCTCGGTCCAATCGGATCCGCTGGCGAGCAGCGTGATGCCAGCCGCCGGGGCCAGGGGCGAACCGCCTTCGGTGATCTGGTCTGGGTGTGTCGATGGCAGGCGGAGCGTGGCACTGGTGTTGGCCGGAAGCGTGACCGCAAGGCGCATGCGGTTTCCAGCGCGGCGCCAAGAACAGACGATGCGCCCGTGGACCGATTGGTACTGGCAGTCCACCCAGTCCACGCTGGCGACAAAGCCGGGTCGCAGCAGGACATGCTTGAATCCCGGCCGGGTCTCATCCCACTGGATGCCGGCCAGGCCCCGGTAGAACCATCCTCCGATGTACGGGAAGCAGGAATGGATGTGCGAGAAGTACCCGTTCCATTGTTCCCAGCAGGTCGTGGCGCCCTGCGCAAGCATGTAACCCCAGCCCGGGTGGGTGGTGCGATTGACGATCAGATCGACAAGGTCATTGCGGCCCAGGTCCAGCAGGCAATCGACGACCATCTGGATGCCGATCATGCCGGCATTCAGGTGACCCCGGTCCTGTTCGCGCAAGGTCTGCTCGTAGCGTCGCAGCACGGCCGCCCGCTGCGCGGCGGGAGTCACCCCGACCAGCACGGGAAACAGCAGATACGGCTGCTCGCCATTCGCGTAGCTCTGCTTGACGGGATCGTAGTATTCCTGGTGGATCGCTGCCTGGGCCCGACCGGTCTCGGCGGCAAACTGCGCCGCGTCCCCGGCCAGTCCCAAGCGGGCAGCGATGCGCTCCATGATGCGCAGCAGATGGACCCGGTAGCAATTGTTGAAGAACTGGCGCGAACGGTCATCCACCCAGTTGTTCTCGACGTCCATGCCCCGGCCAGGCGCCACCCAATCGCCGAGGTTCTCCCATTTCCTGCCAGGATAGAGGTCCTGAAGCAGATGGGCCACGCAGTGCGCTTGCAGGAAGGCCATGAAGGCCTTCATGGTCGGATAGCCGTCGGCCAGCACGCGATGATCGCCATGGAACAGATAGGTCTTCCATGGCACCACGATCGACATCGCGCTCCAGGCCGGACCGCCACCCGACTCGTAGGGGCATGGCGCCACGAAGGGCAGCGATCCATCCGGGCGGATTTCGTCCCACCAGTTGCGCGACCATTTGGCGTACATCGCGGCCGTGTCGAAGTTGAAGCTGCCGGTGTCCATGATCGTCTGCCCATCGCCGTATCCGAGCCGTTCCCGGTGCGGACAGTCCACGGTTATCCCGCCGAGATTCAGGCAACGATAGGTCCATCGCACCATCTCATGGATGCGGTTGTACAAGTCGTTGGAGCAGCGGAACGTGCCGACCTCGTCCATCCCGGTCTGCACGGGAATGGCTTCCAGGTCCGCCAGGGCGGGCACGGCGTCGAGTCCTTCGATCAGCAGGTAGCGGAACCCGTGATAGTTGAACACGTTTTCAAAGGTCTCATGCGCCTCGCCGGCGGCGATGAATTCATCGTACTGGCCATAGACCACCAGATCCCCGTGCATGCACGAGCGATGCGGAGCCGGTACGCCCGGGGCCAGGGTCCGTGTGTCCAGGTCGGCATACCGCATCGTGATGCACTGGCCGTTGGACAAGCCGTGGAAAGTGGCCCGCATCATCCCGGTCAGGTTCGTGCCGAAATCGGCCAGCAACGCGCCATCGGGTAGCCGTTCGAGGTTGACCGCACGGATGGCGGGCAGACGCAAATTGCCATTACAGGGCTGGGCCGCGCAGGGAACGTCCGGCACCGTGACGGCGACGGCGGGCTGCCAGCCGATCGTGCATTCCTCGGTGGACCACCAGCGGGGATGCCAGCGGCGGGCATCGACACGTTCGCCGCCGAAGTCCGTGTTGCGCCAATGGCCCACCCGTTGCCGCTCGCTGGCACGCGTCTGCCAGGTCGTGTCGGTGCCGATGCGCCGCACCCCATCCGGGCCGGCCAGTTCGAGCTGCAAGCGGATCACCGGGCTGGCATGGACGACGCCCGGGTAGCCCATCGTGTACCAGCCCTGGCCCGTGCGCAGCGCAAGGTGGTTGAGGCCAGGATGCAGATGGTCGCCGACCTCGAAGGTCCGGTAATAGGTGCGGCGGGCGTAATTGCTGATGGCCGGCGCGAGAAAGTCCTCACCGATCCGCTGGCCGTTGATGTACAGCTCGAAATAGCCCAGCACCGCGACATGGATCACGGCGCGCTGCGGCGTGCTGTCCAGCGTCAACGCGCGGCGAAACCAGGGCGCGTCCTCGGGTTGCGGTGCGCCGATCCATTGCGCCTCCCAGTCCGCCGGATCCAGAAGCCCCATGGTCCACCACGCCGGTTCGCTCCAGTCGGAAACCGTCCCATCCTCCAGCCAGACCCGCACCTGCCAGAAGCACCGTTGGCGCGAAGTCAGGCGTGCACCGGCAAAGGTCACATCGACAGCGGCATCAGACTCCACCCGCCCTGAATCCCACACCTCGGCCTGGCCCTGGGCGAGCGATTCCCGGCTGCCCGCCACCAGCACCTGGTAGGCCGTCTGCCGGCACCCCCGCCGGGGTGAAGGGATCATCCAGCTCAAGCGGGGCAAGGGGTTGTCTATCCCCAAGGGGTTGCTGCGGTAGTCGCAACGCAACGACACGGGTCTCAGGTCAGCTTCGGGTGCCATCGGCAGGGTTTCTCTTCAACGGGAGGAGATCGGAGGGGGAACGGGGGAGGTGCCGTGCCAAAAGGGTCGATTCGCTCATACGGCTGATATGGCCGTGGATTTCAAGCGATCCGGCCGCATGGGACAACCGGGGAGGGATTCACGGCGCGGGCTTCTCCGACGTGTTCATGGTCTGAAATCGTAGCAGAACATCCGCTCCCGCCCGCGCACGATCGCCCGGCCATCGACGTAGAGCACGATCTATGGGTGGTCGTAGGCGCTGGTCTGGGTGTGCGGGGGAGTCCACTGGCCCAGCAGCTTCAGGTCGTTGGCCCGGTAGATGTTGGGATTGGTGCAGGTATGGCAGCCATCGACCCAGGCGAAGACGAGGTCGTTCATCGCCGCCACCTGGCCGATGAAGATGCCTGGGAAGTCGGCGGTATGGGTCACTGCGCCACTGGCCCTGTCCACGGCCATCAGGCGCTGCCTGATCGTGCCGCTGGCGTCATTCTGGTAGCGTAGGATCACCCGGCTCTCGGCCTGGGTGCTGTTGTACATGCCGCCGAGGAACATGCCGTCCTCCTGCTTCACCTCCCAGGCCTGCACCAGCCCGTTGAGGGTGATCCGGTAGGCGCGGGACAATGAAACCTTGGTCTTGCGATCATATTCGCCGCCGATCAGCAGGTCGCCGACCTGGCGCAGGGAGGCGGTGCCGGGGAAGCCGACCAGCAATCCGCCCTTGGTCGCAGCCTTCCAGAGCTCCTTGCCACTCGCTGGTTCGACCAGGGATACGTTCATGTCAGGCCAACCGTCGGCCATCACGGCATAGGCTCGGCCTTCGAGCGGGACGACCCCGCCGATGCCCGGCCGCGACCAGAGCTTGGCGCCGGTGCGCCGGTCGAAGGCGGTGCCAGCGGACAGGACGGCATCGCCGGCCACGTGCAGGACCGGATAGTTCTGGGCCTCAGGCAGCTTCCCTGCGGCCAGGGCATCGGCCTTGAGCTTGGCGAACGAACCGGGCTGCTCCCAGACGAGCTTGCCGCTGGCGGCTTCCAGGGCGTAGATCCGCCCTTCCCGGCCCATGAGGTAGATCATGCCATCGGCGTAGGCGCCGATGCGGCCATGGTCGGCATGCTTGTTATAGGGCGCACCGTTGAAGGAGCGCTTGGGCAGCTGGGTCCGCCACAAGGTGCGGCCGGTGGCCGCATCGATGGCGATCGCCAGATCGTCAGCCTCGATGCTGGTGATCTTGGCGATGCGACCCGCCAGATCCCTGCCCCAGGGGTCAAGGTCGAAGCGGATCTTGGCCTGCGCCTTCTGCGCATGGCCTTCCAGCGCGGCCTTCGCGGCCTGATCGATGGGCGAGCCCTCGCTGCCCTCGGCGACCATGAAAAAGATCTTGCCCTCGCCCATGACGGGCGACCAGGATCCGGTGGAGCCGTGCAGCGGGTCCATGCGATGCTCCCGGCCGGCGCCGAAGCGTTCTTCGCTCATCCACACCAGGCGCGGCTGGGTCGGGTCCTCTCGCAGCGGCTGATCGGTCGATGGTCCCCGGCAGTCGAAGGTCGGCCCCTCGTATTGGGGCCAGTCCTTGCCGGGGGCGAAGCCATTGGTCTTGGCCAAATGCTCGGCGCTGTGCAGGGTCCCCTTGAGGGGCTTGTCGCCGATGGTGCCACTGACGTTGCCGTCCGCCCCGACGGTGGCTGTCACGCTCAGACTTTGGATTTCGGTGCCCACCGGAGTCGGGGCGTAGCGCAGCGTCCCCGTGAGCTGGCTGCCGCTGAGCCTCAGTCCCGAGACATCCCACAGATCCACCGGGCCCCCCATGTCATAGATCGAGGGACTGATGCCCAGGACATGATGGATGGTCCCCTGGCCACCACGGAACTGGACGATGGCTTTCGCCTGCTGTTCAGGCTGGCCTGCCCTGACCGGGGGCAGGTTGAACTCCAGTTTGGCCTGATGAAAGGGGGCGTCAGGACTTTCAGTCACCGCTGCCGGCAGCGGCGCGGGGACTGCGATTGCCTCGCCCGCATCCAGAGTGATGAGCGGCGCACAGGCGGTGATGAGGCCACATGCGCAGGCGCATAGAGACACGCCCGCTGGCCGACGTCGCGGTTGTTTGGCTGTAATGATGGGCTTAGGTGGAGTCATAGAAAGATATCCTCGACTATTTGGCTGTGGCTTTGGCAACGGCTCGCAGGTCGTAGCAGTACAGGCCATCGTTGCCGCGCACGAAGATCCGGCCATCCACGATGGGCGAGATCATCGCCATGTACGCATAGGCGGTGTCATGGCTGTGCGGCGGCTTCCAGGCGCTCAGAACCTTCAACTCGCGATCCATCAGCAGGAACTTCTGGCCGCCGTGCTGGCCTTCGGGGTTGAGCAGCAGATGCTCGCCGACCACGCACAGCCAGGGGTTGCTGCCCGGACCATGCAGCGGCTTGAACGCTTCCGTGCCCTTGGCCGTCGCCAAGCGCTTGCCGGTGGCCAGATCCAGGGCGCGGACCTCTTCCCTGCCTTGCACGTACACCCGGTCCAGGCCGAAGCTGACCGTCAGGTTCTCGTCGTTGGGCAGGATCTCGTCCTCCCAGGCCTTCTCCATGCCGGTCGCCGAGAGTTTCCAGCCCTGCGGTCTGCCGTGGCCCCGTAGTTTCGGATCCTCGACCCCGGCAAATCCGACCAGCATGTCGCCGCTGATCAGGGCGACCGAGGCAAAGCCCGAACTGAGCGAGACCGGCGCCGACCAGAGCTGCTTGCCGGTGGCGGCATCCAGGCAACGGACATCCTTCCAATTGATCAGGATCAAGCGGTCCACGCCGCCCGAGGTCCATGGCAGCACTTCCCCGCCGCCCGCCTTCGCCTTCCACACCACCTCGCCGGTGCTGGGTTTGACCGCACGCAGTTCCCCGCCTTGGAGTATCGCCAATCCGGCTGCCGCGACCGGTCGCACCGGAGCACTCTGACCACCGACCCCGACCTTCCGCCCACCCGGAATGATCCACAAGGACTCACCGGTATCGGCCTTCAGCCCGAGATGGTTGTAACCGTAATCGCTGACCACGACCACATCGCCGATGACCGTGGGAGTGGGATTCATCCCGCGCCATTTGTGGGCCTGATAATTTCCCGAGAGCCGGGGCACGCTGGTCCGCCAGAGCGTCGCCCCCGTCTGCGGGTCGATGCAGGTCACCACGGTGTCCGAGAACGGCCGCAGGCCGTCGATGATGAGGTTCTTTTCCAATGAAGTCACCTCCGGCGCGATCTTGTTCTTGGCCGCCTCCTTGGCGGTCACTTCCATGGTCTTTGCCACCAATTCCGCGTCGGCCTGGCCAGAGGGAATGAAATGGAACTGGAAGATCCGGCCGCCTGCGAAAACTGGCGAACTCGACCCGCCGCAGGGACCGGCGGCCGCAGTCTTGAACGGGCGCCCCGTGGGGTTGTCGCCGCAGCCCCAGCCGGCGCCCAGCGGCTGCTCGGAGCGCCACAGCGGCTTGGCCTGGGCGATGTCCTCCATCAGTGCCTGGCCCTTCGCGCTGGCCCGGTTGCCGTCATAGGGGCCGTAGTAGGTGGGCCAGTTCGCCTCGGCAGCAAAGGGCTGCGCCGCACGAATCGCGTCCTCCTCGGTCAGCTTGCCGGTGAACGTCCCGCTGGTGCTGGCTCCACCGGCAAGTTGCGTGGTCCAGGTGCCGGTCAGGTCCGCGCCGCTCCGTTTGGCTTCAAGGGTGAGCGTCGCCAAAGAGTACCGGGTCATCGGCGCCCAACCGCTCACCTGCCGCAGGCTCAGGTTGCCGCTCAGTCCGCTCGCGGTCAGTTTCACAGCATGGGCATCGAGCTTGAGCTTGTAGGAACCGGACGGAGGAACTCCTCCTGGCAAGGTCTGGTTGATGAACCACACCGTGGTCGAGTTGCCATCGCGCAGGCCGACAAAGGCGGTGGCAGGGGCCTTGAGGTTGCCCCCGGCAAACTCGATCCACAGGTGCTGGTAGGCGCCCTTGGCCGGCTGAGAGGTCTCTGCCTGGCCAGGCGGTTCCGCCGGAGTCGGTTCGGCGGCGTGGCCTGGCAGTGACGGCATGACGGCGCACAGAGCCGCCAAGATCGCGGGAATGGTTCTCATGGAGTTCTTCCTTTCTTTCGTTGGTTATTTCTCGCCGATGCAGTAGAGCGACTCCTCGGAGCGGATGTAGATCCGGTCGCCGCCGATGCTGAACGGGCAACCGTACGAGAACGATTGCCGGTCGGCGCCCTGGGCCTGCCATTTGTCGGTCCAATCGGCTCCCGTGCGCGGAGTGGTGGTCAGGACGTTGCTGGCGACGAACTTGCCCTCCAGCGTGTAAATCTCGCCGACCCCGGTGACCTGGCTGGTACCGTCCTTGCCTTTGGTCGTGACTTCGCGCAGGCCATAGACGTGGCCGTTGGCCACCAGCATGACATGGCGCGTGGCCGGGCTGGTCCGTGGGCCTTGGCCCCGGAGCATCTTCCACTCCGGTGTCTGGCCCGCCTCCAGCGGCTTGCCCGTGGCCGGATCGAGCTGGGTGTTCGACCAGTACAGGCGACCGGCATGGACGACCATCGAGGGTCCGCCCTGGGCGCCGGTCGTGACCCAACGCGGTTTGACCGTCAGCTCGTCATTGACCAGCGCCAGTTCCAAACCAAAGCGCGGCACAGGGCCATCGCCCGAGATATCCGAGAAGATCATGCCCGTGGCCGGATCCATGCCCCAGGTGGCCAGCGTGGGACCGATCTTCGCCTCATAGAGCTTGCCATCGGGCAGGCGCAGCACGTTGCCCGACCAGGTCAGCAACAGCGGGGTGGTGCCGAGGGTAAGACCGAGGGCGAGGCGCCGCCACGGCTGTGCCACGGCACGGCCTTGAAGAGTTCCTTGGTCTTCCCGTCCCCGCTCGTGGAAATGGGCAGATCCACCTGCCAGCGCACCGCACCGGTCTTCCTGTCCCAGGCCTGCGCCTGGTGAAGTACGCCTTTTCTGCCAGGAAAATAACCGCAGAAGGTCGTCAGCAGCAGATCGCCGTAGAGCCGAGGCGACTCCATGGTGAAATGATGGCGCGGCAAATTGTAGCCCGCCGACCGGCACCAGACCAATTGGCCGGTGGCAACCTCGTAGCAGGCCACCGTGCCGTAGACGGTCATGACGAAGACCCGTTCCCCGTCGCTGACCGGCGTCGGGAAGCAGGTGCCGACCCGCGCCGTCCCCGAATCATCCCAGGTGTTGTAGCGCACGATGCCATACTTGCTCAGTTGCTTCTCGATCTCGCCGAGGCGCTTGGTGGTTGCCTCGCCGAAGCGCAGGTACCGCAGTTGGCCGTAACTCATGCGGACCAGGCCAATGTTCATGCCCAGGGGACCGAGCTCCTCGCTGGCTTTGACCAGTTCGGGCGAACCTTCCGCCGCGCCCCCGCGCTCCGCGATCGGACCGGTGACCTGGTAGGCTTTGCGATAGAGCGAATGGGAGTAGGCCAAGCCCTCGGCGACCCGCTGGCGCTCCTCGGCCGGCGCCTCGGGAAAGGCCAGCATCGGGTCGACCACCGTGCGCCAGGCCAGCGCACCGGTATCGGCATCGAAGCACAGCAGCTCGGGCCAGGTGCAGCCAGGCGTGCCCGGGATCCAGGACGGTTCGCTCATCACCAGCACGCGATTGCCCACGGGCACCGGGCACCCCAGACCCCAATTCGGCAGTGGCACCTTCCAGCGGATGTTCTTGCCGGTGGCCTCGTCCCAGACCGTGGGTGGTTTGCTGTCTGAGATAACACCAGTGCCATCGCCGCGGAAGCCCAACCCGGTCTTGGGAACGGTGCTGGGCGGCTGGTAGGGCGCTGCCGTGGCTGCCGGATCCGCCATGCCAACCGCGCCGGGCTGCTCCTGGGCCATGGCGGCACCAGGGAACGCCAAGCAGGCGGCGATGAGTAGGGATGACTTCATGGATTGGACTCCTTTACCGTGATGGTTTTCGGACGTGTCGAGACCAGAGACTGGTGGTGATGAGGGTCGAGGCCATTATGAGGGGTTTCCTTGGAAAACTCCTGGTAAAATGGTGCCGTGTCATGGTTGGAGGAACGAGCTGCATGACTGGTCCATCATTTCTCTGGCGCTGATCCGGCAGCCTTGTCGCCGCCAGGCGCCTGGATGGTCACGGTGCCGTCAAGCCGCAGGTCGCGGGAGGAGCTGCCGACCCAGATCCGATAGGGACCCGGTTCGATCTCCCAGCAATGCGTCTGGTCATTGTAGATCGCGAGATCCTGGACCGGAATGGTGATGCACATGTCCCGTTGTTCACCCGCCTCAAGTGTCACCTTGGCGAACGATTTGATACCAATCCACTTTCAAAGGCATAATAACCAGCATGCTGGCCGCCGGAGATC
>CAZZJC010000036.1:0-55822 GCA_964654285.1 uncultured Candidatus Kuenenia sp.
GAGGACCCGGCAAGAATTTCTGGAATTTAACCGGCAAGAATTTGTGGAATCCGCATCGGCTCGCGAGTGAAACCCGCCTGCGTACCCGCCACCGGCGGCGGATCGCAGCCTGCCCGGTTGACCCTGCCGGCCGGTGTGGCAAGCCGTGCCCATGCCCGACCCTACGCCGTCCGACGAAATCGAGCTGACCACCGAGGAATTCATCGTCGAGGCCCGGCGACCCTTGCTGATCGAGCGCCATCGCCAGCTCATCGAGGAGATGGAATCCGGTCTGTCCGACACCTGGGTCACCGGCGAGGTCGAGCACCCGCGCCTCAAGGCGATGCTGGCCGATCTTGAGCTCGAAAGCGAACAGGAGCGGGTGTCCGCCACCCTGGGCAAGCTCGCGGATCTCACCCGCTACCGCGACCACACCCTGCGCGCCGCCCTGGTGGAGGAGCTGTGCCTGCTGCGCGAGGATTCCGGCATCGAGGTCGCCACCATGCAGATCCACGCCATCGGCGTGTATCGCCGGGTGCGGACCGCCATCGCCAAGGCCCAGGGCGAGGCGCCTCCGCTGTCCGATCTGCGCGAACTGCCGCTCTCGCGCATCCCGCTGGTGCTCGGGCCGGTGGCACCCGTCTTCGGCGATCCCGACCTGTCCGACCGCCTGCTGTTCACCCCGGCCTTCGCCCAGCGCGCGCTCTCCACCTTCCGCCGCCTGCGCCGGCCCGAAGGCGCGGATACGGTCTGGGACGACGCCGCCGGCGCCCCGCCCCTGCCGCGCGAAGTCGAGGAGCCCTTGCGTTCGCTCCCCGAATCCGAACTGCGCGCCACCCGGCAGCTCCTCATCCGCGACCGCCTGCGCAGCCGGTTCTTCCGCCAGGTGTTCCTGACCTACCTCCACCGCGACGAGTTCGATCCGAGCGAAGCCGAGGCGCATCCGACGGTGCTGCACTGGCTCCTGGCGATCGAGGCCACCGCGCATCTCTACCCCTTCATGCAGGGTCAGACCGCCGGCCAGAAGGCCTTCCGCCTCGGTCAACTGCTTCAGAAGATCGTGCAGCTGCACGAGGTCTACGCCCGCGTGGCCCGCGCCAGCGTGCATCCATCCTACCGCGACCGCTTCCAGGCCCTGGGCACCCGCGAACGCCTGTCCATCCTGGCCCAGGAACGCTATCCCGCCCTGCCGCTCACCGACGAACTGAAACTCGGTGCCCTGCTCTGCCCATTTGCCACCTTCGTCGCCTGGGTGCAGGGCAAGGTGGAGACCAAGGATTTCGTCATTCCACCAGATCCCAAACGCTGAGCACCAGGCGCAGGGAAGACCCGCGCTGAAAACGAGACGGCCGGGCGAACCCGCCCGGCCGTCCTGCATCCAGGCGATCGCTGTGATCAGCGGCGTCGACGCCAGGCCAGCAGGAGCATTCCAGCCAAGCCGACCATCGCCAGGCCACCGCCGAGACCGCATTTGCCGGAGCTCTTGGTGCTTCCGGCGACCGGCGCGGGCTTGCCGGTGTCCACCGGGGTGGCGCTGGTCGAGATCGTCACCACGGCCCGATGGTTTGGACTGGCTGCGGTCACCCAATTCGCTCCTGCTGGCGGGAGCAGGGTGGCGATGACCGTCTGGCCATTGAACGAGGAACTGCTGCTGAGGGGGGTGACCGAGATCCGTGCCGTGCACACGCCGACGCTGGTTCCAGCGGTCACCGCCCCGGCCAGCGTTCCGTTCAAGGGGATCGCCACCTCGGTGGTTCCGACCGTGGTGGCTGCACCCACCGTCACCAGCGTGCTGCCCGTACCGACGCGCAAGACATCCCCGGCGACGAGATCGACGGGTGTCGTTCCGACCACTTTCGCACTCAGGAATCCGGTACCAGCCGATACGCCGAGGGTGGTCACCAGCTCGGGGAAGCTGACGGAGGCCGGTAGAGCCGAGTAGGCCGTTCCCGGCGTGGCGGTGCCGCCGGGCTGGATCGTGGCGACCACCAGGGCATTGCTGGTGCTGGCGGTGCGATCAGCCGTGAAGGTGATGACACCGGGCACGATGGCTGGCGTGAGCACGGCGGTGGGGGTGGTGGCGACCGCAGACACGGTGGCGATCGGGGTGGTCGGCGGCTCCGTGATGGCGATGCTTGCGCTAGTGGATGATCCGGCCAGGTGATAAGCGGTCGTCGCAGAGGTGTCCGGGACCAGGGTCAGGATCACGGTCTCATTGGGATCCGTCAACGAGTCGGCCAACGCGGTCACCGTGATCGTCGCCTGGGCGCTGCCGGACGGGACAACCACGTTTCCGCTCAGGGCGGTGAAATCGATGCCAGAGGTCGCGGTGCCAGTAACGGTGTAGAAGACCGTGACGGCGGCAGCGACCGTCTGACTCGAGGTCACCACGAAGGTTCCATCGATGCCGCCCTCGACGGGAGCCGTTCCAGAGGCGATGCTCATCAGCGGATAACCGCTGCGGATGGTGATGATCGCGGTATTGGCAGCGGTCGCGGTCCAATTGGCTCCGCTGGTCGGGGCGAGCGCGATGGACACCGTCTGGCCATCGTAGCTGGTGGTACCGCTGGACGGCACGACGTTGATCGCTGTGGTGCACACGCCGACGCTGGTGCCGGAAGCGACCGCCGCGGTCAGCGTGGCCTGGAGCGGGATCGGGATGGAATCGGCAGCGACGGTGACCGCCTGGGCCACGGTGACCGTGGTCGATCCGGTGCCGATGCGCAGCACGGCCCCAGCGGGCAGCGAGGCGGTGCCCGATCCGAGTACGCGCGCCCGGATGAATGAAGCCCCGGCGGCCTGATCCGCCGTGGTCACCAGTTCGGCCAGCGTGATCGCATCGGGCAGGGCGGTGTAGGCATTGGGCTGCGTCGGGCTGATGCCGGGTACCGCCGTACCCCCCACCGGCAGGTTGACGAGGATGGGGGCGTTGCTGGTGCTGGCGGTGCGATCCGCGGAGAGGGTGAAGACGCCCGGGATGGGTGTGGTCGCCTGGGTCGCGGTCGGGCTGGTGGCGGCGATCGACACGGTCGCGATCGAGGCCACCGGCGCCTCGGCGATGGTGGTGGTCGCGGTGGTGGTCGACAGCGGGTTGGCGAGCTTGTAGTTGGGCAGGGCCTGCGAGTCGGCCTGAACGGTCAGGATGACGGTTTCACCGGGATCTGACACGTTGTCCTGGCTGGCGAGCAGGGTCACGGTGGTGGTGGCGGACCCGATCTGGATGTCGGTCGTTCCGCTGAGCGCGGTGTAGTCCACGCTGCCATTCCCGCTCGCGCTCAGGGTGAAATCGGCATTGGCGGTCGCGGTGCCGCCGATCGTGAAGCCGACGCTGGTCAACCGGTCGACCGCGCGCGAGGCGGTGATGGTGAAGCTGACGCCCGATCCACCTTCGACCGGTGCCGTGGTCGGCGCCGAGATCGAGATGCTCGGCGAGGTGTCCTGGATGGTCAGCGTTCCCGTGGCCACGGTGGACAGCTGATATCCGGCGCCGGGCAGCAGGCTGATGGTCAGGGTGTGGTCGATGATCGAGGACCGGTTGTTGATGGTCTGGATCGGGATGGTCACCGACGAGACCCCGGCGTTCATCTGCACTGAAGTCCCCAGGGCGAGGTAGTTCGATCCCGCCACCGCCGTGCCGCTGGTGCTGATCAGGACGGCGGCAGAGGTCGCCAGCGTATCCCCCGTCAGCGCATTCCCGGAAGCATCGCTCAGGTACACTGTGAGCGACCCGGAATTCCCCTCCGAGACCGAACCGCTGGTGATGCCGAGGTAGACCGGGACGTTGTTGGTGGTGCGCGGTGCGGGTGCGATGGACAGGGATGCCGACGGATTCACGCCGGACGTACCGGTCGGGGCAAGCAGGTAGTCGGGAGACGCGAGCAGTTGCAGGGTCAGCGACTTGGCCGCGGGATCCAGGTTGCTGATCGGCTGCACCACGATCTGGGCCGTGGTCGTATTCGCCGGGATCTGGATCGATCCCAGACGCGTGGTGCTGTCGACACCGCTGATGGTGTAGTCGGTGCCCAGGATCGCGGATCCGCCGGACACCACGGTGAAGGGCACATTCACCGCCTTGGGGAACGGATTGCTGAGCACGACATCGATGATGCCGTTGGTGCTCGGCTTTCCAGCATTGCTGTTGAAGCGCAGGCCGACGGTCACCGCATCATCGGCCAGGGTCACGGTGCCGCTCGTGGGCGACAGGGTGCGGTAGTCGTCATTTTGGAGCAGGGTCAGGTTGATGCTGCTGCGGGCACGGGGGGAATTCGCGGTGATGACCGGGAATGCGAAGAAATAGAGATCAGGGGCTGAACTGTACAGCGTCTCGGTGATCTGGCCCGAGCCTTGCACGCGGTTGGCGAGACGGCGCACCCGGGTGGTGCCGTAGATGGTCTGGATCGCCTTGATGGCCGGGGTGATGGTGATCGTGGGGTTGGTGGTCGAGGTCGCGCCCGCCGTCCCGGTCACCGTGTAGATGCCATTGATGATGCTGGTCGGGCTTTCGAAGACGACGATGTCATTGCCGCGGAAGATGGCGAGGGAACTGACCGGAATGGTGGTGGCCCCGACTCCCGGGGCGGCAGGAAGGGGAATCGCTGTGGGATCAAGGGGCACCACGGTGGCATACTGGCTGGCCGTTTCCTCGATCGACATGAAGTTGTCGCCGAACCAGTATTCGGTGTCGAGGACAGCCTGGGGTCCGACCGAAGTGTCGCCAGCGATCTGGACGGCCACGCTGCGGAAGAGGATGTCATCGTTGAGGTGCACCTGCCACTCGCCGCGTCCCTGGACTTCGAGCGGATAGGCCGCGGTGGGGATGGTGGGCAGGGTGGGGTAGGCGGTCGGACGGTTCACCGTCAGGGTCGCCTCGATGTCGGCATCAGCGATGGAAATGGGTGCCGAGCTCTGCTGGTTGACGATGTACTGTCCCAGCGGGTCGGGATCGATCGACACCACGGCGGTCCTGGCCCCGCCCACGCCGTTGCGCCGTGGGGTGAGATCCAGGACGTACGCAGTCTGATTGGCGGCGAAGGTGATGGTGCCGACCAGGTCGGCGGTGTCTGGGTCGATCCAGGAATTCGCCGGAGCGACATAGTCAGGCCCGGCCAGGATGACGCTGAAGCTGGCCGGCGTCTCGGCCCCGGTGGCTGGATCGTTGGCGGTGGCGGTCGGGCCGTAGCCGGTGCCGCCATTGGTGATGGAGTGGCCGTTCACCCGCCCCAGGGAGTCGATGGTGACGGTGGCGGTTGCCGTGATGCCTGCCGCCGGTGCGGCGATGCCGACGGTCGGCGCGCTGGTATAGCCGCTGCCGGCATTTTCGATAGCAAGCGAGGCGATGGACCCGTCGACGATGACCGGTCTCAGGACAGCTCCGCTGCCGCCGCCGCTCACGGTCACCTGGGGCATCTGGTAGCCGTAGCCGGTGCCAGCCCTCGTCGCTTCGGCGACCGGGCTGCCGGACAACGTCGCGCTTGCCGCAGCCCCGCTGCCGCCACCTCCGCTGAAGGAGACCGTCGGTGCGGTGATGTAGCCCTGGCCGGTGCTGGCGACAACGACCGAACCAACGCTGTTGGCGATGGTGGCCGTCGCCACCGGAACCTGGGACGGAGATCCTCCGCCGCTGAAGGAGACGTTGGGGCTGCTGGTGTAGCCGCTGCCGGGGTTGGTCACGACGACGCTGGTCACGACGCCACCGGAGGCGGTGGCGACGGCCATGGCGCCGGAGCCGCCACCGCCGCTGATGGTGACGAGGGGGTCGCTGGTGTAGCCCGCACCGCCGCTCGCGACCGTGATCCCCGAAACGTAGCCGGTCAGGATTGCGACAGCGGTGGCGCCGGATCCCTGGGCGAGCGAAGCGACCGCGGTTGCGACCGTGGTGGCGCCGCCACCGCTGAAGGTGACGGTGGGTGCACTGGAATACCCGCTGCCGGCGGACGTGATCACCACTCCGTTGACCTGGCCGGTGGTGACGTTGATGGTCGCGGTGCCAGCAGCCCCGAGACCGCCGCCGCCGCTGAAGGTGACGGTGGGCGCGCTAGTGTACCCGCGCCCGCCATGGGTGATGTCGACACGGACGACATAGGGTGAACCGCTGACGGTCACGCTGGGAGCACTCGTGTAATTGCTGCCGTTGGCGGTCACGGAGATTGTTGTCACCCTGCCGCCACGTCCGTCGGCAGTGCCCTTCGGGATGAATTGCGGTGGCACCGGCGACCCGCCGGAGAACTGGAAATCCACGAACGGCGTCAGGTAATCATCGCCACCGTCGACGAGATTGATGGCTGCGACCGAGCCATCCTGATCGTTGCCCGCCGGGTTGGTGGGGTGGGCCGATCCCGAGATGCGGTACTGCACGGTCAGCGGAGCCCCGCTGCCGGTGCGGGTGAACAGCACCTGGCCGGGGACGAGGTTCTGTTCGTTGGCCGCGGGTGACGTAGCGACCACCTGGACCGCGTCGCCGGCGGACAGGCTGCCGATGAGCAGGGTCAGGAACGCCAGAGAACGGGCAAAAGAACGGAGAGTGGGCTTCATGGGTGCTTTCCCTGGAAGACGATGACGGAGAAGGATGTTGCGTGAAGACGCCGGTGCGGCATCCATGATCGAACGGCGCGCACGCGGGTGCGGTCGATCATGGGTGTCGGTGGCCGCGCCATGGTTGGCGGATCAGAAGTTGTGGCCGAGGACCACGCCCCAGCCCCAGCCCCGGCGGGTCAGGCGCAGTTCGGAAGTGCCGCCGCCGACGGTATCGATGCTGACCAGGGCATTGCCGACGGTGTAGGCCGAGGTGACGCCGGCGAACCAGCTGCGTTCGCTCACGAAGGCGCCCAGGCGGAAACCGTATTCGCTGTACCAGCCGCGGCCGCGGTTGGTCTCGTAGGGGCTGCTGGCATCCACGCGGTTGCGCGTCTGGGCCCAGGCCAGGCCGCCGCCGACGAAGGGCAGGATCTCGGCGAAGGCGCTGGTGCCGGCGTCGCGGGTCACCCCGATCTGCCAGCCACCCATGACCTGCGCGCCCAGGGTGGAGGATCCGAGGTGGCTGGGATCGTCATTGACGTAGGTGGTGTTGCCGACCTGGTAACCGGAGGGTGTGATGTTGTAGCGCGTCGCCGTTCCCGCGAGGCCGTACACCAGTCCACCCCACGGGCCGGTGGCGACCCGCAGGTATTCCGCGCTGACCTGGATCGCGGTATGGTCCGAACCCTGCCAGGTGTAGGTGGTGTCGGTGCCGCCGCTGACGCCGGTCACCTTCTCTTCGATCTTGGGCGGGGGCGGGCCGGAGACCCCCAGGCGGACCTGGCTGAGGGAGCCATCGTCTGCGCCCCAGGCCCCGCTGGCGGAGCACGCCATGGCCGTGCAGCAGGCCGCGGCGATCCAGCCGGCACGGGGGAGGGGGTAGGCTGGGGGCATCATCATCAGGTCTCCTACCACGCGACGCGCAGGCCGATGGTGTCGTGCGAAGAACATAACCCCCGTGAACAGCCAGCGCAACTGCCAGGGGGGAAGCTTCCGGCAGGGCCTGGGCCCCTGGGACCGCGGGCCACTGGCCCGCACACGGGAGAAACCCGAATGGCAGAGATGCGGGCGGGTCGCCTGCGGTCCCAGGGAGGGTCAGCCCGAATACGGCCCCTTGCCTGGAACGGTCTCGGCGAGTTCGCCGGTGAAACGGTCGACCTCTTCAAATTTGACACTGATCTTGGTCGAAACGCCCGGTTCGTTCTGGGTGATGCCGTAAATCGCATCAGCGCGGTGCATGGTGCGCTTTTTATGGGTGATGACGATGAACTGGCTGCCATTGCGCCGGCTGCCATCGGCGTTGGTGCCGACCACGAATTCGCGCAGCATCGAGTTGTAGACGTCGACGTTGGAGTCATCCAGCGGGGCATCGACCTCGTCGAGGACGCAGAACGGGCTGGGCTTGGTCTGGTAGACCGCGAACAGCAGGGCGATGGCGGTGAGGGCCTTCTCGCCGCCGGAGAGCTGGGTGATGATCTTGGGGTTCTTGCCCGGCGGCTGGGCGACGATCTCCAGGCCGGCGTCGAGGATGTCCACCTCTTGCCGGACCTCGCGCGGCGGCGGCAGGGGCTCGCCGGCCGGGGCCGGATCCTGGATCGTCACCATCTCATAGCGTTCGAGCTTGAGATCCGCCGCGCCGCCACCGAACAGCTTGCGGAAGAGCGCCTGGAAGTTGGCGCGCACCTCGCGGTAGGTGTCGCTGAACAGCTTGCGGCTGACGTCGTCGATGTGGTGGATGATCTCGTCGAGCTTGGTGCGGGCGCGGGTCAGGTCGTCGAACTGGCGTGCGAGGAACTCCTCGCGCGCCTTGACCTCGTCGAGTTCGTCGATCGCTGCGACGTTGACCGGGCCGAGGCTGGCGAGTTCGGCTTCGGCGTCCGCGAGTTCGCTCCTGAGTGCATCCCAGTCGACGTCCTCGGGGCGGGTCCAGTTCTGGTGCGCCTCGCCCAGCGACAGCTGCTGGTCCTCGAGGATGCGCTGGCACAGGCTGTCGAGGCGCACCCGCGCCTCGGCGGCCTTGGTGTGCTCCTGGTTCTGCTCGCGTTCGAGTTCGCGTTGGCGCCCGGCGGCGGCGCGCGCCATCTGGCGGCTGCCTTCGGTGCGGTCGCGCAATTGGTCGCGCTCGTTGACCAGCGCGGCCAGGGCCTCGGCGGCCTGCGCCACGTCGTGGGCGGCGGCGGCATGGGCGACCGCACCGTCGTCGATCATCGCGCGCAGCTCGGCCCGGCGCGCATCGAGGCCGGCGAGGCGGCGCTGGCGTTCGTCGCGTCCGTCCTCCAGCTCCTGCATGGCGCGGACGAGGTGGCCATGATGGTTGCGCGCGGCCTCGATGCGTTCCTGGCTGGTGGCCAGGCTGACGCGCAGCTGGGCGACCTCCTCCTGCACCCGGTCGCGCTCCTTGCCTTTGGCGTCCAGACCAAGCTGGATCAGGCTGATCTCCCCCGCCAGGCGTTCGGCGAGGCTGGCGAACCAGGTGCGCTGGCCGGTGAGATCCTTCGCTTCGGTCTCGATGCGCGACAGTTCGGCGGCGATCTCCTCGAGTTCGATGCCGAACGACGAGGTCGCCTGCTCCAGGTGCTGGCGGTCGCGGTCGACGCGCATCAGCGCGGTGCGCGCGTCGCCGACCTTCTGCTCCGCCGCCTTCACCGTCGCGCGGAACTCGTGCTCGGCGATCATCAGTTCCTGGATGCGCCGGCGCGCGGCCTCGCGGCTGATCCAGGACTTCTGGCGTTTCGCCTCGATCGCCTGCAATTCCTCGTGCAGGCGCGCGATCTCGTGCTTGCGGCTGACCAGGCCGCCGGCTTCGTGGCCCTGGCCGCGCCCGCCGGTCATCGCGCCGCCGGGGGCGATGACCTCGCCGTCGAGCGTCACCAGGCGGATGCCATGGCGGTGCCGGCGGCGGATCAGGATCGCATGATCGAGCGTCTCGACCACCAGGACGTTGCCGAGGATATGCTCGATGGCCGGCCTGACGCGGTCGTCGCAGTCGACCAGGCTGCTCGCGACATCGACCACGCCGGGTTCGCGCAGCATGTCGCGCGGCACACGCTCACCGCCTTCGATGTCATCCAGCGGCAGGAAGGTGGCGCGGCCACGGTTGTCGCGCTTGAGGAAGTCGATCGCCGCCTTGGCCGCCGACTGGGTCTCGGTGATGACGTGCTGGGCCGCGCCGCCGAGGGCGGTCTCGATCGCGAGGACGTGCTCGTCCTTCATCCGGCAGTGGTCGGCGACCATGCCGAGGATGCCGGACAGGCGGTCCATCGCCTGCAGGACGTCGCGCACGCCACGATGCACGCCGTCGGCGCGGGTCTCCTGCTGTTCCAGCATGCGCAGCGCGGTGCTGGCGCGGGCCTCCTCGTGGCCGATGGCAGCGAGTTCGTTGCCGAGCCGGCCCTCGTCGGTGGTCGCGGCCTCGCGTTCGCTGATGCGGCGGTCGAGTTCGGCGTGGGCGGCGCGCGCCTCGGCCTCGGCGGCGGCGATCTGATCCTGCGCCTGGTTGATCGCGACCATCGCGCCCATGAGCTGCTCGGTCTGGCCGCCGCTGCGGTCCTCCATGCGTTTGCGGCGGTCGTTGGCGGCGGTGCGCGCGCCCTCCAGGCGGGCGAGTTCGGCCTCGACGCGGGAGATCTCGCGCAGGGCCTCGATCTGCTTCGCCTTGGTGTCCTCGACCAGGCGCACCTGGGCGTCGACCTCGGCCAGGACGCGGTCGAGTTCGTCGCGCCGGCCCTGCATCGCCACGCTCAGGCCGACATCGCCGGTGCCCGACTGCGCCGCCGCGACTGCCTGCTCGGCTTCCTGCACGGCGCTGGCCAAGGCGGCGATCTTGGCGTCGACGCCGGCCAGGGCCTCGCGGTCGTCGCGTTCCTGCTCATCAGCGGCGGCGAGGTTTTTTCCAGCGTCCTTGACCCGGGCCTGGGCGACATCGCGGCGGCTCTGGGCGTCGGCGCGGGTCGTTTCCAGTTGCCGCACCTCGGCCTCAAGGGCGACCAGGCGGGTGTCGGCCTCGGCCAGCGACGCCTCGATCCTGGCGTGCTCGGCCGCGGCCTGGGCGGCGGCGTCGGCAAGTGCGCCGGCCTTGCGGCCGTGCTCGCCGATCTCGCGCTCCAGCCGGCCGTAGTCATCCAGGGCGAAGGCGAGGCGCAGTTCCTTGGCGCGGGCGTTGAGGTCGCGCCAGCGCAGCGCCGCGGCGGCCTGGCGCGAGACCGCCTTCACCCGGCGGCGCACCTCGGCCAGCACCTCGCCGATGCGCTGCAGGTCGATCTCGACCCGTTCCAGCTTGCGCGCGGCGAGCTTGCGGCGCGACTTGTACTTCGAGATGCCGGCTGCTTCCTCGAGAATCAGCCGGCGGTCCTTGGTGTTCGATTCGAGGATGAAGCCGACCCGGCCCTGTTCGATCACCGAGTAGGCGGTCGTGCCCACCCCGGTGTCCATGAACAGCTCCTTGATGTCCTTCAGGCGGCAGGCGCGGCCGTTGAGGTAGTAGCCGCTGGAGCCGTCGCGGAACAGCCGGCGGGTGATCGCGACCTCGTCGCCGATGCCTTCGGCGTGGATGCGGTCTGCGATCTGGTCGAGGACCAGGGTGACCTCGGCGAAGGCCATCGCCCGGCGCGTGGCGCAGCCGTTGAAGATCACGTCGATCATGTCCTCGCCGCGCAGGGCCTTGGCGGACTGCTCGCCGATCACCCACTTGATCGAGTCGACCACGTTCGACTTGCCGCAGCCGTTCGGCCCGATGATCGCGGTGACGCCGTCCTCGAAGTCGAAGGTCATCCGGTCCGCGAAGGACTTGAAGCCGAAGGTTTCCAGACGTTTGAGGCGCATGCGCCCCGGCAGGCTAGGCCGGGGCCGACGCTGGCAAGCCGGTTCGCCGTCCGCGAAGGTGACTCGGGTCCGGCCGATGGCGGGCAACGGCGATTGGTGCAGGCGGTACCGGATCCATGCTGGCTGCCGCAGCGAAGGATCCCATGCGCCCGAACCTGCGCCATCTGCTGCCGCTGCTGCTGGTGCTGGCGACCACGGAGATGGCGTCGGCATGCTCGGTGCCGGTGTTCGCCTATGCCCTGCGGCGCTGGGAGCCCGACCCGCAGGTGCTGCTGTCCAGCCGTGACGCGGCCTGGCGCAGCGCGGTGCACCAGCGGTTTGCGGCACAGGAAGCCCAGATCCGGGTCGAGGTCGCCGGCACGCCGGCCTCGACCCCGGGGGTGCTTGGCGGGGATGCGACCCCGCGCAGCGCCGGCATCTATGCGGCGGGCGCCGCCGTGCCCTGGTGGCCGGGCGAGGTCGCCGACGATCGCCTGGCCGGCATCGCCGATTCGCCGCTGCGGCGGGACTTGACGCGCCGGCTCCTGGCGGGCGCAGCGGTGGTCTGGTTGTTCCTCGGTTCCGGCGATGCGGGCGCCGATGCGGGGGAACTTGCGCGGTTGCGCAAGCGCCTCGCCCAGTTGCAGGCGACCCTGGCCCTGCCGGTCCAGGATCCGGAGGATCCCAGCACCGCCCGCACCCTGGCCGAGGCTGGTCCGCCGATCCGGCTGGATTTCCAGGTGATCGCCATCGATCCCAGGGATGGTGCCGAATGGGCGCTGATCGCTCAGGTGCGGGCCATGGCGGCAGGTCTTGCGCAGGAGGCGGCGGCAGGGAAAGCGGATGGACGGACTGGCGCGGTTCCGGTCGCGGCGGCGAACGCCCTGATCGTCCCGGTCTTCGGTCGGGCGCGGATGCTGGAGGCGCGTCCGGCCCCGGATTGGACCGACGCGGCGATCGACGCGGCGACGATGTTCCTCACCGGAGCATGCAGTTGCCAGGTGAAGGAGCTGAATCCCGGCACCGATCTGCTGGTCGCCTGCGCCTGGCAGCAGGGACTGCAGGCGGCCACGGTCGCCCCGGGTCCGACCTTACCGGCCGCCGCGCCGGTACCGGAGACGGTCGTCATCACGCCGTCCGCCCCGGCGGCTCCGGCGCAACCAGCGCCTGCCGCACCGGTGTCGACCCGGCTCGGCCTGCTCGCCGGGCTTGCGGCCGGGGCCACGGCGCTGTTCAGCGTCTTCATGCTCTGGCGCCTGCGCCGCCTGCGGCGCTGAGCCGCCCCGATGGACGCCGGGCGGAGCGCCCCATAGTGCCCGCACCACCCCACGGACACTCCATGGACCAGCCGCTTCCCACGCCCAGTTCCACCCCCGCCAACGGCAACGTCGCGGTCTGGCGTCAGATCGACGCCCTGTTCGGCCGCCGTTCGGTGCTCAACTTCATCGTCCACGAGTTCGACCAGTCGATCGAACTGTATTTCAGCCAGGACACCCGGGCCGACTGGCTGCCCACCGAGGCGCAGCTGCGCGACCTCTGCGCCCTGGGTTTTTCCACCGTTTACTGCAACTTCGCCGATGACACCGAATGCATCGGCGGCTGGCGCATCCGGATCGAACACGGCCGCAAGGTGCCAGGCGGCGAATACTGGGTCATGAGCCGCAAACGCGACCGGGTCGGCGCCCCGCGCTGGAGCAAAGCCGCGACTGCGGCCACCGTGGTGCTGGAAGGCGCCGAGGCCGACCTCTTCCGCGAGTTCCTGGAGTGGAAGCGCACCCGCAACGGGTGATTCCACCGGATCCTCACCCGGCGGATCGCCAGCCCAGGGTCGGGGATCGGCAACGAGGACGGATCTGGGACGTATACACCACCCCCATCGTTCACCGAGGATACCATGCCCTTCCGCCCTGCGTCCGCCCCGTCCCTGACCGGAGCCGCCAACACCGCCGCGATCGTGGCCGTGCTGGCGGGCATCTCGCTCGCCTCCTGCCGGCAGGAATCGGCCCCGGCCCCCGCAGCGCCGGCCGCGAGCGCCCCTGCGGCGGCGAACGCGACGGCTCCAGCCGCGGCCCCGGCGCAGACGGCGACCGCGCCGACGTCCCCGAAGGCCGGCCCAGCGCCGTCCGGAGCGGCGAAGGGGGAAGCCGGCACGGCGGCCGCGCCGGCGCGCAAGGAATCCGACCGCCTCGCAGCGGCGCGCGACGAGGTCGCCACCGCCCGGTCCAAGGTTGCCGAACGCCAGGCCGCCATCGGCGCCAGCGCCCCGACCGCCGAGCAGAAGGCGGCGCTCGCTGCCGCCGAAAAGGCCTTTGCCGAGGCGAACGAGAAGGATCCCGCCATGGTGAAGGCGAAAGCCGATCTGGCGGCGGCGGAGAAGTCCGCGCACGACTTCCGCGAGAAGTTCCTCGCCACGCAGGCTCCGATCCCGAGCGCCGCCGAGCTGGACGCGCAGGAGCGGGCCAGCCTGCATGAACGGGCCAAGCTCGAACTGCTGCTTTCCCATCCCGGATCGCCGGTCGGGGTGAAGCTCGCCGCCGCCCTGCGCGGGGCTCCGGCGGATGCGCCGGCCATCCCGGTTGCGCCCGCGAAGAAGCCGGCTCCGTCAGCCGCCCTGGCCGAGGCGCAGGGATCCGTCGCCAAGGCGCATGCCGCGGTGAAGCTCGCCACCGCGAAGGAGCAGGCCGCCCTGGCCGAGGCCAACGCCAAGCTGAAGACCGCCGAGGAACCGCTACGCGCCGCCGTCGCCAGCGCGGTGAAGGCGCTCTCCGAGGCCAAGGCCGCCGCCCTTGCCGCCCTGCCCGAGGCGAAGCCGTTCGTCGCATCGACGGCCAGCGCCACGGCCGAGAAGGCGCGGCTCCAGACCCTGATCGCCCTGCGTCAGGACGCGATCAAGCAGGCCCAGGGCGAGGTCGAGCAGACGGATCCCGAACTCGCTGCCGCCCGCAAGGCCGTCGCCGATGCCCAGGCGGCGAAGGACGCCATCGCCGAACCCGAGGTGGTCGCCGCGGCCAACGCCTGGCGCGAGGCCAACGCCAAGCTCCAAGCCTGCACCGAGGAACTGCGCACCGGCAACGCCCGCTTCCAGGAACTCGACAAGCTGATCAAGGACGACCAGGCCATCGTCGCCAAGGCCTACGCCCAGCTGGAGCGCGAGACGCCCAAGGATCTCGCCGAGGTCAGCGCCGCGATCCAGCGCATCACCGCCAACACGCGCGAACAACGCTCGCTGCGCGGCAAGACCGCCTACGGCGAACTGCTCAAGGCCCGCAACCTGGCCGACCAGCAGCGCGCCCGCGCCATCGCCGCCAGTCCGGCCGCGACCAAGGCAGACCTGGCCGTGCAGGCGGCCCGCGCCGAACTGACCCGCCAGGCGGCGGTGCGCGTCCAGGTCAAGCATCCGCAGCTCCTCGCGGCCCAGGCCCAGGACCAGGCGGTGCTGCCGACGCTCGATTACGCGCTTGCGCTCGCCACCCTCGAGACCACCGGCGCGCATTCCGCGATCCCGCCCAAGGTCGAGGCCGATCCGGCCGTGGTCGCCGCCGCCAAGGCGCTGAGCGCGGCCAACGCCGCACTGGCCGCCGGCACCCCTGCGGTGGCCGAGGCCAAGACGGCCGTCGCGTCCGCGCAGAAGGCGCTGACCATCGCGCAGGAGCGCGCCCGCAGCGAGGCGGGTCTGGCCGACGCGGAAAAGAAGCTGGCGGACGAGAAGGCGAAGGCGAAGGCCGCCGATCCGGCGGCGCAACCGCAGCAGGACGACGAGAAACGGCTGGCCGCCGCCAAGGTCGTCGCGCTGGCCGCGATCCCGGAGGCGGTCGAGGCCAAGGCGCGTATCGGCAAGATCAACGAGAGGATCCAGGCGATCCACGCGGAACGGAGAAACGGCAGCGCGCAGCGGGCCCGCGAATCCGAAGCCGCCCTCAAGGCCAATCCGGAATGGACGGCGGCCCAGACCGCCATCGCCAAGGCCAAGGACCAGCTCAAGGCGGTGCTCGCCGGCGAACCGTTCCTCGGTCTCGCCAAGGCCGTGACCGCCGCCAAGTCCGCCATCGCCCAGGCGGTCGCCCAGGCGCAGAAGGCCGATCCCGACCTGGCGGAACGCAGCAAGGCGCTGCACGCCGCCCAGACCAGGTTGAAAGAGGTCGAACGCGAGGAGAAGGCGGCCAACGCGCCGAAGCCGGCAGCCGCAGCGCCAGCCGCAGGCCCTGCCGCGCCAGCCGCCAAGCCCTGAAGCGCGGACCCGGCGGCGGGCGGCGTCCCCGGCGTCCAGCCGGGGACGGGCCCGATCAGCGGTTCAGGCGTTGCGCCAGCGCGTGCGCAGGGCATGCGCGGCGGCCTTGGGCTGGCGTACGCGGGAGAAGACCCCCTTGCGGTTGCCGTCGACGCGGGTGATGCCCTGCTTGGTGCGGAAGTCGGCGAAGTTCCAGACGTGCTCGCCGATCACAAAGGGCAGGCGGTCGACCGCGCGATGGACGGCGGCGAGCATCTCGACCTGGTACTCCTCGCTGAACACCGCCGCCGGCAGCAGGTGCAGGCCGGCCACGCAGTCGGCGCCGTATTCGGTCATCATCACCGGCTTGCCGAAGCGGGTGTGCCAGCGGGTCAGCTCGTCGTGGATCCACGCCTCGACGGTCTCCAGGTGGCCCGGGTCGCTGTACCACGAGGGATAGCGGTTGAGGCCGATGACGTCGACCAGGTCGGAGACCAGGCATTCCTCGGGTTTCATGGTGGACACCAGCATGATCGGCCGGGACGCATCGGCGGCGCGGCAGTCGTCGATCACCGCCTTGAAGTAGGGACGCGAGGCCGGCTGCGAGGTCACCGCCTCGTTGCCGACGCTCCACATGATCACGCTGGGGTGGTTGCGGTCGCGCGCGATGAGGTCGCGCATCACCGCCCGGTGGTGCTCCAGGCGCGGACCGACCAGGGTGAGGTCGTCGAAGAGATCGCGCTTCATGTTGGACCAGATCGTCATCCCGACCGCAGGCACCTCGTCGATGACCATGATCCCGAATTCGTCGGCGAGGTCGAGGAACTCCTCGGCATACGGGTAGTGCGAGGTGCGCGTCGAGTTGGCCCCGATCCAGCGCATCAGGTGGAAGTCGCGCACCGCCACAGGCAGATCCAGGCCGCGGCCGTGGATCTCGCTGTCCTCGTGCTTGCACAGGCCGCGCAGGAAGCACGGCTTCCCGTTGAGGAGGAACCGGTCGCCGTCGACGCGCACGGTGCGGATGCCCAGGCGCTGGCGGTAGCGGTCGACCAGCGTCCCGGCCGCGTCATGCACCGACACCACCAGCACATGCAGCGCCGGCGATTCCGGCGACCACAGCCGGGCCTGGGCGACGCGCAGTTCACCCCGCGTGCCGGTGCCGGTGGCGACGACGCTGGCGTCGGGATCGAGCAGTTCGACCGAGACGGTGAGACCAGGCGCGGTGGTGGCGACCGCGTAGCGCACGATGCCGGTGCCGCCTGTGATGTCCGTGTCGATGGCCACTGCCGCCACGCGCTGGCGCGGCAGCGCCTGCAGGTAGACGGGGCGATGGATGCCGGCGTAGTTGAAGAAATCGAAATGATAATCCTGGACCTTGAATCCGGGCGGATAAGCCGGGCCCGACTTGGTCACGATCTCGCCCGGCGGCAGGCACGACCAGTCGAGTTCGTTGTTCACCCGCACGGTCAGACGATGGATGGTGCCAGGCCGGGCGACCGCGGTGACATCGACATCGAAGGGCAGGAAACCGCCCTTGTGGCGGCCGACCTCGATCCCATCGATCCAGACCGTGGCATGGTGCGCCACCGCGCCGAAGCGCAGGACAAGATCGCGTCCGGCCCAGCCGGCCGGGATAGACAGGTCGCGCTCGTACCAGACATCGCCGATCAGGTCGCGCAGCGCCGCGTCGGTGAAGAGGTCGTTGAAGCTCGCCGGCACCGGGATCGGCGTGGACGATCGCAGCGACGCACGCTGCCATCCTGCCGATTCACCGACCTTGTCCGCGTCGGGGGCGAAGCGCCACAGCCCGTCGAGCAGGCGATGGTCACGGATCTCGTTGGCTTGCGGCGCGAGCATGGCGGGCCTCCTGGTCGCAGACGCGGTGGGGCGGGCATGCTGGCCGGAGCGCCGGAGTCGACAACAGCTGACGGCGGATCGCCGTCGGGGAGCCGCAAAAATCGGACTTCCCGGGAGCGCCGGCGTCTCGCCGGCCGAACACGCAGCATCCGCAGGATGCCACCGGCCGGCTCTTGCGGCGGCCTGGGATCGCCGTGCCGGTTCAGGGCTTGGCGGCGGCCTTCCCCTGGCACACCCCGACCACGATCACGGCCTTGCCCGAATCCAGGTAGGTCGTGCCGAGCTGCGCCAGCTCGGCGACGGTGACCGCGTTGAGGTCGGCCTCCAGCGTTTCGGCCCAGCCGATGCGGAAGGGCTGCCAGGCGGCGCGGCCGAGCACGGTGCCCAGCCACCAGCCGTTGTCGCGGCGCTGGGTCGGCAGCGATTTCAGGAGCGGGGCGCGGACGCGGTCGAGGTATTCCGCCGTGACCTTGCCGGCGTGCAGTTCCGCCGCGACCGCCATCACCGCGGCGAGGGCGTCGTCGGCGCGGTCAGGGGCGACGCTGACGTAGGCGAAGATGCGGCCTTCATCGCGGCGGGTGTCGCTCGCGCTGCGGCCGGCGTAGGGCGAATAGGCGTCGCCGAGGCGGTTGCGCAGCTCCTCGCGCAGGCGTTCGCCCAGCACCTGGGCGAGCAGGCCCAGGCGGCGGCTGCGGCCGATGTCGTAGCCATCCGGGATCGGCCAGGCGACCACGATAGCGGCGCGGGCGGTGGTGCCGGGCACGTCCAGGCGATGGCGGCCGGGCGTCCAGGCGGCGGGGCCGGGCAGGGCGGCGGCGACCGCAGCGGGATCGACCACGGCCACCGGCGGCGTGCGCGGGCGCTGGGCGAGGTAGCGCGCCGCCAGGCCGGCCGCCAGCGTGGGATCGAGGTCGCCGACGATGGTCAGCGCGCGCGGCGCGTCGGCGAGGATGGGCGACAGCCAGGCGCGGGCCTGGTCGAGCGTCACCGCCCTCGCCTCGTCTTCGTGCACCGGGCGGCGGGCGGGATCGTCGGCGACCAGGAGCGTGGTCAGCTTGCGCCGCACCTGGGCGTCGAGCGCGGTGGGCAGGGCCTTGAACTGCTCCAGCCAGCTGACGCGCTCGCGTTCGGCGGCCTCGGCCCGCCAGCCCGGTTCATCCAGGTGCGCGGCCAGGCGGCGGAAGGCCTCTTCGACGTCGGTCGCCAGGCATGAGACGGAAAACGTGACCGAGTCCTCATCGACGCCCGGCCCGCCCAGGTGGACCGACGAACCGGCGAACAGCGCGTCGAGCTCCTCGGCGCGGTGGCGGGCGGTGCCGCTGGCGAAGAACACCTGCTGCGCGAACTCCTTCACCGCGCTCGGGACGGTCTGGGAATTGGCCTCCAGGCGCAGGCTGATCAGCACCTGGTTCGGCTTGAAATCCGTGCGTTTGATCAGGATCGGCAGCCCGGCCACGGTGGCGCGGTGGAGGTCGTCCGCGTGCGTCAGGGCCGGTACGGCCACGGCCGCCGGCACCGGATGCGCCCAGGCGAGCGCGGCGGTGGCGGCGGGGGCGACCGGCGTCCTGGCCCAGGCTTCGCGCACCAGGGCGGTCAGTTTCGTCTCGGCGTCAGGTCCGACCGATTCGCGGCCGGTGACCGCGACCACCACGCGCTGGTCGAGCGGCAGCGCGCCCGGGACGTCGGTCTCGGGCAGGCCGAACGAGGCGCGCATGCAGGCGCGGATGCGGGCCGCCTCGGCGCGCAGGACGAGCGGCCGGCGCAGGTCGCGGTCCTGCGCCGGGGAGACGAACACCAGGCCGTCCGCGACCTGGTTGTAGATCGCGTCGGCCAGGCCCGTGCTCGTGCGGTTGCCGGCGTTGGCGACCTGGTTGTCGAGCCCCTTGAGCATCGAGCTGCGCTCGGTCTCGAGTTCGGATGCGGTTGGGCCGAAGGCGAGCATCTGATGGAAGGCGGCGGTGAGCGCGGCGGTCGCCTCCAGCGCCCGGCCCGGCCGGCTCTCGCCGCTGATGCCGGCATGCCAGACGTCGAGGTTGCGGTAGGAATAGGCCTGGGCTGACAGGAGCGGATACTGCGGATCCTTCTCGATCAGCGCCGCGAGGCGCCGCGCCAGGATGCGCTCGCCCATGTCGGTGAGCATCACCCGTTCGCGCAGGGCCACGGTGTCGACCGGCTGCGCCTGGGCGCGTATGTGGCCGAGGTGGATGCTGGTGCCACCGAGTTCGGTCTCGACCAGGTTGAGCGCGACCAGGCCGGTCGCGACGATGGCCGGCGCCGGCGGATCCGCGACGGCTGGCGCCCGCGCCGCAAGGGCGCCGAAGTGGGTGCGGATGGCGGCCTCGGCCTGGGCCGGCTCGATCGCCCCGACCAGGACGAGGTGCATGCGCTCGGGGCGGTACCAGCGTTCGTAGAAGCGCCGCATCGCGGCGGCGTCGATGGCGGATACGTCCTCCTTCGTGCCGATCGGGAAGCGGTCGGGGATCGGGGTGCCGGGGTAGGTCGCGGCGTAGAGCGCCCGGGCGACGCGCAGGCCTGGGCTGTCGCGGTCGCGCATCTCGGCCAGGATCACCCCGCGTTCGTGCTCGATGTCCTCGGCCTTCAGCAGCATCCCCCCGGCCTGGCCGGCGAGCGCGCGCAGGGCGAGGTCGAGCGTCGCCGGCTTCACGTCGGGCAGGTCGAGCTTGTAGACCGTCTCATCGAACGAGGTGTGGGCGTTGGTGTGCGCCCCGAACGCCAGGCCGGCCTTCTGCAGGGTCTCGACCATCTTGCCATCCGGGAAGGCGGTGGTCGCCTTGAAGGCGAGGTGTTCCAGGTAATGCGCGAGGCCGCGCTCGCGGTCCAGCTCCATCAGGCTGCCGGCATCGACGCGCAGGCGCAGGCTGATGCGGTCGCGCGGCTGATCGTTGCGCATGGTCGACCAGCGCAGGCCGTTGGGCAGCACGCCCCAGTGCACCGCCGGATCGGGGACGATGGCCGATTGCTGATGCGGGAATGGCGGCGGCGTCCGGCGAACCGCAGGCTCCTGGCGCACCGCTGACGCTTGGCCCACCGCCGGGTCGCGCCCGCACGAGACGAGGGCGAGGGTTCCGGCCAGGATCGCGCTGGCGGCGAGGACGGCGACGGCGGTCGAACGCATGGGATGGCTCCGGGGCGGGGCACGATGGCGGCGGCGGCGGTGCGCTCCAGCCCCAAGTACCAAGCCCGTGACCGGGGATGTGGCGCGGTGTCAGGCGCGCTTGCCGCGCTTGAGCGCATCGTCGATCGCAGCCGCGATCTGATCCGCCTGGTAGGGTTTCTGCACGAACCCCATCGCCCCGGCGTCGAGCAGCCCCTGCGCGGTGCCATCCAGGCTGTAGCCGGAGGACACCACCACCCGGACCTTCGCATTGATGCGTTGCAGGGCGGCGAAGACCTCGGCCCCGCCCATGCGCGGAAGGATCAGGTCGAGCAGCACCAGGTCGAGGTCGCGCCATTCCGCCTGGAAACGCGCGATCGCCGTCTCGCCGTCGGCGGCGGAGATCACCTGGTAGCCGAGTTCCCCCAGGAGCTCCTCGACCATCGAGCGTACGATGTCCTCGTCCTCGACCACCAGGATGCGCGCCATCTTGCGCGGCAGCGGAGTGCGGACGGTGGTCGGCCGGCTGGAGGAGGAGGGGGGCTCCCGCAGGCGGGGCAGGCGGATGATGAAGGTGCTGCCGTGTCCGGGTTCGCTCGCGACGGTGATCGTGCCACCGTGGTTCTGCACCGTGCCATAGACGGCCGCGAGCCCCAGCCCGGTGCCCTTGCCGGCCTGCTTGGTGGTGAAGAACGGTTCGAAGAGGCGTTGCCGCACCGCCGCATCCATGCCGATGCCGGTGTCGCTGACCACGATCTCGATCTGGTCCGGGGCGTCGCCGGCGAGGCGGGTCGCGAAGGTCAGCACGCCGCCCTGCGGCATCGCATCGCGGGCGTTCAGACCGAGGTTGAGCAGCGCGTTCTGGAGCTGGGTCGGATCGCCCAGGATCTGGGCCGGGTGGGATTCCAGGTGCTGGCGGATCTCGATGCGCTTGTCGATGCTGTGCTGGAGCAGTTCCACCACCTCCAGCACCAGCCGGTCGGGATCGGTCGGCACGCTCAGGTTGCGTCCCTTGCGCGCGAAGGCGAGGAGCTGCTTGGTCAGGTCGGAAGCGCGCAGGGCCGAACGGATGATGCCGTCGGCGTAGCGCCGGAGCAGGTCGTCGTGCAGGCGCTTCGCCAGCAGCTCGGCATAGCCCAGGATGCCGGCGAGCTGGTTGTTGAAATCGTGCGCGACCCCGCCGGCGAGCTGGCCGATCGCGGTCAGCTTCTCCGCCTGGCGCAGCTGCTCGGCCATGCGCTGGCGTTCGCGGATGTCGCGCACCACGCCCAGGAGCAGTTTGCGGCCATCCGGCAGGCTGATCCCCCGGCTGCTGATCTCGACCGGGATGCGGGTGCCGTCGCGGTGCTGGACCTCGGTCTCGATCAGGACGCTGGCGCCCGCGGTGCGGCTGCGGAAGGCGGCGGAGT
The DNA here is from genome assembly GCA_964654285.1 of uncultured Candidatus Kuenenia sp. Taxonomy (GTDB): domain Bacteria; phylum Planctomycetota; class UBA11346; order UBA11346; family UBA11346; genus BJHQ01. The sequence goes on from CAZZJC010000036.1 coordinate 21,881, forward strand.
CGTGCTCCTCTTCGCTGGCCGGATGGATGACGGCCAGGGGCAGGTTGACGAGTTCGCAGCGCGGGCGCCCGAGCAGCGATTCGGCCTCGCGGTTGACCTCGACCAGCAGCCCGGTCGCCGGGTCGCTGACCAGGATCGCATCGCGCGCGCCCTGGAAGAAGGCTTCGCGCCGCAGGTTGGCCTCCAGCACGGCCGCCTCGGCCAGCTTGCGGGCGGTGATGTCGCGGTAGATCGACTGGTAGCCGCCATCGGGCATGCGCCGCGAATGCATCTCGACCGCCAGCCGGCTGCCGTCCGGGCGCAGCACCGTGCGTTCGCTGATCACGGTCTGGCCCTGGTCGAGCAGATCGAAGCGCAGCGGTTTGGCCTTGATGGTATCGGGATCGAAGATCCTGCTGACATGCAGCCCGACCAGCCGCGCCAACGGCAGGCCGGTGATCTCGGCCATGCGCGGATTGGCCCCGGTGATCACGCCGTGCAGGTCGCCGCTGAGGATGCCGTCGACCGCCGTATCGACCATCTCGCGATAGCGATGCTCGCTCCGGCGCAGCGCCTGTTCGGCGCGCAGGCGGAGGCGGATGTTCCAGGTGAGGATCACGATGATGGCCAGCATCACTCCGCCGATCGCCAAGGCGGCCCAGATGACCAGCCGGTAGCGGTAGTACGGCGAATCCGGTTCGCCGATGATCAGGCTTTCCGCCGGCAGATCGTCGCGCCTGATGCCGAAGCGTTCGAGCGCGGCATGCTCGAAGACCCAGCGGTTCGGGCTGGCCATCCGCACCGGGAGCGCGGCGGCGGCAGTGCGGGCCAGGATGCGCCGGGCCAGGTCGCCGGCGGATCGGCCCTGGCAATAGCCGCTGGTCAGCTTGCCGCCGACCATGCCGAAGCCCTGGTTGAAATCCCAGGTGGTGTAGACCGGAACCCTGGCCCGATCGACCACCAGGCGGGCGCTCTCCTCGGCGTCGAACGTGCGCCCGGCGCGGTCCTGGAAGAAGAAGGTGTAGAGGATCAGCGTGCCTGACCGGGCCTGGCCGACGAGATCGGCGAGTTCCGCCTGGGTGACATCGTTCACCAGTTCGAGCCCCACCCCGGCCGGACAGCCGGGCCGCCAACGCTCGATTTCACGCGTCACGCCCTGGCCGGTCTCGGTGCGGTCGGTGATCACCAGCAGCCGGTCGGTGCCGGGATGCAGGCGCAGCATGCAGGCGATCGTCTCGCCGAGGTCGGCCGCCTCGTTCACGCCGGTGACCGCGGCGAGGCCGCGCAACCGCTCCGGCTGGAGATCATTGACACCGCAGAACACCACCGGCACGGCGGGGAAGAGGCGATCGCGTTCGCGCAGGGTGAACCAGGTCGCGTTGTCGTCGCAGGTGATGATGGCATCGAAATGCGTGCCGTCGTACTTGGCATGCATGAAGTCGAGCAGGGCGGGATCGCGCATCACCAGCGGGTGGCGTTTGCTGTCGAGGCATTCGATGTGGAGCTTGATCGGGCGGTCGTCCTGGCGCAGCGCCTCCTGCAAGCCGCGCACGATATCATCGCTCCAGCGGTAGCCCTGATGGTAGCTGTTGACGACCAGCACCTCGGCGGGCCGGATAATTGGTTCCTGACCCGACCGGGCCGGCTCGGATGCCTGGAGGGCGAGCAAAGTCAGCGCCGACCAGACCAGCCAGAAAGGTGACACGGATACGCGCATCAGGCGCAACCTAGGGCACATGGTCAGTAAGGAAAACGAATCTTCAGATGGGATTTCCGGCGAGAAGAGAGGCGATCTCGAAGAACGGCAGATCGGTGCAGCATGGGAACTGTCATTGCAGGCAATGGGATGCGGCCACTCGTCATGTCCGATCTTGGTACCACGTCGTTCCCGTCAGGCCCGCGGGCTGAGCGGCCCTGGCCTGGCGACCGCGTGCGTGCTCCCTGCCCTCATGCGCGGTTCCTGTCGGAGGAGACCGGAGCGGCGGAGCGGACTCCGCAGTCCAGCCGTGTGCCGCAAGGCAGGGTCGGGGTCGGGTCCTGCGGCGCGCCGGGCCGGGCAGCGGAACCGATTCGCAGGGTCGGAATGCAGGAAGTCAGGGTGGCGGAACGGTCCGCGCATCCCCGAGCAGCCGCGACACATCGCCGCGGTAGTGGCTGGGCGACAAGCCGCAGAAGGCCTTGAAGCGACGGCTGAAGTGGAAGGGATCGGTAAAACCGCATTGGCGTGCGATCTCAGACACCTCGTCGCTGGTGGTGGCAAGGAGGTGCTGCGCCCGCTGGAAGCGTTGCTGGGCAACATAGGCCATCGGCGCGACCCCGACGATGCCGGTGAAGACATCATGGAACCGCCCTTGCGAGAGCGACATCGTGCGGGCCAGTTCCGCACGCGAGAACGGCCGATGCAGGTGGTCCTGGATGAAGCGCAGGGCCGGAGCGATCGGAGCGATGCGTTCCTCCTGGTCCGAGGCCCTCCCGGTGCAATCAAGCAGCAGCTTCAGCAGGCGGAAGGCGTCGACATGGCGCGCGGCAACCTCGCTGAGACCGCCTCCGCCGGCCTGCAACCGGACGCAGATCGCGGCGATCTCGCCCGCGAGATCGGCTCCGACCACCGTCGGCAGCGGTCGGTTCAGGAAGGGATCCACGACGCCCATCCATTGGTACTGGATGTGGATCCAGCGGCAGCGGACCCGGCCACGCCGGGCCTGCGGCCCCAGGCGATGGCGCTGCCCGGCCGGAAACAGGACGCCGTGGTCGGCCGGCACGATCACGGTCGACCGCCCTGGCATATCCAAGGCAAGCGGCCTGCTCCACTGGTTGAAGACCAGGCAGGGCAGCGAGCGCCACGGCGTCTGGTAGGGGCAGCCGACCAGCTCCTCCCGGGCGGTGAAGAGACGGAAGGTGAATGCGGCCGACTCGGCAGCCGGGGGCATTGCCATGGAGGAAGCGTGACGGTCATCCGGGTCAGGACAATCCGGCATGCGGCAGGACCAGGATGCATGGACCGCGCCCCGCCGCGATGGTAAAATAATCCCGACCCGCATGCGGGAGCACGCCCATCTCCGGACTGCGCGGCAAACGAGGACGGATCCATGACGTCGAGCCAGCCTCCCTTTTCCAGTCCGTTTTCCCTTGGAGCGCTTATCGCCATGAGCCTGATTCCTGGGCAGGCAGCAGAAACACCGCCTCCCGCTTCCCTGGTCAAGGAACAGGCCTGGACCCTGGCGACCCAGGACACCAGCCTGTCGCTCGCTGTCGCAGGCGATCGGATCATGATCGTGGGCCTGACCAATCCGGCGCTGGGCTGGAACTGGGTGCCGGCTCCGAGCGTCGTGCCCCTGCCGTGCCTGAAGACTGCCGCCGGCGAGAAGACGCCGGCCTGGATCTTCGCCGGGGCGGTCGAGGACAAGATTGGGGGAAACACCCTGACCCTGCGCTTCACCCTCACCGAGCCGAAACTCGAGCTGAAATCCATCTGGCGTGCCCAGAACGGTCCGGGGCCGGTGGAGAACTGGGTGACGGTCGAAAATCTGTCCGGTGGTCCGGTGACCTTCGGACCGGCCGCGCCGGCGGCGGCCATCCAACTCACGTCTGACGACGTGGTCACCGTGCACCGGGCCGACAAGACCTCACATGGACGTGGCAAGGTGCAGGTGGACACCCTGTCCGCGAAGGGGAAATACCATACCGGCACTGGCGTCATCCCGCTGATCATGCTTGGGGTGGGCGCAAAACATGGTGCCTACCTTGGCTTCGAATGGGAACTGGGCGGATTCGATGTCTATGCCGACGCCGATCCCAGGAGCTTCCTGGCCGCAGCGCGGCCGATCACCGAGCCGGTCATCCGCGAGGCGGGCGACAGCTTCCTCGTCCCCAGCGTCTACTACGGCGTCTACCAGGGCGACATCGATGACGGCAGCAACCGCTTCAAGCGCTGGTTCTGGAACCACAAGATCACCCGCAGCCTGCACGACAACCCGGATGAGCCGTGGACCGAGGTCTGCATGCAGGTCCTGGGCGGCAATGGCAGCGCCTCCGTCACCGGCAACACCCCGCAGAGCGCCTACGACGCCCTCGCCGCCACCGGAGTCGAACTGGTCAAGGTGGACTTCTGGGATGGCACCGGCCAATCCTGGTACACGAACCGGGACTGGCAGTTCAAGCCGGCCGTGTGGCCCAATGGCTTTGATTTTGCGAAAAAGGCGCACAAGGCGGGGCTCAAGGCCGCGCTGTACATGGGCTGCACCTACAATGATGTCGATCTGAGGACGCGGGCCGGCCGCGACGCCGAACTGGCGGCGGTGAAGAGCCGCTACGAGCAGGGCTGGTTCGACATGTGGCGGACCGACCAGTACAAATGGCAGGAGCCCATGCCGCAGACCTATACCGGGGTCGAGAACTTCCTCTTCATCCACGACCAGATGATCGCCACGTTTCCCGGATACCGCTATGAGAACTGCTGCAACGGCGGGAAATACAAGGGTTTCGCCATCTGCCGGCGGATGACCTTCTGCACCATGAACGACATCGACCAGGATCCGGTGCAGACCCGGACCACCTACTATTCCAACTCCTTCGCCATCAATCCGGTGCAGCTGAAGTCCGATCTCGGGCCGGTGAAGAACGCCTATTACATGCGCACCAACATGCTGGGTTCGATCCTGACCTGGGCGGTGGACACCCCGCTGTACCGTGAACACATCGCCCTCTACAAGGCGAAGCAGCGGCCCATCCTGCGCGGGGCGAACGTCTACCACATCCTGCCCATGGCCAACGGCACCGACTGGGATGGCTTGCAGTTCCACAACCCTGACCTGGACAAGGGTTCCGTGTTCCTCTTCAAGCCCTCGGACAAGGCCAAGGATGGCGACAGCAAGACCATCCGGTTGAAAGGACTGGACCCGACCGCGACCTACACCCTGACCTTCCAGGACCGCAAGGCGCTGAATACGGCCAGGAGCGGCGCCGACCTCATGGATACGGGAATCGTCGTCTCGGGGATGACGGGGAATGAAGCTTCGGAGATCATCTGGGTCGATGGACCCAAGGCCGGGAAGTGAATCCGTCTGGATTGCAGGCCGCCTGAACGCTTCCCCACTCGAGGAAGGAAAGGGTCTCGTATGCCTTCGCTGATCCGTCGTCTCATCGTGGTGTGCGCTGTCCTCGCCTTGGAGCTCTTCCAACAGCTTCCATCCGGAGAAACCATGCGACCAGCCGACGTCCAGACCCGCGACTCCTGGGTGCAGGCCCATCTGCTGGATCCGCAGGCCACGCTGCCGTTCTCCTTCGTCTATGGTGAGGTCCCATCGGACAAGGCCTTGCAGGCGTGGCCCCTGAAACGCGAGAGCCGGAGGCTCGACGCCCTGCGGACCCAGCATGAACTGGTCTGGAAGGATGTCGGGACCGGGCTGGAGGTCCGCTGCGCCGCGGTGGAATACGCGGACCATCCGGCGATCGAATGGACGGTGTATTTCAGGAATGTCGGCACCGCCTTGGCGGGCTGGATGCGGCCGAGACCTACGAATTGACCAACTTCGATGCCGCTGGCGTTACCAGGATTTCCGGCAGGGACCTCACGGAAAAGGGCCTGGTCATCGATCTCACGGAGAAGCCGGGTTCGGCGATCATCACCTACCGCAAGGCCCGGTAGAACCCCGCCTCCGTCCACCGGCCCACACTGACGCCGACCACGCGGCTGATTTTGGGACGGATGACCCGGCGGATGTTTCCCGGCGTTTGATCTGCAGCTTCGTGCAACAGGGCGCGAGCTCTCCCCGCGCTTAGCCTGTCGTGGATCAGACATGGCGGATCCCCGTACCACGCTGTTCCCACCATGTCCCGGGCTGAGCGGCCCTGGCCTGGCGACCTCGTGCGTGCGGCTCGACCTGCTCGTGCGCCTGGCGCGGTTCCTGTCCGACGAGACCGACGCGGCGCGGGCGCTCGCCCAGGTGCTGCGCTGGCTGCACCGCGACCAGGGTTTCGCGCGCGGGGTGTTCACCCTGCTCAACGAGAACGAGGACGAGGCGGTCGCCGACATCACTGCCGAAGGGGTGCCGCAGGCGGCCGGCGAGCGCATGCGCTATCGCCCCGGCGAGGGCATCACGGGCAAGGTCATCGCCAGCAATGCGCCGGTCTATCTTGCCGGGATCAGACCGGAGGACGGTTTCCTCGACCGTTCCGGTCTGCGCCAGGGCATCGATCTGGGCCGCTTGGCATTCTACTGCGTGCCGATTCCGTACCGCGGCCGTCCGGTGGGCAGCCTGTCCGCCGACCGCCACCTGTCTGACGTCAGCGATCCGCAAGGCGACCTGCGTCTGCTCAGCGAGATCGCCCATCTCGTCGGCCCGTTCATCCAGCGGCGGAGGCTGGAGGACCGCCTGGAGGCCTACGAGCGGGTGCAGACGGCGGCGCATGACCGCTTGATCGGCCGTTCGCCTGCGGTCGAGGCGGTGAAGCGGCTCGCGGCCAAGGTCGCCGGCGTCGACACCTCGGTGCTGGTGACCGGCGAGACCGGCACCGGCAAGGGCGTGGTCGCGACCCTCATCCACGAACTGTCCCCCCGGCGCGAGCGCCCGTGCATCGAGGTCAACTGCGGGGCGATTCCCGACACGCTCATCGAAAGCGAACTGTTCGGCCACGAAAAAGGCGCGTTCACCGGCGCCACCGCGCGGCGGGCCGGGGTCTTCGAACGCGCCGAGGGCGGCACGGTGTTCCTCGACGAGGTCGGAGAACTGCCTGCGGGTGCGCAGACCAGGCTGCTGCGGGTGCTCCAGACCCGGCGCTTCGAGCGCGTCGGCGGATCCGACACCATCAACGCCGACGTGCGCATCGTCGCGGCGACCAATCGCGACCTGGAAAAGGACATCGCCGGCAACCGTTTCCGCGCCGATCTGTTCTACCGCCTGAACGTCTTCCCGATCCAGATGCCGCCGCTGCGCGAACGCGGCAAGGCCGACATCATGCTGCTCGCGGACGCGTTCGCCGACCGTTTCGGCAAGAGCATGCGCAAGCCGATCGTGCGCATCGACACCCCGGCGATCGACATGCTCACCGCCTACCACTGGCCCGGCAATGTGCGCGAGCTGGAAAACGTGATGGAGCGCGCGGTGGTCATGGCCGAGGGCGATGTCATCCACGGCCACCACCTGCCGCCGTCGCTGCAGATGAACCGCTACACCGCGCATCCGCCCGAGACCGATGACAGCGGCTTCCTGACCCGGGTCGCCAATTTCGAGATCAGCCTCATCACCGATGCGCTGAAGGATACCAACGGCAACCAGACCCAGGCGGCGAAGCGCCTGGGCATGACCAAGTGCATGATCCAGTACAAGATCAAGCTCTATGGCATCGACGCCGACCTCCATCGCTGACCCCGGCGCCGGCGGCACGGTGGACGGCGCTGCCGACCGGGCCTGGTACCTGGAGCGCTCCGCGCTCTTCAACCGCTGCAACCTCAGTCCCTGGGCGATCGCCTCGCAGACCTTCCAGGAAAATCCCAGGCCATTGGAGATCGCCTGGGTGCGGCAGGAGAACCAGGCGTTCTTCGCTCTGCTGGCAACCTTCGCCAGCCCGGCCGAGCGCGCCGCATGCTTCCACGACTACGTGCTGTCGCGCTTCTGGCTGCACGAGGACCGCATCCGTTGGCCGTCGAAGGCCGAACGCCTGCGCGCCAGCTATGTCGCGGTGCTGCGCGGCTGGGGCCTCGACAGCAACGGGGCCTCGGGCGCGGTGCTCAAGGGCTGGGCCGAGCATCGCTTCGGCCTGCGCGCGATCTGGCACCGCACCGCGCTGTCGCACGATGACGCGGCGAGCGAGCGCTATGCGGCCGAACGCATGCGCGGGGCGCTCGCCGGCATCGGCATGCAGCTCGATCTGCTCTACACCTTCTGCCAGGATGAGCTGCGCCGCCGTCATCCGGGCGAACGCTGGCTGCGGCTGTATCGCGGCACCCACGACGCCGAATCGTATACCGTGAAGCACGGTGCCGGGCGCGACGAGCTGGTCGAGTTCAATACCGTCAGCTCGTTCACCGACGACGCCGAACTCGCCTGGGCCTTCGGCTCGCGCGTCTGGTCGGTGCAGGTTCCGTTGGAAAAGATCGTCTATTTCACCGGACTCATCCCGAACGGGCTGCTCACCGGCGAACAGGAGCGCATCGTCCTCGGCGGCGACTACGTGGTGCGGGCGCTGACCTGTTGAGATTCCCATGAACGCAGCGACCCCCATCCCGCCGCGCGACCGGCTGATCGGCGGCCTGGTCGGTCTGGTGGTCGGCGATGCCCTGGGCGTGCCGGTCGAGTTCAGCGCCCGGCACGAGCGCGACCGCGATCCGGTGCGCGGCATGCGCGGCTTCGGCACCCACCATCAGCCGGTCGGGGCGTGGAGCGATGACGGCGCGCTCGCCATGGCGCATGCCGCCGCCTTCATCGCGCACGGCTGGGATCCGCAGCGGCATCTTGAATTCTTCCTCGCCTGGCGCGAACAGGGCGCGTGGACGGCGCACGGCATGGTGTTCGATCTCGGCAATGCCACCAGCGCCGCGCTCGACCGCTTCAAGCACGGTCGGCCGCTCGATGAGATCGGCGGCCGCCGTGACCAGGACAACGGCAACGGGTCGCTCATGCGCATCCTGCCGGCCTCGTGCTGGTGGGCAGGCGCGTCGTTCACCGCGATGGCGGAGGGCATCGCCGGCGCGAGCGCGCTCACCCACGCGCATGTGCGTTCGCGCCTGTGCTGCATCTGGCATGCACTCATCGCCGATGGTCTGCTGTCGCGCCAGAGCATCGCCGCGATCCTCGTCGATGCTGGTAAATTGCTGGAAAACCAAACACCGCTCAGGGAACGCCCGCGCTTCGCCGCCCTGGCCGACGCCACCTGCCTGGATCTGCCGCGATCCCAGGTGCCCAGCGACGGCCACGTCGTCTCGACCCTGATCGCCGCCTGCTGGTGCCTGCACCGCCACGCTGCCTACGCCGACGCGGTGTTGGAAGCGGTGAACCTGGGTGACGACACCGATACGACGGCGGCCGTCACCGGCGGCCTCGCCGGATTGCGGTGTGGATTGAGCGGACTGCCGCGTGCCTGGATCACCTGCCTGCCGCGCCGGGTCGCGGTGCTCGCGCTGGCCGAGCGCTTCGCGGAGGCATGCCTGGCCCGCGAACGGCGCTGACCAGCGGCACCGAAATGTACCGGGAAACCGGCCGTGGTACGAAGCGGTACCGGCTCGCTGCTGCGCGGTGGGACAACGGCATGGGCGGCGATCCGCTGGGTTTCTGAATTTATCCAAGGATTTGTCCAATGAGACCTCGATGTCCTGATTTCGGCACGGCGAGTGCAAGGTGGAGATCATCACGCGGGCGCACCGCACAACCCCTCAGCGAGGAACCCCATGCGCAAGATCGCCATCTACGGCAAAGGCGGCATCGGCAAGTCGACCACCACCCAGAACACCGTCGCCGGGCTGGCCGAGATGGGCAAGCAGGTGATGGTGGTCGGCTGCGATCCCAAGGCCGACTCCACCCGCCTGCTGCTTGGCGGCCTGGCCCAGAAGACCGTGCTCGACACCCTGCGCGATGAGGGCGAGGACGTCGAACTGGACGAGGTGCTGAAGCCCGGCTTCTGCAAGACGCGCTGCGTCGAATCCGGCGGGCCGGAGCCGGGCGTCGGCTGCGCCGGGCGCGGCATCATCACCTCGATCAACATGCTGGAACAGCTCGGCGCCTATGACGCCGACAAGAAGCTCGACTACACCTTCTACGATGTGCTGGGCGACGTGGTCTGCGGCGGCTTCGCCATGCCGATCCGCGACGGCAAGGCCGAGGAGATCTACATCGTGGTCAGCGGCGAGATGATGGCCATGTACGCCGCCAACAACATCTGCAAGGGCATCGTCAAGTTCGCCGAGACCGGCAAGGTGCGTCTCGGCGGCCTGATCTGCAACAGCCGCAAATGCGATAACGAGAAGGAGCTCATCGAGGCGTTGGCGGCCCGCCTGGGAACCCAGATGATCCACTTCGTACCGCGCGACAACGTCGTCCAGCACGCGGAATTGAACCGCAAGACGGTGATCGAATACGCGCCCACCGCCGGCCAGGCCGATCAGTACCGCGCCCTCGCACGCAAGATCGACCAGAACCAGATGTTCGTCGTGCCCAGGCCGCTGGCCATGGAAGAGCTTGAGAACCTGCTTGTGAAATACGGCCTCGCGGCCTGATCCGGACGCGGATCCCAGGAGACGAGGCGGATCACACCACCGTCTCCTGGGAGATGCCCGGGCCAATCCCTCCTCGACCACGTTCCATCACTACCCAGCAACGGGCGCCGTCCTGCGGACGCCCGGACGGAGTCTCCATGACCGAATCCGCCACCATCACCCCAGATTCCGCCACCCCGGATGCGGTGCCCAGTGCCGAGAAGGTCCGCGAGGATCTGATCGCCGCTTACCCAGCGAAGGTGGGCAAGAAGCGCGCGAAGCACATCCTGGTCAACGATCCCGCGAACCCGCCCGAGATCGAGGCCAACGTCCGCACCATCCCCGGCATCATCACCCAGCGCGGCTGCTGCTACGCCGGCTGCAAGGGCGTGGTCATGGGACCGATCAAGGACATGGTCCACATCGTCCACGGCCCGGTGGGGTGCAGCTACTACGCCTGGATGTCGCGCCGCAACCAGGCCGCCACCGGCGACGGGGTGCAGAACTACCTCAACTACGCCTTCACCACCGACATGCAGGACGAGGACATCGTCTTCGGCGGTGAGAAGAAGCTTGCCCAGGCGATCCGCGAGGCCTACGCCACCTTCAAGCCCAAGGCGATCGACGTCTTCAGCACCTGCCCGGTCGGCCTGATCGGCGACGACGTGCACGCGGTGGCGCGGCAGATGAAGGAGGAGCTCGGCATCAACGTCTTCGGGTTCTCCTGCGAAGGCTACAAGGGCGTGTCGCAGTCGGCCGGGCACCACATCGCCAACAACGGCCTGTTCAAGAATGTGGTCGGCGGGACCGACGTGGCGATCGACCATCCCTTCACCATCAACATCCTGGGCGAGTACAACATCGGCGGCGACGCCTTCGAGATCGAACGCATCCTGGAAAAATGCGGGATCAGGCTCGTCGCGACCTTCAGCGGCAATGTGAAGTACGACGATCTCGCCACCAGCCACAATGCCAAGCTGAACGTGGTGATGTGCCACCGTTCGATCAACTACATGGCCGAGATGATGGAGAAGAAATTCGGCATCCCGTGGTTCAAGGTCAATTTCATCGGGGCGGACTCGACCGCCAAGAGCCTGCGCAAGATCGCGCAGTTCTACGGCGATGCGGCCCTGATCGCCAAGGTCGAGGCGGTGATCACCGAGGAGCTGGCCACCATCGCCGCCGTGCGCACCGAGGTCTCCGGCCGGCTGACCGGCAAGAAGGCGATGCTCTTCGTCGGCGGTTCGCGTGCGCACCACTACCAGGACCTCTTCAAGGACGTCGGCATGGACAGCGTCACCGCGGGCTACGAGTTCGCCCACCGCGACGACTACGAGAGCCGCCGGGTCATCCCGTCGATCAAGGTCGACGCCGACAGCCGCAACATCGAGGAGATCACCGTCGCGGCGGATCCGGCCCGCTACAAGCCGACCAAGACCCCTGAGGAACGGGCGGCGATGGAGAAGTCCGGTTTCGCCTTCAGCGACTACGACGGCATGATGGCGCAGATGCGCAAAGGCGCCCTGGTGATTGATGACATCAGCCACTTCGAGATGGAACGCCTGATCCAGATCTACAAGCCGGACATCTTCTGCAGCGGCATCAAGGACAAATACGTGGTCGAGAAGATGGGCGTGCCGTGCAAGCAGCTGCACAGCTATGATTACGGCGGCCCCTACGCCGGCTTCAAGGGCGCGGAGAACTTCTACCGCGAGATCGACCGCATGATCAGCAAGCGGATCTGGAAGATGATCGTGCCGCCTTGGAAGAAATGCTTGAATGCTTGAATGCTTGAATGTTCGAATGCTCGAATGCTGATGACCTGATTGCCTTCCTTGCAAACACCTTTTCCGGGGGAATCCCATGCTTGATCAGACCACGGCAACCATCACCGAGCGCTCAGCGCTCAAGATCAATCCAGCCAAGACCTGCCAGCCGGTCGGGGCGCTCTATGCCGCGCTCGGCGTGCACGGCTGCCTGCCGCACAGCCACGGCAGCCAGGGTTGTTGCGCCTACCACCGCAGCCAGCTGACGCGCCACTTCAAGGAGCCGGTCATGGCCTCGACCAGCTCGTTCACCGAAGGATCGTCGGTGTTCGGCGGCATGGCCAATCTGCAGCAGGCGATCTCGACCATCTTCGCGATGTACGATCCCGAGATCATCGCGGTGCACACCACCTGCCTGTCCGAGACCATCGGCGACGACATCCCGACCATCATCGGCAAGTGCCAGATCGAGGGCAGGATCCCTGAAGGCAAGGTCATCGTCCACGCCAACACGCCGAGCTATGTCGGCTCGCATGTCACCGGCTTTTCCAACATGGTGAAGGGTTTCGTCAAATACCTCGCCGCCAGCACCGGCCGGCGCAGCGAGGCGGTGAACCTCATCCCCGGCTGGGTCGAACCATCCGACATGGCGGAACTGCGCCGCTACACGGACAGCTTCAAGCTGCCGACGATCATGCTGCCCGACACCAGCAGCGTGCTGGATGCACCCGCCACCGGCGAGCACGGCTTCTATCCCAAGGGCGGCACCACGATCGCCCAGATCCGCGCCATGGGCGACGCCCGCCACACCCTCGCGCTCGGCCGCTGGGCCTCGCAGGACGCGGCCGAACTGCTGACCAGGCAGTGCGAGGTGCCGCATGAGGTGCTCGACCTGCCGATCGGTCTCGCTGCGACCGACCGTTTCGTCTCGGCCCTGGCCCGTCTGAGCGGGACCGCCGTGCCGCAGCAGATCGAAGACGAGCGCGGTCGGCTGGTCGACGTGATCAGCGACATGCACCAGTACCTCGGCGGCAGGACGGTGGCGATCTGGGGCGATCCCGACCAGGTCATCGCGCTGACCGAATTCTGCCGCGACATGGACATGAAGCCGCTGCACGTCCTGACCGGCAGCCACGGCCAGGCCTTCGAAGAGCGGATCAAGGCGACCCTGTCCGACAGCGTACCGGACGCCAACGTGAAGGAGCACGGCGATCTCTTCCTGATGCACCAGTGGATCAAGAACCGTCCGGTCGACCTGATGATCGGCACCACCTATGGCAAGTTCATCAGCCGCGCCGAGGACATCCCGCTCGTCCGCTTCGGCTGGCCCATCCTCGACCGCGTCGGCCACAGCTACTTCGCCAGCGTCGGCTACACCGGCGGCCTGCGCCTCGCGACCCAGATCATCAGCGCGATCCAGGAACGGCAGGATCGCGACGCCCCTGATCATGCCTTCGAACTCGTGATGTAGGGCCGGTTTCAGCCGGCCAGGTCGTCGGACTCCCGTCCGTCGCACGATCACCCACGACTGCCGGCTGAAGCCGGCGCTACCTTGGAGGTGTCCATGCTTGATGCGCGCCAATCCCAGGTGGTGACGGCCGGCGGTGCCCGGGTGGTCGCCTGCGACCGCCCCAGCGTCGCCGGTTCGGTGACCCAGCGCGCCTGCACCTTCTGCGGTTCTCGGGTGGTGCTGTATCCGATCGGGGATGCGCTCCACCTGGTGCACGGGCCGGTCGGCTGCGCCGCCTACACCTGGGACATCCGGGGTGCGTTGTCATCGGGGCCGCAACTGCATCGGCTCTCATTCAACACCGACATCCGCGAGAACGAGGTGATCTTCGGCGGCGAGAAGAAGCTCCTGCGCGCGCTGCGCGAACTCATCACCCAGCACCAGCCCAAGGCCGCCTTCGTCTATGCGACCTGCCTGACCGGGGTGATCGGCGACGATGTCGAGGCGGTCTGTCGCACCGCGACCGCAGAATTCCCGATCCCGGTCATCCCGGTGCAGAGCGAAGGCTTCCGGGGCACGAAGAAGCAGGGCTATTCCGCCGCCTGCGCGGCATTGGCGCAGCTCATCGGCACCGGCGACACGACGGGCATCGGCAAGGTTTCGGTCAACATCCTCGGCGACTTCAACATCGCGGGCGAGATCTGGACGATCAGGGGCTACCTCGAACGCATGGGCGTCGAGGTGGTCGCGACCATGACCGGCGACGGCCGGGTCGAGGCGATCCGGCGCTCGCACGGGGCCACGCTCAACGTCGTCCAGTGCGCCGGCTCGATGACCGCGCTCGCCAGGATGATGCAGGAGAAATACGGCATCCCCTACATCCAGGTGTCGTTCTTCGGGCTCGAGGACTGCGCCGACGCGCTGTACCAGATCGCCCGCCACTTCGCCGATCCCGCGCTGCTCGCGCGCACGCGCCAGGTGGTGCGCGAGGAGACCGCTGCGGTGCTGCCCGAACTCGCGCGCCTGCGTACCGATCTGAAGGGCAAGGTCGCCGCGCTCTACGTCGGCGGCGCGTTCAAGGCGTTCTCGCTGGTGCAGGCGCTGCGCCAGCTCGGCATGCGGGTGGCGATGGCCGGCACCCAGACCGGGGCGCAGCAGGATTACGAGCACCTCAAGGGCCTGTGCGACGCCGGCACCATCCTCGCCGACGACACCAATCCGCTCGAACTCGCCGGCTGGCTGGCGGGTTGCGATGTCGATCTGTTCATCGGCGGGGTGAAGGAACGCCCGGTCGCCTACAAGCTGGGCATCGGCTTCTGCGACCACAACCACGAGCGCAAGATCGGCCTCGCCGGGTTCGCGGGCATGGCCGCGTTCGCGCGCGAGGTCCACGCCACGGTGATGAGCCCGGTGTGGAAACTCGTGCCGCGTCGGGCGCGCCATGCCAACCGTGCTGAATTGCCTGTCGCCTCCGCTGCGATCGAGGTGGCGCCATGATCGCACTGCCGGGCAGCGAGGTCCCCGCCGCCAGGCCGCAGCGGCCCGCCGCCACCAACACCTGCCGGGTGTGCGCGCCGCTCGGCGCGGTGCTCGCCTTCCGCGGCATCCGCGGCTGCGTGCCGCTGGTGCATGGCTCGCAGGGCTGCGCCACCTACATCCGGCGCTACCTGATCTCGCACTTCCGCGAACCGGTGGACGTCGCGTCGACCTCGTTCAGCGAGAGCACCACGGTGTTCGGCGGCAGGAGCAACCTCACCGAGGCGGTCGCCAACCTGGCAAGCCAGTACCGGCCCGAGGTCATCGGCGTCTGCACCACCTGCCTCGCCGAGACGATCGGCGAGGACACCCCGGGCATGCTGCGCGACCTCGCCCGCGACACGGCGGCCCCGAGGACGCTGTTCGTCGCCACGCCCAGCTTCAAGGGCTGCCAGCATCGCGGATTCCACGACACGGTGGCGGCGGTGCTGGCCCAGGTCGCGCAGGGCGGCGAACGCCAGCGCCAGATCAATCTGCTCGCTGGTCCCGTGTCGCCGGCGGATCTGCGTCACTTGCGCGAGGTCGTGGATCAGCTCGGCCTGCCGACCATCCTCTTCCCGGACTACAGCGACACGCTCGATGGACCGAGCCTGGCGGAATACTCGCCGATCCCAGCCGGTGGCGTCGCGCTCGACACGCTCGCCCGCGCCGGCAGATCCGCCTGCACCATCCAGCTTGGAGCGGTGCTCGATCCCGGGCCCGGTCAGATCCTGCTCGATCGCTTCCGGGTGCCGCTCAGGCGCCTCGGCCTGCCGATCGGCATCGCCGCTTCAGACGCGGTCTTCGCTGCCCTGGCCGAGGAATCCGGAACGCCGCTGCCCGATCGCCTGCTTGCCGAACGCGGGCGCCTGATCGATGCCTACGTCGACGGTCACAAGTATTTTCCAGGGAAACGCGTCGCGGTGGTCGGCGATCCCGATCTCGCGTCCGCGCTCTGCGGTTTCTGCGCCGAGATCGGCCTTGCACCGACGCTGGTCGCCACCGGCGCAGCCACCGGAGGGCGTCTGTCCGCCGCCCTGACCGCGATGGGCATCTACGGCGCCGAGGTGCTCGACGACACCGACCATGACCGCATCGCCGGGCGGCTGAGTGTGCTCATGCCCGATCTGATCCTCGGCCCGGGCAAGTGCTATCCGTCGGCACGCGCGCTCGGCATCCCGCTCGTGCGGGTCGGCTTCCCCATCCACGACCGCATCGGCGCCGGGCGCATGCTCCATCTCGGCTATCGCGGCACCCAGCGGCTTTTCGATGAGATCGCCAACACCCTCCTGAGCCACCAGCAAGACCACAACGAGGTCGGATATGCTTACCTCTAGCGCCGCCCATCCGTGCTTCTCAGCCGAGGCGAAGCATACCAACAGCCGCATGCACGTGCCGGTGGCGCCCAAGTGCAACGTGCAGTGCAACTACTGCAACCGCGCCTACGACTGCGTGTCGGAAAGCCGGCCCGGCGTCACCAGCACGGTGCTCGAACCCTGGCAGGCCGGACGCTACGCCGATGAAGTGATCGCCGCCGATCCGAGCACCACCGTGGTCGGCATCGCCGGGCCGGGCGACGCCCTCGCCAACGCCGACGCGACCCTGGAGACCATGCGCCTGGTGCACGCGGCCCATCCCGACGTGGCGCTGTGCGTCGCTACCAACGGTCTCGCCCTGCCCGCGCATGCCGACGCCCTGGCCGATGCCGGGGTCAGCCACGTCACGGTGACGGTGAACGCGGTCGATCCCGAGATCGGCAAGTGGCTCTATGCCTGGATCCGTGATGGAAAGACCGTGTTCCGTGGGCGCGCCGCCGCCGAACTCCTGTGGGTGCGCCAACGCGAAGGCATCGCCCGTCTGGCCGCGCGTGGCGTCGCGGTGAAGATCAACACCATCGTCGTGCCCGGCATCAACGATCAGCATACCGGCGCGATCGCGGCAACCTGCAAGGCACTTGGCGCGACCATCCACAACTGCATGGCCCTGGTGCCGGTTGCGGGGTCGGAGTTTTCGGATGTGCCGGAGCCGACGGTGGAGGAGATGACCGCCGCCCGCGCGGCCGCCGCCGCGCACCTGCCGCAGATGGAGCACTGCGCCCGCTGCCGCGCTGATGCCGTCGGCCGCATCGGCTCGCCGATGGGCGCAGTCCAGTTCACCGTGCTCGAACGCCACGCCAGCGCCGCCCGGCCCGGACGCGATCGCATCGCGGTCGCCTCGCAGGAAGGCATGTTCGTCAACCAGCACCTGGGAGAGGCGACCGAGCTGCTCATTTTCGCCCGGAATGAATCCGGCGATTTCGTCCAGGTCGGCGTGCGCCAGACGCCGGAGGCCGGGACCGGCGCCGCGCGCTGGCACGATCTCGCGGATCTCTTGGAGGACTGCCGCGCCCTGCTCGTCGGCGGCATCGGCCCCTCGCCCACCGAGATCCTGCGCGCCAGCGGCCTGCGCGTCTTCGAGACCGAGGGCCTGGTCGAGGACCTCGTGCCCAAGGCCTTCGCCGGCGGCGAGATCCGCAAGCTCGCCAAGGCCTTCCGCTGCGGCGACGGCTGCGGCGGGAATGCCAAAGGCTGCGCATAGCTTTCTCCTGGGGAGGGGCTTGGTCGCTCCGGCGCGGGATGGCTGACGCCATTGTCCCCCGCGCCTGCGCGAGTCGCCCCTCCCCAGACCCCACCCGAATCACTCCGAGGAACCTCCCATGCCCAAACCCAAACACCACCTCCTGCTCTGCTCCAGTTCGCGCGTCGTCGGCGAACCGAACGGCACCTGCACCCGGCGCGATGCGCCGTCGCTCATCCAATACCTGCAAGAAGGCGTGGAAGAACGCGGCATCGACAACGTGCTCGTCTCCAACACCGGCTGCCTGAAGATGTGCGACCAGGGACCGGTCCTGATCGTCTACCCCGAAGGCTGGTGGTACCGCAAGGTCACCGAGGACACCGCCGACGAGATCCTCGACGCCCTCGCCGAAGGCCGCCCCGCCGCAGCCCACCTCGTCCCCTGATCACATCGATTATTCCAGCATTAAAGCATTCCCCACATGTTCCTCCTCGACGCCACCCTGCGCGAAGGCGCCCAGTCGCCCGCCGCCCGCCTGACCCGGCGGTGCCAGCTCGCCATCCTGCGCGGCCTGGCCGAGGTCGGCGTTGAAGAAGCCGAGATCGGCTGCGCCGCCCGCGACCGCGATCTCGCCGGGCTGGTGCGCGCTGCGCGTCGGATCGCTCCTGGATTACGCCTTTCCGTGTGGTGCCGCGGCCTGCCGGCTGATCTCGCCCTGGGCGCAGCCTGCGGCGCTGATGTCGTGCATGCATCCTTGCCGGTGAGCCGGATCCATCTCGAACGCCGGCTGGGCAGGGACAGTGCATGGCTGATGGAGCAGATCCCGCGTGCGGCTGCATCCGCGCGCGGAGCCGGCGCCCGCGCGATCGCCCTCGGCCTTGAAGACGCCACCCGCGCCGAACCGCCGGTGCTCGTCGCGGCATGCCGGCGGGCGCGCGAGGCCGGCTTCGACCGGTTGCGGATCGCCGACACGGTTGCGGCTGCTTCTCCAGGCAAGCTCGCCATCCTGGTGAAGCTCGCCCGGCAGGCCTTCGGCGGCCCGATCGGCGTGCATTGCCATGACGACTTCGGTCTCGCCAGCGGCAACGCGATCGCGGCGCTCGAGGCCGGCGCCGACTGGACCGACGGCTGCCTGCTCGGTGGCGGCGAACGCGCCGGCACGGCGCGCACCGAGGGGCTCTGCGCTTGGCTCGTACTCCATGCCGGCCGCGGCTACGACCTCGCCGCCCTGCCCCGCCTGTGCCGTCAGGCCGCCCGTGGACTTGGCCGCCCCATCCCCGCCCATGCGCCGGTGGTGGGTGCGGCGATCTGGCGCGTGGCCAGCGGCCTGCATGTCGATGGATTGGGCAAGGATCCGCGCACCTATGAACCTTTCGATCCCGGCCTGGTCGGGGCCGCGCGCGAGCTTCTCCTCGGTGAGCAGAGCGGTCGCGGTGCGGTGCGGCAGTTCCTGCGCGCCCGCGGCAGCGAGGCGGGGCCCGAGGCGGTCGAGCGTGTCCTGGCCGCGTTGCGGCATCCCCGTGTTTGAGGTGGAATCATGCGCATCTCCTGGCTGCTCGCCGTCTTCGCGCTCGGGCTGCCGGCCGGCGAATCGCCCAAGGTCTTCGCCGCCGCCAGCCTGACCAGGGCGGTCACGGAACTTGCCAAGGTCTATGCGGCGAAGACCGGGGTGAAGATCGCTCTGTCGTTCGCCTCGTCGTCGACGCTCGCGAAGCAGATCGATAACGGCGCGCCAGCCGACCTCTTCATTTCGGCCGATGCGCGCTGGATGGATTACCTGGTCGAGCGCAGGCAGATCGACACCGTCAGCCGGATCGACCTGCTTGGCAACGCCCTGGTGCTGATCGCGCCGGTGGGCAAGGGCTTCCCGTTCAAGGTCGAGCCGGATTTCCCCGCCGAAAAGGCGTTCAGCGGGCGCCTGGCGGTCGGTGATCCAAGCAATGTGCCGGTGGGTATCTACGCAAAAGAAGTCTTCACCAAGCTCGGCTGGTGGCCGTGGCTGGAAAAGCGTCTGGCCCCAGCCGCCGATGTCCGTGCCGCTTTGCGTCTGGTCGAGACGGGAGAGGTCGATGCCGGCGTGGTCTACGCCACGGATGCGACATCATCCGCCAAGGTCGAGATCATCGCGACGATTACCGCCGACCTGCACCCGCCGGTGCGCTATCCCTTCGCCGCCACGGCCCATGCGGGTGCCGAGGCACGCGCGTTCCTCGCCTTCCTGACCGGGCCCGAGGCCAAGCCGGTCTATGAACGCCTGGGATTCACCGTGCTCGCGCCCGCCGCGACGGCACCGGCAAGGCCATCCCCCTGATGCTGACCACCGAGGAATGGCAGATCGTCGGGCTCAGCCTGCGCGTCGCCGCCTGCGCCCTGCTGGTCATGGCGGGGCCTGGAATCCTCCTGGGCTGGATCCTCGCGCGCTGCCGATTCCCAGGGAAAACATGCCTCGACGCACTGGTGCATCTGCCGCTGGTGCTGCCGCCGGTGGTGACCGGCTGGCTGCTGCTGATCGCACTCGGCCGGCATTCTCCGCTCGGCCGCATCCTCGCTGACTGGTTCGGCTGGTGCTTCGTCTTCGACTGGAAGGGCGCCGTGGTCGCGGCGGTGGTGATGGCGCTGCCGCTCCTGGTGCGGGCGGTGCGGTTGGCGATCGAACTCCAGGACCGCGATCTGGAACGTGCCGCCGCCACCTGCGGTGCCGCGCCCTGGCGCGTGGCCGCGACGGTGACCCTGCCGCTCGCCGCGCCTGGCATCCTCGCCGGCCTGGTACTCGCCTTCGCGCGCTGCCTGGGCGAGTTCGGCGCGACCATCACCCTCGCCGGCAACATCCCGGGCGAGAGCCGCACCCTGCCGGTGGCGATCTATTCCTTCACCCAGATGCCGGACGGCGATGCGGCGGTCTGGCGCCTGGTCGGCCTGTCGCTGGCGGTGTCGGTGCTCGCCCTGGTCGGCAGCGAATGGCTGGTGCGTAAACTCGGGAATCGTGTGGGTTCCTTATGATATTGGACATCGAAGCGAGCGTGCGTCGCGCGTCGTTCACCCTCGCGGCGCAGGTGCGGCTGGACCAGCCCGCCACCGACATCTTCGGTCCGTCTGGTGCGGGCAAATCCAGCCTCCTGCACCTCATCTGCGGGCTGGTGCGGCCCGATCGCGGGCGGGTGGTGCTGGACGGGATCGTGCTCGACGATGCCGCCGCCGGCATCCATGTGCCGACGCATCGCCGCCGGATCGGCGTCGTCTTCCAGCATGGGCATCTGCTTCCGCACCTGAACGTTGAGGGCAATCTGCGCTACGGTGAGCGGCTGGTGCCGATGGCTGTCCACCGCGAGCGTGACCGTCGCATCGCGTTTGCCGACGTGGTGCGTCTGCTCGACATCGGCCACCTGCGTGATCGCCGGCCGCGCACGTTGTCGGGCGGCGAGCGCCAGCGCGTCGCGCTCGGCCGGGCGCTGCTGTGTTCGCCGCGTCTGCTCCTGCTGGACGAACCGCTCGCCGCGCTCGATCAGGCGCTCAAACGGCAGATCCTGCCCTACCTGCGGCGGGTGCGCGAGCACTTCGCCATCCCGATCCTGTACGTCGGCCACGACCTGGGCGAACTGCTGCACGTCTGCGACCACCTGCTGCTCATCGACCGCGGCGCCATCATGGCCCAGGGCAGCCTGGTCGACCTGGCGAAGGATCCGCGCCTGGTGTCCCGCCTGCACGCGGCTGGCCTGGTCAACGTCCTGCGCGGCCAGGTGCTGCGCCATGAACCCGCCGAAGGCCTGACCCAGGTGGAACTCGTCGGCGGCCCGCAAGTCGCCTGCGCTCTGCGCAGCGAGCAACCCGGCACCAGCATCGACCTGCTGCTGCGTCCCGAGGACATCGCCCTGGCGCTGGCAGCGGTGCCAGGGATCTCGCTCCAGAACCAGTTGCCCGGCCGCATCAACTCCCTGGTCGACGTCGGCGACCGCGTCCTGGTGACCATCGACGTCGGGCAGCCCCTGCTGACCGAGGTCAGCGCGCGGGCGGTGGCGCAGTTGGGCCTGGAGGTCGGCCGCCCGGTGGTCGGACTGTTCAAGGCGGTCGCACTCGCGAGCCGCGGCGGAGCGGACGAACCAGCCCGCCAGCCGGAGGACTTCCAAAGAACTTCCCCGCTGCGCGGGGTTCCGGCTGCGCCGGAAGAGTCGGCTTCGCCGTCCCAAGTTCTTGTTTGTCCGGGGGCTGCCCGCCCCCGTAACGCGCCTTCGGCGCTCCCCCGTGAGCAGTCTGAAGGATGCTCATGAAAATCAGCGCCCGCAACGTCTTTCCCGGACCTTCACCGCAACCAAGGCGGGTCCGGTCAACCGCGAGGTGGCGGTCGAGGTCGCCTCCGGCAGCGCCATCCCCGCTCTGATCAAGGCCGCAAGCGTGCTGCTCGCCATCGATTGATCCGCCCGGTCGGGAGCGGCGGATTCCTGGACCGACTTGGGATTGCTCTCGCGGCATAGCTTAGCAGCATCCGCGCCTCCGCAGGAAGCCATGCCCAATCCCGGTACCCTCATCGTCGGCCAGTCCGGCGGCCCAACCGCCGTCATCAACCAGACCCTGGTCGGAGTCGTCAACACGGCGCTGCGCGAGCGGCGCATATTCCCGCGCGTGCTTGGCGCGGTGCGCGGCATCCAGGGCATCATCGACAATGATTTTCTGGATTTCAGCAAGGAATCCGCGGAAAACCTCGAACTGGTCGCGCAGACGCCGTCGTCGGCGCTCAGATCCGTGCGACGCAAGGCCTCGGCCGAGGACTGCAAGCGCATCCTCGCCCGCTTCCAGGAGCTCGGCGTCAGCGCGTTCTTCTACATCGGCGGCAACGACACCGCCGAGACCACCCACATCGTGCACGAGATGGCGGTCGCGGCCGGCTACCCGCTCGCCTGCTTCCACTGCCCGAAGACGATCGACAACGACCTCCGCGTCACCGACCACTGCCCCGGCTATGGCTCCGCTGCCCGCTTCGTCGCCCAGGCGTTCATCGGCGACAACCTCGACAACCGTTCGCTCGGCGGCATCAAGATCAACGTGGTCATGGGCCGCAACGCCGGCTGGCTGACCGCCGCCAGCGCGCTCGCCCGCATCTTCCCCGACGACGGCCCGCACCTGATCTACTGCCCCGAGGCGGATTTCTCGCTCGACGGCTTCTGCCGCGATGTCGAAGCGGTCTACCGCCGGCTCGGCCGCTGCGTCATCGCCGTGTCCGAAGGCATCCACGGCCCCGGCGGCAAGGCCATCATCGATCTCGGCGAAGTCGACAGCCACGGCAATGTCCAGCTTTCCGGCTCGGGCGCGCTCGGCGATGCCCTCGCGGACAGGCTCAAGAAGCACCTCGCCGCCGCCATGCCTGAACGCAAGCATCGCATCCGGGCCGACACCTTCGGCTATCTCCAGCGCTGCTTCCCCGGCGTGGTCAGTCCGACCGACGCTGCCGAGGCGCGCCAGGCTGGCGAGGCAGCGGTCGCAGCCGCTTTGGCCGGGACGACGAGCGGATCGGTCGCCTTCCGCCGCCTGCCCGGCGCAGACTACCGCATCGAGACCTTCATCACGCCGCTCGCCACCGTCGCCAAGGACACCCGGCCGATGCCGCGCGACTGGCTGACCCCGGCCGGCAACGATGTGGTCGCCGGATCCTTGCTCCCCTACCTGCGTCCGCTGGTCGGGGTGTTGCCGCCGATCGGGCGACTCGCCGGGTTGCCATGACCATCGTTTTCTCCGTTCGCGCCGCCGTCCCAGGCTTGACACCCTTGGGACGCTTTCTAGCCTGTCCGTCCTTTCTCCGGGAAGGCCGGGGTTTTCGCCACCTTAGCTCAGCTGGTAGAGCTACGGTTTTGTAAACCGTGGGTCGCCGGTTCGAGTCCGGCAGGTGGCTCCACCCTGTGGTTCCGCCGCTTGCTAGCTGCCGTCGCTGCTGTCGTTCTTTAAAAATCAGCATTCTCCTGGATCGGACCCGCCTGGGTAGGTACCGAAGTGGCCAAACGGGGCAGACTGTAAATCTGCTGGCTCACGCCTTCGAAGGTTCGAATCCTTCCCTGCCCATTCGCACGCGGGTGTAGCTCAATGGTAGAGCAGCAGCCTTCCAAGCTGAATACGTGGGTTCGATTCCCATCACCCGCTCCAGGAAACTCTCAGGTGCTGCCTTAGCTCAGCTGGTAGAGCGCGTCCTTGGTAAGGACGAGGTCTCGGGTTCAAATCCCGAAGGTAGCTCCACTCACCCACCCCCCCGGGGTTCAATCCCCGCACCCGGTCGGTCCACGACCGATCACGTCTAGAGGAACCAACATGGCCAAAGACAAGTTCAACCGCAACAAGCCGCATGTGAACGTGGGCACCATCGGTCACATCGACCATGGCAAGAGCACGCTCACCGCTGCGCTGGTGCATGTGTGTTCGCTCATCGACCCCAAGGCGACCCCGCCGCGCAGCTACGCGGAGATCACCAAGGGCGGCACCGTCCGCGACGCCAACAAGACCGTGACCATCGCGGCCTCGCACGTCGAATACTCGACCGAGAAGCGCCACTACGCGCACGTCGACTGCCCGGGACACGCCGATTTCATCAAGAACATGATCACCGGCGCGGCCCAGATGGACGGCGCGATCCTGGTCGTGTCCGCCGGCGACGGCCCGATGCCCCAGACCAAGGAGCACGTCCTCCTCGCCCGCCAGGTGGGTGTGAACCACATCGTGGTCTTCCTGAACAAGGTCGACCTCGTCGACGACAAGGACCTGCTCGACCTCGTCGAGGAGGAGATCCGCGACCTGCTCAAGAAGTACGGCTTCCCTGGCGACAAGACCCCGATCGTGCGCGGTCGGTCCGACCTGGCCAAGGAGACCAAGGACGCGAAGTCGCCCGAGGCCAAGCCGATCATCGACCTCCTTGCCGCCCTCGACAGCTTCATCCCGGATCCGCTGCGTGAGGAAGACAAGCCGTTCCTGATGTCGGTCGAAGACGTGTTCTCGATCTCCGGCCGCGGCACCGTCGCCACCGGTCGCGTCGAGCGCGGCAAGCTCAAGATCGGCGAGCCGGTCGAGATCGTCGGCCTGCGCGACGAGCCGCTCCAGTCCACCGCCACCGGTATCGAGATGTTCCGCAAGGAGATGGAAGAGACCATCGCCGGCGACAACTGCGGCGTCCTCCTGCGCGGCATCGAGAAGGAGCAGATCGAGCGCGGCATGGTCATCGTCAAGCCGAAGACCGTGAAGACCCACAAGAAGTTCGAGGCCGAGGTCTACATCCTCAAGGCCGAGGAAGGCGGTCGCAAGACGCCCTTCCAGAACGGCTACCGCCCGCAGTTCTACTGCCGCACCACCGACGTCACCGGCTCGATCACCCTGCCGGCTGACAAGGAAATCGTGATGCCGGGCGACAACGTCAAGATCACCGTCGAGCTGATCAACAAGATCGCGATGGAAGAGAAGCTCCGCTTCGCCATCCGCGAAGGCGGCCACACCGTCGGATCCGGCGTCGTCACCAAGATCCTTGAGTGATGCGACCCGGGGCCGGATCGGATCTGGGGTCTCCCAGAACGGTCCGGCCTTTTTCTCTGCTTTTTCCGATAACTACGAAAGATCATCGCCATGGCCAAAGACAAACGTGAGCATTTGATGCTGGTCTGCGCCGACTGCGGCAGCGTGAACTACCACACCAGCCGGTCGAAGACCACCCAGAAGCTCGACCTCAAGAAGTTCTGCATCAAGGAACGCAAGCACACCGCGCACAAGGAAAAGAAGCGCAAGTAGGCGATTTCATGCCTGGGATCCCCGCGCCAGTCGGGATACCGGTGATCGTTTTTTTAACGGCGATGGCCCGGCATCGCCACCCATACGGGGGTAGCTCAGCTGGTAGAGCAGTGGATTCCAAATCCACCGGTCGGGGGTTCAAATCCCTCCTCCCGTGCTAATTTGCCCAACGCCTCATTGCCGTATTCACCTTTCCCAACTCCAAACAAACGGGTTCAACGATGTACAAATGGCCAGAGGGACGGGTCATCCGGATCGTCTGTTTCATCGTCGCGGCGGTGATCGCGACCGACATCGGCTGGAATGCAGCACGGGCCGACATCTTCAACTACCTGGGTGACCCGAAGCTGCCCATTCTGCTGCGCGGGATCTTCTATTCCCTGGCGGCCCTGGCCGTGGTCGTATTCGCCCTGGTCGCCGTCGGATTCAAGCCGGCCTCGGTCGACTTCCTGATCGAGGTCGAGCAGGAGATGCTCAAGGTCGAATGGCCGACCAAGAACCTGGTCCGCAACACCTTCATCATCGCCATCGTCATCGTCGTGGTCGCCGGTCTCATTTTCCTTGTCAATTCCGCCCTTTTCGCCCTCCTGGTCGAAGGGGTCAAGACGATGGGAGGTTGGCTCTGATGCGCTGGTACGTCCTCAAGGCGGTGTCGGGGCGCGAAAACGCCTGCCGCGACCTGATCCAGATCGAACTCAAGGCCCGCAAGCTGGAGACCAAGGTCGGCCAGATGCTGATCCCCGCCGAGCGGGTCACCGAGGTCAAGCGCGGAAAGAAGATCTCGACCGAGCGCAAGCTCTATCCCGGCTATATCTACGTCGAGATGGAGATCGACAACAACGTCATCGAGGCGATCAACGATATCGATGGCGTGACCGGATTCCTTGGCGCCGATCCGCGCAATCCGGACCCCCTGACCAAGGACGAGGCCGAGCGGATCATCCGCATCGCCACCGCGCCTTCGGCCGACGAACAGCGCCGCGAACTGGTGCAGATGCCCTACAAGCTCGATGACCGGGTCAAGGTCAAGGAGGGCACCTTCGCAGGCATGGAAGGCGTCGTCACCGAGGTCAATGCGCTCAAGGGCGAGATCAAGGTCTCGATCACCGTCTTCGGTCGCCAGACTCCGGTCTGGCTCGAGGTCTGGCAGGTCGAGAACGCCGTTTAGCCTGGAAAATCCAGGTGTTTGCCCTGCGAAGCCCGGTCGGGCGAAAAACCCTTTGCATTTTCGTGCGTCGCCTACACTCCGTCCCCCCTGTTGAAGCCACCAGCCCACCTGCGCGAGTCTGATCATGGCCAAGGCCAAGGAAGTCGTCGGTACCATCAATCTGGTCATCCCTGGCGGCGGCGCCACGCCGGCGCCCCCGGTTGGCCCAGCGCTCGGCGCGAAGGGCGTCAACATCGGCGCCTTCGTCAAGCAGTTCAATGATGCGACCGCGAAGCTCAAGGGCGAGATCATCCCGGTCGTCATCTCGGTCTACAAAGACAAGACCTTCACCTTCATCCTCAAGCAGCCGCCGGTCAGCGCCCAGCTGCGCAAGGCCGCGGGGATCGAGAAAGGCGCCGGCAACGCCGGGCCGCTGACCGAAGTCGGCAAGATCACCAAGGCCCAGGTCAAGGCGATCGCCGAGAAGAAGATCAGCGAGATGACCGCCGCGTCGCTCGAAGCGGCATCCCGCTCGGTCGCCGGCACGGCGCGTTCGATGGGCATCAAGATCGTCGACTGATCGTCACCAACCACCCAGTGGGAGACCGCGCTTTCGCCGGTCGCTCGAACCACGGAGGAGCACATGGCACAACGCAGCAAGCGCTACCGCGCGCTGTCCGAGGAGGCCGCCAAGGTCGGCGACCTCTCGGCCCCGAAACCGATTCCCGAGGCCGTCGCCCTGGTCGCCAAGCTGGCCGGGCTCAAGCCCACCAAGTTCACCGAGAGCGTTGACCTCTCGGTGCATCTCAATCTCGATACCAAGAAGGCCGACCAGCAGTTCCGCGGGTCGATCTCGCTGCCGCACGGCACCGGGCGAAACGTCCGCGTGATCGTGTTCGTCGATGACGGCGACAAGGTCCAGGCCGCGCTCGCGGCCGGTGCGGTCAAGGCCGGCGGCGAAGACGTGGTCAAGGAGGTCGAAGGTGGATTCATCGATTTCGACGTGGCGATCGCCACGCCGAAGATGATGCGTCTGGTCGGCCGCCTCGGCAAGGTTCTCGGCCCCCGCGGTCTGATGCCCTCGCCCAAGGCCGGCAGCGTCACCGACGATGTCGCGACCGCGGTCAAGGAATTCAAGACCGGCAAGGTCGAATACCGCACCGACGCAGCCGGCAACGTCCATCTGCGCATCGGCACGGTGAAGTTCGACCAGAAGGCGCTGGTCGAGAACGCCACCGCCTTCCTGACCCACATCGCCGAACATCGCCCGTCCTCGGTCAAGGGCGAGTTCGTCAAGAATGTGACCATCTCCAGCACCATGGGCCCCGGCGTGAAGATCGCATTCACCGCCGAGAAGGCCTGAGGAAGGGGAGCCACACATGCCAAGCTTCATCAACACGCTGATGCTGGGAGAGATCAAGAAGGTGGTCGAAAAGGCCAACTCGCTGATCCTCATCGATGCATCGAAACTCAAGAGCGCCGACGCGCTCGCGCTGCGCACCGCGCTGCGCAAGCTCGGGGGCAAGCTCAAGGTCGCCAAGGCCTCGGTGCTCTATCGCGTCCTGCCCGAGGGCACGAACAAGGTCATCCCCGCGCGCGGGCCGATCGGCGTCATCACCACGGGTGAAGACGTCGCCACGGTCGCCAAGCTGGTCAACGATCTGGTCAAGGAAGAGAAGATCACGCTCAAGGGCGCGATCCTCGAAGGACGGGCCATCAACGCCAAGCAGGCGGTCGGTCTCGTCGACCTGCCCACCCGGGCCCAGGCCAGCGCGATGGTCGTCCGCACCCTCCAGGCGCCCCTGGCCCAGCTGGTGCGCATGGTCTCGGCCAAGCCGCAGGAGCTTCTGCGCATCATCAAGGTCAAGTCCGAGGAAAAGCCGGCCTAGCCGCGCAGGTTCCTGCAGCCTCTTCATCCCTATCCAACCGGCACAGCGGTCAGTCCGCCTCGCCAATTTCCCAGGAAAGTCACCATGAGCGACAACGCCAAAATCAATTCCATCGTCGATGCCGTGAAGGCACTGTCGGTGGTCGAGCTCGTCGAGCTCGTCACCGCCCTCAAGGGCGCCCTCAACGTCTCCGATGCCGCGCTCGCCGGCCCCGCCGTCGCCGCTGCCGGTCCTGCCGCTCCCGCGGCCGCCGCCGAGGAGGCCCCGACCTCGTTCCGCGTCATCCTCGTCGATGGCTCGGCCAACAAGATGGGTGCGATCAAGGCCGTCCGCGAGGCCACCGGCCTCGGCCTGGGCGAGTCCAAGGCGCTGGTCGAAGGCGCTCCGAAGCCGGTCAAGGAGAACCTCGACAAGGCCGCCGCCGACGAACTCGGCAAGAAGCTCGAAGCCGCCGGCGCCAAGTTCAAGATCGAGGGCATGTGATTCCTCGCGGCCGCCCCGGCCGCGATCCGATCATGTCCGCATCCGTCCAGTCCCCTCTGGCCCTTTCCCGTCCAGCCCATCGGGCTGGACAGGGGGTACAGGGGACCGGACGTATGTGCTTGTCAGTCCGATTCAGCCTTCTAACCTTCCGTCCCCTTTCGACCTAGCTGCCCTTTCCCGCCCCGGAGTCCCCTGATCCGGAACGGTGGATTGTCAGCCGTGGAGCCCACATGCAGATCGTGCACTTCGGCAAGACCAAGGAAGTCATTCCGGTCCCCAGCCTGGTGAACCTCCAGTCGAAGAGCTATGACGAGTTCCTCGACTCTGACGCGGCGCCCGAGCAACGTCCGGCCCACAAGGGGCTTGAGGCGATCCTGCGCGAGTATTTCCCGATCACCGGGTACGACGATCAGGTCGTGGTCACCTACCATGGCTACTCGTTCTCGAACCCGCAGCATACGCTCGACGAGTGCCGCGATCTCGGCCTGACCTACCAGCGCGGGATCAAGCTCAAGATCCGCGTCGAGGGTCGCAACCATCCCACCTTCAAGGATGTCCTCGAAGAGGATGTCCATATCGGCTATTTCCCGATCCGCATCGGCGGCGGCGAATTCATCGTCAATGGCGCCGAGCGCACGATCGTCACCCAGATCCAGCGTTCGCCCGGCGTCGATTTCTCGTCCGAGACCGGCACCACCGGCCGGCGCAACTATTCCTGCCGCATCATCCCTGAGCGCGGATCGTGGATCCAGCTCGAGCAGACCTCCAAGGATCTGCTCCAGATCAAGATCGACAAGAGCGCCAAGGTCGTCGCGACCTGCTTCCTGCGCGCCATGTCGGAAGAGCACGGCACCACCGCCGCCATCATCAAGACCTTCTTCACCACCGAAGATGTCGCCCTGTCGTCCAAGACCGCCAAGGACAAGGCGATCAACGGGATCCTCGCCGACGACGTGATCAACAAGGCCGATGGCGAGATCCTCGCCAAGGCCTGCGAGCAGCTCACTGAAGGCCAGTTCAACAACCTCAAGGATCTCGGGGTCGAGAAGCTGTCGATCATCACCGGCTACGTCGGCAGCGATCTGCCGGTCAAGCCCGATGACATCCTGCTCAACACCCTGCGCGAAGACGAGGCGCAGAGCCACAAGGAAGCGCTGCTGCGCATCTACCGCCGTCTGCGTCCGGGCAACCCGACCGACGAGGCGAAGGTCCGCGAGTTCTTCACCGACCGCTTCCTCAACGAACAGCGCTACAACCTCGGTTCGGTCGGCCGCTTCCGCATCAACCGGAAGCTGAAGACCGAAGGCGACAGCCGGGTGATGACGATCGAGGACTACCGCTCGGCGCTCCAGTACCTGCTCACCCTGATCCGCTCCAACGCCGCCGCCGGCGAAGTCGACGACATCGACCACCTGGGCAACCGTCGCGTGCGTCCGATCGCCGATCTGCTCAGCGATGAACTGCGCGCCGCGATGCTGAAGCTGCGCCGCGCGGTGAAGGAAAAGCTCTCGCGCGACCTGCAGCAGGAAGACGTCGCCGCGGCCCTGGCGCCGCGCAACCTGTTCAACAACCAGGCCGTCGACAGCGCGATCCAGAACTTCTTCCAGCGCGGCGAACTGTCGCAGGTCGTCGATCAGTCGAACCTGCTCTCGCAGCTCACGCACGAGCGCCGGCTGTCCGCCCTCGGACCCGGCGGCTTGAACCGCAAGCGCGCCGGTTTCGAAGTGCGAGACGTGCACACCAGCCACTACGGCCGCATCTGCCCGATCGAGACCCCGGAAGGCGCCAACATCGGCCTCATCGTCTCGCTCGCCATCTACTCGGCGGTGAACGAATACGGCTTCCTGGTCACGCCCTACCGCAAGGTCGCCAACGCCAAGGTCAGCGATGAGATCGTCTACCTCATGGCGGATGAAGAGGCCGATGCGAAGATCGCCCAGGCGACGCTCGAACTCGACAAGAACGGCAAGATCGTCTCCGAGATCGCCCAGGTCCGGCATCAGGGCCAGTTCACCGAGGTTCCGGCCAGCGAGGTCGACTTCGCTGACGTGTCGCCGAAGCAGATGATCGGCGTCTCCGCCGCGCTCATCCCCTTCCTCGAGCACGACGACGCCAACCGCGCCCTCATGGGTGCGAACATGATGCGCCAGGCGGTACCCCTGCTGATCACCGATCCGGCGATCATCGCCACCGGCATGGAACGCGAGGTTCCGAAGTCGAGTTCGATGGTCGTGATGAGCGACCATGCCGGCACCGTGACCGAGGTCGACGCCAAGCGCATCACCATCACCGATGCCGACGGCAAGGGTCATCTCTACGAGATGCGCAAGTACCACGGCCTCAACGAGCGCACGTGCCTGAACCAATCGCCGATCGTCAAGCTCGGCGACACCGTCGCCAAGGGCCAGATCATCGCCGATGGCGGCGGCACCAAGGAGGGCGAGCTGGCTCTCGGCCGCAACATCCTGGTCGCGTTCATGCCCTTCGACGGCTACAACTTCGAGGACGCGATCGTCGTCAACGAGCGCCTGCTCGCGGAAGACCGCTTCACCTCGATCCACATCGAGGAGTTCAAGGTCGAGATCCGCGAGACCAAGCTGGGCAAGGAGGAGTTCACCCGCGAGATCCCCGGCCGCAGCGAAGAAGCCCTGCGCAACCTCGACGAGCGCGGCTTCGTCCGCGTCGGCACCCTGGTCAAGCCGGGCGACGTGCTGGTCGGCAAGGTCACGCCCAAGAACAAGTCCGAACTGTCGCCGGAAGAGAAGCTGCTGCACGCCATCTTCGGCCGCGCTGGCGAGGACGTGCGCGACGACTCGCTGGTGATGAAGCCCGGCATCCGCGGCGTCGTGGTCGGGGTCAAGCGCTTCCAGCGCCGGGCCGCCCTCACCGAGAAGGACAAGAAGGAAGAGCAGGCGCGCATCAAGGCGATTGAGGACCGCTTCGCCGGCCAGATCGCCCTGGTCGTGCGCGAAAAGTTCAACCAGATCTGGGAAGTCGCCGGCGCCAACGTGGTCAACATCGAGACCGGCGAGGTCGTCGACTACAACCCGTCGATGAGCGATGAAGAGGTGCTCAAGCTCAATAAGGAACTGCCGGTCACCGCGCTCAACTTCGTCGGTTCCAAGCGCCGGCGCGCGCGCGCCATCTACGACGACTTCGATCCCAAGATCGACATCCTCAAGTCCGACTGCGAGAAGGAGATCGTCAACACCAAGCGTGGCGACGATCTGCCGACCGGCGTGCTCGAGATGGTCAAGGTCTTCGTCGCGCGCAAGCTGACACTGAAAGTCGGCGACAAGATGGCCGGCCGCCATGGCAACAAGGGCGTGATCTCGGTCATCGTGCCGGAAGAGGACATGCCCTTCCTGCCCAACGGCCGCACGGTGGACATCTGCCTGAACCCGCTCGGCGTGCCCTCGCGCATGAACGTCGGCCAGGTGCTCGAGACCCATCTCGGCTGGGCCGCGCTGACCCTTGGCGTCCAGTGCGTAACCCCGGTGTTCGAAGGCGCCACCGAGGCCGAGACCGGCGCGATGCCGAAGAGGGCCGGCCTGCCGGAGACCGGGAAGACCCACCTCTATGACGGCCGCACCGGTCTGCGTCTGGACCAGAAGACCACCGTCGGCGTGATGTACATGCTCAAGCTCCACCACCTGGTGGAGGACAAGCTGCACGCGCGCGCGACCGGTTCGTACTCGCTCATCACCCAGCAGCCGCTCGGCGGCAAGGCCCGCTTCGGCGGCCAGCGCTTCGGTGAAATGGAGGTGTGGGCGCTCGAGGCCTACGGCGCTTCGCACGTCCTGCAGGAGATCCTCACGGTCAAGTCGGACGACGTCGACGGCCGTACCCGGATCTACGAATCCATGGTCAAGGGCGATGGCTCGCTGACCTACGGCACACCGATGGCCTTCGAAGTGCTGATGAACGAGATCCGCGGCCTCGGACTCGATATCCGACTGCACCGTCCCGAGGATATGGCCTTCGGCGATTCGCCGGCCACCCTCGACTTCGGCGCCCCGACCGCCAAGCCGGAAGATCTCGGCATGGACCAGGAGATGGTCGCCGAGAAGGGCGATCTCAGCACCGACGGGGAAACCGACCTGTCGACCGAGAACTGACGCCGCCTGCAATCTGCTTTCTGCATTCTGACCAGTTTTCGCCACGCGTGACCAGAGGGCTTCCCCGATGATCGACATCGCCGCCGAACAGACCAACCTGCAGAGCCCGGACTACAACGCGGTCTCGATCCGGCTCGCCTCGCCGGAAGTCATCCGCTCCTGGTCGCAGGGCGAGGTGAAGCGGCCCGAGACCATCAACTACCGCAACTACAAGGCGGAGCGCGACGGTCTGTTCTGCGAGAAGATCTTCGGCCCCACCAAGGACTGGGAATGCTTCTGCGGCAAGTATTCCGGGGTGAAGTACAAAGGCATCGTGTGCGAGAAGTGCGGCGTGCTGGTCACCCATTCGCGCGTTCGCCGCGAGCGCATGGGCCACATCAACCTGGTCAGCCCGGTCGCGCACATCTGGTTCTTCAAGACCATGCCGAGCCGTCTCGGCATCCTGCTCGGCATGAAGTCGTCGAATCTGCAGCAGGTCGTCTACTTCCAGAAGTACATCGTCACCGATCCGGGCACGACCCCGCTCGAGTACATGGAAGTGCTCACGGAAGAGCAGTACCGCAAGGCGCAGGAGAAGTACGGCGACGACTTCAAGGCGATGATGGGCGCCGAGGCGATCCAGGAGCTGATCCGTCACGTCGACCTCGACAAGCTCATCGGTGACCTGCGCGAGGAGCTCGCCAACACCCGGGCCAAGCAGAAGATCGAGAAGATCATCAAGCGCCTGAAGATCAGCGAAGAGCTGAAGTCCTCCGGCAACGATCCGCAGTGGATGGTGATGACCGTGGTGCCGGTCATCCCGCCCGACCTGCGTCCGCTCGTCCCGCTCGAGAACGGCAACTTCGCTACTTCCGATCTCAATGATCTCTACCGTCGCGTCATCTACCGCAACAACCGCCTCAAGAAGCTGTTGGAGCTCAACGCGCCGTCCATCATCATCCGCAACGAGAAGCGGATGCTGCAGCAGGCGGTCGATGCGTTGTTCGACAACGGCCGCTGCCAGCGTGCGGTGTTCGGATCCGGCAACCGCCCGCTCAAGTCGCTCACCGACATGATCAAGGGCAAGCAGGGCCGCTTCCGCGAGAACCTGCTCGGCAA
>CAZZJC010000037.1:0-19478 GCA_964654285.1 uncultured Candidatus Kuenenia sp.
CGGAAGTCGCCGATCGGGCGATTCAAGGCGCGTGCTAAGTGAACAACATTGCCGGTACGTCTTGGCGATCGGAAAACAGGACTCACCGAGGATGAAATGATCCCCGCTCAACGCATCTGACCGTTTCAACGAGAGTTCCGGCCCCTCCAGAAGAAAGGTGTCTGCCCGATCAATAGCCGTGGCAAGCGACAGGGGTGTGGGACGTCCGTTGCATCCCGGGAGACAGCTGATGATCGCCGCGAGCAAGGCCCAGAGTCCGATCTTCATGCCAGGATGCTGGCGGCCCTGGGACACGGCGACAAGCGGTGTCGCCCTCTCGCGCTCCTGACGGAATCGCTACGCGTAATCCGCGAACCGGAACCCGGGGTTCTGCTTGATGGCGCAGGTCTTGTCCCATTCGCTGGGCTGCATGACGACGACCTTGCCGCGGGCGTCGACGGCGACCTGGCGGCCGACCAGGTTGCAGCGATCTCTGGAGCCATCCGCACCACCACATGCACCTGGTTCGACATCACCGCATACGCCGCCACCTCGCACGCGAAGACCTCGGCCAGCAAGCGCAGACGATCCTCGACCCACGCCTTGCGATGCGCCACCTTGTCCCCGGCCAAAAACGACTTGCGCACGCAGCGGCTGATGCCGTGCACCCATCCGGGTTGCGGAGGTCGAGCAGGTATTTGCGGGCCATGGCCATGGGCGGAAGCCTAAGCGGCCAGAGGAGTTGTCAGCAATACGCGCGTGTCTGGTATTCTCGTGTCTGGTATTCTGGGCATTCTGGTTGGTTGTGTGCCCTGAGTGCCCCATTTGTCGCGGATAGTTCCGTCGATTGCACGGAATGGAAATGCCTTCAACGAGATATTCTATTTTGCCAATATTGACTTTCTGCATTGGCGACGATTCACCATTTCAGCGTTTTTCCTTTTCCCAGAGCGAACAATCAACCAATGCGAACTTGTCATCAGCCGAACGTTCCACTTCAAGCCATTCCATACGGTTTCCGGAGTCTGGTGATGGAATGAATACGAGTACCCTTCTATGATTCTTCCCAGGTGATTTCTCTGACAATGCGCTCATGCATAAGGATGGCATATCCACGACGTAACCTGTGTCAGCCGCCGCCATCAATGCATATGTTTTCTTCGCATATCCAAGCATATTCATATAGGATGTTAACATTTCTACGGTTTGCGTTGGCACCATAAGTCGCGCAGCCTGAGTCCTGCCTTCCTCTGTTTCCATTTTCGAACAGGACTTTATGAAATTTCTAATTAATATGGCTACTTCCTTCCGCGCAGGAGGCAGTATGGATTGAATTTCTTTTATGGTCTTCAGTTCTCTTGCTTTTGCCAGGGTTTCATCAAATTTTGTGGTGAATTTTCGTCCAGTGCTGCTAAACCAACGCCCGTAACAAAGCGTTTTTGGCCCCACGTTGAACTTCAGCAGGTTCTCATTGATGACGACGGCGTTGTTTCCGAGATCAACCAGTATGAAGTCACGGTGAAGACACCCGTCAGGACGCTTCTTTCCTTTAACGATAAAATATTCCACAATCTGCTGCGGTCGACCAAGGCCATTGGCCACCATGCGCAACATGGCGCGCTTTTCAGCCACAAACCTTCTCACCGTGTCGTGGGGGGCCGTCAGCGCTGCAGTCGCATCGCTTATCGATAAAGCAGCAATGAACTCCATATCGTCTTCCACTTGGATGACAGACTGCACCATTTCACGCATCGCCAATACTCTGGGGTCATTTTGCTTGAGATCCTCTCTCTCGTAATGAACGTTGGCAGTATCCGTCAGAAATCGGAAATCCTTATTATTAAAACACGGATATGCCAATGGTTCATAGATTCCATGCGGATTCGATCGGACCAGGAATTCACAGACCAGCTTGTGCAGTTCGGCCAGATTTTTTGCTGTTTCCGCCCTGGAAACCTCGGCGACCTGGTGATTCGCCTTGAATCGCGACATCACGATATCCAACGCATTATAGATCCTGACGAATTCGGCAAGAATGGCTTTATCGGTGACTGCAAGGTCGCGTGGCAATGGCTTCATCAGGTCCGAAAGCCTACGCACCAGCAGGGGATCTATTTCGCCTGAATCGTTCTGGACGGACAGGGTCAATCGAGCGACCTGGTCTGACAGGTCGGGCAAGGTGGTCGCTTCGCCAGCGGAGACCACCAGCACAAACAGGCAGCAGGTCAGGATTCTCGTCCAGGTATGCATGGATTCTCCGGGATGTCGTTCCCAATGGCGTTCAGGATTCCGACTGCCAATGCCAGCCTTCACTGATGAATGCGGTGCAGGTCTCATATTCCGCCGCAGCGGGTTCCACATACCGGATCAGATCGTATTCTTCCAACAAACCAACATACCCGACATACCAGACACGCACGTATTATTGACAACCCTTCTCGCGGCACAGGTTTCCGCCCATGACCGGCCCCTGGATAGGGTCGTGACCTGGATGGGATCGCAGAGATGCAACGAGCGCTGGCCGAGGTTCGGATGGCGGCAGCCGTGTTCACGCCGGGAAGGCTAACGAGGGCGGGGTCGCTGTCACCCGGCGACATTGGGGTCGGGGTACTATTGGTTGCTCGCCGGCCATCAACGCCACGTGCTGGCGCATCGCGTCATCCTGGCGGAACCCAAGGCCTGCGTTGCGATCCACCACGGGCATGACCGCTGGAATCAAGCCTTTGCGCTTGGCGCGCAACAGCACGGCAAAAGTGCCCAGGACGCGCAGGCCCAGCCTGGTATTCCAGACACGCGGTTCCTTGCCTTTTCGTACCTACGCGCCGCCAGCAGGGCCCCCCGGGTTGGCCGATCCCGCGTCTACGCGTAATCCGCGAACCGGAACCCGGGGTTCTGCTTGATGGCGTAGGTCTTGTCCCATTCGCTCGGCAGCAGCACGACGACCTTGCCGCGCGCGTCGACGGCAACTTGGCTGCCGGGGGTCGGCTTGTAGTTCTGCTCGTCGCCGATCAGCCAGCCCGAACAGGTGAAGGGCAGCGGTTTCAGCGTGGTCTCGACGTTATATTCGTCGCGCAGGCGGTACTGCAGGACTTCGAACTGCAGGCGGCCGACGGCGGCGATGAACGGATCGGCGGTGGGGTTCGCCCACGAACGCAGGACCTGCACCGCGCCCTCCTGGGCGAGCTGGTTCAGGCCCTTGTCGAAGGCCTTGCGGCGGGTCAGGTCGCTCGGCGCGATCTGGGCGAAGCATTCGGGCGGGAAGCTGGGCAGCGGCTTGTGCTCGAAGCCGCCCTTGGCCGACAGGGTGTCGCCGATCGCGAAGCCGGAATTGAGCAGCCCCACCACGTCGCCCGGATAGGCCACGTCGAGCGTGGTGCGCGCGCGCGCGACCATGGTGGTCGGGCGCGACAGGCGCACGTCGCGCACGAACTCGCCGCGGTGGAAGTGCTTCACCACCAGATCGCGTTCGAAGCGGCCGCTGACGATGCGGATGAAGGCCAGGCTGTCGCGGTGGCGCGGATCCATGTTGGCCTGGATCTTGAAGACGTAGCCGCTGAAGGGGGTGGTGATGGGATCGACCACGATCTCGGCGCGGGCGCCGTCGCTGGTGGTCTCGGCGGCCCCCGTGGCAGAGAGCACGTCGGCCTTGCGCGGCCCCGGCGCGGCGGCGATGTCGACGAAGGCGTCGTAGAACGGCTCGATGCCGAAGTTGGTCAGGGCCGAGCCGAAGAACACCGGGGTGACCTGGCTCGCGAGGAACGCCTCGCGGCTGAACGGGTTGCCGGCGACCTCCAGCATCTCCATGTCCTCTTCCAGTTTCGCGAGGTTCTCCGGCCCGATCAGCGCCTTGGCCGCATCGGTGCCGAAGGCGAGCTGCTTCATCAGCGCACGGGCGGAACCGGCGGTCGCGGCCTTCTCGAAGACGGTGACCATCCTGGTGCCGCGTTCGGCCACGCCGACGAAGTCACGGCCGGAACCGATCGGCCAGTTCATCGCGCTCGCCTGGATGCCGAGCACGTCCTCGACCTCGGTGAGCAGTTCCAGCGCGCCGCGCATCGGCAGGTCGCACTTGTTGATGAAGGTCAGCACCGGGATGCCGCGCAGTTTGCACACCGCGAACAGCTTGCGCGTCTGCGTCTCGACGCCCTTGGCCGCGTCGAGCACCATGATCGCCGAATCGGCCGCGGTCAGGGTGCGGTAGGTGTCCTCGCTGAAATCCTGGTGCCCCGGCGTGTCGAGCACGTTGATGACGTGGCCCTTGTACTCGAACTGCATCGCCGACGCGGTGATCGAGATGCCGCGTTCCTGCTCCATCGCCATCCAGTCGCTGGTCGCCATCTTCCCGCCCTTGCGGTTCTTGACCATGCCGGCGGTGCGGATGAGGCCGGAATACAGCAGCAGCTTCTCGGTCAGCGTCGTCTTGCCCGCGTCGGGGTGGGCGATGATCGCGAAGGTCCGGCGGCGGGCGGTCTCGGCGCGCAGTTCAGGGGCGGCGTCACTCATGGGCGCGCGGTGGTACCGCCACGCGCACGGTGGGCAATCGATGGAAAAGCCCGAATGCCTGCTGGACCGGGATCCGCCAGCTGCGGATCCCCGGGAAGGACAAGGCCAGGCCGCAGCCGGGGTGCGCGTGCGACCGTGCGGTTCAGGTCCCGGCGCCGACCGCATCCCAGGAGCGGAAGGCCTGGAGGACGTTCTCGGGCCTGGCGCCGGGGCCGAATTCGAGCTGGGCGATGACCCCGCCGGACTGGCCCAGGGTGGCGTGGACCTGGCGCACGGCGCGGTCGATGTCGTCGGTGGTGCCGCGCGGCAGCAGGTGCTGGCGGTCGATCTCGCCCCAGAAGGTGATCCTGCCGGCGAAGGGGCGGAGGTTGTCCAGGCCGATGCAGAAGATCTGCGAGTTCACGGCATCGACGCCGATCTCGATGAGGTCGGGGAATATCTGGGCGATGTTGCCGTCGGAGTGCATGAAGATGCGCTTGCCGGCGCGATGGGCGATGGCCGCGTAGTCGGCGTACATCGGTTTGAAGATCCGCCGCCAGGTCGCGGGCGAGGCGAGCAGCGACCGCTGCGAACCCCAGTCGTCCATGAAGAACAACGCGTCGACGTCGGTCTTTGCCCAGGCTTCCAGCAGTTCGCAATAGAACGCGTGCATGGTGCCGACGAAGGCGGTGAATTCCGGGCATGGGTCGACGAGATCCATGAGCAGATCCGCGGTGCCACGGATGAACTGGAGCTGCTCGAACGGGCGGGCGAAGGCCGAGGCCATGCAGAAGCGATCGGTCGCGGCGCAGTCGCGGTTGATCGCGTCGCGGTCGAGGGTCAGCCATTCGCGCGGGATGTGGACGCGGTGGGCGTCGGCCTTCCAGTCGCGGACCAGCGGTTCCTTGACCTCGCCGATGATCCCGCCGTGGATGTTGATGAACGTGCAGCCCCAGGCGTCGACGTGGATGCCGATCGCATACGGATCGCCCTGCGTCGGCGCCTGGATCCTGCCGTGATCGCTGATGCCGGCGATGTCGGGCGGGAAATCCTCGCGCAACCGTTGGACGAAATCGGGATGGTCCTTTGCCGCCCCGGGCAGGGTCCAGAGCTGACGCGGCACGCGCAGGCCGGGGGTGAAGCGCAGGGTGGCATGGACGAGATCGCGTGGGGTCATGGGGCGCTCCTCAAGGTTCCGTGAGTCCAGGCTACCGGGTGGCGGCGTCCTGCGTACGTTGCCGGCACCAGTACGAACAGGAACATGCCGCTCCGCGACGACCATCAGATGCTCGACCTGTCCGGCCTCGGCCTGCCCGAGGTGCCGACGATCGGCCGTTATCGCTACCAGCGCGCCCGCAGCGGCCTGGAAAGCCACGTCCACCGCGGGGCCTACGAATTGTGCTACCTGATCGAAGGCCGGCAGGTCTACCGCGTCGCCGGGCAGGACTGGCTGCTCAACGCCGGCGACGGCTTCTGCACCCGGCCGGACGAACCGCACGACACCGCCGAGCGGCCGCAGGAGATCGCCGCCCTGTGCTGGATCCAGGTGATGCCGCCGGCGCGAGGTCGCGGGATCCTCGGCCTCGATCCCGCGACCTCGGCCGAGCTCGTCCGCCGCATCGGCGCGCTGCCGCGCACCTTCCGGGCCCCGCCCGGGGTCGAGACCACGTTCGCCACCATCTTCGCCGCCCACGCCGCGGGGGATCGCGTCGCCATGGCGCTGCCGATCGCCGGTCTGCTGCTCGACACCTGCCGGCACGCCGTCGCGGCGCCCACGCACCAGACCGCGGGCATGCAGGCGGTGCTGCGCTTCATCGAGGACAACCTGCATCGGCCGATCACCGCCACCGAGCTGGCCCGCCAGGCCGGCCTGACCCTGGCCTGGTTCAAGGCCCGCTTCCGCACCGAGATCGGCCAGCCGCCGGCGCGCTACGTCATGCGCCGGCGCATCGACCGCGCGATCGAACGGCTCGCCTCGGGCCGCCCGGTCACCCGGGTGGCGGCCGATCTCGGCTTCGCCTCCAGCCAGCATTTCGCCAACGTGGTGCGCCGCTGGACCGGCAAGACCCCGGGCGAGTTCCGACCGGGGCGGGCGAGTAATTAAACTCAGAGATCCTGATGCGTGCAGACGACTATCTGCGCCCTGAGTTGGTTTTCATCAGAAAGGACGGGACGTTTGAACATAGCAGCATTTCCATCTTCAGTTCAAACGCCCTGCCGTCGGGATCGACATTTGAGACTTTACTTCACCTTCAGTCGTCCCTACGGGACTGGCTACCTCTTTCTTACCCGTCCCGGGGTTGAAACCCCGGGCTAACCTCACAGCGTCCCTACGGGACGCGCTTTTCCTCAATATTCACTGTAATTTCCAGTGTATTTCCGTCCCGTAGGGACGAGGTGAAGGTAGCCCGGGGTTTCAACCCCGGGTTTCACGACCATCGAGTTGAACTAGTCCCGTAGGGACGGCTGAAGTGCTTTTTGGAGCCCATGGCCGCATCCTACGGATCAGGATCTCTGAAACTGAGCTTAGCCCGCGCGCCAGATCACGGGGCAGGTGGTGGGATCGTCGAGGAATTCCGCTTCCCAGGTGCCGGGCTTGTGGCGCGACCGCTCGGTGCGCAGGTGGATGGCGAGGCTCAGGCGCGGGCGTGGACTGCGGTTGGCCCCGCTGCCGTGCACCAGCAGGCGATGGTGCAGGCCGAAGCCGCC
This sequence comes from uncultured Candidatus Kuenenia sp., assembly GCA_964654285.1. Lineage (GTDB taxonomy): Bacteria > Planctomycetota > UBA11346 > UBA11346 > UBA11346 > BJHQ01. Next base: position 7,171 of record CAZZJC010000037.1, read on the forward strand.
GGCGGGCACGGTGAGGGCCGCCTCGCGCCAGGTCTCGCCGGCGGGCAGGCCGATCGCCGCGCGCTGCTTGGCCAGGTCCTGGGCGAAGAAGTCACCGCCCTTGCGCAGGCCCCAGCGGTGCGAGCCGGCAACATAGTGCATCGGACCGCTGTCCGCCGCGACATCGTCGAGCGCGAGCCAGGCGGTGAAGAGCTCGGAGTCCGGATCCCAGCCCGTCCAGTAGGTGAGATCCTGGTGCCAGCCCACCTGCGGCCCGGCATGGCCGCCATCAGCGGGCTTGTGCAGCAGCTGCACCCACCAGACCTGGACGAACTCCTTGGCCCCGACCGCCGCCGCGATCAGCCGGCCGAGTTCCGGCGCCGAGACCGCCTCCAGCAGGGCGGCATCTGCGCGCTGCGGCTGCTCGATCTTGCACAGCGCCGTGAGGTCGACGCCGGGCTTCCATGGCGAGGGCGCCGGAGGCCGGCCGGTGGCATAGCGGCCATCGCGGACGTCGAGCAGCGCCTGGCGCGCACGCGCGAGCAGGTCCGGGGCCAGGACCGGCTGGCGATGGATGATGAAGCCGTCGCGTTCGTAGTCGGCGCGCAGCTGCTCGGCCTGGGTCAGGGGGGCGTTCATGGCGGGCTTGCTCCTGCCGCCATCCTAGCCGTCCGTCGCCTGGCGCGTGCCGATCCGGCGACCTGACGATCGCGCACGGGTCCGTTCCGCCCCGACCGCCTGGTTCAGGAGATCATCGCCATCGGGATCATGAGGATCATCCCGATGGCGGTGAGCAGCAGCGCCAGCACGTAGAACGTGATGTGGACCACCCCGACGCTGGCGTCGAGATCGTTCCATCGCAGGCGCTTCTTCAGGACCAGCAGCAGCGAGATCAGCATCAGCAGGGGCAGGAGGCTTCCGATCGCGACGAACCAGTGGTAGTTCTGGATGAACAGCTTCGGCCGGTCGCTTGGGCCGAATTCGCCGATGGTCAGGACATCCAGGTATTTCGCATGGTTCGTGAAGCAGGAGAAGAACATGTACCAGTACATCACGACGGCCGCGAAGCAGAGCAGGTAGACGATGAGGATGTTCCTCATGGCGCCACCGTGCGCGGCTGCGGTTCCGTCTCCGTGCGCCCGAGGCGGCGGGGCGGCGGGGCGGGCCGGCTATGTTTCGCCATGATCCTGTCCTTCCGAATCGGAGATCGCTCCCGGTGGATTTGCCATCGCGGTTGGCCGGACGATCGCACCACGGTGGTCGCACCAGTATACTCTGCGCCTGGGGGGATGGGCAAGATTCAGGATTCACCAACAGGTTGACGATGACGCGCCGCCATCCAGGCCGGTGAGTGAGCGGCGCCACCTCCGCCTGCCTGCACGGTCAGAAGTCCTCGGTCGGATTCCTGGTCGATGCTGGCAAAGCCGGTTTGGGTGGTAGCGGTTTGGGCGAGGCCGACTTGGGCTGGGTCGGGGGAGGCGGCGGCTGGATCGCAGGCTGCGGGGACGGGGGCAGCGGCGGCGGAATCCCGACGTACAGGGCCGACGTTTCAGCTTCTCCGGGCGACCGGATGATCCATCCCGGTGGCGTGCGTTCGCCGGTGATGGTGAAGCTGCCGCCCGTGATCGGGTCGCGTGCGTTCTCCGATTTTTCCTCGGCAACCAAGCGTAGGGCAAGGCGCAGCTGGGCACGGCTGCGCAGCAGGTGCGATTCCTCCTTCGTCAGAACCGCCAGCGAGGGAACGGCGAACCCCAGCCAGGCTGCGCTGACCGGATCTGACTGCTGTCCGGGTTTGTCCTCCTGGGCGGGACGATTTGCCGCAGGCAACCGGCTGCTGGCGATGAGGCTATCCATCCTGGTGTGGTACCAGGCGACACCGCGGTCGATGGTCGCGTCGTCCAGTTCCTTCGGATGGGTGCAATCGTTGTAGGAAACCGTGGCCCAGGGCGAATCCGGCTGGCGGAAATCCAGTTTCCCCCAGCAGACACTGCTTCCTAGGACATACTGACGGATCGACGCGGGCAGGCCCCGGAGGTAGCGGAATCCGCTGAGCCAGGCAATCCGCTCCTGCTGCACAACCTCGCTGAGCACTGCCGTCTCCGGCCGTTCATCCAGGATCTTTGCAAGTCGTCCACGATCGCCAGCCCCAAGCCGGGGCAGGATGGCCGCCGCGCTGGCGATGATCTGGCGTTCGCACGATGCCGCCGTGAACCAATCGATGATCCGTGGCTGGTCGCCAACGACCAGACGCACGGCCCGCAGGGCGGTGATGAGGTCGTCGCAGGCGGCCGCGCTGCGCCCATGGAAGGCATGCCAACGGGCGCGCACGCATTGAAGTCTGCACACTTTTTCGAAGGCGGGTAAGTGGGGCCGGAACGCGAGGATTCCTTCGGGCCCATCCTCACCCCAGTCCGCATAGCTGAGTCGGGAACCCCGGGCGAAGTAGGCGAGGACGCGATCGGGCAGATCACCCACCTGGAAGTTCCGATCCGCGCGTTCCAGTTCCTCTCCTTGATTTTTCCAGGGCAGGGCGCGCAGCATGGACTCGTCCCACAGACCGCCATCCATGTTGCGCACCTTGTCGAGCACCCGCCACCAGACCAAGGCCGCATTGGCTGCCGGATCGCGTGGGTTGCTGAGGGCAGGTGGGTGGATCGGCTTGGTGTCCGTTATCGTCGTGGCGGGAACGGGCGCGGGTGGTGCCGCCGCATCCGTGGCGCGCAGGGCGAACCCGCCCAGCACGCCGCTGGCAAGGGCCAGCAGAGCGCAGGTGAGAAGAGCGGCTTTGGCAGTCATGGACAGGGTTCCGATGGTCGACGCCAAGGCCGCGGCTTGGCCGGCCTGGGCAGGATGGAGCGCCGCGTGGGCGCAGGCGGCTGACAAAGCCGGGGCAGAGCCAAAGGCTTTGGCCTCGCCAGCGAATACCGCAAGGATCCCGGCGGCACCGACCGGATGGCCGCGACGGGCGAAGAACGTGCGCAATTGCTGCAATCCTTCGTGGATCCGGGTCTTCACCGCATCGACCGAACAACCCAACTCGGCGGCCACTTCGGCCTGGGTGCGGCCGGCGAGGTGGTAGCGCACGAGGGCCTCGCGCCGGGCCGGCGACAGCCGGGACAGACCCTCGTCCAGGAGTGGGCGAAGGGCGTCAACTTCCGGCCATTCACCTGATGGCATCTCCGTGCGCAGATCATTGTGCATCCGTGCCGCCTCCTGTTCGTGCCGTTGCCGCCGGGCGGCACCGCGCCGCTGGTTTGCTGCGATACGCCGGGCCGTCTGCACCAGCCAGCCGGCGAGGTGTTCCGCCGGCACCGCGTTGGCCCGGCGTATGAGCACGATGAACACCGCCTGGGCGGCCTCGTCGGGATCGGGACTGGCCGCCCGCACCGCTGCCGCGCGCACCATCGGCGCGTGGCGCTCGCAGAGCAGGCGCACGGCGTCCTCGTCGCGGCGGTCGAGCCAGGCTGCGAGCAGGCTGCGGTCGTCCATTCGGGTCAGGATACCTCGCACCGGGGCCTCCGTCCGCACGTCATGTCCGCTCGGGGGCCGAGGTAAGGTGTTTTTCGTCACAGTCCGTCCCGGTATCCAATCCGCTTCAGGGGCTGCCTGCACCACCCACGCTGCGCCAGTGCGACGGGGCGACGCCCATCACCCGGCCGAACTGGCGCGCGAAGTAGGCCGGATCGGCGAAGCCGGCGGCGCGCGCGGCGGCGGTCACGTTGGCGCCGGCCCTGAGGCGCGCGCTGGCGTTCGCGAGGCGGCGGCGCAGCAGCCAGGCGATCGGCGTGAGTCCGGTGGCGGCGCGGAAGTTGCGCAGGAACTGGCGTTCGCTGGTGCCGGCCAGGCGGGCCAGGCGGGCGAGCGGGATGGGTTCGGTGTGGTGGTCCTCCATCCAGCCCAGCACCGTGCCCAGGCGCAGCACCTGGCGGGCGTCGGTGTCGGTGCGCCCGGCATAGGACTGGGCCAGGAAGTCGATCAGGCGCATCAGGTGGGCGATGGCGACGAAGCGTGCGCCGGGACGGGCGGAGGCGAGTTCGCCCTCGATCGCTTCGACCAGCGCGACCGCCTGGGCGAGTCCGGCGGCGTCCAGGCGCAGGCGGCTGGCGAAATCGTGGTGCCGGCGCAGGGCCGGTTCGATGGCGAAGAACGCCTGCCAGCCGGGCAGGCGGCGCGCCTCGGCCAGGGGCAGGGCCAGCGCCTCGGCGTCGAAGAGGATGTTGATGAGGAACAGGCCGTGGCAGGCGGCGTAGCCGTGCAGCCCGCTCACCACGAAGGCGTCGCCTGGCTGCAGGTCGTACGCGTCTGCGGGACCGGTGTGGCGTCCGCGGCCTGAAAGCACCAGGACGAGTTCGGTGAAGGCATGGCGGTGCAATCCGATGTCCTGCTGCGGATTCGGCCGCGTGATCATCAGAGGAAACTCATCCGCCCGGAAAACCAGGTCCTCGCTGTGCTGATGCTTCCGGGTCGGCATGGCGGGATCGTCCTGGCCGATGGCGGTCCGGTCAATGCGCGGCGGCAATCCCCCGGCAGGATTCCGGCATGAGCACCACCGCCCGCACCGCCGACCGCGCCTACTACCCCGCCTCGCGCCAGCCCCTCACCGACGCCGGCTTCGCCACCCCGGCGGTGGAATACGGCGGGGTGCCGTTCTGGAGCTGGAACGGCAGGCTCGAACGCGACCGGCTGCTCAGCCAGATGGACGACCAGGTGGCGATGGGCATGGGCGGGTTCCAGCCGCACAGCCGCATCGGCCTGGAGACGCCGTACCTGGGCGCGGAATGGTTCGGCCATCTCAAGGCCGTGGTCGACCACGCGGCGGAACTCGGCCGCCGGGTCTGGATCTACGACGAGGACCGTTGGCCCTCCGGCTATGCCGGCGGCCTGGCCACGGCCGAACCCTGGGCGCGGGCGCAGTACGTGCGCTTCACCCGGCAGGCCGAGGCGCCTGATGCCGCGACCCAGGCGAGGCAGTGGGCGTGGACCCGGCGCGACGGCAGCGGGAGGCTGCTGGCGCGCTACGCCATCGACCAGGACGCGCAGGGCCGGATCACCGCCTGCCGGCGCCTGGCCGAGGGTGAGACGGCCGGAGCGACCACCTGGTACGCCTTCCATGAGACCTCGGGCTCGTCGAACTGGTTCAACGGCACGGCGTACCTCGACACCCTGAATCCGCAGGCGGTGGCGCGCTTCACCGCGACCACGCACGAGCAATACGCGAAGCACCTCGGTCCCGACCTGGGCGGCACCGTGGCGGCGTTCTTCACCGACGAACCTTCCGTCACGCCCTTCACCAGCCTGCCCAGCGGAAACGCTCCGGGCGGCGACGGCATCGTGGCCTGGACCGGCGACCTGCCCGCGTCCTTCGCCAGCGCGCACGGTGCGGCGGTCGGCGACCTCCTCGATCGTCTGCCCGAGATCTTCCTCGATCGCGCCGATGGCCTGCATGCGGAGCTGCGCTGGCGCTTCCACGACCATCTGGCCGAGCGCTTCGGCGCGTTCCACCGGGGATTGCAGGCGTTCTGCGAGAAGCACGGCGTGCTCAACAGCGGCCACCTGATGGCCGAGGACACTCTCATCGACCAGCACAAGTGGCTGGGCGAGGCGATGCGCCACTACCGCCACTACCACATCCCCGGCATCGACAACCTGTGCGACCTCTACCAGCCGCTCACCGCCAAGCAGGCGCAGAGCGTGGCGCGCCAGGACGGCCGCGAGGGCGTGATGTCGGAGCTGTACGGCGTCACCGACTGGCCCTTCAGCGCCGCCGGGCACAAGCGCCAGGGCGACTGGCAGGCCGCGCTCGGCATCACCGTGCGCGTGCACCACCTGGCCTGGTACACCATGGCCGGCCACGCCAAGCGCGACTACCCCGCCTCGATCGACCGCCGTCTGCCCTGGTGGCAGGAATACCGCTTCGTCGAGGACCACTTCGCGCGCGTGAACGCGCTCATGACGCGCGGCACGCCGATCTGCCGCGTGGCGGTGATCCACCCCATCGAAAGCCAGTGGGTGCTGGCGGGGCCGGTCGACGCCAGCCGCGCCGACCAGGTCGACCTCGACACCGGTTTCCAGAACATCCTCAAGGATCTGCTGCATGGCCTGATCGATGCCGATCTGGTCGCGGAATCCTTGCTGCCCGCCCAGTGCCCGCATCCCAACCCAGGCCCGGGCGAGAGCGGCCCCCGCCTGGCGGTCGGGCGGATGGCCTACGAACTCGTCGTCCTGCCGCCGATGCGCACCATCCGCAGCACCACCCTCGACCGGCTGGAGGCCTTCGCCGCCGCCGGCGGGCGCATCGTCGCGGTGGGCGGCCTGCCCGCCCTGGTCGATGGCCGGCCGGATCCGCGCGCCGGCCGGCTGCCGGTGCAGGTGGTCAATCCGTCGCGCTCGCACCTGCTCGCCGCCGTGGAATCCGTGCGCGAGATCGCCATCACCACGGACGACGGCGCCGGTCTGGGCCAATGCCTGTACCAGTTGCGCCAGGACGGCGCGGAACGGCATCTGTTCCTCTGCTCGACCGCCCAATCGGGGTCGGGCATCCCGACCTGGCCGTGGGACCGCGTGCCTGAATCTTGCTCGGTGCGCCTGCGCGGCACCTGGAACGTGATCCTCGCCGACAGCCAGAGCGGCGAGCGGCGGGCGCTGGCGCACCGCCACGTCGACGGCTGGACCGAGGTCCTGTGGCAGCCGAATGCCGCCGGTTCGCTGCTGCTGACCCTGCGCCCGACCAGCGCGCGCGTGACCGCCGCGCTCGCCAAGCCCCAACGCTGGCAACGGCACACGGATCTTGCCGATCCCGTGCGCCTGGAACTGGCCGAGCCCAATGTACTCACCCTGTCCCTGGCCGAGGCCCGCGTCGACGGCGGAGCGTGGTTGAGCCGGCGCGAGATCGGCCTGGCCGAGGACGCCCTGCGCCAGCAGATCGGCCTTCCGCCGCGCCGAGGCGATCGCCGCCAGCCCTGGACCCTGCCGCGCTCGCATGTGCAGCACCGCGCGCACCTGCGCTTCACCATCGACTGCACCGTGGCGCTGACCGGCGTCCGCCTCGCCGCCGAAGGCTCGCCCGGCATCACCCTCGATGGCCGCCCCGTCACCGCCCCGGCCGATGGTTCGTGGATCGATCCGTGCCTGGCGACCACGCCGCTGCCGCCGCTCACCGTCGGCCGCCACGAACTGGTCCTCGACCTGCCGCTGGTCGACGAAAGGACCCTGGAATGGGCGTATCTGCTCGGCGATTTCGGCGTCAGCGTCAGCGGCGCCCACGCCCGCCTGACCGCGCCGCAAGCGTCCTTCAGCTGGGGCGACCTCGGCCGCCAGGGCCTGCCGTTCTACGGCGGCAACGTGGTCTACCGCTGCCGCTTCACCGCCCCGGGCGGCCCGCTGCGCCTCGCCGTGCCGTGGTTCGACGCGCCGCTGCTCGCCGTCGATCTCGACGGCAAACGCGTCGGCCGCATCGCCTACGCCCCGTTCCGCCTCGACCTGGGCGAGGTGCCCAAGGGCGAACACGACCTGGCGCTGATCGCCTTCGGCCACCGCCGCAACCACCTCGGCGCCCTGCACTGCCGCCAACCCGGCCTGCTCTGGTGGGGCCCCGACACCTTCGAGCGCACCAACGACACCGGGGTGCAGGAATGGCAGCTCGTGCCGACGGGGATCGCGACGGCGCCGTTTGTCGAGGTGCCGGGGTAGGGGTAAACGGACTTCGATTCGGAGTCATCACATCACCTGCTTGCGATCGACCTGTGGCAGACACGCTCCTGGCATAAGGGCGTTGCCATGAAGTTCGTAAACCGATTGATCTCCTGGCTTCACGTCGCTTTAGCCGATGCGTTCACTGGCGGTCATGCCGTCGATGCGCCTGATTTGGAGATCCGTTTCCGGGTTCCTGCCGGCTGGGAGGCCACGGTGGCCCCCGTCGCCCCCTGGACGGTCAGGATTGCACGCTCGGTTACGCGGGTCCCAAAACGGATTTCCGCCAGGAAACCCACTGGAATCCTTGGTCTGAATGGGATGACGGCAGACGATTTATGGGGTCATATTGGTGATCGCCTGAGTGAAAAAATGGGTGCCCCTCAACCTGGGGACTTGTTGCTGATGGTGGCAACAGGGTTCGGCACCACGCCCGAGGAGGCCCTTGCCATGCAGCAGGAGCAAGCGGGTCGGCCCTCTTCCTACCGGGAGATCGAAACGTCGCGGATCATCGAACGGCGGGGCAAACGCTATGTTCACATCGCCATGCTCGACCCTCTCACCCGGCGACGCACCGTCACCTGGGGGCGCTACGAAGACGGTTTCTGGTGGTTGGTGGGATTGCCTGAACTCCCCAACCAGGGGGCAATCGACCACGAACCGTTGGAGCGGGTCGCTCTGACCATCCTTGCTTCGGTCCAACGGCGTGGGGAAGCACCTCCCTTGATCCCGGATCAGGATGGCCGGATCCTCCTACCCCGCTCCGGATGCCGGGTCAGGATGCCGTCCGGTTGGCGTCACCGACTGTTGTACGGTCAGCATCTTTTCGAAGAAATCGCTACCGATTCTCGCATCTGCTGCCTGGATGCCACCGATCGGGATTGGGATCTTCCACTGGAACCGCTCTTGGACACAGACGGGCCCTTGGGCTCGTGCCGTTGGCTTGAATCGGGTCTGATCGGGTCTTCCCCTCTGCCACAGGGACGGACCGCCTGGTTCCAATCCGGACGGCTTCTTCCCACCGACAGCGACGCCATCACCGGTTTCTGCCAAGTCATCGTACCGATCGAGCGGCGAGGAGTTGAATTCATCTTCCTGGGATCTGGTATGGGCCTTGGATCAGAACTGCCCAGGATCCTCAAGGACTTGATCGAAACCCTGCTCTGGGAACCAAGGGAGCGGATGTCTCCGGCACAACCGTGGCCGGATACCGACTTCGTGGTGGGTCTGACAAATGCATTGAGGCCGGAATCGACGCGGAAACCTGCCGCTTCTGATAAAAGGGGCATTTCAGTCACCGGTTGTCCGATCGATCCTGTGATGTTGGAGAAGCTCGCGGTCTTCTCCTATCGAATCTCCCGCAGGAATGCCGCTGCTGACGCGGATCGGTTGGGTTTGGATGGATTGATGCTGTTGCCGGCTGGGGAGTGGGATGACGATCCTGCCTGGGCTGTCCTGCCAGGATCTACGGGGCATGGCGCGGTGGTGTTCCGCGTCCAGTCGGGGGGCTGGTGGTTTCCCTCTCTGGCCGTCCTTGATTGGGCTCGCCTTCTCACCGTTGAGTGGATCCGCCCCGAATTGCTCCAATGTCAGCGGGGACGGCTTGATCTCCTTCCGTGCCTACGCCTGCCGAGTCCCGTTCCGGGACACGGCCTTGGCTCGGCCCTGGATGAGCTGGCGGTGAAGAAGTTGGAAAACATCGGGCTTGCCGAGATGCAATTCCAATGCGCCGACTTCATGGTGACATCCTACTATCGCGGAATTTACGGTTATCTGGGCGAGTTGAGCGGGCGCCGCGATCTCCTGGTTGGTGACGAGATCAAGCGCTGCGAATACCTCCTCACCATGGACGCCGACTTCAACAAGGGGGACTCCTTTTCCGGTTGGAGATTTCTCGTTTTTCTTCCTGGACCCGATGGGGTGGGGCTTACCGAGGAACAAGCCTATGCTGAAAATGGATTCCGGCATGCCGCTGACATGGTGGATGATGGCGAAATGGCAGAACGCATTGCACATCTGCAATCCCGCTGGTTCGTCGTTTACGCCGTTCCTGCCGGAGGCGCCCTGATCACCTGTCGTCAGTTGGCGATCCTTCCTGACCAGAAGGTGTATTGCGCTCCTTGGTCCGGCGAACTGCCCGTCTGGAATGCCATCTGGAACGGCGGTACGTGGACAGATCCACCGGTGTGGGAGAAATGGACTTCGGCCGATACGGGCTGACGACCGCCGCGTGGGTTTTACAGAATAATCCGACCTTTGTTCCCCCTGTGCTCTTTGTGGCCATCCCCCGCCTGAATCCTCACCCCGCCGTCATCCACCGTCCCTCGCATTCGCCGAACAGGCCGTTGGCGGCGGCGGGGCCCCAGGAGTTGCGGGCGTAGTCGTGCACCGGGGTGCCCTGCATGGCGGTGCGCAGGGCGTCGGCCCAGCGCCAGGATTCCTCGACCTCATCGCTGCGGATGAACAGGGACTGGTCGCCCTGGACGACGTCCTGGAGGAGGCGCTGATAGGCTTCCGGAGACGGCTTCTGGAAGGCCTGCTTGTAGTCGAAGGCGAGCTTGGCCGGGCGGATGTTGAGGCCGGTGCCGGGTTCCTTGAGGTCGAAGTCGAGATCGATGCCTTCGTCCGGCTGGACGCGGATGGTGATCGCGTTCGGGCGCAGGTGGCATTCGGCGTAGCTGCCGAAGAGGGTGATCGGCGGCATGCGGAACTGGATGCGGATGGCGGTGAAGCGCGCCGGCAGGTGCTTGCCGGTGCGCAGCAGGAAGGGCACCCCACCCCAGCGCCAGTTGTCGATGAAGGTGCGCACCGCGATGAAGGTCTCGGTGTCGCTGTCGGGGCGGACGCCCTGCTCCTGGCGATAGCCGGCGAACTGGCCGCGCACGATGTGCCTGCCCGGATCCGCGCATTCGGTGGGCGGACGCAGGGATTTCAGGACCTTGACCTTCTCGTCGCGCACCGATTTCGGATCCAGGCTGGCGGGAGGCTCCATCGCCACCAGCGACAGGAGTTGCAGGAGGTGGTTCTGCAGGATGTCGCGGATCGCCCCGGCGCCGTCGTAGTAGCCGCCCCGGCCGCCCTCCATGCCGACGGTCTCGGCCACGGTGATCTGCACGTTCTCGACGTACTTGGTGTTCCACAGCGGTTCGAAGAACGCGTTGCGGAAGCGGAACACCAGGAGGTTCTGCACCGTCTCCTTGCCGAGGTAGTGGTCGATGCGGTAGAGCTGGTCCTCGCCGATCATCCCGAGCAGTTCGCGGTTGAGCGCGCGCGCGCTGGCGAGGTCGGTGCCGAAGGGCTTTTCCACCACGATGCGCCGGCGCAGGTCGAACTCCTGGTTGGTCAGGCCGGACGCATGCAGGTGGCGCACCGCGGGCAGGAACAGCTCGGGTTTGATCGCGAGGTAGAACACGCGGTGGCACGGCCCGCCTGCGATCACGTCGAGGCGCGCGGCGAGGGCGCGGTAGTCGGCCTCGGTCTCGAGGTGCGTCTGCACGTAGGCGGTCGAGCGCAGGAAGGCCTCCCACGCGTCGTAGGAGCAGATCTTCTTGGTGTCCGCGTGCTGCGAGAGGTGGTCGCGGAAGCCCGCGTCGTCCCATGGCCGGCGCGCGACGCCGACCAGTTGCAGGCGGCCGGGGAACATCCCTTCGCATTGGGCGGCGAACAACGCCGGCACCAGCTTGCGCGCGGTGAGGTCGCCGGAGGCGCCGAGGATGATGACCTGGGTGAGATCGGGAAGATTGGGCATGGGTGCCTCGCGGTGGGGGACTATGCCCCGCGCCCGCCGGATGCGAAAGTGCCGACCCGGGGCGACTTCGTCATCCGTGCGGTCGCTGCTGATCCGACCTGGGCTTGCGGCCAACGTCGCGCCGGGGTACCTGTTCCCTACCAGGAGGTTCCATGGAACTCAGCAAGACCGAGCAGAATGGCTGGCGCATGTTCCGCATCATGGGCGAGTTCGTGAACGGGTTCGAGACCCTGTCCGAGCTGCCCAAGGCGATCACCATCTTCGGCTCGGCCCGCACCAAGCCGAGCGACCCCTACTACCAGGCGGCCGACGCCATCGCCGCGCGCATGGCGAAGCGCGGCTTCCCGATCATCACCGGCGGCGGCCCCGGCATCATGGAGGCCGGCAACAAGGGCGCGAAGGAGGCCGGCGGCACCTCGGTCGGACTCTGCATCCGCCTGCCGATGGAGCAGAGCGGCAACCCCTTCATCAACATCCGCCTGGATTTCCACTACTTCTTCGTGCGCAAGGTGATGTTCCTCAAGCACACCTGCGCGGTCGTGGTGATGCCCGGCGGCTTCGGCACCCTGGATGAGCTGTTCGAGACCGTGACCCTGGTCCAGACCCACAAGATCCCGCCGATGCCGATCCTGCTCTATGGCCGCGAATACTGGCAGGGCATGCTCGACTGGATCACGAGGAGCATGGAGCTCGACCACCACTACATCAGCCCTGGCGACCTGAACCTGATGACCGTGGTCGACTCGGTCGACGAGGCGGTCGCCGCGTTGGCCGCGGTGCCAGAGCCGGAGAAGGTGGCGAAGTGCCAGGTCGTTCCGCATTAGCTTTTTTCAGCGGGGTTCCACCCCGCCCACCCCGCCAGGGCTCTGCCCTGGACCCGGATTGGACGGAC
>CAZZJC010000037.1:19578-53051 GCA_964654285.1 uncultured Candidatus Kuenenia sp.
GCGCGAAACACCGCGTTCTTCCGTTGATCTACCGGTTGCCCACACGGGCGGGGGGGGCGCTTCGCTGCCCCCGCCGGCGTTAACTTGGCACTGACCTGCGCAGACGCTTGCGCCTGAGACCGACGGATTTTTCAGGCAAATATGCGCGGGGCGTCAGCTTTTTTCTGCGGGGTTCCACCCCGCCCGCCCCGCCAGGGCTCTGCCCTGGACCCGGATTGGACGGACGCGCGAAACACCGCGTTCTTCCGTTGATCTACCGGTTGCCCACACGGGCGGGGGGACGCTTCGCTGCCCCCGCTGGCGTTAATTTGGCACTGATCTGCGCAGACGCTTGAGCCTGGGACCGACGGTTTTTAACCGGCAGGTGGCCACGGGGCGTCCCTGGCCTGGGGTTCGCCGGCACCATCCCTGGTCAGGGTACCTCCCAGTGCCGGACGACTGGGTTGGGCGGCAGGGGTTTGACCGTCGTCTCCGTCAGGGGTTTGCCGGCGAGAACGGCGGCGAGAGTGATGTCGTGCCACGCTGATCGCGCGGCGGGGGTGGTGCTGGTGCCAAGGGCGAGGTGCAGGCGGCGTTCGGCGGGGATGAAGACCATGGCCTGGGCGTTGAGGTGGGACATGTAGGTTGCGGCGGTGACTTGGCGCAGCCAGGCGAGATCGGGGGCTGCGGCGGCGTTGGGTCCCAGCGCCAGGTCGCGCAGGAAGCGGCCGCGTTGATCCTCGGGCCAGATGGATGCGTCGCGCAGGGGGCCGTTGGTGCAGGCCAGCCAGCGGTCCTTGAGATCGCTGCGATGAACGGTGGCACCTTCGCGCCAGACCACGGCCGCGCCCTTGGCGTCGGCGAGGAAGATGTAGTGGCCGGCGCTGGTCGGGGTGGCGCGGTAGATGGCGACGGCCTGCTCGACCTCGACGGATTCCTCCAGGATGGCGCGCAGGGCGAAGAACAGGGGCATCCCATCCGCCACACCGTGGCTGCCGAAGCGCAGCAGGCAGCAGGCGACCACGCCGGCGTCGTTCATGCCGCTCACCACCGCGATCATGCCGGGCCAGCCGACGCTGACGAAGGCGTGCTTGCCCTGGGGGCGGATGATCTTCACCACGGTCTGGGGGCCGAGGAGGTCGGCGGGGGCGAAATCCATGTTGCGGGCCACGGCGAGCGGGCCGCCACCAAGAGGGTTGGCAGCAGGGCGATGGGCGAGCGCGGTGCATTGCACCTCGGACGCCGAATTGGCCGCGAGCAGCAGGTCCGCGTCGACCTTGAGTCCGGCGGCGAGCGTGGTGGCTTCGCTCAGCCAGGCTGGGCGCAGGGTGCGGCGCAACGCGGCCAACGCGGCTGGTTTGCGCATGGCCGCGACCGAAGGCTCCAGCGCGCTGACGGCCACCATCGACGCCGCACGCGGGCCGAGCAGGCGGACCTCCTGCGTGGCGAGGTCCTCGGGTGGACCCTGTTCGAGGACGAGAGTCAGACCGTCGATCGTGCGGATCTGGCCCTGATCTTCGACCGCCATCAGCGTGAGCGAGGCCACGAAGAGCAGCAGTCTGGCGGCGGCGGGGATGGTCATGGTGGCAGATTCACCGCGACCTGACCGAGGCCAATCCGTGACCGGATCCTGTCCTGCCCGGTGTGTCGACTCGCGGTACGCGGCCTGCATCCCCGCCTGCGATGCCGACTGGTCTTCCACGGTTCCGGCCGGCGGGGAGAAAAAGCGTGAAACAACCGCGCCGGCCGCGACGTTTCCTGGTATCACCAAGGAGTGACCCATGATCAAGTTCCTCACCACCGCCCTCGCGCTGGCCGCCTTCGCTGGTGGCGCGTCCGCCGGCGAGGCCGCCGACGCGGCCAAACCGAAGCCGAAGCCGTACACTCTCGACACCTGCATCGTCTCGGGCGACAAGCTCGGTTCGATGGGCGAAGCTGTGGTGTTCGTCCGGGAAAACCGCGAACTCAAGGTCTGCTGCAAGGGTTGCATCAAGGATTTCGACAAGGATCCCGCCAAGTTCATCAAGAAGATCGAGGAGGCCGAGAAGGCCAAGGCCGACGCCAAGCCGAAGGCGGCGGAACCCGCCAAGTAACGGCTGTCGCACCGGGCCGGATGGGGGTTCGCCTCCGGCCCGGTCCGATGTCCGTCGCCGGGATCCTCCGGACCTCCGGAGGATCCCGGGCTGCTGCGCGACGGTTCACGGTCGCCGCGGCCCGGTTTTCCTCCTCGCCGCGGATGCACCGGCTGGTTGACGAATCCAGGTACGCCTACGGTGTCCGCGCGTGATTGCTATATGCCTACCAACCGGAAATTCATGCGGGCCGAGGCCCGCCGATCCTGGCTCCATCGGTCCAGCTTTTCCTGAATCCCGATTCATCATCCGCCAGCACCCCTGCCCGGAACCTGGAGGTCCGCTGCCGCCATGCGCTCCGTCTTCCTGTTGCCTCTTTGCGCCGTGATGCTGGCGGGTGAACCCGCACCGGCGACCGCGGCGGCGGCGGTCCCCGCGCCGGTGACGCCGGCCCTGGGCGGGTTCCTCCAGGCCGTGGCGGGTGCGCCGGCGATCCAGGCGGCGCAGGAGCGCCTGGGCGCGGCGCGCCGGTCCGCCGGTTCCTCTGGACGCCTGGCCGATCCGATGCTCGGTGCGGGATATTCTCGCAAGACAACGGCGATGGACCGCTGGCCGATGTACGAGGTGCGTCTGGAGCAGGCCCTGCCGCGCTGGGGCGAACGCGATGCCCGCCGGGCCAAGGCCCTGGCCGAGACCGCGATGACCGATGCCGACCTGCGCGAAACCATCGGCGACATGGCGGCCGAGGTCGCCGGCATGCTCGCCGAAGCCGAGGCGGCGCGCGCCAAGGCCGGGCTGGCCGGTGCCCAGATCGCACGCGCCGAAGCGGTGCAGACGATCCTCGTCGCCCGGGTGGCCTCCGGCACCGGCGGCAGCGCGGAGCAGCTTGAGGTGAAAAGCCGCCTCGCCGCGCTCGCGGTCGAGCGCGACACCATGCTGCGCATGGCCGCCGATGCCGAACAGGACGTGCGCGGACGTCTCGGCCTGCCGCCCTCTGCGCCGCTGCCGGCCTTCGCCGCACCGGATGCCAAGGACATCGCGATCGAACGCGTGCCCGGCGTCGCCGCGGCGCAGGCGAAGTCGGCCGACGCCGACGCGATGTTCCATGAGGCGCGCGCCAGCCGGTATCCGGAAACCGCGCTCGGCGTGCGCTATGAGCGCGAGTTTGTGCCCGGCGACGCGATGACCACGGTCGGCCTCGAACTGCGCGTCTCGCTGCCGGTCTGGCAGTCGGCCTCGGGCGACCAGGAGCTGGCCGCCGTGGCGCGGCGTCGGGCGGCGCAGCGCGAGGCCGACGCCTGGCAGTTCCGCGCCCGCGCCCTGCTCGGCCGCGCCGAACGGGCGACGGCGGTCGCCGCCACCGCGCGCACCGCCGCCGAGGCCACCAAAGGCCGCATCACCGCCGAATACGATGCGCTGGTCCAGGCCGCCACGGCCCAGACCGGCCCCGGCCTGACCGCCGTGCTCGGCGTGCTCGACCGCCTGGGCGAGGCCGAGCGCCAGGTCATCGATGCCGAGGCCGCCGCCCGCCAGGCCGCTGCCGGGCTGTGGCGGCTCGCCCCGCCTGTCCTTCCCCCTGTGCTTCCCACGTCCGTGCGAGTCCAGCCATGAACCGCCACGTCGTCATCTTCCTCGTCACCTTCGCGATCGGTGCCGTGGTCGCCGTGATCCTGCGCACCGCCTTGCACCGTCCCTATGCGGCCGAGCCAATACCCCCGACCGGTACTCCGGCCGCGAGGCCGACTCCAGCCGAGCACGAGCACCGCGCTGCGGCTCCGGCCGAGCCTGGCCCGAACTCCCCGACGGCGACGGTGAACACCACCTGCGCCATCTGCGGCATGCCGGTGAATCCCGCCTTCGGCACGGCGGTCTACAAGGAGAGACTCGTCGGTTTCGGGTGCAGGACCTGTCCACCCAAGTTCAAGGCCGACCCGGAAAAATACGGCGAGGCGGCGCTCAAGAACCAGGTCGTGGAGTAAGTCATGGTTCACTGCACTTCGCGCAATGCTCAAATGCTTGAATGCTTGAATGCTCGAATGTTTATGGAATCGAGCAGGTTCAGATCACCCCGGGCCTGCGTTTCGCCAGGCAGATACAGACACAACCACACGTCACGTTCGCGAAAGCCATCTTGCCCATCTGACATTCAAGCATGCAAGCATCCGAGCATTCAAGCATTGTCAGGGAGCTTCCCATGAAGTCCCCTCCGACGCTCCTGACCGCTTCCCTCGGCCTGCTCCTCGGCGTGGCATCCATCTACGCCGTCCCCGGCCACGTCTTCTTCATCCCGGCACAGCAGCACGACGACGGCCCCACCGGCGAGCGCTGGGCCTGCGCGATGATGGACTACATCGGTACGAAACCGGGCACCTGCCCGGTCTGCGGCATGGCGCTGAACCGGGTCACGGCAGGCGAGATCACCCGCGAACAGGCCAGGCGCATGGGCGTGCAGCTGGCGACCATCGCGGAAGGTCCGGCCCTGGTGACGGTGCGCGCCTCCGGCTCCGCCGAATACGACCACCGCCTGACCAAGGTCGTGATTCCGCGGCTCGCCGGCCGCATCGTGCGCCGGCACCAGGCGACGGCCGGCTGCTGCCAGGAGGTCGCCGCCGGTGAACCGGTGATCGACCTCTACAGTCCCGAGGCCTTCCAGGCGCAGAACGAGCTCCAGGCCGCGTTGAAGCTCGGGGATGAACGGCTGATCGCCTCCCTGAACCAGCGCTTCGCCCGCTGGAACCTCGCCCCGGTGGCGGCGGCGATCGTCGCCGGCAAGGCCCCGACCGATGTCGTCACCATCACCACGCCCTTCGCCGGCCAGGTGCTGCTGGAGGAGTTCAAGATGGCCGACGAGGCGCTGATGGTCGGCAAGGAGGTCGCCGCCGACACCCCGCTGCTGCGGCTCGTCGATTCCGACAAGCTCACCCTGGTCGTCCACGTCCCCGAGGCGCGGGGCCTCTTCCTGCGCGAAGGCCAGCCGGTGGCGTTGTCGAGCGATGATCGCGGGCCGTTGCCGAGCATCGCCGCAAAGGTCGACCGGGTGGCGAACGAGATCAATCCGGAGGTCCGCACCATCGAGGTGCGCATCCACCTCAGCGGAGCGCGCAAACTGCTGCGCCCCGGTTCGCTGGTGATGGCCGAGATCCGCGCCGTGCTCGGCCCGGACTTCGCGCCTGCCGATCCCGACGACAAGGCCACCTGGGGCCGCTTCCCGCTCGTGCCTGCCAGCGCCGTGCTGTCGACCGGCGTGCGCACCATCGCCTGGAAGGTCGAGAAGGTCGAGGCCTCTGGTCAGCAGCGCTTCGCCATCGCGCCGCTCGCCCTCGGCCCCCGGCTGGAGGACGAGCACGGCAACGATCGCTTCGTGGTACGCGCCGGTCTCAAGCCCGGCGACCAGGTCGCGGCCCAGGGCGCGTTCCTGATCGACAGCCAGGCGCAGTTGGCGGGCAGCGCGTCGCTGCTCTACCCGGTCGGCGCCTCGTCCCAGGCGCCGGCGGCGACCCCATCCCACCAGCACTGACATGCTCGCCTCCGCCATCCGCAATCCCCTCATCACCCTGGTCATCACCGCTGCCCTGGTGATCGCCGGTTTCTGGGCGTGGAAGCATGTCCCGGTCGACGCCATTCCCGACCTGTCGGACAATCAGGTCATCGTCTGGGCCGAATGGCCAGGCAAGAGCGCCGAGGACGTGGAACTGCAGATCACCAGCCGGCTGGCGCGCGAACTCCAGGGCCTGCCCGGGGTGACCACCGTGCGCGGGATGTCGCTCTACGGCGCGAGTTACGTCTACGTGATCTTCGAAGACCGGCGCGATCTCTACGACTGCCGCACGCGCACCCTCGAACGCCTGTCGCAGGTGCAGGCGCTGATGCCGGCGGGCGTGCAGGCTCGGCTCGGGCCGGACGCCACCGCGATGGGCCAGGTCTTCGCGTTCACCCTGCAGGGGCGGCGCGACACCGAGTCGAAACGCTACGTGCTCGACCAGGTGGTGGTGCCGGCGCTCAAGGGCGTGCCCGGCGTGGCCGAGGTCGCCCCGGTCGGCGGGGTGGTGCGCGAATACCAGATCGACGTCGATCCGGTGCGGCTGGAAGAACAGGGCCTGACCGTCGACATGCTGATGGAGGCGGTGCAGAAATCCGGCCGCGATGTCGGCGCGATGAGCGTCGAGAAGAGCGGCGTCGAGACGATGATCCGCGGACTCGGCTTCATCCGCAGCCTGAAGGACGTGGAGAACATCGTCATCCGCAGCAACAAGGAACGCAACGCAGGGCTTCTGCTGAAAAACGTCGCCCGCGTCCATCTCGGCGGTACGGTGCGCCAGGCCATCCTCGCGGACGCCGGTCAGGAACAGGTCGGCGCCATCGTCGCGATGCGGGTGCGCGAAGATCCCAAGGCGGTCATCCAGGCGGTGAAGCAGTGCCTGGCCGGCCTCGCGCCGGCCCTGGGCAAGGAGGATCTCACCGCGATCCCGTTCTACGACCGCTCGCAGCTCATCCGCGAGACCAACACCACCCTCGCCCACACCCTGATCGAGGAGCTGATCGTCACCGTCCTGGTGATCGTGGTCTTCCTGCTGCATGCCCGCGCCAGCCTGGTGGTCGCGATCAGCCTGCCGCTGGGCGTGCTGACCACCTTCCTCGCCATGCACCTGCTCGGGGTCAGCGCCAACATCATGTCGCTCGCCGGCATCGCCATCGCGATCGGGGTGATGGTCGACTTCGGCATCGTGATGACCGAGAACATCACGCAGCATCTCGTCGATCTGCAGGAGAAGCGGTTGAAAGCCGGACGGGAGCCGCCGCGTTCGCCATTCGACCCCGACGTCATCGCCGCCGTCACGACCGGCGCGCAGGAAGTCAGCCGCGCGCTGCTCACCGCCGCCGCCACCACGATCATCGGCTTCCTGCCCATCTTCGTCCTCGCCGACCAGGCCGGCCGGCTGTTCATCCCGCTCGCGATCACCAAGACCCTGGCGATCGGCGGCGCGGTGCTGTTCGGCATGCTCCTGGTGCCGCTGCTGTGCCGGCTGCTGCTGCCGCCGTGGCAGGCGCGCAAACCCATCATACTCGGCCTCGCCGGTCTCGCTGGCGGTTCGGTGTTCGGCTGGTTCGTGGTGCATGGCTTCACCCTCGCCTTCGACCATGAGCGCTGGGCCATCACCATTCCCGGCTTCGTGGTCGGGCCGCTGCTCGGCGCGCTCGCCGCCTATGTCGTCTGGCGGCTCGGGCGTGAACGGCTGGTCTCATATGAGGAAAACCCGGTCAGCCACGCCATCCATGTCGCCTACGACTGGGCCTACACCCGCATCCAGCGGCATCGCGTCGCCTTCACCGCCACCATCGCCGCCATCGCTTTGACCGGCTGGCTGCTCGGGGTCGGCTGGCAGACGCTGAGCTGGCCGCTGCGCCAGGGCGTCGCGGCGGTCGGCGGCGATCTGTCCGCAACCACGATCGACCGGGCGCTGACCCGCGCCTTCCCTGGCATCGGGGCGAGCTTCCTGCCCCCGCTCGACGAAGGCTCGCTGCTGTTCATGCCGTCGATCCCGGCCCACGGCGGTCTCGGCGAGACCCTGCGCGTCCTGAAGACCCAGAACCAGCTCATCGGCAGCATCCCCGAGGTCGCCCAGGTGATGGGCAAGATGGGGCGGGCGGAAACCGCGCTCGATCCCGCGCCGATCGGGATGATCGAGACCGTGGTGCTGCTGAAGCCCTACGCCGAATGGCCGCTGCACGACATCTCCCTGGCCGACGGCAGCACCGTGCGCCGGCCGCGCACCCTCGCCGAGGTGCGCCAGGCGCTGGTGGCGATCAGCGACATCCCCGGCGTCGCGCCATCGTGGCTGCAACCGATCGAGACCAGGGTGGTCATGCTGTCGACCGGGATCAAATCGAAGATCGCCCTGCAGATCCTGGGCGACGACAACGAGGCCATGGAACGCTTCGCCGAACAGGCGGAAAAGATCATCCAGACCGTGCCGGGCGCGGTCGATGTGCAGATGCAGCGCGAAGGAGGCAAGCCGTATGGCGAGATCCGCCTCGACCAGGAACGCATGGCGCGCTTCGGCATCACCACCGAGGCGGTCATGCAGACGGTCGAGACCGCGCTCGGCGGCATGCCGGTCGTGTTCTCGGTCGAGGGCACCCAGCGCTACAGCGTGCGCATCCGCTACAGCCGCGAACGCCGCGACGACTTCGACGAGATGAGCCTGATGCAGGTGCCGATCGGCCCCGGCAAGCACGGCGCCATCGCCCTGCAGAGCCTGGTCGCGGTACCGGTCGTGCACACGGTCGCCCTCGACGGCGTCACCGCCGCCGACTGGCTGGCGGCGCAGTCGCTGACCATCCAGCGCAATACCACCGTGCTCGCACCCGACCGCATCGAGGTCACCCTGCGCCCCGGTGATGATTTCGTCCGTTCCACCATCCCGCCGCCGCGTGGCTCGCTGCGCGAGCTGTCGCGCGCGCCGTCGCCCACCGCGCTGACCTACACCATCGGCCCGATGGCGATCCGCAGCGAGGGCGGCAAGCGCACGCAGTACGTGCTGCTCAACGCGCGCGGCCGGGCCGAGGTCGAGGTGGTGCATGACGTCCAGCGCCGCCTGCAGGACGCCATCGCCGATAAGCGGCTCGCCATCCCGTCGGGCTCGACCTACCGCTGGGTCGGCAGCTACGAGCAGAAGCAGAAGGCCGACGAGACCATGACCTGGGTGATCGCCGCGTCGATGGCGGTGATGCTGGTGCTGATCTACCTCGGCACGCGTTCGTTGCTCACCACGTCGATCATCATCACCTGCAACGTCACCGTCACCACCGCCGGCGGCTTCATCGCGGTCTGGCTGTCCGGGGTCGAGATGACCACCGCCGTCATCGTCGGCTTCCTGGTCCTGCTCGGGGTGATGTTCAACGACGGCATCCTGCTCGGCACCTACCTGCACGACCAGTTCCGCATCCCGCCCCGGAACCTTGCTGAGATGCACCGACGCATCTTCACCGCCGGCCTGCGCCGCCGCCGCCCCGCCCTGATGACCAACCTGACCACCCTGCTGTCGCTGGTGCCGATCCTGTGGAGCGAGGGCCGCGGTGCGGAAGTCATGCGCCCGATGGTGCTGCCCGTCATCGGCGGGATGATCGCGGATCTGATCAGCCTGTTCTCGGTGCCGGTCTTCTACGCCTGGTGGTGGGAGCGGAAACTCGCGCGGCAGGAGCGCGCCGAATCGAACTCGCCTGCGTCACGCCGACCGTAACCGGGGTGGTGCTGCCGGCGGTCCCAGACGGCTACTTTCCTGCCACTCCTACCGGTCGCGCCAGGGCGAAGGCCTGCTCACGGAAGGCGGACCGCCGGTTGATCTGGACCGCTTCCGCGCTGCCGTCGGCCCGGGTGCGCAGGCGGATCGTGCCGCGACCCAGACCGTCGCCGTCCGTGCGGGTGTCGTCGTCGTGGGGGATCGAGGTCGCGTCGATCACGGTGATCTGGAAGCGGTCGGCGCCGTCGGGTCTGGCCTCGCTGTCGATGATGACGACATGCCCGGTCGGACCGCCCGGCCTGGGGGCGGTGAATCGCCAGGCCAGGACATCGCCAGGGCGCAGATCCTTCACCTGGGTGACTGCCTGCCAGCCGTTGGCGCCGGCGGCAAGGGTCTGCTGGTAGTCAGCAGCCAGCGGGTGGCGATGTCCTGGGCTGGGTGGAACGACCGCCAGGTGGTCGGGCAGTTCGCGTTGCAGCAACCAGGTGAGCAGGCCGGAGCAGTCGGTCGTGACCGAGCCGCGAGCCACGTCGATGGCGGTCGTGTGCGCGTAGCGGGTGGTGCTCGTGGCGGCGAGCAGCCGGCGGGCGGCGGCGGACAGGCGTTGCGCTGGTTCCGTCGCCACGGCGGCGGCCGGCGGCGTTGCTGGTGCAGCGGTGGCCGGAGCCGATTCAGCGGCTGAATGATCGCTGGCGCAGGCCCACACCAGTCCGCAGATGATGATGCTTGGTCGCATCGGCTTCCTCTCGTCTGGTGCGTCATGGCCACGGCCCCGGACGGGTGACGCACCGTGGTGCAGTGGTAGGGATTGGCAAGGTGGGTGGATCCCTCAGGGGTTGGGCCGGCGCGACTGACTGCTAAGGTGCACGCCGCATGGCGACCGCTCCCAAACCTTCATCCGGTGGAAAACCGACCTCTGGCGGCAAGCCGGGCCCGGGCAAGAGCAGCGCCAAGACGCGGCCCGAGGTCGAGGAGATCCTCTACAACCGCAAGCTGCGCCATGATTACGCGGTGCTGGACAGCTGGGAAGCCGGCCTGGTGCTCATGGGCAGCGAGGTCAAATCCCTGCGCAGCAAGGACGTGCAGTGGGGCGACGCGCATGCGCGGCTGCACGACGACGGCCAGTTGTGGCTGTATGGGATGCACATCGGCGAATGGCGCTTCGCCAACGCCTTCGGACATCAACCCCGGCAGCCACGCAAGCTGCTCCTGCACCGGCGTGAGATCGACCGCATCGCGGGCAAGATCAAGGGCAAGGGCCTGACCCTGGCGCCTGAACGGCTCTTCTTCCGCAAGGGGTGGGCGAAGATCGTGATCTGCCTGTGCCAGGGCAAGACGCGGGGCGACAAACGGGCGGACCTGGTCCAGAAGGCGCAGACCCGCGATGTCGAACGTGAGATGGCTCGGCGCATGAAGCGCGGCGATTGATCCCTCACGTTGCGTTCGGGTTGCTATTCATTCGTCATCCTGGTCTTGACGCTGCCTGAAATCGGGCGCGGCCGCTGACGGGTTTGTGCGGCCAGCCGTTGCGATAGGCATCGGCCTAAACCGGTTGCTTCGAGTCGCCTGTCGTGACGGTAGGCACCCTTCGTCCGAGCACAGCCGATTCCGCCGTCAGGCTTTGGTTGACTGAGGGGGAGTCCTCCTAGAGTTCCACGTGGAACGCCCGACCGCCTGACCGGCTCTTCCGCCCTTCGGCTGTCGGGTTCCACGTGGAACTCATGGGATCCATCATCGCGGTATCGAATCAGAAAGGTGGCGTGGGAAAAACCACATCTGTGGTGAATCTGGCGGGCCTTTGTGCCCTGGCTGGAAAGCGTGTCCTGGTGGTCGATTCCGATCCTCAAGGAAATGCCACCAGTGTGCTGGCGCCTGGACATACTGGGGACTCGATCTACGCACGCGGAAAACCGGTTCCCTCTTCACTTGCAGGGGTCGATTGCTGTCCTTCCGGTTCGGATCTTATCGACCAGGAACGCGCCTTGCACCGCGATGGAGACGGCCACTTCCGCCTCACGCAGTTGATGGATCCGTATAAACCCGTCTATGACCTGATTTTCATTGATTGCCCTCCCAACCTGTCATTTCTGCCGACCAACGCCCTGTTGGCGTCGGATTGGCTGCTGGTACCCCTCCAGTGCGAGTACTATGCCCTGGAGGGGTTGAGCCAGCTTCTCGCCTACATCGAACACCTGCGCGAGACGGCGGGGGCCAAGATCGCTTTGGCTGGCGTGCTGCTGACCATGCATCAGCCGGACTCGCCCCTGTCCCAGCAAGTGGTGGATGAGATCCATCGCCACTTCCCTGAAAATCCCTTCCGGCATCCGATCCCGCGCGATCTCGCTCTGGCCGCCGCCCCCAGCCACAGCGCCGCCGGTTATCTCTACGATCCGCTCAGTCCAGGTGCGGTGGCCTACCTGGCGGCTGCCAAGGAGCTTCTCCATGTCATTGGGTGACAATTCTTTGGGCCGCAGCCTCAGCCAGGTCTTCGCCAAGACCCAGCGCCGCGAGCCGACCAAGGGCTATCTGGAGGTCGACCTCGGCCTGATCCGGCCACCAGGCGCCAACCCGCGCACGGATTTCGACCAGGCTGCTTTGCAGGAGCTGGTCGCCAGCATCCGTCAGCATGGGATCCTGCAACCGATCGTGGTGCTCAAGCGCGATCCCGGTTATGAGATCCTGTCTGGCGAACGGCGCTGGCGCGCGGCCAAGCTGGTCGGCCTCGCCAAGGTGCCGGTGGTGGTGCGTGATGAGGAGGATCCTCGCCACGTCGCCGAACTGCGCCTGGTCGAGAACGTCCAGCGCGCCGATCTCAACCCGCTCGAACTCGCCCGCGCCTACCAGGCGCTCATCGATGAGCATGGCCTGTCGCACGACCAGGTCGCCGACCGCGTCGGCAAGGAGCGCTCCAGCATCACCAACGCGCTGCGGCTGCTCGCCCTGCCGCGGTCGATCCAGGATCTGGTCGCCGGCGGTGGCCTGAGTGCCGGCCACGCCAAGGCGCTGCTGGGCATCACCGATCCCGCCTGGCAGACCCTCCTGGCGGAGCGGATCCGGGCCGAGGGCCTGTCGGTGCGTGAGACCGAGGCGCTGGCGAAGAACGGTCCGGAGCCCTCGGTGGGTGAGCGCATCGCCGCCGCCCGCGCCGCCAAGGCTCCGCACCTGCGCGAACTCGAGACCAACCTCTACCACCTCTTCGGCAGCCGCGTCGCGATCCGGGAAAAGGCCGCCGGCAAGGGCGCCCTCACCATCCATTTCGACAGTCGCGAGCAGTTCCAGCGCGTGGTTGCGATCATGGATCGCTTCATCAAGCAGGCGAACCTGCGCCCGGCCGCACCGCCGCCGGCCGGATCGGTCTCTGCTGGATCGCTGGCCTCGGTTCCGCTCGCCCCGGGGGCGCCGGCGGCCGCGCCGGTTCCTCCGGTGGTGCCGCCTCCATCGCCGGGCTGAGCCGGCTCCGTTTCGCGTCTCGACTGTCCAACCTGGGTACTAGGATGTCCGCCGATGGAATGGGAAGGCAAAGTCTCGCTCGCGACCCATCGCTGCGCCGCTACCGGCGAGGCGATCCCCCCCGGCGACTGGTGCTGGTCCGCGCTGGTGCTGGATGGTGGCGCCTTCGTCCGGCGCGACCATTCCGCCAATGGGTGGGCGACGGCTGACCGCTCCGCCATCCTGAGCTGGTGGAAGGTCAAGGTGCCGGAACCCTCCAAGGTGCGGCCGAAGCTCCGCCTCGACGCCGCCGTGCTGCGGCGGATCTTCACCGATCTCAAGGATGCACCGGCCCGGCCGCAGCGCTGTTTCGCCTATGTGGTGGCGTTGTGCCTGGTCCGCATCCGGGCCTTCCGCATCCTCGACATCAGCCGGACCGACGCCGCAGCGATCATCCTGTTCGAAGACCGTTCCGGCAAGGTCGCCCACCGCCTGCCCGATCCGGGGATGACACCGGAGGAGGAGGCCGCGATGCACGAGAATCTTCTCAACGTCGTCGCGGTCGGGTGATGCCGCTCAGCGATCGAGGCGCACCGGCTGGATATCGACGTAGGGAACCTCGGGACGCAGCTGTTTCGCGGATCCCGTTCCTGCCGTCCCATCGACGTCACGATGGCCGAGCGCCAACCGGTCTCCCTTCGCTTTCGGTTTCTTCCCCAACAGGTCGACCTCCTGGGTGGACGGCAGATGCATGCGACGCAGGGCGGCGGGTTCCCTCTGCTCGTCGAACCACAGGCGCGAGTCCCATTCGCGATCCCGGCTCGGGTCCGCAAAGGCGCTCGTCGGTTTCTTCGGGGCTTTCGGGGTCATGGCGCGCGATTCCGCGATGGCCTTCTGCAAGCGCTGGATCTCCGGTCCGTTGCTGCTCGTCGTGCCGTTCGCCAGGCTGCCCAGGTCCTGCATGGTCTGCCCCGCATCCAGGACATCGGCGACCGGAGCGCCCGCCGCGCTCGCCTTCCCCAGGGCGGTGCCGGCGGCACCTGAAACCGCCTCGGCTGCTACCCCTTGCGGGGCGGTGACCGCCTGCACCGCCTGGCTGATGCAACCGGACACGGCGAGCCCGGCGAACCCGGTCAACAGCATGAACAGGCTCCGCGCAGGCATGCGGTCGAAAGCGTCGGAAACCCCTCACCCCTGCCAAGCCCCTGATCCTGCTTCCCACGTCCAGCACGTGCTTCGGTGTCCTAATCGCCGGTCAGTGGGTTTTCGACGCGATGGTGGCGGGTTTCCCCTCCGGTTGTTCCCTGTCCCGGTCGGAAGCCCCGCGATCCCCTGGCCTGCAGGCCTCCGATTGCGGGTTCCCCTTCCTATCCTGGCCGTTTCCGACCTCGCAGAGACACTGCTATCCTATTGCATCATATTAACTTACGTTGTTTTCGACCATTTCGACGTGACAGATGATGAAGAGGAATTTATATATCCACCATAACTACGACTACCATCGCACAGCCTGGCCCGGTCGGCTTCCTTCACTCCATCCCTGGCAACCTGCCAGGTCCGGATCAACCAGGACCTACGACGACCAGATCGATCCAGCCGACGTGCTCTCCCCACCTTCCTCGCTGCAATTTCCTGCCGGACCACCATAACGGCTCCAGCGCCACACCTCTCTTCTCATCTCCGGAACCGCCATGCATCTCCTCTGCCAACGCGACATCCTCCTTGCCGCCATCCAGGCGGCCGACGCCATCGTCCCGACCAATTCGACCAAACCGATCCTGAGCAACCTCCTCATCGAGGCGATGGAGGATCGCGTCGAGATCATGGCCACCGACACCCAGGTCGGTCTGCGTGCCGTGGTCCGCCGGATCGAGGTCCGCACTCCCGGACAGGCGGTCGTGAACGCCCGCCAGATCTCAGCCATCCTCAAGGAATCCCAGTCGAGCACGGTGAACATCCACCTCGAAACCGGCAGCGACCGTCATCTGATGAAGGTCGAACTGTCGGACGGCCTGTACCAGGTGCCGGCCCTGGTCGGCGAATCCCTGCCGCCGATCTCGCCCTTTCCGACCACCCACGAGACCGTGCGCCTGCAGGCCGGCCGGCTCGACGAGATGCTCAACCAGACGGCGTTCGCGATGGATAAGGACCGCACCAGCGCCGTGCTGTCCGGCCTCAGCCTCTCCTATGGTAACGGCGAATTCATCCTCGCCGCGACCGACGGCAAGGTGCTCTGCGAAGCGGTGGAGCGGGCCGATGGGTTCAACGTGAAGGAGCGCGTCAACGTGGTCATGCCCGCCGGCACGGTGAGCCACCTGCAGCGCATCATGTCGGCAGCGCGGCCCGACACGGTCGAGATCACCATGGCGGGCAAGCTCGCCTTCCTGCGCCTCGTCACCTTGACCGGACTCCACATCGAACTGTCGAGCCGCCTCGTCGAGGGCACCTTCCCGTCCTACCGCGCCGCCCTGCCGAGCGCGGGAGGCACGTCGCGCGTGACCTTTCCGACCGCCGACCTCGCCGCCGCGGTGCGCCGTGTCGCGCTCATGGTCAGCCAGACCAGCCGTGGCGTGGTCATGCAGCTCGAACCGGATCAGGCGACCTTCACCAACCTCAACTACACCAACGGCAGCGCCCGCATCCCGGTGCCGTGCGAATACGCCGGGGCCCCGGTGAAACTCGGCGTCGACGTGAAATACCTCGGCGATGTGCTGCGGGTCTACCACGGTGACCGCATCAGCATAGACCTCGGCCGCGGCCTGGTGATGCGCGAGCCGGACGCGACCTACCTGATCATGCCGATCAGCCTGCCGAACTGAACGCCGTCATGCTCGGCGCACCCCGCATCATGCCGGTGTCGCCTCCGCCCGCCGATCCCGCCTGGACCACCGCGTCACGGGCGATCGCCATCCTGCGCCGCGCCGGCCACGAGGCCTGGGCGGTCGGCGGCTGCGTGCGCGACCATCTGCTCGGCCGGCCCGCCAAGGACGTCGACGTCGCGACCTCGGCCCGGCCGGAACAGGTCGAGAGCCTGTTCGCCCACACCATCCCGGTCGGGAAGGCCTTCGGGGTGATGATCGTCGTGCTCGATGGCCGCAACCTGGAGGTCGCGACCTTCCGCTCCGACGGCTGCTACATCGATGGCCGCCGGCCCGATGCGGTGACCTTCGCCAGCGCCGCCGAGGACGTGCATCGCCGCGATTTCACCATCAACGCGCTGCTGATGGATCCCTCCTCCGCGCAGGTCGTCGACCACGTCGGCGGGCTGGATGATCTCGCGGCACGGCGCCTGCGCGCGGTGGGCGATGCGGCGGCGCGCCTGCGCGAAGACCGTCTGCGCGTGCTGCGCGGCCTGCGCTTCGCCGCGCATCTCGCACTCACCATCGAACCCGAGACCTGGGCCGCGATCTCCACGACCAGCCTGGCCGGCCTGTCGTCCGAACGCCTGGTGCAGGAGCTCGACAAGGGCCTTGCCGCACCCGGCGCGCGCGCGCGCTGGCTCGGGCTGCTGCGTTCCAGCGGTGCGCTTGCCGGCCTGTGCCCGCCGGTGGCGGAACTTCCCGGCCCGGTGCTCGATGGACTCGGCGGCGTGCTCGACCGCATTGCGGACGGCGATGCCGACGCGCTCCTCGCCACCTGGCTGCACCCGGCGCCGGCCTGGCGGGCGTGGCTGGAAGCGCAGCCGCTCTCGCGCCAGCGCCAGCGCCGGATCAGCTGGTTCATCGAGCACCTGCGCCCGGCGGCAGAGCTCAATGCGCTGCCGGTCGCGACCCGTCGGCGCCTCCTGCAGCAGGCGGATGCCACCGCGCTGGTCGCGCTCGTGCGGGCGCACGGATCGGAGGCCGCCGCCCAGGCGCAGCTCGAACAGGCGCTCGCGGCAGAGGCCGCCGCCGGACCGTTCCAGCCGCTGGTGCGGGCGGACGACCTGAAAACGCTGGGGTTCGTTCCTGGGAAACG
Organism: uncultured Candidatus Kuenenia sp.; assembly: GCA_964654285.1. Lineage (GTDB taxonomy): Bacteria > Planctomycetota > UBA11346 > UBA11346 > UBA11346 > BJHQ01. Next base: position 36,257 of record CAZZJC010000037.1, read on the forward strand.
TCTTGGCGAAACCCTCAAATGGTTGGAGGACAGGCAATTGGAAGGAGCGTTCACGACCTGCGCCGACGGACTCGCTCTCGCACGGACGCGATGGTCCGCGCGGTGAACCACGAGCGCCGATCAGGCGACCCCTCGCAAAACGGAGGAAAGCCCATGCAGCGCGCGAGCGGTCCGCGCGAGCGGGGACGAACGCGTTGACGCAGGAGCGCGGCGTCTAGGCTGCGCGTCCTGCGTTCGTTTCCATCCGGCGGAACCGCTTCGCCGCCCGACGACCGCCGCTCATCCCGCAGAAGCACCCTTCTTTCGCAACCCCCCACCTCAGATCCACCTCACTCAGGAGCCACACATGGCCAAAACCAAACACGTCTTCTTCTACGGCGCCGGCAAGGCCGAAGCCAAAGGTGCGGACCTCACGAAGGACGTCCTCGGCGGCAAGGGCATCGGCCTCATGGAGATGACCTCCATCGGCCTGCCCGTCCCGGCCGGCTTCACCGTCTCCATCCCGACCTGCGCCGAATACTACGAACTCGGCCGCCAGTTCCCCAAGGGCCTCGACAACGAGGTCCTCGAAGCCCTCGCCAAGCTGGAAAAGTGCACCGGCAAGAAGCTGGGCGACGCCAAGGATCCGCTCCTGGTGTCCGTCCGCTCCGGCGCCGCGCGCTCGATGCCCGGCATGCTCGAGACCATCCTCAACCTCGGCCTGAACGACCAGTCGGTCGAAGGCCTCGCCGCCTGCACCGGCAACCCCCGCTTCGCCTACGACAGCTACCGCCGCTTCATCCAGATGTTCTCGACCACGGCCATGGGCCTGTCGAAGGAACCGATGGAGCACATGCTGCACGAGCTGAAGCACAAGCTCGGCGTGAAGAACGACCCCGAGATCCCCGCGGAGGCGCTCAAGGAGCTCTGCCAGCAGTTCAAGGCGTTCTACAAGAAGAACAAAGGCGAGGACTTCCCCCAGGATCCGCTCGAGCAGCTCTGGGGCGCCATCAAGGCCGTCTTCGGCTCGTGGGAGGCTGAGAAGTCGGTCACCTACCGCCGCGTCGAGAAGATCACCGACCTCAAGGGCACCGCGGTCAACGTGGTCCAGATGGTGTTCGGCAACAAGGGCGACTCGTCCGGCACCGGCGTCTGCTTCACCCGCGACCCGAACACCGGCGCCAACGAGTTCTACGGCGACTGCCTGATCAACGCCCAGGGCGAGGACGTCGTCGCCGGCATCCGCACCCCGATGAAGCTGATCGAGCTCGAGACCCGCCTGCCCAAGGCCTACGAGCAGCTCTGCGAAGTGCGCCAGACCCTGGAAGCGTACTACAAGGAGATGCAGGACCTCGAATTCACCATCGAGGACGAGAAGCTGTACATGCTGCAGTGCCGCACCGGCAAGCGCCTGCCCTCGGCCGCGTTCAAGATCGCGGTCGACATGGTCAAGGAAGGCCTGATCACCAAGGAGCAGGCGATCAGCCGCATCACCCCCGAGCAGATCGAAGGCGTGTTCTACCCCGTCATCGACGTGGCCAAGGTCGGCGCCGCCAAGATGAAGGAGCTCCTCGTCGGCAAGGGCATCGACGCGGTGCCCGGTTCCGCCTCCGGCAAGGTCGTGTTCACCGCCGCCGAGGCCGAGGAGATGGCCAAGGCCGGTGAGCGCGTGATCCTCGTCCGCAAGGAGACCTCGCCCGAGGACGTCGGCGGCATGCACGCCGCGCAGGGCATCCTCACCGCCACCGGCGGCAAGACGAGCCACGCCGCCGTGGTCGCGCGCGGCTGGGGCAAGTGCTGCATCGTCGGCGCGGAATCGCTGAACATCGACTACAACGCCAAGTCCGTGGTCGTGAACGGCAAGACCATCCGCCAGGGCGACGAGATCACCCTCAACGGCACCACCGGCGAGTTCTTCCTCACCTCGCTCCCGCTCAAGAAGCCGGAGCAGACCGAGGAGTTCCGCACCCTGCTGACCTGGTGCGACGAGATCCGCACGCTGAAGGTGCGCACCAACGCCGACACCCCGTACGACAGCGAGAACGCGATCCGCCTCGGCGCCGAAGGCATCGGCCTCTGCCGCACCGAGCACATGTTCTTCGACACCGAGGAACGCCGCCTCGCCATCCAGGAGATGATCGTCGCCGACAACGTCGAGACCCGCAAGAAGGCCCTGGCCAAGCTGCTGCCCTACCAGCGCGCCGACTTCGAAGGCATCTTCACCGCGATGGCCGGCAAGCCCGTCACCATCCGCCTCATCGACCCGCCCCTGCACGAGTTCACCCCCAAGGACGAGAAGGGCGTCGCCAAGCTCGCCGCCGTCACCGGCCTCTCGCCCGAGGCCATCGTGCACCGCTGCGAACAGCTGCACGAGTCCAACCCGATGCTCGGCCACCGCGGCTGCCGCCTCGCGATCACCTACCCTGAGATCCTCGCGATGCAGGTCACGGCGATCATCGAAGCCGCCATCGCGGTGACCAAGAAGGGCCTCAAGGTCCTGCCCGAGATCATGCATCCGCTCGTCATCGACCGGAAGGAGCTGAAGATCCTCGAGACCCAGACCCGCGCGGTGGCCGACAAGCTCATCGCCGACGCCGGCCTCAAGGGCAAGCTCGACTACATGGTCGGCACCATGATCGAGATCCCGCGCGCCGCGCTGCTCGCGGACCAGATCGCCGAGGTCGCTGAATTCTTCAGCTTCGGCACCAACGACCTGACCCAGATGACCCTGGGCCTGTCGCGCGACGACGCGGGCCGCTTCCTGCCCGACTACGTCATGAGCGAGAAGGACGGCGGCAAGGCCATCTTCGGCGACGATCCGTTCCAGTCGCTCGACCAGACCGGCGTCGGCGCCCTGGTGAAGATGGGCATCGAGAAGGGCCGCCAGACCAACCCGAAGCTGAAGGTCGGCATCTGCGGCGAACACGGCGGCGAGGCCAAGAGCGTCAAGTTCTGCCACCGCGCCGGCATGAACTACGTCTCGTGCTCGCCCTACCGCGTGCCCATCGCCCGCCTCGCCGCCGCCCAGGCGGTGATCGAAAGCAAGGCCGCGACGAAGGCCGCCAAGCCGGCCAAGGTCGCGAAAGCCGCCAAGGCAGCGCCCGCCAAGCGCGGTCGCCCCGCCAAGGCCGCCAAGGCGGCGCCCGCCAAGCGCGGCCGCCCCGCCAAGATCGCCAAGGCCGCCCCCGCCAAGCGCGGCCGGCCGGCGAAGGCGGCGTTCAAGTTCCTGTCCGGCCGGCGCTGATACCGCGGGGCGCTGCCCCGCCACGCCCCGCCAGGGCTCTGCCCTGGACCCGGATTGGCCGGAAGGCGTCGCCGCGCGTCCTTGCGATGGTCAGGTAGTTGCCCACACGGGCGGGGGGCGCTTCGCTGCCCCGCCCCGCCTGGCCAGGGTTGCGCCTTGGACCCGGATAGACCGGAAGGTGCTGCCGCGCGTCCTTGCGATGGTCAGGTAGTTGCCCACACGGGCGGGGGGCGCTTCGCTGCCCCGCCCCGCCAGGCCAGGTTGCGCCTTGGACCTGGATAGACCGGAAGGTGCAGCCGCGCGTCCAAGCGATGGTCAGGTGTATGCCCACACGGGCGGGGGGCGCTTCGCTGCCCTGCCCCGCCTGGCCAGGATTGCGCCCAATGGCGTAAAGGAAACGAAGTTGAAAACCCTCGGTGAAAACCGAGGTTTTTCTTGTTACTATAGGGACGAAAAATTTGGCTGGGTATGGGCCTCCCAGTCCCTGTCTTCCCTGTCTTTGTCCGTCTCTTGCGCCGGCAGGTTCCCGAATGCCTGGTGTGGAAACCACGCGAGGAGACGCCGGTACAACTCCGAGCGGGGCTTGCGCCATCAGTCCGACGGCTCCGCTGCGCGGGGATCGGACGGCGGCGTCGGTGGCCGCGCCATTATCCCGCTACGCGGGACCAAGCCCGTCCCCGCTCACTCGTGGCATCTCGGGGATTGCTCCGCGCGGTCTCTGCCCGCTACGCCCGCCAGGGCACGGCCCAGGACCCGGATTGGCCGGAAGGCATAGCCGCGCGTCCTTTGGCTGGACAACCGGTTGCCTATCCGGAGCGCGGCCCGTGGGGTCACCGTTTCAGATATCGCTGCCCCGCCTCGGCCCTCTCGGAGCCGAATGCGCAGGTATCAGCGTCCGGGGTTTGGCGATCAATGCGCGGCGGCGTCCTCGGGAGTCGCCCCCGCCACCAGGGCGAGGACGGCCTTGCCGTAGGCTTTGAGCTTGTGGTCGCCGATTCCCTTGCAGCCGCGCAGGGCGGCGAGGTCGGCGGGTTTGACGGCGGCGATGGCGTGCAGGGTGGTGTCGGGGAAGACGACGTAGGGAGGCACGCCCTGGCGTTCGGCGACGAGGCGGCGGAAGGCGCGCAGGCGTTCGAACAGGGCCGGGTCGCCGGACAGGGCGGCGGTGGCGGCCTCCTTGGCGGCGCGGCGGCGTTCGCGGGTGGCGGTCTTCGCTCCGCCGCCGAGGGCGCCCAGGCGCACCTCGCCGACGCCCTTGCAGAGCAGACGGCCAGGTTCGGTGAGGGTGAGCAGCGGGTAGTCGCGTTCCTCGACGACGGCCAGGTGGCCCTGCACCACGAGCTGGTCGACCCAGCCGCGGATGGCGGGTTCGCCGGCGTCCTTGAGCAGGCCGTAGACCGACAGGGTGGCGAAGCCGCCACGGCGTATCTTCTCGCCGTCGCGTCCCAGGAGCACATCGACCACCAGGCCGGTCCCGAAGCGGCCGTTCAGGCGCCACACCGCGCTGAGGATCTTCTGCGCCGTGACCAGGGCCTGGTCGCGGGGAAGTTCCAGGGTTTCCCCCAGGCACACATCGCAGGCACCGCAGCCGGCGGGTTCCGTCCCTGCCGTCGGTGCAACCGCCGGCGCGGTGCCAGGTGCGGGATACGGCTGGTCGAAATGCTCGGTGAGCAGGCGGTGGCGGCAGAGCGGCGAGACGGCGTAGCGCGCGACCTCTTTCAGCTGGCGGTCGAGCGCGCGCTGGCGTTCGGGAGCGAGCGGGCCGTCCTTGGCGGCGAGGAAGCGGTGGGTCGCGAGATCACCGGCCGACCAGAGCAGGACGCACTCGGCCGGTTCGCCATCGCGGCCGGCGCGGCCGGCCTCCTGCTGGTAGTGCTCGATCGACTTCGGGCAGTTGGCGTGGATGACGAAACGCACGTTGCTGCGGTCGATGCCCATGCCGAAGGCGATGGTCGCGACCACGACCTGCAGGCGTTCGTTGACGAAGTCCGCCTGCGCCTTGGCGCGCACCTCGGGCGCCATGCCGGCGTGGTAGCCGCGCGCGTCGATGCCCTCCTTGCGCAGGGCGGCGGTGAGGTCTTCGACCTCCTTGCGGGTCTGGGCGTAGACGATGCCGCCCTCGCCGGGATGGCGGCCGACGACCTCGAGGATCTGGCGCTGCCGGTTGAGGCGCGGGAACGAGCGGTAGACCAGGTTCGCGCGATCGACGTGGCCGATCAGCCGCACCGGCTGGCGCAGGCCGAGCTGCACCGCGATGTCGTCCTGCACCTGCGCCGTGGCGGTGGCGGTGAGCGCCATGCGCGGCGCCCGCGGCAGGCGGTCGAAGAGCGCCGCCAGCTGCCGGTATTCCGGGCGGAAATCATGGCCCCAGTGCGAGACGCAGTGCGCCTCGTCGACCGCGATGAGGCCGATCCCGCGCGCCAAGTGCGGCAGCAGGTCGCCGAGGATCAGGCGTTCCGGGCTGACGTAGAGCAGATCCAGCGCGTCGGCCGCCAGGGCGTCGCGCGCGTCGGCCTTGTCGCGCGCGCCGAGATTGGAATGCACCGCCGCCGCGCGCAGGCCGGCCTCGCGCGCCGCCGCGACCTGATCGTCCATCAGGGCGATGAGCGGAGACACGACCACGGTCAGGCCGAGGCCGCAGGCCGGCGGCACCTGGTAGCAGAGGCTCTTGCCGCCGCCCGTCGGCAGCACGACGAGGCCGTCCCTGCCCGCCAGCGCCGCCGCCACCGCATCGGCCTGGAGCGGCCGGAAGGCGTCATAGCCCCAGAACCGCTTGAGCGCCGCCAACGGATCCAGGCGTTCGCGCGGGCCGGCGGGCTGGTCGCTGCCATCGCGCACGCCCGCACGCGTGCCGGACCTGAGCTGCTCCAGCGTCCGCACCGGCGCCAGACCGGAGACATCGGGCAGGTCGGGCTCGTAGCCGACCAGGTCTTCGCCCAGGTCGATGGCCTCGCCGGGGTTCAACGCAGCTGCTCCTGGATCCGTCGCAGGCTGACCACCGCCTGCTCGGCCTGCATCAGGGCGTTGTCCACCGCCTGGACGATCTCGTCGCCGCGCACCGCCGCCTGCACGTTGTGCGCCGCCGCCATGAGCACGACCTTGAGGTCGGAGAGCTCTTCGCGCTGCTTGCTGGACAGGCGCACGGCTGCCGTGGCGGGCTGTCGATCAGGGCTGTCGTTGACCATGGCCGCAGAGCATCGGAGGCCACGCCGTGGGGCCAAGCGGCAGGGAGCGCCGGGCGGCCGCGACGCCGTCCGGGCCACCAGGGTCGAAGCCGGGAAAATGGAGCGGGTGAGGGGAATCGAACCCCCGTAGCCGGCTTGGGAAGCCGATGCTCTACCATTGAGCTACACCCGCGTGCGCAAAACCGCTGGGCCGGCATGGTGGACCCGCCCGCCGCGCGGTCAACCGCCGGGCGCGAGGAGATGGCGGCCGAACGTCGTGCGCAGCGCAGATGACGGCATCAGGCTCCGTGTCGCCCGGTTGCCCACGATCGCGGTGCGGCCATCCTCATGACCATGTCGATGCGCCTGGATATCGAATTCCCCCGGCCGCTGGATGCGGCGGCCAGGACGCGCCTGCACCTCGCAGCGATGGGTCTGGCCAAGGTGAAGCGGATCTACATCGGTCGCAGCGGGCTGCGCGCGGCGGTGATCGGCGAGGCGCTGTCGGCGGCGAAGCTGCGCGCCGCGCTGACCGAGGAGGAGGTCGCGGTCAGCGCGATCACCTCCAGCCTGTCGCCCGAAGAGGACGCCCGTCTGGATGACCTCGGCCAGGGCGGCGAACGGGTGAAGCCGGTCGGACGCTGAGCCACGCCCCGTCGCCGCGCGGATCGACGGGAATTCCCGGGGAAAAGCGGAAAATCCTTGGTGTGGCCTGGTGCCGCCGCGCCGCGCCAGGCTCGCGCTCGCACTCGTCGCCCCCCCGCACTGGACTCGCGGCCACCCCCCTGGAAAATCTGGAAGCGCTTCCACAGGCCGCCGCCCTGCTGCCGCCCTCCCCGGATCTCCGGTGCCAGGCCGCCGCCGGGCGGCACCACCCAGGCCAGAGGAAGCCGAAAGGATCGCCATGCGTCGCGCCCTAGTCGTCCACGGAGGCTGGGATGGGCATGAACCCCTGGCCAGCACCACGATCTTCGCCGATTGGCTCGCCACCCAGGACTTCGAGGTGGTGCGATCGGCCAGCCTCGACAGCTACGCCGATGCGGCGCTGATGGGATCCATCGATCTCATCGTCCAGTGCGTGACCATGAGCAAGATCAGCAAGGAGCAGTGGCAGGGACTCAACACCGCCGTCAGCGCCGGCGTCGGCCTGGCCGGCTGGCATGGCGGACTGTGCGACTCGTTCCGCGAGCACACCGAGTACCAGTTCATGACCGGCGGCCAGTGGGTCGCGCATCCGGGCGGGATCGTCGACTACCGCGTCGACATCACCGCCTGGGACGACCCGATCACCGCCGGGATCACGAGTTTCCACATGCAATCCGAGCAATATTACATGCATACCGATCCGGGGAACCGGGTGCTGGCGACCACCACCTTCACCGGCGAGCACGCGCCGCTGGTTGCCGGCACGGTGATGCCGCAGGTGTGGAAGCGGCGCTGGGGCAAGGGCAAGGTCTTCTACAGCGCCCTCGGCCACGTCGCCAAGGACTTCAACGTGCCCGAGGCGCGCACCATCATGCAACGCGGCCTGCTCTGGGCCGCGCGCTGAAACCCGAGGAAAGCATCATGACCGCCACGACCCCCACCGTCAGTCCCGTCGGCGTCGGCCTCATCGGCTGCGGCAACATCAGCCCGGCCTATCTCAGGAACCTGGTGCGCTTCCCCGGCCTGAAGGTCGAGGCGCTCGCCGACCTCGATCCCGCGCGCGCGGCGGCGCGGGCGCAGGAATTCGGCATCGCCCGCTCCGGCACGGTCGAGCGGATCCTCGCCGATCCGGCAATCCAGGTGGTGGTCAACCTGACCACGCCGGCCTCGCACGCGGCGATCGATCTCCAGGTCATTTCGGCCGGCAAGCATGTCTACTCTGAAAAACCCTTCGCGCTCGATCGGGCCCAGGGCCTCGCCATCATCGCGTCGGCGGCGGCGCGCGGCGTGCGCGTCGGCTGCGCCCCCGACACCGTGCTGGGCGGCGGGCACCAGACCTGCCGCCGCCTCATCGACCAGGGTGCGATCGGCACCGTGGTGGCCGGCACGGCGTTCATGATGTGCCCCGGCCACGAGTCCTGGCACCCGGCGCCGGAGTTCTACTACCAGCGCGGCGGTGGCCCGATGTTCGACATGGGGCCGTACTACCTGCACGCGCTCATCACTTTGCTTGGGCCGGTGCGCCGGGTCACCGGTTCGGCGCGCATCAGCCGCCCCGAGCGCACCATCACCAGCCAGCCGAAGCACGGCACGCGCATCCCGGTCGAGGTGCCGACCCACGTCGCGGCGGTGCTCGACTTCGCCGCCGGCGCGGTGGTCACCCTGATCACCAGCTTCGACGTGCGCACGCATCACTGTCCGATCATCGAACTGTACGGATCCGAAGGCACCCTGAGCGTGCCCGATCCCAACGGCTTTGGCGGTGCCGTGCGCCTGCGCCGCAGCGGCAAGGACGCCGCCGAACTGGTCGCGCCGACGCATGGCTACCTGGACAATTGGCGCGGCCTCGGGGTCGCCGACCTGGTCGCGGCTCAGCGCACCGGTCGCGACCACCGCGCCAACGAACGCGTGGCCATGCACGCCCTCGATGTCATGCAGGCGATCCATGAGGCCTCCGCCACCGGCCGGCATGTCGTCCTGGCGAGCACCTGCGAGCGGCCGGCCGCCATGGTCGCGGATTTGCCGGAAGGCATCCTGGACTGAGGGTCGGCGCGGTTTTCCTGCGGTTGCGCGGTGGACAGATCCGATCGCTTCCGGCTGGACGTGGGCGCCAAAAACAAAGCGACCCTGCCCAAGAGGGGCAGGGTCGTCGGCTGGGACAATGACGATAGGGGGTCAGGTCCGCTGATCGGCATGGCGCTGCGCGTGCACGTCGCGGGCGTGGATCTTGCGCAGCTGGCTGGCGCACTTGTCGGAGACCACGTCGATGGCGGCGTGGATGGTGTCCTCGGCATCGTGCGCGACGACATCCTTGTGGTTGCCCAGGTGCATGTCGACATCGACGCGGTAGCGGTTCTTCTCGGCGTTATGCACGGTGACGTGGACCTTGCTCAGTCCTTGATGGAAGCGGGAAAGGGCACCGATCTTCTCGTTGATGTGGGTCTTCACCCGCTCATCGAGGTTGACGTGCACGCCGGAGATGGTGATCGCTACCATGGGTTCCCCCTGATGCGCCCTGGCTGGCAGGGCGCGTCCGTGATGTCGCCGGCTCCCCAGCGCCGGTGCGGTCGGTCGGAAAGAGATCTGGGGATCTCCACCTGCGATTCTATCGACACGGGGTGGTGACAGTCAACTGCCCGATCCCGCAGCAGGATTTCGTGCCAGTCAAGCCCGAGTTCGGCTCAAGGTGCGGCAGCCTCGGACGGGGCGGCACACGCGAGCAGCGCCTCGGCGATCGTGCGGTCGTTCCACGCCTGCGGCACCTTGTGCTGGCCTCCGAGCTTGCCTTTCGACGCGAGCCAGCGGTCGAAGGTGCCGGTCGGCACCGGCGTCAGGCGCGGCAGGTCGAGCTGCACCAGGCGGTGCGCCTCGTAGTCGGCGACCTCCTTCACCAAGCGGGCGTCGAGCGCAGCGACGAAGGCGGCGGGATCCTTGGGGGCGGAGGCGAACTCCACGATCCATTCGTGCGCACCGCGCACCTCGCCGGGCCTGGGCAGCACCGGGGCGACGTGGTAGTGCGCGACCTGCGCCCCGGTCGCGGCGCAGGCGGCGGCGCAGGAGTCAGCGAGCTGGAAGCCCTCGACGTGCTCGCCGAAGACCGAGATGCGCGTCTTCACCCGGCCGCCGAAGCGCACCTGGCCCGGCGCGACGCCGAGGACGAGATCCCCGAGCTGGTAGCGCACCAGACCCCCGGGGGTGCTGAGCAGCAGGCGGTAGAGCTGACCGGCTGCGATGCCGTCGGGGCCGACGGCGCGGGTCGGATCGCAGGAGCCGGCGGATTCGGGCGCGAATTCGACGATGATGCCGTGATCGCAGAGGATCTCGAGCGGTGGCGGTGCGCCCTCGTCGATGCGCCAGGGCCGGCTGCCGATCGCGAGGAAGGCCTCGCTCGCCGGGTAGACCTCCATGAGCCAGGTCGAGGGCTTCAGGTGATGCGCGAACTGCGGCACCACCGGCTCGAAGGCGTGCCCGCCGTGGATGAGCAGATCCAGGTTCGGCCAGGCTTCGCGGATGCGCGCCACCCCGCGTTCCTTGCAGATGTTCTCGAACAGCATCAGCATCCAGCTGCCGATGCCCGAGGCCAACCGGACATCGGCATGGCCGCAGCGGGCGACCATCTTCGCGACCTTGGTCGGCCAGTCGCGTTCGAGCGCGATCGCGCGGCCGGGTTCATACAGGTTGCCCAGCCAGGCCGGGATCATCGACACCACGATGCCGGACAGGTCGCCGCAGGGGATGCCGGCGGCGTTCAGGCGCAGATCCGTCGAGCCGCCCATCATCAGCAGGCGGCCGTCGAAGCAGCGCGTGCCCCCGACCTTGACCAGGCGCGAAAACGCGGCCTGTGCTCCAGCGCGGTGGTTTTTCATCAGCCCGCGCGACTGCGGGATGAAGCGTTCACCTGCGGCGGCATCGCTGGTGGTGCCGCTGGTCTGGGCCAGGGCGAGGGCGCGGCCGGGAAACAGCACATCGGCTTCGCCGTTCGCGACGCGGGCGAACAGCGCGGCGTAGTCCTGGTAGCCGGTGGCGGGCACCTGGGCGCGGAAGGCCTCGGTCAGGCCGTCGCCCACCGGCAGGCGGTCGAGTCCGAATTGGCGCCCGACCGGCAGCTGGCGCTGTTCGGCGACCAGGCGGCGGAGGATGCGTTCCTGCGCCGCGCGCATCGCGGCGGGCGTGCGCTTGGGCCGGTCGGACAGCGACAGCAGGGGCGAACCCAGGCGGGCGAGAAGGTTTACCAGCATGGCGCGGCATGGTGGGCCAGGCAGCCCTCACGCCAGCACGGGCGCGGGGCCGGACCCGCCTTATTCAAACATTAACATTCCCGTCGACCGTCGATCGTTTCCATGCGGTCCGGGCGGATCGGCCGGACCAGCGCGGCTCGCCCTGCGGTTGCCGGGCGCGACCAGGGATCCATCATGTCCATCCGCCTGCGCATTTCCCCCGCCGAGGTATTTGGCATGCCGTCCACCGACTCCGCCCCCGCGCCCGATCCGCGCGCCGTCTTCCTGCGCCGCGAATCCGAGGTGCGCGGGTACTGCCGTTCCTTCCCGGCGGTGTTCCGCGCCGCCAAGGGCGCGCGCCTGATCGCCGACGACGGCCGCGAGTGGATCGATTTCCTCGCCGGCGCCGGCAGCCTGAACTACGGCCACAATCCGCCCGAGGTGGTGGCCGAGGTCATCGCCTACCTGCAACGCGACGGCATCGGGCATTCGCTCGACCTGCACACCACCGCGAAGCGCGATTTCCTGCTCGCTTTCGAGGACTGCATCCTCAGGCCGCGCAACCTGGACTACCGCATCCAGTTCACCAACCCGACCGGCACCAACGCGGTCGAGGCGGCGCTGAAGCTCGCGCGCAAGGCGACCGGCCGCAGCGGCATCATCGCCTTCACCAACGGCTACCACGGCATGACCCTGGGCGCGCTCGCCGCGACCGGCAACAAGTACAACCGCGCCGCCGCCGGGGTGCCGCTATCGGGCACCACCTTCATGCCCTACGACGGCTGGCTCGGCCCCGGCATCGACAGCGTCGCGGTGCTGGAAAAGTACCTCGACGATCCCAGCTCCGGCGTCGATCTGCCCGCGGCGGTGATCGTCGAGACGGTGCAGGGCGAAGGCGGCATCAACGTCGCGTCGACCGCGTGGCTCAGGCGCCTGGAATCCGCCTGCCGCGCGCGCGGCGTGCTGCTGATCATCGACGACATCCAGGTCGGCTGCGGCCGTACCGGCACGTTCTTCAGCTTCGAGCCCGCCGGGCTGACGCCCGACATCGTCGTGCTGTCGAAGTCGATCGGCGGCGGCGGCCTGCCCTTCGCCGTGCTGCTCAACCGGCCCGACCTCGACGCGCGCTGGAAACCGGCCGAGCACAACGGCACCTTCCGCGGCAACAACCTCGCCTTCGTCGCCGCTGCCGCCGCGCTGCGCCGTTGGTGGACGGGCAGGGCCTTCGAAGCCGAGATCGCCGCCAAGGGCGACACCGTGCGTGCGCGCCTGAACGCGATCGTCGCCGCGAATCCCGGGAAGAAGCTGACCGTGCGCGGTCGCGGCCTGATGAACGGCCTGGTCTGCGCCGACCCCGACCTGGCGGCGCGGATCTCGGCCAAGAGCTATCAGGACGGCCTGGTCATCGAACGCGCCGGCCCGCACGACGAGGTGGTGAAGTGCATGCCTCCATTGACCATCGATCCGGCCGACCTGAGTCGCGGACTGGACATCCTGACGGCGGCGGTGGCGGCGGTGTGAGCAACCGCAGGCTGCTCACGGCGCAGGCGGAACCCGCGTAGCGGGGAAGTGCTTCGGAAGGCCGCAGGGGATGGCCACAGAGAGCACAGAGACTGATGACTTGTGACCTTTGTGCCCTTCGTGGCTACCGACGGTGCCCTATCTGAACGCCGGCCCCATCATCGCCGGATCCACCGCCGTCGCGCCGGCCTGCTTGCTGATCAGCACATCGAAGGTCAGCGTGATCGCCGCCTTGCGCGGATGGTTGGTGCGGACGGTCGCGGTCTCGTGGAATTCGCCCTCCTTGGCATCGGCGTCCGGTTCGCGGGCGGTGGCGGTGATCAGGACGCTGCCGTCGTTCTGGGCCAGCGGGGTCAGCTTCCACAGCGTGCCCGGATATTCGATCGCCAGCACCTTCAGGCCGCCCTCGGGCTCTTTTCCCGCAGGGCAGGACAGGCGGATGCGCTTGAGCAGCCGGTGCATCTCGTCCGGGCGGACCTTGGCGGCATAGCGGTACACGTCGTGCCAGGCGCGGTTGGCGGGGCGCCTCAGGGTGTCGGTCTCGTCGCCGGCGATGCCGTCGACCTGCACGTCGGCTTCGACCTGCCACCAGAATTTCGTTTCGATCGGGACGAAGTCGGGGTCGGTCAGGAACAGGCTGACCCCGACCGATTGCGGGCCGGAACGATTGACGTTGGCGACTTCGACCTCGAGCGAGGTTTCGCCCTTGGGCAGCAGGAACCTGTCCGTGATGACCAGCTTCGAGCAGCTGCACGTCGTATCGAGGCGGTCGACGCGCACCGCCCGGTCGTAGGGGTTGCGCACGGTCAGGACGTGGCGGAACGGCGTGCTCTCGCCCACCACCGGCGCGGCGGCTTCGCCCGGCACGTTGCTGATCACCGGCGGATCGGCGTCCTTGCCCGCCAGGCTGGCGATGGCGAGCGGGCACAGCAGCAGCCAGGAGACGGCGCGGAGGGGCATGACGGGCATGCTCGGGCGAACGCACGCGCGCGCCAACAGTTCAAGCCTAGTGCGACGGCCGGTGAGCGTTTCGCACGGAAACGCCCAAGGCAATCCGCTTGACCCCGTCCGCTTCGACCCCACCGTCCCCGCCCCATGGCCAAAGCCTACGATGACGCCGCGATCAAGCATCTCGACCCGCTGGAGCACATCCGCCTGCGCACCGGCATGTACATCGGCCGCCTGGGCGATGGCACCAACCCGTCCGACGGCATCTACGTCCTGCTGAAAGAGGTCTGCGACAACTCGATCGACGAGTTCATCATGGGCGTCGGCAAGCGGATCGAGATCACCCGCGACGGCAACGTGGTCACGGTGCGCGACTTCGGGCGCGGCATCCCGCTCGGCAAGGTCATCGACTGCGTCAGCCAGGTGAATACCGGCGGCAAGTTCAACACCGACGTCTTCCAGTTCTCGGTGGGTCTCAACGGCGTCGGCACCAAGGCGGTCAACGCCCTGTCGCAGCGCTTCGAGGTGATCAGCTTCCGCGAGGGCAGGTTCAAGCGCGCGGTCTTCCAGCGCGGCAAGCTGAAGGATGAGGAGGACGGCAGGAACAAGGACCAGCCCGAAGGCACCTACGTCGAGTTCGAGCCGGATCCGGAGATCTTCAAGGAATACAAGTGGCATGACGAATTCATCGTCAAACGCCTGCGGTTCTACGCCTATCTCAACGCCGGGCTGAGCCTGGTCTACAACGGCCAGACCTACCAGTCGAAGGGCGGATTGAAGGATCTGCTCAGCGAGGAGCTCGGCGAGGAGCAGGTCCACTACGAGGCCTTCCACCACCGCACCAAGGACGGCAAGCTGGAGTTCGCCTTCACCCACACCGGCAACTACGGCGAGACGTACTTCAGCTTCGTCAACGGCCAGTACACCAACGACGGCGGCACGCACCAGTCGGCCTTCCGCGAAGGCGTGCTGAAGGGGATCAACGAGTTCGCCGGCAAGAGCTTCGCCGGTGAAGACGTGCGCGAAGGCCTGATCGGCGCGATCGCGGTCAAGGTGCAGGACCCGCTCTTCGAATCGCAGACCAAGAACAAGCTCGGCAGCGATGTGCGCAGCTGGGTCGTGCCCGAGGTGAAAGAGGCGGTCGAACGCTGGCTCCACACCAATGCCGAGACCGCACGCAAGCTGATCGAGAAGATCCAGAGCAACGAACGCATCCGCACGGAACTGAACAAGATCAAGAAGGACGCGCGCGAGCGCGCCAAGTCGGTCGCCCTGCGCATCCCGAAGCTCACCGACTGCAAGTTCCACGCCTGCGACGCCTCCTCGAAACGGCGCGAGGAGACCAGCCTGTTCATCACCGAGGGCGATTCCGCCGGCGGCAGCCTGGTGATGTGCCGCGATGTCGAGACCCAGGCCATCTTCCGCATCCGCGGCAAGCCGCTGAACTGCTTCGGCCTCGGCAAGGAGACCGTCTACAAGAACGAGGAGCTCTACAACATCATGTCCGCGCTCGGGATCGAGAACGGGCTCGATGGTTTGCGCTACAACAAGGTGATCATCGCCACCGACGCCGACGTCGACGGCATGCACATCCGCAACCTGCTCCTCACCTTCTTCCTGCGCTTCTTCGAGGAGCTCGTCACCCGCGGCCACGTGCACATCCTCGAGACCCCGCTCTTCCGCGTGCGCAACAAGAAGGAGACGCGGTACTGCTACAGCGAGATCGAGCGTGACCGCGCCATGCAGTCGATCAGCAACCCCGAGGTCACCCGCTTCAAGGGTCTCGGCGAGATCAGCCCCAAGGAGTTCGGCCAGTTCATCGGCCAGGACATCCGCCTGGTGAAGGTCGACATCCAGTCGCTGAGCGAAGTCAGCAAGGCCCTGGAATTCTACATGGGCAAGAACACGCCGGAGCGCAAGACGTTCATCGTCGACAATCTGATCTACGAGCTGCCCTGAGAGGTCGGACCACCGGGATCCACGCCACCGGCCGGCACCCCGCGGGGATCCGCATCGGCAGCGGTGGTGCCGTGGGCTCCGGCCCGGGCGGAAGGTGACGTCCAGGTCGAACCGACGTCAGGATCCTGGCGGTGGTCGGCACGGTGGTGGTCGGCACCGCCCCCGGGATCGCGGCCGTCCCGGCTGCCGCGCCACGAACCACGCTGCCGGCTGTATCACGCACGCCCCCGCCCCGACCCACGACCCCAATCAACGCATGATTCCACGCCAAAGCGCTGATCCTTGGCAGAACCACCACCCGGTGCAAGGGTGGCGCGCAATCATCCGATGAATCGCCCCTTGCGCGGATGAAACACGCGATACATGAGGAATCCTCCATGAGCCGCACCCGCATCATTCTGATCATCGCCATCCTGATGGTCCTGGCCACCCTCGGGCTGATGCGCCTCTACCAGGGAAAAACCAGCGCGGAACCGTTGCCGAACGGGGTGGCCCCGCGCCAGTCCGCCACGCCCGCCCCAGCCCCGGCCCCAGCGCCGGGATCGGTCTCGACCCCAAGAAACGACGCACCTGTTCCAATCGATGCGCCGAAGGGTGATCCCCCTGCGTCATCGCCCGCGAAAACGCCTGCTGCATCCCCTGGTGCCACGACCCCCGCCCCGCCGTCGACCAACGACTACGGCAGCTTTCCGCCCGTCCCCGCCGAGACCCTGGCGACGAATCCCCAGGCGCGATCCGTGGCAGAGGCGCTGAAGACCGGCACCCACCCCGAACGCCTGAGCCCCCTGGTGCCGCCGACCCCGTTCGACGCCGCCGCGTTCGCAGCCGACCCCAGGCCGTACCTGGCGGTCAGCGAACCCGGCCGCATCTGGCAGGTCAGGCAGCCCGGCGCCGGTGTCCCCGTTTTGACCCGCCTCACCCCCAGCGCGACCCAGCTGCGCCAGGGCCAGACCTGCGTGCTGCAGGTCCGCACCGCCCCCAAGGGCGCGGCGACCTTCACCGTCTTCGACGGCGGCGTGTTCACCGAGAACCGCCTGCCATCGCTCTCCGTCCAGGCGGATGACCAGGGCGTCGCGACCGCGACCTACCTGGCGACGCCGGGCGTCATCAACCGCGTG
>CAZZJC010000038.1:0-52401 GCA_964654285.1 uncultured Candidatus Kuenenia sp.
CGGCTTGCGCCAGCGCGACATCCCCTGCTACGGATCTTGATTTGTCAAACTTTCCCAGCGAAAATCCGGGGTTCCCCGGATTCCCCCGCCGTTCGCAGGGCTGTTTCCAGCCCCCCGCGCGGTGGGGAGGAGGCTTTTAGGGGGCGCTTAACCTCTGTCAAGGGGGTGCTTTTCCTCGTCCAGCACCCCGGTCTCAGCGCTTCCCTCCACCACTTCGGCGGGCCGTCTCCAGCCCCCCTCACGGCGGGGGGAGCGTTCTAGAAAACCCGGAACGAGTGTCAATAGGTCGGTTTTCCGGTGGCGGCCTCCGGGTCAGCCGGGGCGGGTTGGGCCACCGGCGCGGCCGGGGGGAGGCCTTCCGCCGCAGCCCGCTGCCTGCCCAGATCCCGTTCCAGAGCGCTGAGGAAATCCGAGAATTTCGCGTGATTGGCCTCGCTGAGGGCGGACAGGCTCTGATGCGCGCGACGGACGAGCTCCATGCGCTGGGCCAGGTTCAGGCCGGGATCGTCCTGGAGCGGGACGAAGTGCAGGTCCGGCATCGTGCAGTTCTCGACCACCGGCAGCACCTCGAAGATCCCGAGCATCTTCAGCAGGCGCACGCTGCGTTCGGATGGGCGCACCACCACCAGCTTTCCGCCAGCCTTTTCAAAGGAATGGCCCTGGCCGACCAGCATGCCCATGAAGGTGCTGTCCATGCCGGTGGTTTCCGCCAGGTCGATGCAGGCGGTATGGGCGCCGCTGGTGCGGGCGTTGTCGAGGTAGGCGTCGAGGACTGGCGCGTTCTTCATGTTCGCCAGACCGTGGCAGCGCACGTAGACGGTCTTGCCGTGGCTTGAGACCTGGTAGTGGATCGCACCCTGGGATCCGCTCGGCACGCTCATACGCGCGCATCCGCGAGCAGCGCCCGGGCCTGTTCCAACGCCTTCTGGCCGCCTCCAAGCATGTCGGCGATCTCAGCGCCACGGGAATCGCCCGTCAACTCCTCGACACCGGTATGGGTCTCCGCCTTCCCCTGGTGCTTGCGCACCACGACATGGCGGTCGGCGACGGCGGCGATCTGGGGCGAATGGGTCACGCACAGGACGGTGCGGCCCTTGGACAGCCGGCGCAAGGCCGAGCCGATGGCGGTTCCGAGGCGGCCGCCGACTCCGCTGTCGACCTCGTCGAACACGAGCACCGGCGTACGTTCCTGGGCCGAAAGCACCGCAGCCAAGGCGAGGGCGATGCGCGAGGTCTCGCCGCCGGAGGCGATCTCGGCCAGCGATCCCGCGGGAAATCCGGGGTTGGTGCAGATGGCGAATTCCTGCGCCACGCTGCCGTCGGGGCCCGGTTCCGGCAGCGGCCTTTCGCCGAGGCTGATCCGGGCCTTGGGCATGCCGAGATCGGCGAGCACCGCGTGCACCGCCTTTGCGAGGCCGGCGAACGCTTCGCGGCGGGCCTTGGCCAGGGCGACGCCCAGGTCGACCGCCTGGCTGCGTGCGCTGGCAAGGTCGGCCTGCAACCGGTCGCGCCGGCCATCGAGGTCGGACAGCAACGCGACGCGCTCCGCGATCGCGGACCAGGCGGCCATCAGGGCGGCCTCGTCGGGGCCATGCTTGCGCAGGAGGTCGTGCCAGGCGTTGATGCGTTCCTCGACCCGCTGCAACTCGGCCGGATCGGCGTCCATGCTCTCGGCCACGTCGGCGCAGGCGGCAGCGGCGTCGCGCAGCGGTTCGCAGGCGGCCGCCAGGGCCTTGCCGGCGGCGGCGAGGCGAGGCTCGGGCGCATCCTGCAACCGGCGCGCCAGGCGGGCCACCCGCTGGATCAGCCCCTGGCCATCGCCATCCAGCTGCGCCTGTCCTTCTGCGGCGGCATCGCGCCATTCGCCGATGGATCCGAGCAGACGGAAGCGGGCTTCCAGCTCGGCGAGTTCGCCGGGCTTGGGCCCCAGCGCCTCGATCTCGCGCAATTGGAAACGCAGCCAATCCAGCTCCTTCATCCCGCCACGGGCGGATTCCTCGAGATCGCGCAGGTCGCCGCGCAGCTTGGCGAGGGCGGCGTGGGCGGCGCGGTAGCGGCCGCCCAGGTCGTCGAGCCGGCCCCAGGCGTCGAGCATCCTCAGCTGCACCACGGGATCGGCGAGGTGCAGCGGCGCGTGCTGGGCGTGGATGCTGACCAGCGCCCCGGCCGCAGCGCGCAGGGCCGCCGCCGTGACCGGGACATCGTTGATCCAGGCCTGGCTGCGGCCATTGGCACCGATGCGGCGGCGCAGGATGAACTGGCCCTCTTCCGCAGCGACCCCGGCGCCGCGCTCGATCGCGCCGGCGAGTTCCGGGTCGGCCTGGAAGCACGCCGTCACGCCGGCGGCATCCCCCCACGGTCCGACCTGATCGGCGCTGGCGCGGCCACCGCAGACGATCTCCAGCGCGTCGAGGAGCAGGCTCTTGCCCGCACCCGTCTCGCCGCTCACCACGGTCAGGCCCTCACCGGGGCGGATGGCCGCCTGCTGGACGATGACGAGGTTCTGGATGTGGAGTTCGGCGAGCATGGGCGGAGCGCTTTCGATGGGTTCAAATGGTCCGCGCCGAGATCCAGGGGGCAAGCACCGCCACGCGCCTGCCGGCACATCCGCGATCCCCTGGGCCGATCCGCTCCGACCGTGGTTGCCTGTCCGCAGCGGTAGTCCAAGGTGCGCGCGCATGCTGAGGATCCTGGCGATCACCATTCTGGCCGTGGCTTCGATCCAGGCGGCCGATCTGGCGGCGAGGTTGGACGCGATCCTGGCCGAGGTGCCCGCGGGCGGACTCGCCTCGGTGGCGGTGGCCGACTGCGCGACCGGTGCCGTGCTGTACCGCCACCACGCCGACCGTCCGCTGAAGCTCGCCTCGACCACCAAGCTGCTGATCACCGCCGCCGCGCTGCGCGGGCTGGGTGCGGACTACCGCTTCCGCACCCGGCTCGTCGCGCTCGGGCCGATCAGCGACGGAAGCCTGCCCGGCCTGGGCGTGATCGGCGGTGGAGATCCGACTTTCGACGAGCATTTCAACGACGATCGCGATCCAGCCCGCGTCTTCGCAGACTGGGCGGCGCGGTTGAAGGCCGCCGGCGTCCGCCGCATCCAGGGCGATCTGGTGATCGACGCGCGCCTGTTCAGCGGACCGATCCGGCCCGACACCTACCCCAAGGACGCCGAGAACATCCAGCGCTGGTATTCGGCTCCGGCGAGCGCTTTCGCCTGGGCCGACAACTGCATCGAGGTCCGCGCCCTGCCCGGCAGGGCCGGCGCCCCGTGCCGCATCGAGATGCGCCCGCATTCGCCCCGCATCCAGATCGACAACCGGACCAGCACCGGGGCTGGCAGGATCATCATCGGCCGGGCGAAAGCCGCGAACACGGTGACCGTGAGCGGTTCGACCGCGACCGCGACGGACTGGTTCCCGCTCGCCATCGCCGAGGATCCCGATCTCCTCGCCGGCGATGAGATGAAGCACCAGCTCGGTCTCGCGGGGATCGCGGTCACCGGCGGCGTGCGCCTGGATGCGGTCGACCCCGACGCGGGGCGGACGCTCATCGACCACCGCAGCGACCTCGGCCCCGCTCTGCGCCTGATGAACCAGCGCAGCCAGAACTTCTACGGCGAACAGATCCTCCGCCTGATCGGCGTCGCCGGCGGCGGGCGCGGCAGCCTGGCGGACGGCCTGAGCGCCGCCCAGGCCAGTCTCGGCAAACTCGTCGGCAAGGATTCCGGCCCGATCACCCTGCTCGATGGCTGCGGCCTGAGCTACGGCAACAGCGCCTCGGCCGGCACCATGGTCCGGCTGCTGACGGTCATGGCACCCGACAAGGCCTTCGTCGAAAGCCTGAAGGAAGAGAAGAAATACGATCTGTCCGGCGCACACGGACGGGTCAAGACCGGCACCCTGGCGGTGGCGGTGTGCCTGGCGGGATACGTCGAGGCCGAGGGCCGTCGCCACGCCTTCGCCCTGCTGTTCAACCGGGGCGACAGCGCACGCTGGTCCTGGGCGACCGGGCTGCGCGACCGCTGCTACGCGGCGATCGCCGCCAACGTGGCGCGCTAGCGACCTCAACGCCGCCGGGCCGACATGCGGCCGATGATCCAGGCGATGATGAGGATCACCGCGATCCCGGCGAACCACTTCGCCCCGGCGACCGCGACCCGGATCTTGAATACCACGCTGAGGACGAACACCGCCGCGATCAGGACCAGGAAGATGATCCAGGCCCGATCCGGCGGTTCCGGTCGGACGGGCGGCGGCCGAGCGCTACTTGGCAGCAGGGGCGGCCTCGGGCATCGGCGCGCCGGCCTCGATCCAGCGCTTGAGCGCGGCAAGCTGCTCGGCGCTCAGCGGATCCCCCTTGGGCGGCATGCGGTCCTCCTTGCTGGAGGTGGCCGACAGGGTGTAGATCAGGCTTTCCGCCGGCTTGCCCGGCACCAGGACGGTCTTGTCGTGGCTGCCCTTGCGGATGCCCTCCGGCGTGTCGAGGCGCAGGTCCTCCTTCGCCTTCGCCGGGCCGTGGCATTCGACGCAGCTCTTCGCGAGGATGGGCTTGATGGTGGCGGTGAAGTAGTCCGCGGTGATCGCATCGCCGGCAGCGGCGCAGGCGACGCAGGCGGAGGCGGACAGGATGACGAGGTGACGCATGGATCGGCTCCGGTCAGGCTGGACAGGTTCCGTCATCCAGAAATGCGGACAAGCGGCGCCGGGGCAGGCCATCACGGCGGAGGCGGGGTCGGCGCAGGCGCAGGCGCAGCCGTCTGCGCGTTGGCGACGGCGGCCTGGGCGTCAGCGACGGCAGCGAGCACCGCAGCAGCGGCGAAATCACCGGAAAAGCGTGCGAATTCGCGGCCGGATGCACCCTCGCGCAGGACCACCTGCGGCGTCCCCGCACCGTGCAGCAGCCGCGCCAGCGCGCGGGCATCGTCGGCGATCAGGCGCTCAACCGCGGCCGGATGCGCGGCGAGGGCGCTCTCGATCGCGGCGGGATCGGTCGCCTCGGCGAGACGCGGGCGGAAGCCCTTCCAGCCGACGCCCTGGGCGAGGCCGAGGCCGGTCTGCATGAAGGCCGCATACGCCTTCCCATCGACCATGGCGGCGGCGGCGGCATGGCGGGCCAGTTCGCCGGCGGACGGGTCCGACGGACGCACCACCACGCGATGGACGAGTTCCAGCCGACGGCCGGCCGGCACCGGTGGGGCGGAAGCGAAAGCCGCCCGCAGCGCCGGCCAGGCCTTGGCGCAGACCGGGCAGTGGAAGTCGAGCGCCATCTCCAGGCGCAGCGGAGGATCGGCCCCAGGTACCAGGACCAGGGTGCGACCGGTCTCGGCGCGCTGGAGCGCGCTCGCCTCGGCGCCGGTCAGCGCCGGAGCCGCGACGGGAGCGCCGGCGGCCAGGAACGCCGGCACCCCCTCGTCGGCGCCGGCGATGGCCCGGGGCAGATCCGGCACCACTGCCGGATGGTAGGCGAAATGCAGGCCGAGGAACGTCAGCATCAGGATGAGCAGCCGCGCCGCGTACGGGAAGGCGTCGCGCAGCGCGCCGACGGCGCCGGCGACGATGGCGGTGTGGAAGGCCAGGCACTGGCCGCAGGTCAGATCCAGGCGATAGCCGACATGGATGAAGTAGATCGTCGCGCCGAGCAGGGCCCAGGTCAGCAGGGCCGATACCGGCGAGGCCTGCTCGCGCCGGCGGTCGATGAGCGCCGCCAGCGCCCACAGCAGGCAGGTGCCGCCGGCGAACCAGCGCACATCGATGCCGAACAGGGTGCGGTAGTGCCCGCCGCCCTGGCAGGTGGCTTCGCAGAGCCAGAGCCGATCACCCACCAGGCCGGCGGCGGCGACCAGCACCGCGATCAACGCCGTGGCCGGCAGGTTGGCCCGCGTGCTGGCCGGGCTGAACGCGCCGACCAGCAGCGCCGTCCACGCCGCGATCCCCGAGGCCCACCAGCCCGCCTGGGCCGGAAAGAAGCGCCACGCCAGCACCGCGGCGAGCACGGTGAGCGGCACCACGATCCCCAGGCGCGATGGGGTCTGGCCGGAGGCGGCGGGAGCGGATTCGGGCATGGCTGCGATGCTGGCGCCCTAACCCCGATGCGGAACCGGGAAACCGGCTCTCGGGACGGGGCGCCGTCGGGGTCCGGAGGATCAGGCCTTGGCGATCGCAGCCACGGTCTTCGGCGACAGCAGGGCCAGCAGCTGCATCCCGCCTGGGTGCGGCAGGCCGTCGAGGATGGCGGCGCCGCCCTTCTTCAGCGGCAGGCTGCTGATGCCGGCGCTCGGACCGAAGCCGCACAGCCAGGCGGCGGCGATGCCGAGATCCGGCTCATGGCCTACCAGCATGGTGTCGAGCGAGGGATTGAGCTCGTCCGCCCATTGCGCCGGCGGCGCGGCCTCGCCCGCGAGCCAGGCGCACTCCTTGAGCGGCAATTCCCAGGCGGCGGCGAAGATCTCGGCGGTCTCGCGCGCCCGCCGCCAGGGACTGGTGCAGATCAGGCCGGCCCGCACCACCGGCCGGATCAGGCGGGCGAGTTCGCGCAGCTGCCCCTGGCCTTCGGCGGTCAGGGGGCGGTCGGCGTCGCGCTCGCGCCACATCGCCCGGTCGACCGCCTTGCCGTGTCGGAGGATGGTCAGGCGCATGCGTGGGGTTTGTGGGTCGGACGTGCAGCGACGCAACCAGGATGGCACCCAGGGCGGACGCCGGTCACTTCGGCATCGGCCCGCACCCCGCACCCAATGGTGGCGGCGTCGGCGCGCCTGCAGCCGGGGTCGGAGCCGGGAAAGCCAGGTAGAACGACAGGTTGTTCAGCCCGGCGATGAGCTGCACCGGACGCACCGCATGCTCGGGGATGAGGACGGTGATGGTGGCGGCCGGTCCCTTGCCCTCCTTCGCCACCATCGCCACGTCCGCCCCCGGCGGAACCAGCCGGAACCTCCAGGTCACGCCGCGCATCGGCTGCTTCAGCGTCCCGCCATCCGGCCCGCGATCGTCGGCGCCCAGGATGGTCTCCTGGTTGGCGTTGCCGAACCAGGCGTTCAGGGCCGGACGGTCGGGCACATCCCAGCCGGCGACCTGGACATCGCTCTTCGCGCTGCGGGTGGCGCGGTCGACCTTGGCCTTTCCGAAGGCGCGCATCAGTTCGAGCATCGGCGCGCGCGGCACCAGGCCGCTGAAGCGCAGGGGCACGATGAACGCGTTGACCTTGCCGTCCTTCACCGTCGCGGCCATGTCGAGCGGCTCGCCGGCGGCGGGCGGATCGCCCGGCATGGCGACCTTCACCCAGCGCCAGATCCGGCGTTCATCCCGGTCAGCGGTCGCAGGCTCGACCAGGGTGGGCGGACCACCGAAGATGAACTCGGGATCGGCAGGTTCGAGCACCGGTTTCTTCGCGATGAGGGTGTAGGGCAGGCCCTCGGGCACGGAGAACCAGCGGTCGAAGTCCTCCATCTGGCTCTTCATGTCCAGCAGGCGCAGCCAGATGCAGCCGCCCAGGCAGAGCAGGGCCGACGCGAATCCGAGCATCAGGGCCAGGCGCTGGAATCCTGCGCGGGACATGGTCGCAAGCCTAACCGCGAAACCGCGCCGGTCATCCACCGACAGCCCCAGGTCCGCAGGTCGCCTCAGCACAGGGACAGCAGGAGCGCTGCCGCCGCGAGGCGCCGCGGCACGGCCCAAGGTCCGGCGAGGGGCAGGAACAGCAGCGGCCAGGCGAGCAGCGCCAGCGCCGGAGTCGGTTCGACCGCGATCGTCGCGCCGGGCCAGGTCGCCGCCCATTCCGCCACCCGCGCCAGGGCGGCGAGATTCCCTTCGAGCAGCCGGTACAGCCCTTCCCACGGTCCGTCCGGCCAGCACCCGGCGAGGACGATGAGCGGCAGGCCGACCCACAGGGCCACGGTGGAAGGCGGGGTGGCGAACAAGGTGGCGAGCGGACCCCACGGCTGCACGACCTGGAAGGTCCAGGCGAGGACGGGCAGGATCGCCAGCGTCGCCGCGACGCCGATGAGCAGGCCATCGAGCAGGGCCCGCGCGCCCCACAGCCCCGCGCGCCAGGCCGGCCGGTCGAGCGGCCACGCCGCCAGCGGCAGGACGCGTTCGCGCCAGGCGATGAGATCGAGGCCGAGGGTGACGATGCCTGCCACCGCCGCGAGGCTGAGCTGGAAGCCGACATCGGTGGCATTGCGCGGATCCCACAGCACCAGCGCGAGCGCCGCCAGCGACACCGTGGCCAGGCGGTGCGGTTCGCGCGCCAGGGCCGCCGCCGCCGTGAACGCCAGGCCCATGACCAGGGCGCGCTGGGTCGCCGGCGAGGCGCCGGTCAGCCAGGTGTAGCCGGCGATGAACACCGCGACGGCGATCAGGCGCGGCCACCAGCCGACCCCGAGCATCGCCAGCAGCCAGGTTCCGAAGGCGGCGGCGATGACCAGATGCATGCCGCTGACCGCCAGGATGTGGAGCAGGCCCGAACGCCGGAAGTCGGGTTTCTCTTCGGGATCGCCCTGGCCGAGGATCAGCGCCTCGGCGAGTCCGCGATGGCGGTCGACCTGGGCCAGGGCGCGCCATGCCCAGCCGCGCGGGCCGGCTTCGCGGGGAACCGCCAGAGCGACCTCGGCGGCCGAGACGTATTCGCTGCCGCTCTGCGCCACCCGCCACAGGCCGCGCACCCGCACCCGGTCGCCGGGCCGCAGCAGCGGCGCCAGCCCTTCCAGGGCGGCCCGGGGTCGGGCCGGCTCGGAACGGCCCGCGCCCGGCCGCGGCGGTGAACGCTCGGAACGGGCCTGCCATTCCGGCTCGCTGGCGTAGACGCGCAGGCTCGCGGGCGGCTGCCAGGCGGCCGGAATGACGCTGGTCGCAGCGGCGAGGCGCAGGACCAGCTCGCGACCCTCGCGGCGGTATGCCGAGGCGATCTCGCCCTCGATCTCGACCAGCCGGCAGGTGCCGGGCTCGGCGGCCGGCGCCGCGTTGCGGCCGTGCCCCTGGCCGAGCCAGCCGCCGACCATGAGCGCCGCGAGCAGCATGACCCAGCGCCCCGCCGCCGGCAGCCGGCAGGCGATGATTGCCGCGACCCCGGCGAGTGCGATGCCCACCAGCCCCCACCCGCGCGCGCCGATCTGCGTCCCCAGGGCCTGGTCGGCCGATCCGGGCGCGATCGCGCCGACCAGGATGCCGGCGGCGATCCAGGGCAGCCACGGCGCGGCGGCCAAGATCGCCGGTTGCGCGCCTGGCAGAGGAGCTTCCGCCGACCCGGCCGGGGTCGGCCCAAGGATCGCCCCCGGCCATCCGCCTCGACCTCGTCCTGCCTGGATCGGATCGCCGCTCATCGCCGGCAGCGTGGATCGCCCGGCCTCCCCTGCCAGCCCGGACCGCACCGGTGCGCCCGCGCGGACGACCCTGGCATCCGCGTCCAGGCTGCCACGATCCCCCGCGTGACCACCACCGTCCGCGTCGAACTCGGCCCGCGCAGCTACGCCATCCACATCGCCCCCGGCGCGATCGAACGCACCGGCGCGCTGCTGCAGCCGCTCCTGCCCGGCGGACGGGTGCTGGTGATCAGCGATGCCACCGTCGCGAAACTGCACGGGAAACGCCTGCTCGGGGCGCTCACCGCGGCCGGGATCGACGCGGTGCAGGAGACCTTCCCCGCTGGTGAATCCTCGAAGTCGCTGGCCCAGGCGGATCTGCTCTGGCAGGCCTGCGCCAGGCACCGCATCGACCGCAGCGGGGCCGTGATCGGCTTCGGCGGCGGCGTCTCGGGCGATCTCGCCGGCTACGTCGCCGCGTGCTGGATGCGCGGCGTCGCCTTCGTGCAGGTGCCGACGACCCTCCTGGCGATGGTCGATTCGTCGGTGGGTGGCAAGACCGGGGTGAACTCCGCCGCCGGCAAGAACCTGGTCGGCGCGTTCCATCAGCCGCGCGCGGTGGTCATCGATCCCGACCTGCTGCGCAGCATGGACGACCGCGAATACCGCGCCGGCCTGGCCGAGGTGCTGAAGTACGGCGTCATCCGCGATCCCGGGTTCCTGGCCTGGCAGGAGTCCAAGGCCGGCGCGCTCGCCACCCGCGATGCCGCCACGGTGGCGCACGCGGTCGCGGTGTCGTGCCGGATCAAGGCGCAATACGTCGCCGAGGACGAGTTCGAGCACGGCGCGCGGGCGCACCTCAACTACGGCCATACCTTCGGCCACGCGCTCGAACGCGAGACCCGTTACACCACCTACCTGCACGGCGAGGCGGTCGGCATCGGCATGCGCATGGCCGCCGATCTCGGCGCGCGCCTGGGCATGCTGACCGAGCCGGATCTGGGCAGGCGCCAGGATGAACTGCTGCGCCGCTACGGCCTGCCCCTGACCCACGTCGCCGCCGATCCCGCCGCCGTCGCGCGCACCCTCGCCGGGCACTGCGCCCTCGACAAGAAGGTGCGCGCGAGCCGCGCCCGTTTCGTCATCCCGGTGAAATCCGGTGAAGTCGTGCTGCGCGAGGTCGCCGATCCGGCCCAGGTGGAAGCCGCCTTCCTGAGCGCGATCTCCACCCGATGAGCCGGAGCGCGCCGACGCCCGCCGAGGCGATGCTCCGCCTCGCCCTGGTACCCGGGCTCGGTCCGGTGACGGCGGGACGGCTGCTGGCGGAAGCCGACCATCCTGGCGAGATCTTCTCCTGGCCGATGGAGCGGCTGCTGCAGATCGAAGGCGTCGGAGCGGAACGCGCGCGCAAGCTCTGCGATCCGCGCGGCGAGGAACTCGCCGCCGCCGAGGTCGCCGCCTGCCGCAACGCCGGCGTGCGCATCGTCACCCGCGCCGACGAGGAATACCCCAAGGCCTTGGAAGCCCTGTCCGATCCGCCCCTGGCGCTGTGGCTGACCGGCGACCTGCAGCCGCGCGACCGCCTGGCGATCGCGGTGGTCGGCCCGCGCCGGCCGTCGGCCTATGGCCATCGCCAGGGCCAGCGCCTGTCCACCGGCCTCGCACGCATCGGTGCGACGCTGATCTCGGGCCTCGCGCGCGGCATCGACACCGTGGCGCACCAGGCCGCGATCGACCTGGGCGGTCGCACCATCGCGGTGCTCGGCTCCGGCCACGGCCGCCTGTATCCGCAGGAAAACGCCAAGCTGTCCGCCGACATCGCCGCCGGGCACGGCTGCGTCCTGAGCGAGTTCCCGTTCAACGTGCCGCCCGCCGCCGGCAACTTCCCGCGTCGCAACCGCCTCGTCGCCGCGCTGTCGCTCGCGGTGCTGGTGATCGAAGCCGGCAGCCGCAGCGGCGCCCTCATCACCGCCCGCCTCGCGATGGAGCTCGGCCGCGACGTGCTCGCCCTGCCCGGCCCGGTCGACAACCCGGAATGCGCCGGCTCGAACCAGCTCATCCGCGACGGTGCCACCCTGGTCGCCAGCCTCGACCACATCCTGGAGGAGATCGACCCCCTCCTCACCCTCGCCCGTGGCGCGCCCCCGGCCGCCGCCAACGAGAGCCCGCGCGCTGCGTCGCTGAGCGGCCGCGAGAAGCAGGTCTACCAGCTCCTCGACGACACGCCGCGCACGGTCGACGACCTGGTGCGGGTCAGCGGCCTGCCGCCCTCGGCGGTCAGCGTCACCCTGCTGTCGCTCGAACTGAAGCGGCTGGCGAAGAAGATGCTCGGCGGGTTCATCCGCGCCTTGTAGCTGCGGGGCGCTGCCCCGCCGGGCTTTTTTCAGCGGGGCACTGCCCCGCCACACCCCGCCAGGCTTTTTTCAGCGGGGCGCTGCCCCGCCACACCCCGCCAGGGCTCTGCCCTGGACCCGGATTGCCCGGAAGGGCTTCTCACCGCGTCCTTGCGTTAGTCAGGCGATTGCCCGTTATGGACGCTTCGCGTCTGCGTTTTGCGAAACATAGCCAGCCGGTTGCCGCCGGATTGCCCGGATGGGCGATTTCACCGCGTCCTTGCGTTAGCCAGCCGATTGCCCGGTATGGACGCTTCGCGTCTGCGTTTTGCGAAACATAGCCAGCCGGTTGCCTCCGGATTGCCCGGAAGGGCTTCTCACCGCGTCCTTGCGATTGCCAGGCAATTGCCGGAGATGGACGCTTCGCGTCGGCGGTTTTCGCGCTGCGATTGCGCCTGGGACCGCCGGTATTCAACCGGCACTCGGTCGGGATGCGATGCTGTTCTCGACTGGCCGCAGCGGGGACGGCGGCTAGGTTTTCGCCATGGCGGTCGTCGTCTGTCCTCAATGTGGCCGGCCGGTGTCGAGCGACCAGCATCGCTGCTTCTGCGGGGCGGTGCTCAAGCGCGAGGAGCTGATCACGCCGGAGGCGCATCGCAGCCGTGCGATGGGAAGAAGGCTGCGGGCGGAGTTCGCGTGGTATCTGATGCTGGCGGGGCTCGTGCCATGGCTGACGAACCTGCTCACCCCACCCGGGCTGGTGCCGGGGCTGGCGTGCAGCGCGGCCAGCGCCGCCATCGCGGCGGTGATCTGGTGGCTGCGCCTCGGGCATCTGCTCGGGGCGGTGGTCTACGGCCTGCCGATGATCGCGACCACGGCGCTGCTGTGCGGGGTCGGGATCCTGAGCATGTTCGGCTGGCTTGGGCTGCTCGGCGCCGGCATGGGCCTGTCGATGTGGGCGTGCGGCCGGCGCGAGATGTCGTAACGCCGGAAGGTGGCGCATGGGGGCGATTCCGGCAGCATGCGGCGCCATGCCCGCCTTCATCCTCGCCCTGCTCGCCGGTCCGTCCGCTGCGCCCCGCCTGCCGGTGCTGCTCCTGCTGATCCTGATCGGACTCGGCCTGTGCGCATTGTCGCCGTGGATCGGCCTGCCGGTGATCGCGCTCGCCCTCATCGCGGCGGGAGCGCTCGCGGCGCGACCCGGATTCCGCGCCGCGATCCTTGCCGAGCAGCGCCTCGCCATCGTCGCGTGGGAGCAATCCCGCGCCGGGCTCATCAGTTCGCTGCCGCCGGACACCCAGGCACGGGTGCGGGCGCTTGAACGCAGGATCGCGGCTGCGGTGGCGGCGCAGGAGAAATCCGGCCTGGACGCGCTGATCCTGGATGAGAACCGGCAGCAGTTCGACGAACTCGGCTGGATCCATCTGAAGCTGCTGCTGGCGCGCCGGCACCTGCTGTCGTCGCCGCCGCCCGAGGGCGAATCGCGGCTGCGGGCGCAGCTCGCCGAGCATGACGCGGCCTTGACCCAACCCGACCTCGGCGCCGAGGCGCGCGCCTCGCATACGGCCGCACGCGACCTGATCGCCCGCAGGCTGGAGACCGCGCGCGGGCATGCGCGTTCGCTCGCCGCGATCGAAGCCGATCTCGATCGCATCGAACAGGCCATCGCCCTGGCCCAGGACCAGGCCGGCACCGCCGGCCGCGATGCGGTGCTCGGCGATCTGCGCGCGAAGCTCACGCAGGGCACCAGCCTCATCGACCAGGGTTTCGGCGCCCAGACGACCGACGTGGCCGCGATCGATCAGGCACGCTCCGCCGCCGGGCCGGTGCGGTCGCCGGGAGTCCGGGCATGAAGACCCCACGCGCCCGCATCCTCGCCATCGGCGACGAGCTGCTGCTCGGCCGCACCGTCGATACCAATTCCACCCACATCGCACGCTGGCTCGGCGACCACGGCTTCACCGTCGACGGCGTGCGCACCGTCGCCGATGGCGAGAACGCGATCATCGACGCCCTGCATTGGGCGGCGAAGGTCGATCTGGTCATCTGCACCGGCGGTCTCGGGCCCACCGACGACGACCGTACGCGCCAGGCGCTCGCCAGCGCGCTCGGGGTGCCGCTCACGTTCCGCACCGCCGCCTGGGCGGCGATCACCGCCTGGTACGCGCGCGTCCGGCCGGGCAAGCCCATCCCCACGACCAATCGGCGCCAGGCGGAACTGCCGCGCGGAGCGCAGATCCTGGCCAACGATCGCGGCACCGCGCCGGGGATGCTGACCCGCCTGGGCAAAGCCTGGGTGGCGTGCATGCCAGGCGTTCCGCATGAGATGCACGCGATGCTCGACGGCGTCGGTCGGCGCCTGCCCCGGCTCTACCCCGGCCTCACCGTTCCGGAGGTCGAAGAGGTCTGGTTCGCCGGCCTGGGCGAGTCCGATGCCCAGGAACGCATCGGCGATCTGCTGACGGAGCACGATCCGCGCGTCGGCATCACGGTGAGCGAACTCGGCCATATCACCCTGCGCGCGATCGGCGCGGCGGCGGCGGTGCGCGAGCGCTGCGAACGCCTGCGCGGGATCCTCGCGCCGTGGTGCCTGCCCGCCGCCGGCATCGCGCCCAGCCTGGTCGGGGAACTCGCCCGGCGTGGGCAGACCCTGACCCTGGCGGAAAGCTGCACCTGCGGCCATGCGGCGGCGCAGATCGGCGCCGTGCCCGGCGCGTCAGCCGTGCTGCGCCGGGCGGTGGTCACCTACCACAACGACGCCAAGGCGGCGATGCTCGGCGTCGATCCCCGGCTCATCCGCCGCCATGGCGCGGTGAGCGAGGCGGTGGCGCGGGCGATGGCCACCGGGGCGCGCACGGCGGCAGGCGCGGATCTCGCCGTCGCGACCACCGGCATCGCCGGGCCCGGCGGGGGAACCCCGGAAAAACCGGTGGGAACCGTATGGATCGCGGCGGCGGATGCGGGCCGGGTCGTGGCACGCCGGATCCTGGTGCAGGGCACGCGCGAGCGCATCCAGCGCCGGGCGGCGGCGAACGCGCTGCTGCTCGCCTGGCAGCTGCTGCGCGACGGGTCTCCATCAACCGTTTGAAGTGTGCTGCCGGTTCCCATCCCGGCGCAACCGCCTTCGCGGCCAGCGGAGGTGTGGGCTCGCCGCCCCCTGCCGATTTGATACAGATGACGCCATTCGCATTATCAGCAGATTCCCAGTGGCGGATGGATTGTTAATGTGATATACATGGGATCTTAACCACCTCCTAACAATCCAGGAGCCCGCCTCATGCGCCTCGCGCCATCCCTCGCCCTCCTCGCCATCGCCGGCCTCGCCGCCGCTGCCGACGACCAGCTCAACGCCTCACTGACCGCCCAGGTGCAGACCCGGGCCGAGTGGGCGAACGCCCATGACGGCAACGGAAACCGGTACTCGCCGGCCAGCAACCAGGCCACCAGCCCCGACACCACGGATTTCTACATCCGCCGCTTCCGGCTGGGCGCCAAGGGAACCTACGGGGATGACCTCAGCTTCGCCATGGTCATGAGCATGGACAACATGGACCGTGATTCGAACGCCTCCGCCACCCGCACCGCCAAGTCCCAGATCCACCAGGCCTCGGTCACCCAAGCCTTCCGCCAGGGCGACATCAAGCACTCGGTCCAGGTCGGCTACGACTATGCGTTCTTCAATTCGGCCGCGTTCTCCGCCAGCACCATGCAGCAATTGCCCTCAGACCGCGCGACCGCCGGGATGATGGTCGTCAAAGGCGTCGGCGCCGGCTACCGCGTCGAGGCGCCCTGCGCCGGGGTGAACGTCAAGTGGGGTGCCGACGTCCAGAACAACACCGGTGACGACGCCAGCGCCGGCGGCTCGGAAGGCATGGCCTACACCACCCGCCTCGAGGTCGGCAAGGGGCTCAAGCGCTTCACCGAGTCGACCGGCGTCGATTTCGCGACGATCAACGGCTGGCTGGTCGGGCTCGACCTGGGCCTGAACAAGAACGACCGCAAGACCACCGTCGTCGGCACGGCGAACAACTATTCCCAGGACACCCTCCTCTTCGGCGTCGAAGCCCTCGTCCATCAGGACGGCTGGTCGGCCCTGGCCGAAGCGCGCTTTGCCAAGAACACGGTCCACAACTCGTCGGCCGCCCCCTTCGCCACCCCGAACCGCACCCAGAGCATCTACCTGCTCCAGGTCGGCTATGCCATGGCGTGCTGCGGCAAGACCGTGATCGAACCGGCGGCGCGCGTGACGCGCATCGACCTCGATGGCGACAATCCCGAATCCGCTTCCTACGGAGGTTCCGATTACGGCACCTCGGGCATGCAGTATGAAATGGGCGCGAACTGGTACCTGAAGGGCAACAACCACAAGCTCAGCCTCGACTTCATCCACTGGCAGGCCGAAGCCGGCACCGGACCGGATGTGCAGGCCGCGCGCGCGAACATCGTGCGCCTGCAGCACCAGCTCTTCTTCTAAGGGGCTCCGCCCCTCACCCCGCCAGGGGGCAATGCCCCCTGGGCCCGCGCTTGCCCAGCATGACGCGGGCTGGCGCGTCCTTGCGATGTTGGGCGCGGTTGCCCGCGATGGGCCATGTTGACGCGTCCGATCCGTTGATCGACCGTGCCTGAGTTGAGAGCAGAACTTCGGGCGCAGGCTTCGGCCTGCGCCCGATTGTTTTACACCTGTCTCAGCCTGCCTTTTGCGGGGTTTTGGGCGGGGTTTTCTCCCGTCGCGATTCCAGGCCCAACGCCAGACGCGCGGGATTCCAGGCGACGAACCGATCGAGGGCGGCCACCAGCGCGACGGCGGTGATGCCGACCACGACGGCCTGGACCTGCGGCCAGGCGGCGATCGGGGTCGGGGCGAGCAGACGCAGGATCCAGGGGTGGATGAGGAAGACCGCGAACGACCAGGCGGCAAAGCGCGCCAGCCACGCTGCACGGACGGGGGTGGCCAACCACTGCGTCAGCGGCTGATCATGGACGCGGAACCAGTACCAGATCGCCAGCGCATAGGCCGTCACCGACAGGCGGGAATAATGCTGGATCCAGTCGGCCTGCATGCCCGGCGTGCGCATGCCGGCGAGGAATTCCCAGACCACCCAGGTCGCAGTGGCGAGTGCCAGCGCCCAGGCGATGAACCGTTTCCCAGGACCTGGGGCGATCGTGTCCGGCAGGCTTGCGGCCCACATCCCGAAGGCGAACCAGGGCAGATAACGCAAAGGACTCCAGCCCGGGATGCCGATCTGGAGGTCGACGATCCAGCTCGCCAACTGGTTGCAAGGTTGGCAGAGGAGCACGTACCACGGCGCCAGCACCACCAGTGCCCGACCTGGGCCGATGCGGCGCAGCAGTGGATACGCGACGTAACAGCCGATGATGATCGGCAGGAAATAGAGGTGGTAGTCGGCACTGCCGGTCAGCACCTGACGGGGGAAGGCCTGGAACCGTGCCGCGGACAATCCCGATTCGCCCAGGTGCAACCCCAGCATCGCCAGGGAAAAGACGAGCAGCGGCAGCCCGGTGCGCAGCAGGCGCGGGGCGTAGAACGTCCACAGCGGTTCTGCTACGGCGGTTCCGCTGCGACGAATGCGTTCCTGGTCGCGCCGGACGAGGCCGAAACCCGACAGCAGGACGAACACCGGGACGCAGAAGCGTGCGACCTGATCGAGCACGGCGGCCAGGCTGGTCGACCAATCCGCACCCGGATGCCAACCGCGCGTCGCCTGCCCGCCGGAGTGGATGACCACCACCGCCGCCATGGCGAGGATGCGCAGGAGATCGCTGGTCGGACGTTGCATGGCCGGAGTTCAACGGATGGGTCGACGAGTGGCAAGGGAAGCGCGTTGCCGCAGGATGATCAACGCCCCTTCACCACCTCGTCCGGCAGCCCGGCCGCGAGCAGGCGCGCGATCTCGCGATATCCCGCCGGGTGGAAGTGGACGCCGTCGCTGCTGAGGGCGTGGATGTCCCGCACCAGCGGTGCGTGCAGGTCGATGACCCCGGTTCCGATCCGGGCGCCCAGGTCCGCGATCCGTTTCCCCAGCATGCGGATGCGTTGGCCGGCTCCGGCGTATTTCCCGTCGAATGCGCGGGATCCATCGTCGCCGGCACTGCCGTACGGGGGCGGGGTCGCGAGGGTGATCCAGGGCTGGCGTCCGCCCGGCCAGGCGAAGGCGCGCAGGCGGGCGACGAGGGACTCCAGGTTCGCGAGCGATTCGGCCTGGCGCTCGGCGAACACCGCCTTGCCGTCGTTGGTGCCGAGCAGGACCAGCACCCCGCCGATCTCCTGCGCCGGCCCAGCGACCCGGTCGGCCAGATACCCGTCCAGGCTCGCGAGCATGTTCAGGCCGCGGTCGCCGAGGTTGTCGAAGCCGATCGTCATCCCCGGCCGGAAGCAGCCGACCACGTCGACCTTGAGCCAGGTCTGCAGTGCCGGAATCCAGCCGGCGGCATTGGAATCGCCGAGGCAGAGCAGCGCCGGAGCGGAAGGGTCGGTCATGGCGGGGATTCCGTGGATGCGCGGTCGAACCGGGTTCAGCCAGCCGGCACCGGGCAGCGGAACACCGCGCGCCGGCCGTCTGGGGTGCCGCCGGTGAAGTAGATCGACCGTCCATCGGGGGCGAAGATCGGATGCGGATGATCGTCCTGGTCGCGCCAGCTCGACCGGTGCTGGCAGAGCGGGGTCCAGTCGAGCCGGCCGGCGTCCCAGTCCACCCGCACCAGGGCGAGCCAGCGGCCATTTCCGGGTTCGTCGCCGGATTCCTCATAATAGCCGTCGCAGACCAGCAGGTCGTCGCGACCGGGCGCAACCTGGAAATGGCCGTAGCGCTTCCAGCCGGCGGGCAGGGCGATCTCGCGGCGACGGCCGTCGGCAAGCACCAGGCGGCCGACCATGGCCGGTCCGTCCTTCAGTCCGCCATGGTAGATCACCGCGTCACCGCTGGCCGACCAGACCTCGTGGCAGGCCCAGTCATCCGGACTGAGGCCGGGACCGGCCGGCCGCAGGCAGACATGGCGCGCCCCGTCCCACAACCACATGCGGCGCACGCCGACGGCGCTCGGCCATTCGTGGTTGTACAGGATGTGCTCGGGCCGGCCGGGGCGGAACTGGACATGGGTGATCCAGCAGCGCGGCACCGCCACGCACGCTTCGAGCCTGCCCGAGGCGGTGTCGTAGACGCGCAGGAAGCTGTTGAGCCCTTCGTCCTGGCAGCGCCGGTCGATGGCGTGCATGCCGCCCGGCGCGCAGCCTTCCTTGACCGGCGACAGCAGGGCGCGCTCATCGGTGGTGGGCACGCACAGCCAGCGGCCGCAGTCCGAGACATGGATGAACGCCGTGGTCTGCCCGGCGGGCACCTTGGCCAGGACGCGCGTGGCGCCCTCGGCATCGGCGCAGCGGATCTCGTCATCCTGGAGGTGGTAGATCAGCCCTCGATCCGGATCCAGGGCCACCGACCAGACGCCCAGACCGCGGTTCGGCGTGCCGCTGAAACCCTGGTACTGCCACAACCGGCCGGAGCGGTTGGCGGTCAGGGACCGGACCGCGCCGGTCGCCAGATCCTGGAGCAGGATGTTGGGGTGGCCGTCGCGGTCCGAGATGAACCACAGGCGCCGGCCGGCCCGATCCAGGCTGGGCCCGGTGAAGTAGAGGATCTGGTCGTCACCCTGCGGATGGCTGGTGATGCGTTCGGCGTGGCTGGTCATGCGCTCGGGCTCCGGCTGCTGCGCTGCCACGCTGGACCCCGGCCCGCGCCAGGCAACGGCCGGTTGCCGATCAGGGCGTTGGCTGCGCTCAGCCGCCTTCGCCGGGGTTGCGGTAGATCTCGGCCAGCGCCCCGGCCTGGCGGTCGTGCAGGCGGCGATAAAGCCCGCCCACCGCGAGCAGCGCATCGTGCCGGCCGCGTTCGACGATGTTGCCGCCGTCGAGCACCAGGATCTGGTCCGCAGCGCGGATGGTGCTCAGGCGGTGCGCGATGACGAAGGTGGTACGGCCCTGGCGCAGGCGGGCGAGGGCGGCCTGGACCTCGGCCTCGCTCTCGCTGTCGAGGCTGCTGGTCGCCTCGTCGAGCACCAGCAGGCGCGGGTCGGCGAGCAGGGCGCGCGCGATCGCGAGGCGCTGGCGCTGCCCGCCGGACAGGCGCACGCCGCGTTCGCCGACCACGGTGTCCCAGGATTTCTCCATGGCCTCGATGAAGCCGCGCGCGGCGGCGGCCTCGGCGGCGGCAAGGAGTTCCGCCTCGGTCGCACCCGGCCGGGCGAAGAGCAGGTTGTCGCGCACGGTGCCGTCGAAGACGACGTTGTCCTGCAGGACGACGCCCAACTGCCGCCGATAGCTGTCGAGACGCAGATCGGCGAGATCGGTCCCGTCGAGCAGGATGCGCCCGCCCTGCGGCCGGTGGAAACCCAGGATGAGCGACACCAGGGTGGTCTTGCCGGAGCCGCTCGGGCCGACCAGCGCCACGGTCTGCCCCGGTTCGGCGGTCAGCGACACGCCGTGCAGGACGGGCTTTTCCGGGTTGTAGCCGAACACCACGCGGTCGAGTTCGACCCGGCCGTTCAGGCGTGGGCACGGTTTGCGCCCGGCGGCATCCGCGTCCTCGGTGCTCTGGCTGCGCAGGTCGCGGATGCGGTCGAGGCCGGCGAAGGCCTCGGTGATCTGGGTTCCGATCGCCGCGATCTGGAACACCGGCGCGGTCATCAGGGCGACGAACATCACGTAGCTGAACAGCTCGCCCGGGGTCATCGTGCCGGCCAGCAGACCCTGACCGCCGAGGACCAGCAGCACGGCGGCGCTGAGGCCGACCACGAGCATGCCGACCGCGGTCATCAACGAGAATCCGGTGATGGTCCCCCGGATCATGCCGAACAGCCGTTCCGCCGTGGCCTGGAAGGCGGCCTGCTCGCGCGGTTCGGCGGCGTAGGCCTTCACCGCGCGAATGCCCGACAGCACCTGGGTCATCCGGCCGGTGATCTCGGCCTGGACCTGGTTGCGGGCGCGGAAGGTCGGGCGCAGGCGCGCCAGGGTGATCGCGGTCACCACGCCGAAGGCCGCCAGGAGCACGGAGATCGCGACGGTGAGCTGCCAGTTGAGGTACATCAGGATCGCGAACACCACGGTCGCGGTCACGAGGCCGCCGACCAGCTGCACGATGCCATTGCCGATCAGGTTGCGGATGCCCTCGGCGTCGCTCATCACCCGGGTGACCAGGCTGCCGCTCTGGGTCGCATCGAAGCGCGCCACCGGCAGGCGCAGCACATGCCAGTGCAGTTCCAGGCGCAGGTCGTGGATCGCGCGCTGGGCCGCGACGCCGAGCAGTTGCGACAGCGCGAAACCGGTGGCCGCCTGGATGACCGTCGCGGCGAGCACCGCGCCGGCGAGCGGCCAGAGCAGGTCCGGCCTGTGCTCCTTGACGATGTGGTCGATCAGCCAGCCCGCGCTCGCCGGCGGCACCAGCGACGCCGCGCGACCGATGATGAGCAGCACCAGCCCGACCAGCATGCGGCCACGATGGCGCCGCAGGAGTTCGGCGGATTCGCGCAGCACCACGCCCCAGCCGATCTTCTTCGGCGGGGGTTTGCCTGGCGCGGGCACCGGCGGCGAGGTCATCTCAGACCCTCAGGTGATCGGGTTGCCAGTCCTTCACCGCGCGCTTGATCGCGTCCGGTCCAGCGAACTCGCCAGCCAGGGTGCGTTCGACCAGCGCAGGCAGTTCGGCGTCGGAAGCGAAGCGCAGGGCGACGAGTTGCGGCAGGGTCAGGCGGGGGAGTTCGGCCTGGCGACCGGGCAGGAGCGCGGCCAGGCGCAGGCGCATCTCCAGGCGGATGATGCGGTCCTGCATGATCTGCGCGTTGCGCCGCGCCTTGAACCAGACCACGACCAGGGCGAGCGCGGACAGCGCGGCGAGAACCGTGCCGCACGTCGGCTGCCCCCCGGCAAGGTAGAGCAGGTAGCCGGCGTTCGCCGCGATCGCGCCCCCGCCGGCGATGTAGCCCAGCGGCAGGACGCGGTGGTTGGCATAGGTCTGGGTGGTGCTCATGCCCTGGTTGTGGCCCCGGGCCGGCGCCGCCAAGCGCTTGACGACGCAACACAGGACCATGACTCGATCGGACGCCGTCCGGCGCGGCGCCGGGCGGGCGCGATCACCCCGGACGTTTCACGCCCTTGTGCGAACCATCGCAGAACGGCGGCGTCTTGGTCGCCTTGCAGGTGCACAGCCAGCAGGTGCCGTCCTTTTCGACCGCCAGTTTGCATGGCGCCATGCCGCTGCCCTTGTGCGAACCATCGCACCAGGGCTGGGTTTTGGACAGGCCGCAACTGCACCAGAACCTGGTCTCACCCTTTTTCAGGTCGATGCCAAGCGGTGCGGTGCCGGCGGGAACGGGATTGGGCATGGGATGGTCCTCCAGCGGCACGATGCGCAGGCGGCGGACGGACGGCAAGGACAGATGCGGCCGGCCCCCGACAAGCAGCGAGACCGCGCTCCGCGCATCAGCCCGCTACGCCATCCGCTACCGCACGGTTTTGCCGGCTTCGGGGACGGCACCACGGTAGATCCAGGCGGTGTCGTGTTCCCGACCCCGGAGGCCCGTCACGTCGTAGCCGCCGAAATACAGGACGCGGCCATGATCCTCTGGGAAGGGTGAGACCTCGATGGTGCGGGTGCCGGCCAGCGTCCGGCCCTCGGGTACGGGCTTCAGCGGATCGTTGATGGTGCCATAGGGCTCGTAGCGGCCGTCCTGGTGCCGTACCAGGTAGTAGGCGACGTTGTCCGGGGGGGTCTGCCGGATCAGGTGCCTCAGCACCCAGACATCGACCAGCCACAGGCTTTCGCGGGTGTCCGGATGCTCGAAGCGGGTGAACTGGTTGTGACCTGTGATGGCCGGCTTGCGGCCGGGCTCGTAGCTGGTTCCCCATTCCTTGGCGAAATAGGCGCGCACGTTGAATTCGACTTCGCTTCGATGCTGCGCCCTGGGATCGATGCGATGGATGCAGCCGGAATAGGCATGGCCGGCGAGCAGCACCGCATGCCCCCTGCCCTGGGGATCCGGAACCGCGGTGAGTCCGCGCAGGTTGTTCCACTCATCGGCGGCCAGGCGCGGGGCATCGGCCTGGTACGGCCACTGCCAGACCCGCACCCACTCGGCCCTTGGCCCGTCGCTGCGCCGGAACAAACCGCCGTGCACCGTACCGGCCGCATCGCGCACCAATCCCACCGTGGCGTACAGGACGCCGTTGGCCTCGGCAAACGCCGTCACCCG
Organism: uncultured Candidatus Kuenenia sp.; assembly: GCA_964654285.1. GTDB lineage: Bacteria > Planctomycetota > UBA11346 > UBA11346 > UBA11346 > BJHQ01. The sequence goes on from CAZZJC010000038.1 coordinate 22,885, forward strand.
CCCGCCGCCGGTCGCAATTTCCGGAGTCGTTTCCCAGGTGATCCGCGCTGGATCGCGAGGATCATACGAACCACGGTAGATCCGGCCTCCGGCCAGGCCGTTGTGCACCCCGGCGAATACGTGGTGGATGCCGGATACGGCATCGACATGGTCGCCGAGAGCGCGCGCCGACAGGCCTGGTTCGGCCACCGTCCCGCGTTCCACCACCGACAACCGCCATGCGCCGGCAGGATCGCAGGTCCACACCGTCGCCAGACGGCCCTGCTGGCGATCCTCGTTCCAGTCGCTCGGAGCCACCATCAGCAGGTCGACAGCCAGCTTCCTGCCGACCTGGTCGGTCGAGAAATGCACCACCTCCATCGCATCGACCCGGCCGTAATGAGCCCCCAGATTGCGCTCCACCCGCCAGTTCGCGGCGGCCGAATCCTTGACCAGGACCTGCGCCCCGGTCCAGGGATCGCCATCCTTCGCCTTCCCATAGGGCTTATCCATGAAGAAACCGTTGCCGGCATACAGCCGTCCCGAGAAGGCGACCAGGCGCATCAATTCCGTCCCGCCCATGTATTGGCCCGCGATATCGCGGGCACCGGCCTGGAAGGATCGGGCGAAGTCCAACGGCAGGCGTTCGCTCCGCAGCGGCGGGAGACCCGGTTCGGCATCTGACGCCAGCAGCGGCCCCGTCGCGATCAGCACGGCCAGGCAGACCGCCGTCAGGCCCGCGATCTTGCCAAGAGCGCTCGCAGCGATGCTGGCTTGCTGCATGGGTTCCCTGCCTCGCATGCTATGGTCTGCATCTCCGGGCGGCGCTCGGCATGTGCGGACCGGTGGCCGACGCCGCTTCATTCCAACAAGGTCGGGAGCTGACCCGCGAGGAAGGCGACCGCAGAACCGACATCGCGCGCGAGCAGCCGCGCCTCAGCCTCGACCTGGGCGGTGGTCGCCGGTTCGGCTGCCGCATCGGGTGCGATCATAGCGAGGCCGACCAGCACGGCGATCCCGGCCGCAGCCGCGACCAGCACGGCCGCAGCCGGACGGATCCAGGGGCGACGCGGAACCGGTCGGTTCGTCGCGTCCACCCGCCCCACCGCCGCGATGCAGCGGGCGGCGAGCGACGGATCGGCGGTGGCGCCGATGCGGGCGGCATCGCGCCGCAGACGGTCGGCAAGCGGATCGGGGTCGGTCATGGCAGGACTCCGGCTGAGTGGTCGGCAGCGAGGAACGGGGCGAGGCGCTGGCGCGCGCGGTGGAGCGCCACCTTGGCGGCATTGGCGCTGATGCCGAGCACGTCGGCGAGGCCGTCGATCGGTTCGTCCTCGCCGTAGTGCAGCCAGAGCAGACGGAAATCGCGCGGTTCCAGCACGGCGCGGGCGCGATCCCAGATGCCCCCGGACTCGCCGGGAAGCTCGGCCGCCGGCGGATCCAGGCCCTCGCGCCAGGGCAGCGGACGCTGGCGCGCGCGCTGGTTCGCGGCCAGGCGCACGGCGATGGTGAAGAGCCAGGTCGACAGCGGGCGCGCAGGATCGTAGCGGGTGCGCGCCTGCCAGGCGCGGATGAAGGTCTCCTGCACCAGGTCGTCGGCATCGGTACGGTCGCTGCCGCCGACCACCAGGAAGCGATGCAGGCGCGGGGCCCAGCGTGCGACCAGGGCGGCGAACGCGGTCTCGTCGTCGCGGGCGGCAGAAGCCATCAAGCGGACATCGGTCGCCACCGCATCCCGCCAGACGACCGGTTCGACAGCGGCAGATGACGCGCGCGGCAACGGCAGGGCCAGGGTCGGCATCAGGGATTTCCCGGCTTCTTCACCGCATCAGGGGCCGTAACCGTGGCGCCCGGCACCGCCGCGGGCGCCTCTGCCGACTCATCCTGCCCGGCGGCGGCGCGGGCGTCGGCGGCGGCCTGCATGACCGCCTTCAACCCATGCAGGAACGACCCGTCGCCAAGGCGTCGCAGCACCAGATCCGCCGGGCATCGGGTGGCAGCCGTGATCCGGGCCCGGTCGCGGGCGATCTTGGCATTGGCGATGAGCGCCTTCTGGATCTCCTTTTCCGGCCCTTTGCCCGGCTTCATGCGGGCGAGCACCAGGAGGCCGTTGCCGAGATCGACGAGATCCTTGGCCGAACCCTCGTTGAGCGCGTCCCCGATGACATGGATGCTGAAGTCCCCGTCGCGTTCGACCAGCGAGAACGCGATCGTCCGCAGGCGTTTGAACACCATCGTCCCGGCCTTCCTCGCCCCATGCCAATGGTCGATATCGGCGGCGGCGCCGACGATGAGCGCGGTCGGGTCGAGGGCCGGCAGCGCCGCCGCATCGATCGCCTTGGCCTGCCCGTCGACCACATCGAGCACCGCCTTCACCCGTTCCACGCCGCGCGCCACCACGATGCGATCTGCAACGAGGACGCCGCAACGCGGCTTGCCATCCTTCACGTCGTTCCAGCGGTGGATGACGTGGGTGCGGTGGTTCTCCACCGCATGGCCGGGCAGGATGGCGACCAGGGTGGTCAGGCGGCCGGCATCGAAACGGCCGCGCAGGATGGCGCAGGCGCGTTCCTCTTCCGGGCCTTGGCCGGTGATGGTGACGCGATCCAGGTCGCGCAGGGGCTGGAAGCCGGTCAGGCCCTCCAGCACGGCCAACCTGCGCCCGGCCTCGCCTGCGGCCAGGCGGGTGCGCAGCGATTCGCCGAGGCTGCCCTTGGCAAGGGCCTGGACGTCGACCTGCGCCACCCAGCGGTGGTCGGCCGGGATGTCACCGAGATCGGCGGCGACGAGCGCACCTGACAGCAGGGCGACCAGGGCGAGGGCATGCAACCGGGGGCGGATGAGGGACATGGGCGGTTCCTGCTGGGTGACCCCCGTGTTACCGGCAGCCGCACCCCGGGTTACAGCCGACGGTCACGTCTGCCGGGATGCGGGCGGCACCACCAACGGCACGCCCAGTTCGCGCGCCAAGGCTGCCGCGGCCAAGGCCAGGGCATCGCGGTGGCCGCACTGCGCCGCGAGCGGGATGCGTTCGAGCAGACCGTCGTTCAGGCGCACGACCAGGATGAGTTGCAAGGTGCCGGAGGCCATCAGCCCGGCGAGACCGGTCGGCGCCGGGGCGTGGGCCAGCTGCACCGCAGCGAGAGCGCAGCGCGCGATCGGTCGCACACGCCCATCGATGCGAACCTCGATCGCATCGCCGGCCTCGATGATGCTGGTGCCGGTGGCATGGCGGTGCATGTGCTTCCAACGCCACCAGGTCCAGCCGGCCAGGGTCGCGACCAACCAGCCGACCGTGATGGCCGCATGCAGCCCGACATCGCCGGTCGGTCCTGCGAATCCGGCGAACGGCCGCATCCACCAGCACGCCAGCGCACCGGAGACGCCGACGACGGCGAACAGGACCGACACCGGGGCCGACTCCTGGCCGGGGTCGATCGGGCGCAGCAGCGACGGCCGGACGCCGCTCTCGACCGCAGGACCGGGACTCGGCCTCGGACCGGGCAGGTACGGACCCGGATCGAGCCCGGCCAGGATCCCCGGCGCGGCATGGCGGAAGCGGGTCTGGCCGCACCGTCGGCGCAGGCCGCGCAGCAGCAGGAGGCCGCCGAGCGCGGCGGCCAGGACGCCGGTCACGATCGCGGGCAGCGCCCACAACGGCCCCGGCAGCAAGGCATCGACCGAGCGGCCGTCGTCGCGCGCCACCGCGATGGCCCCCGCGATCGCGACGGATGCGCCGGCGCCGGCGACGCAGGCGCCGGCGATACGCAGGCCAAGCGCGGAATCGGGCGCCAGGGTTCCTTCACGGGGATTGGGGCTGTCGACCGGAACCGGTTCCCGCCCGCCGCCGGCACCGGCGGCGGGCACGTCGGGACTGGGCATTTCTGCGCTTGGCATGCGCCGACTCTAACGCACCCTGCCCCGCCCCGGAACCCCTATGCGCTACCAGACCGACGACGTCCGGATCGACCGCCTCCGCCCGCTGCTGCCCCCGGCCATCCTGCTGGAGGAGCTGCCGGTCAGCGAAACCGCGTCGACCACCGTCGCGCTGGGGCGCCAGAACGTGGCCGGTTCGCTGCGCGGCAGCGACGACCGCCTGGTCGCGGTGGTCGGGCCATGCTCGATCCACGATCTGCAGGCGGCCGAGGACTACGCCCGGCGGCTGAAGCGCGAAGCCGACCGCCTCGCAGACGACCTGATCATCGTCATGCGGGTCTACTTCGAGAAGCCGCGCACCACGGTGGGCTGGAAGGGCTTCATCAACGATCCCGATCTCGACGGATCCTTCGCGATCAACAAGGGTCTGCGCCTGGCGCGCACCCTGCTCTGCGACCTCGCCGAACTCGGCCTGCCGGCCGGTTGCGAATTCCTCGACCCGATCACGCCGCAATTCTTCGCCGACGTGGTGAGCTGGGGCGCGATCGGCGCGCGCACCACGGAAAGCCAGGTCCACCGCGAACTCGCGAGCGGGTTGTCGGTGCCGGTCGGCTTCAAGAACGGCACCGATGGCAACATCCAGATCGCCGCCGATGCCATCCGCGCCGCGCGCCACCCGCATCATTTCCTGTCCGTGAGCAAGGACGGCCTGGCCGCGATCGTGTCGACCCGAGGCAATCCCGACTGCCACGTCATCCTGCGCGGCGGGGCGAAGGGGACCAACTTCGACGCCGCCAGCGTCGAGCAGGCCGCGACCACCCTGCACGGGCTCGGCCTGGTGCAGCCGCTCATGGTCGATTGCAGCCACGGCAACAGCGCCAAGGACTACCGCAAGCAGCCGCTCGCCGCCGCCGCCGTGGCGGACCAGGTCGCCGCCGGCAGCCGCCGCATCTTCGGAGTGATGCTCGAAAGCCATCTGACCGCCGGCCGCCAGGATCTGCCTGCCGAAGCGAAACCCGGCGACGCGAAAACGGACGTGCGCGCCAAGCTCGCCTACGGCCAGAGCATCACCGACGCCTGCCTGGGCTGGGACGAGACCATCCCGGTGCTGGACCGCCTCGCCGGCGCCGTCCGGCAGCGCCGCTCCAGGCCCCGCTGAGGCGCCAGGCCGATCCCCGCCTTCCACACCCCGCCCACCATCCACACCCACCCACACCCCCCGGACCGCCATGCCGACCTCCGCCCCCGCCACCGCCACCGCCAGCCCGCTCGTCGGGATCATCATGGGTTCGAAGAGCGACTGGGAGGCCATGCGCGGCGCCTCCGAGGCGCTCGACAAGCTGCAGATCCCGCATGAGGTCAAGGTGATGTCGGCCCACCGCACGCCGGACGCCGTCTTCACCTACGCCAGCGAGGCCGAGGCGCGCGGGCTGAAGGTCATCATCGCCGGCGCCGGCGCCGCCGCGCACCTGGCCGGCGTCGTCGCCGCCAAGACCGCGCTGCCGGTGCTCGGCGTGCCGATGCAGTCAAAGGCGCTCAACGGCATGGATTCCCTGCTGTCCATCGCGCAGATGCCCGCCGGCATCCCGGTCGGAACCCTCGCGATCGGCCCGGCCGGAGCGACCAACGCCGGCCTGCTCGCCGCCGCCATCCTCGCCCTGGCCGACCCCGCCATCCGCCAGCGCGTGCACACCTTCCGTGCCGAACAGACCGCGAAGGCGCTGGCGAACCAGGATCCGCGGACGGCGTAAGCAACCCGCAGGGGAATCTGATAGCCGACGAGTTTTGCACCTTGTGACTTTTGTGATCTTTGTGGCCATCCCCCGGTTCGCATCCCTGAGGCCTAACCATGATCCTCCCCCTCGCCCGCACCGCCCCGGTCGATCTCGCCGCCGCCATCCAGCGGTTGAAGCGCGAGCTCGACGCCGTGGTGCTGGCGCACTACTACCAGGAGGGGGAGGTGCAGGACGTCGCCGACTTCATCGGCGACAGCCTGCAGCTGGCGCGCGAGGCGGCGAAGGCGAAGGCCAGGACCATCGTCTTCTGCGGCGTGCATTTCATGGCGGAGACCGCCAAGATCCTGTCCCCGGAAAAACCGGTGCTGCTGCCGGATCTCGCCGCCGGGTGCAGCCTGTCGGACAGCGCGCCGGCCGAGGCCTTCCGCGCCTTCGTCGCCGCGCATCCGGGGCATGCGGTGGTGACCTACGTCAATTCGTCGGCGGCGGTGAAGGCGCTGTCGGACTGGTGCTGCACCTCGTCCAACGCGGTCGCGGTGGTCGAGGCCATCCCGCGCTCGACGCCGGTGATCTTCGCGCCGGATCGATTCCTGGGCGACTGGGTCGCGCGCAGGACCGGCCGCGATCTGGTGCTGTGGCAGGGATCCTGCGAGGTGCATGAACTCTTCAGCGTCCAGGCGCTGGCCGACCTCAAGCAGGCGAATCCGGGCTGCATCACGCTCGTCCATCCCGAATGCCCGCACGCGGTGCGGGCGCTGGGCGACGTGGTCGGCTCGACGAAGGCGCTGCTGGATGCCGTGCGGAACGGCCCCGTCGCCGCGACCTGGCTGGTGGTGACCGAACCCGGCATCATCCACCAGATGCAGAAGGTGCGCCCCCAGGGCCGCTTCATCCCCGCCCCGGCGACCGTGCCGGGCGCCAGCGAAGGCTCGTGCACCTCGTGCAACACCTGCCCGCACATGAAACGCAACACCTTGGAAAAGCTGTACTGGTGCATGCACGACCGCACGCCGAGCGTCGAACTCGATCCGGCGCTGATCGCGCGCGCACGGCTGCCGATCGAACGCATGCTGTCGCTCGGCTGACCGCGTCATCTTGACCTGACGGCACCTGCCGCGACGGGATGCGGACCGGGAATGCGGCCCGTGGACGTGCGGATGCCTGGGAAAAACCTCTATTCGCGCTGTTCGCCCGACATCAGGAACAGAGCGCTTTGGCACCGGGAATGCTAGTCGGCACCAGAGGAGGCGCGACCATGTTCGGATTCGACCCCATCCACCTCGCCATCATCGGCTTCGGCCTGCTCATCTCGCTGCTCGCCAGCGGCTATGTGCGGCTGGCCTTCAACCGCAGCAAGGAGGTGCCGCTCGCTTCCGGCCGCACCGGCGCCGAGGTCGCGCGGATCATCCTGCGCGACCACGACATCACCGACGTGACGGTGGTCGAACACCAAGGTTTCCTCAGCGACCACTACAATCCGTCCAGCAAGACCCTGGCCCTCAGCCCGGATGTCTATCACGGCACCCACGCGGCGGCGGCGGGCGTGGCGGCGCACGAGGTCGGCCACGCGCTCCAGCACGCGCACGGGCTGTGGCACATGTGGATGCGCAGCATCCTGGTCTACCCGGCGCATTTCGGCTCGATGTTCGCGCCCTGGCTGATCATCCTCGCGCTCATGCTGTCGGCCGGCCAGGTCATCGTGCCCCACACCTGGCAGCACACCCTGGCCCTGGTCGGCGTGGGGGCATTCGGCCTCTCGACCCTGTGCGCCTTCATCATCGTCCACAACGAGTTCAACGCCTCCTCGCAGGCGAAACTCGCGCTGGTGCGCCTCGGGATCACCCGCCCCGGCGACGAGGACGATGCGGTGCGCCGGGTGCTGCTCGCGGCCGGCCTGACCTACCTCGCAGCGGCGGTGTTCTCGCTCATCGAATTGATCTACTGGGCCTGGCGGGCCGGTCTGATAGGTGGCGGACGACGCGACTGAATCCACGCATCCAATCCCCGGCCCGGCGTCCTTGACGCTGCCCCCATACCAGCCGAGCATCCGCCATGCCCCACGACGACGAAGACGAATCCTCCCCCGTGTCCGGTGCGCCCAAGGTCCTCCTGACCAAGGCCAAGGATGCGCGCTCGGTCGGCCTGACCACGCGCCTCTTCCAGGACCGCATCGTCTTCCTCGGCGAAGCGATCGACAACGCGGTGGCCAACAACATCGTGCAGCAGCTCCTCTGCCTGCAGCTGGAAGACCCCAAGAAGCCGATCACGCTCTACATCAACTCACCCGGCGGGTCGATCGTCGACGGCATGGCGATCTACGACCACATCCGTTCGAGCACCGCCCCGGTGCACGCGGTGGTCAGCGGCATGGCCGCCAGCATGGGCGCGGTGATCCTGTCGGGCTGCACCAAGGGCCAGCGCGCCATCCTGCCGCACGGCGAAGTGCTGCTGCACCAGCCGCTCGGCGGCGCGCGCGGCCAGGCCACCGACGTCGAGATCAGCGCCAAGCGCATCATCAAGATGAAGGAGATGCTGCTCAAGGTGCTTGCCGAGAATACCGGGCACACCTACGAGAAGCTCATCGAGGACTGCGACCGCGACTACTGGCTGGACGCCGAGGACGCGGTGAAATACGGGATCTGCGACCGCATCATCTGACCCCGACGGCGGCGAGATGGACGACCGCACCAGCGCCTACGACTACGACCTGCCGCCCGGACTGATCGCGCAGCAGGCGGCCGAGCCGCGCGACGCCGCACGCCTGATGGTCTGCGGCCTCGCCGGCGGCGCGCCGCGGCACCAGCTGGTGCGCGACCTGCCGCAGTTCCTCCGTCCCGGCGACCTGCTGGTCCTCAACCGCACCAAGGTCATCCCGGCGCGCCTGTTCGGGCGCAAGGCGACCGGCGGCGAGGTCGAGATCCTGCTCATCCATCCCGAACCCCATGACGGCGCGCCGCGCTGGCGCTGCCTGATCGGCGGCAAGGTGCGTCCCGGCACCCGCATCGGCCTGGATGGCGTCGCCGTCGAGGTGGTGGCCTGCCACGCGGATGGCGAACGCAGCATCGCCTTCCCGCCCGGCTGCGCCGTCGAGGCGCTGTGCGACCGCATCGGCCGCATCCCGCTGCCGCCGTACATCCGGCGCAGCGCCGAGACCCAGGACCGCGACCGCTACCAGACCGTCTTCGCCGACCGGCCCGGATCGGTCGCCGCGCCGACCGCCGCCCTGCACCTGACCCGGGGACTGCTCGACCGCATCGCGGCCGCCGGCGTCGCCACCGCCTTCGTCGAGCTCGCCATCGGGCCCGGCACCTTCAAGCCGGTCGATACCGAAGCGGTCGCGGATTTCCGCATCCACGCCGAGCGGGCCGACTGCCCGGCCGAGACCGTCGCCGCGATCACCGCCTGCCGGGCGCGCGGCGGCCGCGTCATCGCCGTCGGCACCACCGTCGTGCGCACCCTGGAAACGGCGGCGGCGCAGCCGCACGGATTCGCGCCCTGGTCGGGCTGGACGAGCATCTTCCTGCATCCGCCGCGCCGGCTCGCCACCGTCGACGGCCTGCTGACCAACTTCCACCTGCCGCGCTCCAGCCTGCTCATGCTCGTCGCCTGCCTGACCGGACGTGAACGCCTGCTGGCGCTCTACGCCGAGGCGATCGCCCAGCGCTACCGCTTCTTCAGCTACGGCGACGCCTGCCTGTTCCTGCCCGGCGGCGATTGAGCTCGGCGGGACGGGACAGCGCCGATCTCCGCCTTGACCTGCGCCCCCTCCCCCCTAAAAGCCACGCCCCATTTGCAAAGCCGAGGTTCCGATGTCCCGAGTCTGCCATTTCACCGGCAAGCGCACCACCGCTGGCTGGATCCGTGCCGAAAAAGGCGCCCGTCGCGATGGCGGCGTGGGCAACAAGATCAAGGGCCGCACCAAGCGTGCGGTGAAGCCCAACCTCAAGAAGCTCGCGATCGTCCTCGAGGACGGCACGACCGGCCGCGTCTGGGTCAGCACCCGCGCGATCAAGAAGGGCCTCGTCGTCCGCCCCAAGAAGGTTCTCAAGCCCGCCGCCGTCTGAGCGGGCCATCCACGGTGCCGTGGCGGAGCGGCTACGCAGCGGATTGCAAATCCGTGTACCCCGGTTCGATTCCGGGCGGCACCTTCGCCGAAAACCCCAGGTGAAAGCCTGGGGTTTTCCGTACGAGCGCCCACCCGTCACCGTCGAGGAGCCCGCCCCATGACCGATCTCGATGTCCGCGCCTTCGGCGCCCGGGGCGACGCCAGCGTCGACGACACCCCTGCCTTCCATGCGGCGTTCGCCGCCATCACCGCCAATGGCGGCGGGCGGGTGCGGGTGCCGCCCGGGCGCTACCGGGTGGCCGGCCTGAAACCGGTATCGAACCTGCGCCTGGAACTGGATCCCGGCGCGGTGCTTGAAGGTCCGACCCGGATCGAGGATTATCCTGCCGTCACGGGGTGGCTCGGCGACATCTGCCCTTACCACGTCATCAATGCGCAGGACTGCGAACGTCTGACCATCGCCGGCGGCGTCATCCGCGGACACGGTGCGGCGTTCTGGCGCCAACCCGAACATCCGGGCGGCTGGCTGCGCCACGACAATCCGCGCCGCCCGAGCCCGATGGTCGACCTGCGCGGCTGCACCGACCTGCGCCTGGAAGGCGTCCACTTCGACGCCCCGGCCGGGTGGACGCTGCACATCTACGAATGCACCGGCGTCCTGGTCGACGCCTGCGTCATCACCACCGATCCGGCCGGGCCCAACACCGATGGCATCGACATCTCGGGATCCTCCGACGTGGTGGTGCGCGGCTGCCGGATCAGCTGCGGCGACGACGCCATCGTGGTCTTCCCGAGCGAGCATCGAGACAGCAGCGGCATCGTGGTCGACGGCTGCATCCTCGAGAGCCTCTGCGTCGCATTGAAGGCCTACAACTGGGTGGACTACCCCGGTTCGGTGCGCGATCTCGTCTTCGCGCGCTGCGTCGTGCGCCGGACCAACCGCGTCCTGGCCTGCTATGCGCATGAGGGCGGGAACCTGGAACGCATCACCATGACCGATGTGCTGGCGGACACCGATTGCCCCCTGGTCAGCGGCCGTCCGATCCACCTCGACGCACGACCCTACAGGAAGCCGGTCGGCACCCCGGTCGGTGGCATCCATCACGTCCGGGTGCGCGGCCTGCATTGCCGGACGGACGGCCGCATCCTGATGACCGCAGCCGGCGGCGGGCGGGTGAAGGACGTCGATCTGGCCGACATCACCCTCGAATATCCGCGCATCGCGGATCCGGGCATCGTCCCGAACCGTCCCGACTACGGCAGCGCGCAGGATTCCAACCTGAGCCCCGAGGCGCGGCGCTTCCCGGCCGCGCTCGTCGCCGATGGCATCGAGGACCTGCGTGTGCGCGACCTGCGCCTGCGCTTCGATCGCGACCAGGCACGGCCCTGGTACCACGGCCCGCGACGCGGCAACGGCTACCATGAGATCTTCCCGCCGGCCGTGCCGCCGGCCCGGTTCCATCCCTATTGGATCCGGGGCGCGGCCGACCTCTGCCCGATCAGCATGGCCCAGGTCGGACCTGCGGGTGAAATCGGAATCCGTCCAGCCTGACCACCAGCCCAGAAGGACGCTCCATGAACGGTCGTGATCGCGTGCGTGCGGCCCACTCGGGCAAACCGGTCGACCGGGCCCCGGTCGTGCTGCACAACTTCCTGCACGCGACCCGGCGCCTGGGCATCACCCAGGCGCAGTACCGGCGCGATCCCGCCGTCATCGCCCGCGCCCATCTGGCGGCGGTCGAGGCGTTCCATCTCGACGGCGTCCTGGTGGATCTCGACACCGCGGTGCTGGCGCAGGCCTGCGGCACCGCCGTCGATCTGCCCGAGGACATGCCGGCCCGGGTCGCCGGCCACCGCTTCGCCACCCCCGCCGAGGTGATCGGCCTGCCGCCGCCGCGCGTGCGCGGCTTCTGGCGCGCCGAGGTCTGGGTCGCCGGGGTCGCCGAGCTCGTGCGCCAGTCCGGCGGCAGCTTCGCGGTGCGCGGCAACTGCGACCAGGCGGCGTTCTCGCTCGCGGCCGAGGTCTGCGATCCCCAGGCGCTGCTGACCGCGCTCCTCGATGAGGACCAGGCCGAGGCGGTCGAGGCCCTGCTCGCGTGGTGCCATGCCGCGTGCAGCGAATTCCTGGGCATGATGGCCGAAACCGGCTGCGATCTGGTGTCCAACGGCGACTCGACGTCGGGCCCCGATGTCCTTTCGCCGCGCCTGCACCGCCGCTGGGCCCTGCCCTACCAGCGCCGCCAGGCCGAGACGGCGCACCGCCTCGGCGTCCCCTGGTGCCTGCATGTCTGCGGCAACACCACCCGCATCCTGCCGGCCCTGGTCGAAAGCGGAGCCGACGCCCTGGAGCTCGACTACAAGACCGGGCTCGACGCCATCGCCAGCCAGGTCGCCGGCAAGGCGACCCTGTGGGGCACCGTCGATCCCTCGGGCGTGGTCTGCCGTGGCGACCCCGACCTGGTGACCCGCGAGGCCGCGCGGGTCGTGGCGCAGTTCGCCGGGAACCCGCGCTTCGTCCTGAACGCCGGGTGCGCCATCCCGGCCGAGACCCCTGATGCCAACGTGGCCGCGCTGGTCGCGGCCGCCCGCTGAACCGGCCCGGCCCCGGCACCCGATGCCAGCCCCCGACGCTGCGCCTGCGCCCGGACCTGAGTTCCCGGCCGCGCTGCACCGGGTCATCGCGGCCGGGGAGTCCTGGGACAAGGCCGCCCTGCTCGCCGGGCTGTCCCCGCCTGCGCACGGAAGCACGTGGCCGGCACCGGTCCTGCCGCACCTGCCCGGACGGGCCGCACGCCACCGCATCGCGGCGCAGCCGCCGCGCCGCCGCCAGGGCCTGGGGGATCCGCACGGGCGTCTGCTGTTCTTCCATGCGCTCCACCACATCGAGCTGTCGGCCATCGACCTCGCCGTCGCGTGCTGCTGGTGGGGTTCCGGCATGCCCGCTGGATTCCATGCCGACTTCCTGGGCATCGCCCGCGAAGAAGCCGTCCATGCGGGCCTGGTCGAGGATCTGCTGACCCGGCGCGGATTCCCGCCCGGGTCGGCGCCGGTCCATCATCGGCTCTGGGAGACCGCCCGGCGCTGCCGCGATCTCGGCGATCATCTGGTCGCGGTTCCGCGGGTGCTTGAGGCCCGCGGCCTGGACATCACCGCCAGCCTGATCGACCGCCTGCGGGCGGCGGATGCCGAGGCTGCCTCGGTGCTCGACCGCATCTACGCCGACGAGATCCGCCATGTCGCCGCCGGCACGCGCTGGCACGCCCGCTGGTGCCAGGAACGCGGTCTGGATCCCGTCCGCCATTTCAGCGCGGTCTGCGCGCGCATCCTGGCGGGGGAACCGGCGTCGCCCTTCCCGCTCGATCTCGCGGGCCGGCGGGCGGCGGGATTCGCGGAGGTCGAGCTGGAACTGCTGCATCAGCGGAGATGACGCACCGCCAGGGGACGCCGCTGGCGCGACCTGCAACCGGATCCAGATTGCCCGCCCATGACCACGCACGATCTCCGCGACCACGGCGCCCTGGGCGATGGCGCCACCGATTGCACCCGCGCCTTCGCCCAGGCCCTGGCCGCCATCGCACGCGACGGCGGCGGCACCCTGTGGGTCCCGGCCGGACGCTGGCGCACCGGCACCGTGACCCTGCCGGCGCGCACCCGGCTGCACCTCGACGCCGGCGCGGTGATCGAAGGCTCGCAGGATCCCGCCGCCTATCCGCTGCGCCGTCAGATGTGGGAAGGCCGGCAGTGCGAGCGCCATGACGCGCTCATCCAGGCGGTGGACGCCGACGACGTGGCGATCACCGGGCAAGGAGTCATCGATGGCCGCGGCCAGCCGTGGTGGGAACGGGTCCGCAGCCGCGCCGGCGGATCGCGCCCGGTGCTGGTGACCTTCCAGAACTGCCGGCGGGTGCTGATGGACGGCGTCCGCCTGGTCAATTCCCCGGCCTGGACCATCCACCCCTGGCGCTGCGAGGACGTGGTCCTGCACGGGCTGTCCATCTGCAATCCGCCCGACGCGCCCAACACCGACGGCATCGATCCGGAATCCTGCCGCCGGGTGCGGATCAGCGACTGCCTGATCGACGTGGGCGATGACGCCATCGTGCTCAAGGCCGGGGTCGAGGGCGGCGATCCCGCCGGCCATCCGCCGTGCGAGTCGATCACCATCACCAACTGCCAGATGCTGCACGGCCATGGCGGGGTGGTGATCGGCAGCGAGATGTCGGGCGGGGTGCGCGACGTGGCGATCAGCAACTGCCTGATGCTCGGCACCGACCGCGGCATCCGCATCAAGACCCGGCGCGGGCGCGGGGGCAGCGTCGTCGGGGTGTCGGTCAGCAACGTCCGCATGCGCGGAGTCGGCTGCCCGCTCGTCGCGCACATGTACTACCGCTACACCGGCCTGCGCGAGGACCAGCGCGCCTGGGCCGCCAGCCGCGAGGCCCAGCCGGTCGATGCCGGAACCCCGGTGATCAGCGACCTGCACCTGTCCGGCGTCGTCGCCCATGACATCGGCGGCCCGTGCCTGGCGGTGCTCTACGGCCTGCCCGAGAGCCCGATCCGCAACGTGACCCTGCACGGCTGCGACTTCCGCCACCGCCGCGAACCGGATCCGGCCCAGACCGAGCCGGCGATGATGATCCACCTCGGCAAGGGCGACTACCCGACCTGCGGCATCCTGGCGTCCGATGTCGACGGCCTGCACCTCGGCGGCACCCGCCTGAGTCCGCGCAGCGGCGAACGGATGATCAGCGAACGGGTGTCCGGCCTGGACTGACCGGAACCCGGATGGCCGGGGTCAGGCCGTCCATTCCCAATGCTCTCCCGCCGTGAACCGGCGCTGGCAGATCCGGCGCGGGCGCAGCGCGCCCCGCGCGTCGCGTTCGAGTCCATGCCAGAGGGTCAGCGGGCCGCCACGCTGGCTGTCGACGCCTACCGCGACCAGCCGGCGGTCGCGCACGGTGGCGCCGATGCGGAAGCCGCCCTCGGCGCCAAGGCGCGCGAAGGACAGGTCGCGCCAGCGCATCGGCAATCCGGCAGGAAGGATGTGCAGACCGTCACCGCGTGACTGCAGGAGCAGCTCGAAGATCGCGGTGAGCGCGCCGCACCCGGCATCGAGCTGGAAGATCTCGGTGTTCGCGACGTCGATGGGCAGATGATGGAACGAGACCGCGCCCACCCCGTTGCCTCCGCTGAAGCCGCCGGTGTGCAGGGCGCTGCCACCGGCATAGGCGCTGTCGTGCAGGGTGCCGCGCCCCTCGTTGACGAAGACATCGCGCCAATGGTGCATCCAGCGCAGCCAGGCATCAGGATTGCCGACCCGGGCCTGGATCGTCGCCGCCCACGGCACGCACCAGCCGCTCCAGCCGCCCGGCCCGATCAGGGTCCAGCGGTGCAGCGAATTGGCGACGATGGCGGCGTGCTCAGGCGCGGCCGGATCGAAGCTGGCGAAAGGCCAGATGCCGGCGAGATGGGAATGGTGGCGATGGCTGAAATCAAGGTCCTGGCCCTGCCAGAGGCCGATGCGCGGTTCGTCCTTGCCGGGCCATTCGATGAATTTCGAACCGACCACCGTGGCATAGGGCGGCACCTTGGCGGCGACCTCGGACCAGCGCGGATCGGCTGCCTCGCCCAGCTCAGAGGAGGCGGCGGTGAGCGCCTGCACGGTGGCATGCAGGGCGGCGAGCTGGAACGATGCGTCGCGGCCCCAGGCGTTCATCGCCGAACCGCGGAACTCCGGGCTCACAGACACGGGCAGATGCTTCCGGCCATCGTCGCCATCGGCCAGCATCGCCCAGTAGCCGGCGAAGGCGCCGCGCAGGAACGGCCAGGCGAATTCGCGCAGGAAGGCACGGTCGCCGGTGAAGCGGTACTGCCACCACGCCATCAAGGCCATCCAGGCGGTGCAACCGTGGTCGATGCTGCCGGTCCAGAAGGCGCCGATCACCTCGCCGCGATCGTTGGTGGCATGCGGCAGGAGGACCGCCTCGGGATCGCCGAAGAAGCGCGCGCCGATCTCCCTGAGCCTCGGCATGAGGCCGCGCAGCAGCGTCCACAACGGCTCGAGGTGCTGCGGGCGGTTGGCGGCCAGCAGCGGATAATGGATCATCTGGACGTTGATGTTGAAATGGTAGTCGTTCGACCACGGCGGCGGCTGCTGGTCCTCCATCAGCGGCCCTTGCAGGGCGCAGGGCAGGCCGTGCGGCGGGGTGCAGATCGCCAGCTTGTGCAGGCCGAATTCCACCGCCTCGTTGAGGTCCGCCTCGGGCAGTCCGATCGCGGGCACGTCGGCCCAGTAGTCCTTCCACCAGCGTCTGGCGTTCCTGGTCTCGGCGGCGGTGTCGGTCGGTTCGGCGAGCAGCGACTCGACCGCGGCGCGATCCGCGACCTCCAGTCCGGTCGCCAGATGCAGGACGTTGCCGAGGCGCCGCACCTGGATGCCCAGGGCCGGATCCGCCGGCAGGCGCTGGAGGCAACCCCAGGCGTCGCGTCCTGACCAGGCTTCTGGCAAGGGAAAGCCGTACTTTTTGAACTGTTCTGCACAGAGCTCCCCGGCCGGGGTCAGGCCGATGCGCAGCCGTGGGCCGTTCGCCGGCAGTTCCAGCCAGGCCCGTTCGCGGGTGATCGCCTGGCGCAGGATGAAGCGCGCCGTGGTCCCATCGGTGTTGGCGGCATGCACGCTCACCGCCCCGTCGCGACCGAGCACGGCGTCGCGCCAGGTCCAGCCCGCCGGCAAGGTGACCGCCAGCCGGGCGCCGCCCAGTTGCCGTGGCTGCGCCGCCCACTGGCCTTTGTGCTCGCCGAAGATCGCGGTGATGGCCTCGGCATCGTTGGCCTCGAGATGCCGGCGCAGGGTCTGGTAGTCGGTGTGCGCGATCGCCGGGTTGCCCCCCTGCCGATGCCAGAATCCCTGGCGCGCGATGGTGATCCTGAGTTCGCGTCCCGCGCCCCAGACCAGCAGGCCCTGGACGCCGTTGGCCAGCGGCACCCCGGCGTGCGGACGGAGGATGGGGAAGGACCAGGACAGCGGTGACGCAGGACGTGGGCTCATGGCCGCGAAGATTCACGCCCGGATCTGCCCGTCCAGTGAAGGCGACAAGGCGCCTTCCATAGAGCTTGCCGTAACCGGTCAGCCCCGTTGACAGCCACAAAGGGCATAAAGGCCACCAATCGCCTGCCTCTGTGATTCTTGTGTCCTCTGTGGCCATCCCCTGCGTTTCCCAAGGAACGCGAGGGCGAAGCGCCGGTAATGGTGGGCAAAACCCGACCATTATCCTCCCATTCAGTGCAGCAGCCGGTAGTCCCCTGGCATCGCCGTGAGGGTGAGCGGTCCGACCACCAGGCGGGCATCGGCGGCGACCGGGCGCCAGGGATCGCCACCGGCGGCGGGACACCACCACCAGCGGCCGGCGAGGAGGCAGAGGACCAGGTGCGGGCCGGCCGGTACGCCCGGCAGTTCGATATCGGCGCCGCGACCACCGAGGCAGATGCGGCCGCGCACCATGGCGGCGCACAGTTCGGGCCGGTTGCCCTGCCGGGCCAGGACGAGCGCGGCGGGGCAGGTCACCGGCTGGGAGGCGAGTTCCGCCGGAAGCGGCGGCAGTTCCGGTCGGAACGAGGACACGGGTTCGAGCCGGAAGCGCAGGACTCCTGCGCATTCGAGGATGGCGGGTTCGCCCGCCGACAAGGCCTGCGCCTGCTCGGGCGGCAGACGCTTGCCGTCGAGCACCGTGCCGTTGGCGGAACCGAGGTCGGTCACCGTCCAGCCGCTGCCGTCGGGCAGCCAGGCGATGCGGCAGTGGGTGCGGCTGATCTGGTTGCTGTCGGCGAGGAACTTCTGCTCCGGGTACTTGCGCAGGGTCAGGTGCACCGGCAGTCGCGCGAGCTTGCCGAGGACGAACTCCGGGCCTGAGAAGAGGTGCACCGCGATGCCGGAACCGTCGGCGTTGGCCACCAGCGACAGCCACGGCGCATCGAGCGCCGTCGCGGCGTCGCCGGCGCAGGTGCCGACCCGCGCCACCGCCGAGGCGAGGGTGATCGAGGTGATCTCGCCGGCCTCGGCGACGGCACGGGCGACGATGCCGGCCGCGACCGCGTCATCCCAGCGCTGGGCCAGGGCGGCGCGGGCGAAGGTCTGGGCCGCCGGCGCGTCGCGCTGGCCGATCTTCAACGCCGCCGCGCGGCAGCCCTCGGCATCGAGGCGCAGGAGGAGGCCGCGCTCCTGCAGTTCGGCGCAGAAGCGCAGCACCGCGTAGGGCGTGGCGAGGGCGCGTCTGGGCAGATCGGCGATGGCGCAGGATCCGTCGAGGCGGTTGAGCACGGTGCGCTCCGGATACAGCCGGTATTCCCGCGCCAGGGCGGCGCGATCGGCCTCGGGCACCACCGGGACATCCCAGGGCGGCAGGAGGCGGCGCGCGAGCTTGCCCGTCTCATCGGATTGGCGCGCGGCCTCCATCAGCAGGTGCGGCACGCGCACCAGAAGGGCCTGCTTGAGCAAGGCGGCATCGGCGCTGGCATCGCCTTCTTCGATGGCGGTGAACTCGAAACTTTCATCGCTGCCGGCGCAGCGGCGGCAGAGCTGGTCGAAGAGCTGCTCCTCCATCGCCCGGTGCACGACGGACGGAGGCAGGAGCGGATCCTGGCCGAGACGGAACAGGAACGGGTCGATCGGCTGGCCGTCGGCGACGAGGTGGGCGAGGGAATGGACATGGCGGGCCACCTCGCCCCCGGCGTCGGCGATGCGCTCGATCAGCTCCTCGGCATCGACGCCGTCGGCCGGGCGGAATCCGACCGGGCAGCCGTTCGCGAAGGCCACCGCGAACACGCGTTCGCCATGGGTGAGCTTGAGGATGCCCTCCGACTGCATGCGCTGGATGGTCTGGAGGAGGTCGCCCAGGGGCATGTCGGACAGGTTGCCGGACAAGGCCATGGCGCGCCGCGCACAGGCGGAGGTCAGCGCGCCCTGGCGCATGGTGCCGCCGGGCGTGACGGCGAGCAGGCGGCTGCTGGAGCGTTCGTTGCCGGTGCGGCCGCGATTGCGCACCTGCTCCCGCGCCGAGGCGAGGGCGGAGCGCAGGGCGTCGGCCGGTGGACGCCGGGCCGGATCCTTGCCCAGCGCGCCAGCGATGGCGGCGGCGGTGGCTTCGCTGATCTGCGGCATGAGCTGGCGCAGGTCTGGCGGGGGAACCTGGGCGTGCCCGCGCATGACTTCCAGCGAATTGCCGACGAAGGGCGGCCGGCCGGCGAGGCATGCGAACAGCAGGCAGCCGAGGGCGTAGACATCGGCCGCCGGGGTGGCGAAACCGCCGGCGGACAGTTCCGGCGCCACCCAGGCGACCGCATCGGTGCCGCCCGGCTGGATGCGGGTGACGGTGTTGTCGCCCGAGCGCAGGAGCCCGTACTCCCCGAGCTTGGCGACGCCGTTGCTGGTGATGAGGATGCTGGCCGGCGAGACGCCGCGATGCACCAGGCCCAGACGTGCCAGTTCCGCGATGCCCGAGGCGATCTGCACCCCGAGCGACACCGTGGCGGCCTCGTCGAAGTGGCCGCCGGCGAGGCGCAGGGCCATGGCCAGATCGCCGCCATCGCTGTATTCGAGGACGAACCAGGCCTCGCCCTCGCGGGTGGTGCCGCCGTCGAGCACCCGCACCAGGTTCGGGTGGTCGAGCCGGCGGCAGGCGTCCGCCTCGCGCTGGAAGCGCCGGCGCGCGATCTCGGCCTCGGCCAGATCGCCACCGAGGTGCTGCCCGGACATCAGACGCAGCGAGGCCATCTCGCCGAAGGGATCGCTGACCAGCCAGGACTGGCCGGTGACCGCCGGCAGGCGGGCGAGCAGGGTCCAGTCGCCGACGTGCCGACCGGAAGGCGCGAGCAGGCGGCCCAGACGGTGGCGCAGGTCGGCGGGCACGGCGTCGCAGATGTCGAGCGCCTGGAGGAGATCGTCGCCGGGCACAGCGGAGAGTCGCTCGACCAGACGGGTGGCGGCGACCGGATCGATGAGCTGCGAGCGCCGGCCGGCCTCGACCAGGGCACGCACCGTGACCGGGTTCATGGCGCGGCCTTCACCGCTCCTGTCGCCGGCTCGGACTCGGTGGCCGGCCAGACCGCCGTGCAGGCGATCCGCAGGCCGACCATGCGCGAACGCGCGGCGGGATCGACGCCGACCCGGTTCGCGGCACGCAGGGCCTTGATCGGATCGGCCCAGGAACCGCCGCGGATCTCGCGCTGCTCACCGCGCCGGCTGACCGGATCGACGGCGCCATCGCCCGGCTGCGGCCCGAAGCGGTCGGCGCACCATTCCCACACGTTGCCATGCAGGTCGTAGAGGCCGAGGGCGTTGGGCAGCAGCGCGCCCACCTCCTGGTGGCCCTCGTTGCGTCCGAACCGGGCGACATCATTGAGATGGCCGTCATCGATCGCGCCATCCGGGCCGAACCAGCGTCCGTCGCCGCCGGCACGGCAGGCGTGCTCCCATTCGGCTGCGGTGGGCAGGCGGAAGGCGGTACCGTGCAGACGCTCTCCCAGCCGCTGGCAGAAGGTCTCGGCCTCGCGGGCCGAGATCGACTCGACCGGCCGCTGCGCCCCGGGATAGCGGCTGGGATCGGAGTCCATCACCGTCTTCCACAGCGCCTGGGTGACTTCGGTCTCGGCCAGCCAGTAGGATGCGGAGAGGCGGATCCGGGTCTGGCGCTCGTCGGCGTCGCGACCGGGCTCATCCTCGGGGCTGCCGATCCGGGTGTCGCCGACGGGCACGTGGCGCAGGCGCAGCGTATTCGCGCCGACGGTGGCGGCGATCCACGGGCCGAAGCGGTCTCGCCCCGAGGCCGAAGCCCAGGCTGGGACGGGTGGTCCGCTGAGCTGGGCCAGTCGGGCGCGCCAGCGCACGGCCTCGGGATCATCCTTGCCGACCAGGGCCTCCCAGGCGGCAAGATCCTTCTCGGGGGGGTGTTTCGGCTTGAGCTCCAGGACCATCAGCTGGTCGAGCGCGGTGAGCCGGCCTCTGAACGCGGCGAAGTCCGCCAACCGCCCAGCCCAGCGCACCACGCGGGGATCCTCGGGCCCGACCAGGGCGGTGAGCTTCTCCAGGTCCGCCGCCGCCTGGGCGTAGGGCCGACTAGGCGTGTCGAGCTGGATCAGCACCGCGGCCATCTCGGCGATCTGCGCCACCTTGCCGCGCCAGCGTGCGAGATCCGCATCGCCGGCCGGCACCAGGCCGGCGTATTCGCTGAGCAGCCCGGCGGCGCCCTCGGGTTCAGGTCGCACCGCGTCGAGCGGGGCGAGCCGGGAACGCAGGCGCAGCGCGGCGGCGCGCCGGTCCTGGATGTTGCGCAGTTCGGGATCCGCCGCGCCGGCGCTCTCGCCCAGCTTGGCGGCAAGCTGACCGGCCTCGGCGGTGTGCAGCGCGCCGGCCAGGGTGAGGGCGCGCAGGGAGTTGCGCAGTTGCGCCGTCGCCGCCTGGTCCTGGGCCAGGCGGCGGCGCCAGCCTTCGAGCTCGACCCCGCCGGTGAAACCGCGTGCCGCCAGGGTGTCGACGGCAGCGACGCAGGCCTCGCGGTCGGCCGGGGCCAGCCGGCGCTGGTCGTCCAGGCATCTGGCGACCGCCCGCAGGGCTTCGACATCGGCCTGCTCGCGCGCCAGGCGGCGTTCCCACGCGAGCAGATTGCCGTCGTCGCTGCTGACCAGGGCGCGGTATTCGCCCAGCAGCCGCGTGGCGCCGGTCAGCTCGGTCGCATTGAGCACCTTGGATCCGTCGAGGAGCGCGCCGAGATCGCGGCGCAGGGCGGCGGTGCGGGCGCGGCCGGCGGCGACCTTGGCCTCCCACCCGGTCTGGACCGGATCGTTGGCGGCGACCAGGCCGCGATGGCGTTCCAGATCGGGGGTCAGCTCCTGCGCCAGCGGAATCGTCACCGTCTCGACCCGGTCGATGCGGGCGAGGCGGCCGCGCAGGGCGGCGAGATCCTTGGCGAAGGCGTCGAGCCGGGCGCGCCGGGCGCGGGTCGCGGCATCGTCGCCTTCGAGCGCGGTGAAGCGCGCCAATTCGCTGGACAGCGTCTCCGCCAGGATCGCCGTCAGCACCGTGTCGGCCGCATCGAGACGCGCGAGCGAAGCGGACAGCGCGGCGACCTCGGCCGTGCGCCGCGCCTCGACCTGGCGCCAGCGCGCCAGCGCGGCGTCGTCGGCGGCGACCATGACGGCATAGCGGTCGAGCGGCTGGCGGAGGCGTTCGACCACCGCCCGCGCGAGCGGTGGCGGCGCGTCCAAGGCCGCAAGCTCGCCACGCAGCGCCGCGACCTCGCGCTCGTGACGGGCGAGGACGGCACGCCAGCGTTCCACCAGCGGCCCGCTGGCGCCGGTATCCGCCTGGTAGGCGGCAAGATCCGCCGCGAGCGCCTGCTGGCGGGAGAAGGCCAGATCGCCCGGCGCATCGAGTTCGCGCAGGCGTTTCTCCAGCGTCGCGACCCGGGTCAGCTTGTCCTGCCAGCGGCGCACGTCGGGATTGCCGTCGCCGAGTTCACGCGCCAGCCAGGCGAGGTCGCCCGCCGCCGAGGCCGGGACCGGCTCGGCGCGGTCGAGCACCGCGAGGGCGGCGCGGTGGCGCAGGATCTCGTCGCGGATCTTGCCGTCGCCGGTGACCAGCAGGGCGGTGGCGATGCCGCCGGCGACCACGATGCCGGCCGCCGCCACCGCCGGCCAGAGCCAGCGTTTCCAGCCGCCATGATCGCGCGCGAAGGCCGCCGGCGCGCCGGTGCCGAGGGTGGGCGTCCAGGGCGGTTGGGTCGGCTGTTCGCCGATCACGAAGCGTTCGAGGATCTCCGCGACCTCGACCGCGCTCTGGAAGCGCTGATCCGGCTCCTTCTGGAGGAGCCGCATGCAGACGGCTTCCAGGGTCTCGGGGATGGCCGCATCGATCTGGCGCGGCTGCTTGGGCTCGACGTAGTTGTGCTGGTAGATGAGCGCGTTGGCGTCGCTGCCGGTGAACGGTTTCGATCCGGTCAGGAGTTCGTAGAGCACCACGCCAAGGGAATACAGGTCGCTGCGGTGGTCGACCGGCTGGCCGCGGCCCTGTTCCGGACTGGAATAGGCGGGCGTGCCCACCGACTGCCCGGCCAGGGTCAGGGACTGCTCGCCCAGCACCTTGGCGATGCCGAAGTCGGCGATCTTCACCAGGCCCTCAGGCGACAGCAGCAGGTTCTGCGGCTTGATGTCGCGGTGCACGATGCCGTGCTCGGCCGCCGCCTGGAGCCCGCGCGCCGCCTGGCTCATGAGCTGCGCCACCATCCCGGGCGGCAACGGCGATCCTCCGTCGCGCGACTGCCGCGCCAGGATGGCGAGGTCGCCGCCATCGACGAATTCCATGGCGTAGAAGACGTTGCCGCTGATCTCGCCGGCGAAGAACACCTGCACCACGTGCTGGCTCTGGATGACGCTGGCGGAATGCGCCTCGGCGAAGAAGCGGCGGACCAGGCCATCGTCGCTGGTCAGGTTCGAGGCGAGGGCCTTGAGGGCGGCGCGACGGTCGAGGCTGATCTGGCGCGCCCGGTAGACCAGGCCCATGCCACCTTCGCCGATGACGCCGCCGATCTGGAAGTCGCCCAGGCGCTGGCCGCTGAGCGGCCCGGTGCGGCCGCCGATGATCCAGGCGGTGTCGGGCTTGCTGAAGCCCTTCACCGCGCGCAGGCGGTCGCTCTTCTGCGGCACCTGGGCGGTCTTGACCTGATCCTGCGGCCGGCTGACGGGCGCGGGCGCGGAAACGGGTGCGACCGTGCGATCGTCGCCTTCCCACGGAGACGGATTCGCGGATGCAGGCGGCGGCGCGGGTTCCTGCGCCGGAGCGCTCTGGGGGACGCCGGTCTGGTCCTCGCCGGTCCAGGGCGACGGTTTGAGCACGTTGGTGCTCAGCGGCGCAGGCGTGGTCGCCGGAGCGCTCGCCGGCACCAGGGTGCGGTCCTCGCCGGTCCAGGTGAGCGGTTCGGTCACCGGTTCGGTCGTCGGAGCCCCCGGAGCGGGATTCGCGGCCGCCCCGGTCGGCACCGCCATGGTCGACGGGACGGCGGTGGGATCCTCACCCGCCCGTGCGGATTCCGCCAGCGACTCGACCCCCTCGACCTTGACGGCCGGAACCGCCGGGCGCGACATCGACGATCCTTCGAGGACGAACCAGTCGTCATCGTCGTCGAGGATGATGCGTTCATCCTTGGCGCTCATTCGAGCCTCCGCGGGCTGGCGGCCGGACGCCACTCGAAGCCGATACCGATCGTCGGCCCGGCCGCAGAAAGGCGTATCTCGTTCCCTTGCCCGGAAAGATCCCAGCGCTCATTGCGCCAGCCGGCATGGGCGGTGAGCGACCAGGAATCCGACATCGCCCAGCTGCCTCCCGCGCCGAGCATCCACGACCAGCCACGCCCGCTGTAGGTCTGCGAACCCAGGCTTGGTTCGCTCAAGGACAGTTGACCGATCCCGTAGCTGGCCTGGGAATAGATCCAGCCGGTCCAGCGCCGATCGAGCGCGTAGGCCCACCCCAGGCCGGCCCGACCTTCCGCCGCAGTGAAGTCGCCGCCGCCGAAACCGCCGCGCAGCACCGAGCCATCGGCGAGGATGATCGGACCATGCGACCAGCCGGGCTGGGCGAAGGTGCCGCGCCAGCCCGCGACCAGCGCTTCGGTCTCGCTGGACAGTTTGCCGGAGAAGGCGCCGTTCGGCGCCGAAAGCTGGTAATCGTACGGATTGGGCAGGCGCTCCAGACCGACGGCCCAGGCCGACTCCTCCAGATCCGCAGCGGAGAGGACGCCGACACCCGCCCCCAGGATGATCCCGATCAGGCATCTCATGGATTTGCGGGCCGATACAGCAAGCGGACCCCGACCAGGGCATGCGCGCCGGCCTGGTCGAGGCCGATCCGATTCGCCGACCGCGCCATCGGCAGACCGTCGAGCCAGCTGCCGCCGCGAATGGTGCTGTCGGAGGTGAGTTCCCATGCGTTGCCTGCCACATCATACAACCCGAAAGCATTCGGCGCCAACGATCCCACTCGTTGCGGGCCGGAGAGCGTGGTGATCGTGTCGGCGGTCACCGCATACAGGCCAGCCACCGTCGGATCATTGCTGTCCCCCCAGGGAAAGCGCCCGGTCGAACCGCCCCGGGCCAGGTATTCCCATTGTTCCGAGGTCGGTAGCGAGAAGCGGCCGGGTACGCGCGCCGCGACCGCGTTCACAGCGGCATTGGCGGCATCGAGTGAGATGCCGCAGGCGGGCAGTTCATCGCCTGAGCCGACCAGATCGGCAGGCATGGTCGACCAGGGCTGATTGCCGGCCAGCCGACGCCACTGGCCGCGGGTGAGCTCGAAGACGGAGACGAACACCTGGGCGGAGCCTTTGGCTCCGGCGACCTCGTCCGGCAGGCCCCAGCGCACTCCTGGCGCCGAACCGCCCGCGACCGAACCGGCCGGGATGCGCACCAGCACCAGCTTGCCGTCGCGGATGCCGGGCAAGGCGAGGGCGGCGGTCAACGAGGCTTCCGCCCGCACCGTGCTGGCGTCGAGATCGACCACCAGGCAGGTCGCATTCCCGATCGCCACCTGGTTGACCAGGTCTGCGGTTCCGCTGGAGCCGCCACCGCAGCCGGCGAGGAACAACGCCGCCGCCACGACGCTCAGGATTCGCTTCATCCGCCACCTCCGGGCAGGGCCTCTATGTACAAGGCGACGTGCTGCACCGCAGCGGTGCGGCTGACGCTGTCGGTGACCACGACGGTGAAGCGGTACCAGCCGCTGGCATTCGCTGGGATCGCCCAGGACATGCCGGCATCCAGACCTCCGGCGCCCGCGACCTGGGTCATGCCGGCCGGAGCGCCGGCCAGGCTCCAGGTCAGGACGGGGCCGGTCAGTTCGCTGGCATCCGCCGTCGCGGTCCACTGCAGGAGATCCCCGGCCTGGGCGACCATGGGCGGCCGCGAGAAGATCCAGGGCCGCACCGTCGTCGCGCCACCGGTGATGTCGATGGTCACCGTGGCCGGGGCCGAGGTCAGGCTGCCATCGCTGACCGTCACGCTGAACACGTCCTGGCCGGACTGCGAACCGCCAGCCAAATAGGTGAACGCCCCGGTGGCGGTGTTGAACGCCGTCAGCGCACCCTTGCTGGGTGGCGTCGTCACGGCGTAGACCAGAGTCGCCCCCTCCGGATCGGAACCGCTCACCGATCCCTGGATCGCACTGCCGGCCACGGCGAGCAGGGCCGCCCCGGTCAAGGTGGGCGGATCGTTCACGACCGTCATCCCCACCGTGCGCTGCGCGGTCGGACTGGGTTTTCCCGCCTGGTCGGTGACCGCGAGGCTCACCACCCGATCCCCGGCCCCGGGGTTGCGGCCGCTGTTGTCGAAGGCGACGCACCGCACCAGGGCCTGGACCATCGCCACGTTCGTCGGCCCGGTGAAGGTCACGGTCAGCGCGGTACCGGAGGTTCCCCCGGCCTGGCTGGCGAAGACCGCTCCCCCGTAGGACACCTGCGAGCCCGAGACCCCGATCTGTCCCGACCCGTTGCCGACCGAGACCAGGGTCAGGCGATCGCCGGTCCCCGAACCCGACGCGATGGCGACGGTGAGGACGCCACCATCGAACGCCGAGGCGGTGCCGCTGAAGACCAGGGCGGTGCTGGCCACCACCAGCGGTGCATCGCCTTCGTTGTAGGCGAGCCGCGTGGCGGGCACATCGATGCGCGGTACGCTCGTGTCGATCTGGATCGCGAGCACGCCGGCGGCGGTTCCGCCCTGGCCGTCATCGACCTGCAATTGCGCCGCATCGCTGGTGGCCGGGGTTGCGGACGGATCCGTATGGGTGTAGCGCACCCGACCAGCGGCGAGGTCCGCACCGGTCACCACGCTGCCGTTGCCGAGGTCGGTCGCGATGCCGCTCGTCGCGTCGATCAGTTCCAGTTTGCCGAAGTTGGGTCGGGCCACCACCCGGATCAGCAGGCTGGCGGTCGGGGTCTCGACGTCGCTCACCGCGAACTGGCCCGGCGCGGTGGCCGACGACTGCAACGGCAGGAGGCTGGCGCTGCCGTGGTAGGCGACCACCAGCGGGGTGCTGCGCACCACGACCGGCGGATCGTTCACGGAAGTGACGGTGAGGGTGAACGTGCGGGTGACGCTCTGGCCGCCATCCGAGGCGATGACCGTGATGGTGGCGGTGCCGTTGGCGTTTGCCTGAGGGGTCAGGCTCAGCGAACCCGTCGCGGACGGGCTGGCATACGACACCGTGACCGCCCCGGTCAATGCAGGATCCGAACTGCTCGCGGTCAGGGTGACGCTCTGGTTCTCGCCCGGCTGACCCGCGCTGATGCCGCTCAAAGCCACGATCGCCTGGCCCGAATCCTCGGCCACCGTGAGATCGACGAGCGGATTGAGCGTCGGTGCGAAGTCGACGCCGCGATTGACCACCTGCACCGGCGTGCCCGCCAGACCCTGGTAGAACGGATCGCTGGAGAACGCATTGCCGACCTGGATCTGATAGGAGACATCGCCGTTGAAGCGTCCGTTGTTGGCCCCGGTGATGGTCACGGTCTGCGCCACGTTCCAGGTCGTGGCGTCGAAGGTCAACGCGGCCGGCGACACCGTGCCCTGGGCCAGGTCGCTGCTGGTCAAAGGCACGCTGACCAGGGAGGCCGGCTGGGAACCCAGACGCACCGAGAACGTGGCCGTGCCACCCGCCTGGGTGGTGCTCAGCCCGGCGGTCGGGGTCGCGACGATGGTCGCCGTGTCGTTGTCGGTGACCGACACCGTCATCACCACTCCGGTGCCGACGCTCACGTATCCCGGGTCCGTCGAGGCCCAGGTATGGGTCACCGTCCCGTTGTGCGGTCCCTGCGCGATCTGATCGTCGACCGCCTGGGCCGAGATGGTCTGCGGCGTCGACCAGTTGGAGCTGGTGAACGTCACCGTGGGCGGCGTCACCGTCAGGGAGGCATCCGGGGTCAGCGTGACCGTCACCGGCGCACTGGGCGGTTGCGACAGGCTGACCGTCCAGGTCGCCGGGGTGGTCGACCCTTCGACCACCGACAGGGCGGTGCCGTTCTGGTTCACCAGCAGGGTCTTGCCGTCATTGTCGATGCAGATGCCGCTGACCGTCACCGGCTGCTGCGCCGCGTACGCGGAATCCCCACTCGCCGTGAAGGAGACGGTGAACGGCACGTTTCCGTCCGCGATCGCATTGTCGACGCCGGTGATGGTGAATACCAGCGGCGTGGTCCAGGCGGATGGCGCCAGGGTCTGGGAGGCCGGCGACACCGTCGCCTTGCCAGTGTTGGAGGATCCCGCGCTGATCGTGACCGCTGACGTCGGCGGGGTGGCCAGACGCACCGTGACCTGCGCCGAGGTTCCGGTCTCGTTGACCACCACGCTCGCCGGCGAGGCGCTGAACGAGGCGCGGTCGGTGTCGATCACCACCACCGAAACATCGGAGGCGTCGATCCCGTTGAAGTTGCCGCCGCCGGTGATCGGCAGCAGCTGCAGAGTCGACGTCCGGTCGCCATCGACGGTGTTGTCGCGGACCCCGGTCACCAGGATGGTCTGGGCCTGGTTCCAGTCGCTGGCGGTGAACACCAGGCTGCTTGCCGAAACGGTGAACTCGCCGGAGTTCGACGATTGCACCGGAATGGTCGCGGTCGCGGTGGGCGGGGCGTTGAGCCGCACCGTCACCGAGGCCTGGGTGCCGTCTTCACGCACCGTCAACGGACCGGCCGGAGACACGATCACCACCGGGGTGACCACCGACACCGTGATCGTCCCGGTCCCGACGGCCCAACCGTCGCCGGCGCTGACCGGGATGGTCGCGGTGCCGACAAAACCGGCGGGAGGGGTCCAGGTGAAGGCTCCCGTCGCCTGGGCCAGACCGCTGACCGTGCCGGTCGAAGGCGTCCCCACGTCGTAGATCAGCGGATCGCCGTCCGCATCGGTGGCGCTGATCGCCAGCGCGGTCGCGGTGGCGGAAGTCGTGGTCACCGCACCGTCGGTCACCACCGGCGCATGGTTGCCGGCCGGGGCCACCGACCAGACGCCGCCAAGCAGGCCGATCCGGGAGCTGCCGCTGCGCGCGCGCAGGTGCTGCAGCATCACGGCTCCGCCGTCGACGCTGGCGCTGGCCGACAGCGAGGTGCCGGTCGAGATCAGGTTCTCATCCAGATCCATCGTCGCCGTCGCCGAAGACGCCACTGCAGCCTCCATCCGGGCGCAGACCAGGATGACCAGGACCGCCGCCAGGCGGATCATGAGATTGCACCCGTGATGCCCTGGCGCCGACCAGCGTGGGTCCACGACACGGGTCCGGATGGGATCGGGTTCAGTTCGCATACGTCGCGCTTTCGCCGATGATCCACCAGGCGCTGCCGTCGTACTGCAGGGTCTTCATGCTGCCGATCACGGTCAGGGTGATGTCGGTTCCGCTGCCATCGATGGTTTTGCCGGCCGGGCTGATGATGAGGCTGTTCGCGGCGACCTTCTTCTTGATCACCACGATCTTGCCGGTCATCGGAGAACTGGGCAGCGTGATGGTCACATTGCCCGACGTGGTGTCGACGATCAGCGAATGATCGGCAACCGCCCCTGAATCAACGGTGTAATCCGCCGATTGGGCGGCGATCTTGAGGTTCATGCCCCCGCCGACGCTGAGCGTCTTGGCGATGCCGGCACCGCCGGAGGCGATCAGCGCACCGGTGCTGCTCGTCGTGGAATCCGTGGTCGCCGTGGTGGTGATGGCTCCGCTCGCGCCCACCGTGGTGAACGCGCCGCTGTTCGGCGTCGTGGCGCCGATCGGATCCGGCACCGCCCAGGTCTTCCCGACCAGTTGCGACGCATTCAGGTTCGGCACCACGGTGG
>CAZZJC010000039.1:0-49503 GCA_964654285.1 uncultured Candidatus Kuenenia sp.
TCTCCGGCGGCCAGCATGCTGGTTATTATGCCTTTGAAAGTGGATTGGTATCAGACCATGGGGGGGGCGAGCCTGACCGATGGTTTTTTTTGTGGTCTTTGTGATCTAGGTGGCCATCCCATGGTTTTCGGTGGCCATTCCATCTCGCGATCCCTGCAAGCCTGAGAGGGTGAACACCGCGCCGCCGCCGGTGCGCGGGGCGTAGGTCAGCCGCGCGCCGTGCGCCTCGGCCACGGCGCGGGCGAGGTGCAGGCCGAGGCCGGTGCCGCCGGGGCGGGTGCCGGCGAAGGCGTCGAACAGGCGCGGGATGAGCGCGGGATCGACGCCGGGGCCGTCGTCCTCGACCGCGAAGCCGTCGGGCAGGAGGCGGATCGCGACCGTGCCGCCGTCCTCGCGTCCGGCGCCCTGCACGGCCTGGACCGCGTTGAGGACGAGGTTGATGAGCAGCTGCCGCAGCCGGCGCGGATCGGCCCGGACCACCTGGCCGGAGGTCGCCGCACCGGTCGTCGCCAGTGCGACCCCGGCGTGGCTGGCCTGGCGACGCAGGAGCCGGACCACGTCGGCGGCCACCGCCGCGAGGTCGCACGCCGCCGGCTCGATGGTCATGCCCTTGGAAAAACCCAGCAGTTCATCGACGATGAGTTCCAGGCGCTCAAGCTCCTCCTGGATCATGGCCAGGCCGGGATCGCCGCCGTGGCGCTGCGCCAGCAGCTGCACGGTGAGGCGTACCGCCGCGAGCGGATTGCGCAGCTCATGCGCGATGGTGGCGGTGAAGGTGCCGAGGGTCGCGAGGCGTTCGGCCTGGCGGTTGGCGCGGTCGAGCTCGGCCAGCCTGGCGCGCATGCGTTCGAGTTCCGCCGCGAGCGCCGCGATCTCGCCGCTGCCGACGGCGGGCACGCGGTCCTCCAGGCCGCCGCTGCCGATCCGCCGCGCCGAGGCCGCCAGCTGGTCGAGCGGCCGTGCGAAGCGGCGCGCCAGCACCAGGGCGACGAGCGCGAACACCAGCGCGCCCGCCCCCGCCACCGCGAGCGAACCCAGGACCACGGCGCGTTCCGCCGCGCGATAGGATTCGCTGCGGTAGTCGATCTCGACGATCCGGCCGGCGGCGACCACCTGCACCGTGCCCGCGCGCACCGGGGCCGGGGAGTCGAGCAGGTTGAACTCCGCCCCGGTCAGCCGGCGCATGCGCGCGAGCACCTCGGGCGAGGGTGAGAACCCGCCGCCATCGAGCACCCGGCCGACGTTGCGTGCGCTCTCTTCGGCCTGGTGCCGCAGCGAGCGGTCGACCAGCCACCAGGCGGTCAGCCCGCCCGCCGCGCTCAGCGCCAGATGCGCCGCGATGAAGCCGAGCATCAGGCGGGTGCTGGTGCTCGGGCCGATGCGGGGGACGCGGGCGGAAGCCGGGCTCATGCATGCCGCCTGTCGCCGCTGGCGGCGGCGTTCAGTCCCGGCCGTCGAGCCAGGCGACGAACCTGCGCAGCGCCTGGCCGCGATGGCTGCGCGCGTGCTTGGCCTCGGCGGGCATCTCGGCGACGGTCAGGCCGAGGTCGGGCACCAGCACGTAGGGATCGTAGCCGAATCCACCCGTCCCACGGGGAATGGCGAGGTGCTCGCCGGCGAAGACGCCATCCCAGGTCAGGGCCGGCCGGCCCGGCAGGGCGAGGGCGATGACGCAGCGGTATTGCACGAACTTGTCGGCGTGCGGCGCGAGCTCGGCCGCCAGCTTCCGGTTATTGGCCTCGTCGTCGCAGGGCTCGCCGGCGTAGCGCGCGCTGATCACGCCGGGCCGCCAGCCCAGGGCGCGGGCCTCGATGCCGGAATCATCCGCCAGGGTCGGCAGGCCGGTGGCGGCAAGGCCGGCGGCGGCCTTCTTGATCGCGTTGGCGGTGAAGGTGTCGCCGTCCTCCACCACGTCGGGGGCGTAGCCGATCTCGGCCGGACTGAGCACCGAAACGGGAAACTGCGCGAGGATCTCGCGCAGTTCCTTGAGCTTCTTCTGGTTTCCGGTGGCGAGCAGCAGCCGCCCGCCCGGGATCGAGCGGCCGGTCACTTCTTCGGGACGATGAGATTGGTGCCGGGGCTGAGCCGGGCGATGCGCTCGGGGCCGAGGTCGTTGCGCTGGATCAGCCATTCCAGGGTGGTGCCGTTCTTCTTCGCGACCTCGGCGAGCTTGTTCTGCTCGCCGTCCTTGAGCGGGTAGTAGGCTTCGCCGGGACCGGCGACGAGGACGTAGGCGCCACCGCCGACCGAGGGCGGACCGACCTGCAGGGCGGCGCCCTGGCGATCCGGGACGACGTTCACGGTGTCGCGCGAGCGGCAGCCGGCGAACGCGATGAGGGAGACCACGGCGAAGGCGAGGATGGTTTGGCGCATGGGCGGCAGACTAGGCCGGCGACGGTTGCGACGCAAGCATCCACGGAGGGCATGATGCCCGGCCTGGTGCTGCAGCGACGTGGCCGTTCAGGGCTTCGCCGCCTCGGCGAGCGCGGCGCGCAGGCGCTGCTGCGCTGCCCCGTTCGGATAGGTGGTGGACAGGCCGTCGGCGACCCGGTTCGCGCTCGCGGCGGGACCGGCGGCGCGTTCGAGGTCGACGACCTGCCAGTCGTGGGCGATGGCCGCGCGTTGCAGGACTTCACGGCGCTCGCGCTGGCGCTCGGCCAGGCGCTCCTCGACCGGCTGCGGCGGCAGCGCCAGCACCAGGCGCGGCCGCGCGCCCAGGGTGGAGAAGCGGCTGCGCAGGGCGCCCAGCACCCGGTCCTCCTCTTCGGTCCAGGCTCCGCCGATGATCGCCTGGTTGCCCGGACACCAGATGATCGTGCGCGGGAGCGGATCCGGCAGCACCGCCAGCGCCACCAGCACCGCGTGGTGGGGATAGCGCTGGTCGAACGCCGGCCGGCGTTCGGCATCGATGCCGGTCCAGGCGTCGGAGCCCAGGGATTCGAGCGGATCCCCGACCAGGATCACCGGGCCGGTCGGACGCGGCAGTTCGCTCACCAGCAGGCTCCAGCGGCGTTTTTCCGTCGGATCCAGGCGGCGGTCGATCAGCACCACCGGCACATCGTCGGCATCGACCGGGAAGCCGTTGCGCAGCGCGCGCAGCGGCCAGGGACCGCCGACAGCGGCCAGCACCACCGGCAGGTCGGTGTCGTTCTCAGCCAGCCGCACCTCGGCGATCAGTCGTCCCGGCTGGATCGGCTGACCCGCCACCGGCGGCAGCGGCAGCAGCCCGCTGATCGATTCCGCCCCCGACGGCAAGGTGAACGGCAATGCCGCCCGTCCCTGCCAGCCGATCGTGCCGGCCACGCCGGCACGGCGCACCGGCAGGGAGAAGGCGAGGTTGCGCGCCTCGTCCGCATAGGCGACCACCGGCCAGTGGCTGAAGGCCGGCTTGGGCCAGATGCGGATGCCCGGTGCGGTCGAGGGCGAAGGGGGGATGGACGCAGCGGTGACCGGCGCCACGTCGCCGGCCGCCAGGGTTGCGATCGCGGCGCAGAGGAATGCAGGACGGATCACCATGGGCGCAGGCTAAAGGATACGCGGCCCTGCGACAGACGTTGACCGGGACGGGATCCGGCCAGGAACACCGGCTCATGGCAATCCCGTTCGCTGGCGCGGGTTGCCGGATCGGGTCAGGGCGCTACCGTCCGCGCCCCGCCCGAGGTGCGCCATGTCTGCGAAAAATCCGGTGTTCAGCAAGGTTCCCGCCAACGTCGACCTGCCGGCGATCGAGCGCCGCATCCTCGAGCTATGGCAGCGGCTCGACGCCTTCGCCGAGTCGAACCGGCGCCGGCAGGCCCAGGGCGCCCCGGAATTCGTCTTCTACGACGGCCCGCCCTTCGCCACCGGCACGCCGCACTACGGCCACCTGCTGCAGAGCACCATCAAGGACATCGTGCCGCGCTACTGGACGATGCGCGGCCACCGCGTCGAACGCCGCTTCGGCTGGGACTGCCACGGCCTGCCCATCGAGGCCCTGGCCCAGAAGGCGCTCAAGGTCAGCGGCGCCGCCGCCATCCGCGACCTCGGCGTCGACCGCTTCAATGAGCAGTGCCGCTCGATGGTGCAGACCTACGTGTCGGAATGGCGCAAGACCATCACCCGCATCGGCCGCTGGGTCGACTTCGACCACGACTACAAGACCATGGACCGCGACTTCATGGAGTCGGTGTGGTGGGTGTTCAAGCGCCTGTGGGACACCGGCCGCATCTACAAGTCGCACCGCATCATGCCGTACTCGCCGAAACTGGCGACGCCGCTGTCGAAGTTCGAGGTCAAGGACGACAACTACAAGGTGGTCCAGGACCCGGCGGTGACGGTGAAGTTCCGGGTGCGGGGCGAACTGCTTCCCGGAGTCGCCTCGGCGCACGTGCTCGCCTGGACCACGACACCCTGGACCTTGCCCGAGAATCTGGCGCTCTGCGTCGGTCCGGACATTGCCTACAGCATCGTGCGCGAGCTGAAGACCCAGTCGGTCTTCGTGGTCGCCACCCAGCGCCTCGCGGCGGTGCTGGGGAAACCTGAGAACTACACCGTGCTGTTGGAGGTGCCTGGAAAAACTCTGATTGGTTTCGCCTACGAACCGCTTTTCCCCTATTTTGCTGCAACACCCAACGCCTTCCGCATCGTCGCTGACGATTTCGTCACCACCGGCGACGGCACCGGCATCGTCCACATGGCCCCGGCCTATGGCGAGGACGACTACCGCGTCTGCCGACGCGAAAACATCGACCTCGTCGATCCGCTCGACGAGGAATGCCGCTTCACCGCCCAGGTGCCGGAATACGCGGGCCAGTTCTGCAAGGACGCCGACAAGGCCATCATCGCCCGCCTGAAGGCCGAGGGGAAGCTGTTCCACCAGGCCACCATCGACCACCCGTATCCGTTCTGCGACCGCACCGACGCACCGCTGATCTACCGCGCCATCGACGCCTGGTATGTGAAGGTCGAGGATCTGCGCAGCCGGCTGGCCGCCAACAACGACCAGATCCGCTGGGTGCCGGAAGCCATCGGCAGCAACCGCTTCGGCAACTGGCTCAAGCAGGCGAATGACTGGAACATCTCGCGTAACCGCTTCTGGGGGTCGTGCCTGCCGGTGTGGGTGAACGTGGCCGATGCCGGCGACACGATCTGCGTCGGCTCGGTGGCGGAACTGCTGGCGCTTCGCCCGGTCGATGCCGCGACGGGCGCAGCGGTCGGCGACATCCCCGATCTGCACAAGCACTGCCTCGACCGCCTCGAGATCCGCCGCGCCGGCACGGTCTACCGGCGCACGCCGGAAGTGCTCGACTGCTGGTTCGAATCCGGCGCCATGCCCTACGCCAGCGTGCACTGGATGGGCGGGGCTGACGGCAGGCAGGCGCCGCCGGTCTATCCGGCCGAATTCATCGCCGAGGGGCTCGACCAGACGCGCGGCTGGTTCTACACCCTGCTGGTGGAATCGACCGCGCTGTTCGACGTGCCCGCCTTCAAGAACGTGGTGGTGACCGGTCTCGTCCTGGCCGAGGACGGTCAGAAGATGTCGAAGTCGAAGAACAACTTCCCCGATCCCAACCTGATCCTGGAGCAGATCGGCGCCGATTCGCTGCGCGCGTATCTCATCAACTCGCCGCTGGTGCGCGGCGAACCGCTCAAGTTCAGCGAGGCCGGGCTGAAGGAGATCGTGCGCACGGTGGTGCTGCCCTACTGGAACGCGCTGTCGTTCTTCACCACCTACGCCAGCGTCGACGGCTTCGATCCGCGGGCGGCGGAATGGACCGCCCGGCCGCTGGAGCAGCGCCATGTGCTCGACCGCTGGCTGCGCCAGTCGCTCGATGCGCTGGTGCGCGACGTGAACGTCGAGATGGAAAGTTACCGTCTCTACACCGTGGTCCCGCGCCTGGTCCAGTTCATCGACGACCTCACCAACTGGTACCTGCGCCTGTCGCGCCGGCGCTTCTGGAAGTCCGTCGACCGCGCGGCCCAGGCCGACGCCTACCACACGCTCTACGGCGTGCTGGTCGAGTTCGCGCAGGTGCTGGCGCCGTTCATGCCGTTCCTCACCGAGGAGGTCTGGCAGCGCCTGGTCGTGCCGGTGGATCCGCAGGCGCCCCGGAGCATCCATTGGAGCGACTTCCCAAGCACAAAACCACCCGCTCAATTTATTTCAATCGAACCTGCGATCCGCACCAGAATTGCTTTGCCTGCGGTAGTAACTATCGGCATTCCGTGGGCCCAGCGCGCCATCTCGCTCGGCCGCAAGCTGCGCGAGGAACAGAAGCTCAAGACCCGCCAGCCGCTCGCGGCGATCACCTTCGTCCACCGCGACGCCGAGGTGCGCGCCGCGCTGGGGGACCTGGCGACGCTGATCAGCGAGGAACTGAACGTCAAAGCGGTGCTGACCCAGGCCGATGAATCCGCCTTCGCCACGGTGACGGTGAAGCCGAACTTCGCGACCCTGCGCAAGCGTTGCGGCCCGAAGCTGAAGGAGATCGGCGCCGCGCTCGCCGCCTGGGGCCACGGCGAGGTCGCGCGGCTCGAAGCGGGCGAGGCTGTCACATGCTGCGGCGAGGAATTGCGTAAGGATGACGTGCTTTTGCAACGTACCGCCAAGCCGGGCGCAGCGGTCGCGACCGATGGTGTGCTGACCGCCGTGCTCGACACCGCGCTCACCCCGGAACTGGTGGCCGAGGGCCTGGCGCGCGAATTCGTCAGCGCCATCCAGGACGCGCGCAAACAGGCCGGCCTGGAGGTCAGCGACCGCATCCGCCTGACCTGGCACAGCGCCGACGCGGTGTTGGCCGCAGCGATCACCACCCATGGCCCCACGATCGCCGAGGAGGTGCTGGCCGTCGCGTTCGACGCCAGCGCCGCGCCGCAGGCGCAGACCGAGCGACTCAACAGCCACGACGTGAGTTTCGCCTTGTCCAAGGCCTGATTCGGCAACCAGTTCCGGAACGGTGTCGATCGTTGCGGACGAGCATATTGCCGATATGCATGTATGCATGCGAACGACGTTTGATCTCCCGGATCAGCTCCTCGACCGCGCCCGGCGGGTGGCGCAGGAAGCTGGTTCGTCGATGCGCGATCTGGTCATCGAAGGATTGAGCGAGGTCATCGCCCGGCGTTCGCGCCTGAAGGATCAACCCTACCAGTTGCAGGACTGCGCGGTGGAAGGCCAAGGTCTGCAACCCGGCATCACTGACGTGCGGGCGGAAAACATCCGCGACCTGGTTCACGACGAAGCCGCGCGATTCCGCCCGTGATCGCGCTCGACACCAACATCCTGGTCTACGCCCACCGGCGCGATTCGGTGTTCCATGCGGCGGCGGCCGGGGTGGTGCGATCCCTGGCCGAAGGGATCGTGCCGTGGGCCATCCCCTGGCCGGTGGTCTTCGAGTTCTGGAACATCGTCACCCATCCCCGCATCTACCAGCCGCCATCGACCCCGGCGCAGGCGCGGCGGCAATTGGACGCGTGGTTGCAGTCGCCGGTCTGCCGCGTGATCGGCGATCAGCCCGAGATGGTCGCCGCCCTGCCCGATCTGGCAGCGGCCGAGGTCCGCGACGGCCAGGTCCACGATGCCCGCATCGCCCTGCTCTGCCGCGCCAACGGGGTGTCCGAACTCTGGTCGGTCGATCGGGATTTCAGCCGTTTTCCCTGGGTGCAGACGCGCAATCCGCTGGCCGCGCCCGGGGCTGCCGCGCCGGGTTGAGTTACTTTCTGGTCGGCACGCCGATCGGATACACGGTCAAACCATAGCCGGCGGCGCGCACATCGTCGTACTGGTTGCGGCCATCGAAGATGGTCTTGGCGCGCAGCTGCTGCGCGAGGCGGCGGAAGTCGGGACGGCGGAATGGGCGCCATTCGGTCATCAGGCAGAGCAGATCCGCGCCTTCGCTGGCGGCATAGGGATCATCGACATAGGTCACGCCGGGCAGGGGGCCGAGCGCGCGTTGGGTCTCGTGGATCGCCTTGGGGTCGTGCGCCCGCACCTGGGCGCCGGCGGCGCTGAGGTCGCGCAGCAGGTCGAGGCTGGGGGCTTCGCGCACGTCGTCGGTGTTCGGCTTGAAGCTCAGGCCCCACACCGCGACGGTGAGATCCTTGAGCGCCCGGCCGGTGAGCTCGCACCAGGCGCGCAGCTTCGCCTGCATCACCAGCTTCTGGCGCAGGTTGATGGCATCGACGGCATTGAGCAGTTCCGGGTGGTAGCCGCCGCTTTCCGCCGTGCGGATCAGGGCGCGCACGTCCTTCGGGAAGCACGAGCCGCCGTAGCCGACGCCGGGATGGAGGAACTGCAGGCCGATGCGCGAGTCGCTGCCGACCCCGAGGCGCACCTGGCGCACGTCGGCACCCAGGCGTTCGCAGATGTTGGCGATCTCGTTGATGAAGCTGATCTTGGTCGCGAGCATCGCGTTGGCGGCGTACTTGGTCATCTCGGCCGAGCGGATGTCCATGGTGTAGAAACGCAGGCCGTTGCGGATGAACGGCGCGTAGAGGTCGCGCAGGATGGCCTCGGCGCGCGGGCTGTCGACGCCGACCACCACCCGGTCGGGCTTCATGAAGTCCTCGACCGCCGAGCCTTCCTTGAGGAATTCCGGGTTCGAGGCGACATCGAACGCCACCTGCGCCCCGCGCCGGTCGAGTTCGGCCTTCACCCAGCCACGCACCTTGTCGGCGGTGCCGACCGGCACCGTGCTCTTGTCGACCACCACCAGCGCCTCGGTCGCATGCCGGCCGATGTCGCGGGCGGCGGCCTCCACGTAGCGCAGGTCGGCTTCGCCCGAGGCCGACATCGGGGTGCCGACGCAGATGAACGCGGCTTCAGCCCCGACCAGCGCGCTGGCGGCGTCGGTGGTGAACGCCAGGCGGTGGCCGTGGCGGTTGTCCTCGACCAGCTCCGTCAGGCCGGGCTCGTAGATCGGCACCTCGCCGCGATTGAGCCGTTCGACCTTGGCGGCGTCGACATCGACGCAGGTGACGGTGTTGCCCATCTCGGCGAAGCAGGTGCCGGTGACCAGGCCGACGTAACCGGTACCGAAGATGGCGACGCGCATGCGAACCTCCGCGACGCGCAGGGTAGGTGGGCCGGCGCAGCGGCAAGCCGCGCCCGATGTGCTCCCGGATTCCGGTCGTGTTCCGGGTGGTTCCCGAGCCTGACCGGAGCACACTGCCGGCATGAGCGTCGAGGCCACACCCGCTTTCCGCCGCACCGCCGAGGCGATCCGCTTCCTGCGCGCGCATGCGGCCGATCCGCACTCGCTGGCCGGATTGGCGGCGCACCTCGGCGTGGTGCCGGCGGTGGTGCAGCGCGAGTTCCGCCGGCTGGTCGGGATCAGCCCCAAGCGGTTCCAGCAGGATCTGGCGGCGCAGCGCGCGCTGGGGCTCCTCGATCGCGGGGCGGACGTGCTGGCGGCCAGTCTGGAGGCGGGTCTGAGCGGGCCGGGGCGGTTGCACGACCATCTGATCCGGGTCGAGGCGGTCAGTCCGGGCGAATGGAAATCCCAAGGCAAGGATCTGGAACTGGTCCATGGCGTGGGGAGAAGCCGCTTCGGACTGGTGTGGGTGGTGCTGACCGCGCGCGGCGTCCATCGGCTGGCATTCGTCACCGCGCCAGAGGAGTCCGAGGCGCTGCTCGCCGCCACCCGGACGCGGTTTCCGCGCGCCGGTTTCCGCCCTGAACCGCAAGCCGCCCAGGCGGTGGTCGATCGGATCTTCGCCCCCGCCGTGGCGGAATTCTCCCTCCAGGTCGTGGCGACTCCGTTCCAGCTGGCGGTATGGAAGGCGATCCTCGCCCTGCCACCGGGGGCGACGACGACCTATGGCCGGATCGCGGTGGCGATCGGCCAGGAGTCGGCCGCGCGCGCGGTGGCGCAGGCGCTGGCGGCGAATCCGGTCGCGGTGCTCATCCCCTGCCATCGCGTCCTGCGCGAGGATGGCGCCCTGTCGGGCTACCGCTGGGGTTGCGCGGTGAAGCTCGGCCTGCTGGCGGCGGAGGAGCCGGTTGCCGTCGCGACGTGAAGGCTGAAGGCGGCGTAGAGTGCCTGGGCCGCAAACGCAACAGGGCGGCGACCCATGGAGTCGCCGCCCTGGAAGGGCAGCCGTCGTGGGACGGCCGGATTGATCGGAAGGCTCAGGCCTTGGGGGCTTCGGCGGCAGGCGCCGGTGCGGCGGCAGCCTTTTCCGCAGCCTTGGCGGCGGCCTGCTCGGCGAGCTTGGCCTTCCACACCGCCTTCTTGGCGGCGGCGTGCTTGAGGCGGGCGCGGCGGGTGGGCTTCGTCCAGACGGTGCCCTTCTTGGCGGGGGCCTTGCTGGCGGCGCGCTTGATCTTGGCGGCGTGGCTGGTCACCGGCACGGTGTAGCCATGGTGCTTGAGCAGCCGGACCAGCGGCAGGCTGATCAGGGCGCCCTTGGCGACCCAGGCGGCGACGCGCTCGATGTCGACCTCGATGTTCTTCTCTTTCTTGAGCGGATCGTAGGTGCCCAGGATCTCGTTCGCCTCGCCCTCGCGCGGCGCGCGGCCGTCGATGGCGATGATGCGGAAGAAGGGCCGATGGAGGCGGCCATAGCGGGACAGGCGGATGCGGACAGCCATGCGGGAGGAACCTTGCGTTCGTAGGAGGGGCGGAATCTAAGGGGGATTCGCGGGGCGCAAGAGGCGACACCATGGGGAAGATGGCACGGCGCACCCGGTTTGCGGGCCGCGAATCGGGTCACGAACGGAGGAAGACCTCGTCGACGAACTTGGTGGTCACTTCGTTGTTCACGAACCGCACGTCGCGCAGCAGGCGCTGGTGGAATCCGATCGTGGTCTTCACGCCTTCGATGATGTATTCGTCGAGGGCCTGGTCGAGGAAGCGCAGGGCCTCTTCGCGGGTCTCGCCGTGGACGATGAGCTTGGCGATCATCGAGTCGTAGTTGGGCGGGATGACGTAGCCGGCATAGCAGTGGCTGTCGACGCGCACGCCCTTGCCGGAAGGCGCGACGTACATGCCGATCTTGCCCGGATTCGGCGCGAAGCCTTTTTCCCAGTCCTCGGCGTTGATGCGGACCTCGATGGCGTGGCCTTCCGGGCGGATGTCCTGCTGCTTGAACGGCAGCTTCTCGCCGGCGGCGACCAGGATCTGGTGCTTCACGATGTCGAGTCCGGTGACCATCTCGGTGACCGGGTGCTCGACCTGGATGCGCGTGTTCATCTCCAGGAAGTAGTACGCCTTGCGGTCGATGTCGTAGATGAACTCCACGGTTCCGGCGTTGTAGTAGCCGGCCGCCTTGGCCAGCTTCGCCGCGTCGTCCATCATCCGCTGGCGCATCGCCTGGGTGATCACCGGGCTGGGCGATTCCTCGACCAGCTTCTGGTGCCGGCGCTGGGTCGAGCAGTCGCGTTCACCCAGGGCGACCACGTTGCCGTGCTGGTCGCCGATGATCTGGATCTCGATGTGGCGGGCGCGCTGGACGTAGGCCTCGATCAGGCAGTCGCCGTTGCCGAAGGCGGCTTCAGCCTCGCGCTTGGCGCTGATCAGGCCGGCGACCAGGCTGGCATCGTTGTGGGCGATGCGCATGCCGCGCCCGCCGCCGCCCGAGGTCGCCTTGATCATCACCGGATAGCCGATCGAGCGCGCGATCTGCAGGGCCTCGTCCTGGTCCTTCACCGGGCCGGTCGAACCGGGGATGGTCGGGACGCCGGCCTCCTTGGCCAGGACCTTGGCCTTCGACTTGTTGCCGAGCGCGTCCATCGAGGCGCTCGTCGGCCCGATGAATTCGATCTTGCAGTCGCGCACCACCTGCGCGAAGTGGCTGTTTTCCGAGAGGAACCCGAAGCCGGGGTGGATGGCGTCGACGTCGGCGAGTTCACCGGCGGCGATGATGTTGTTGATGTTGAGGTAGCTCTGCTTCGCCGCCGGCGGGCCGATGCAGATGGCGACGTCGGCCATGCGTACCGGCAGGCTCTCGCGGTCGACGGTCGAATGCACGACCACCGTCTCGATGCCCATGCGCCGGCAGGTGCGGATGATCCGCATGGCGATCTCGCCACGGTTCGCGATCAGGATGCGTTTGAACATCGGGTCGGTTCAGTTCGGGGAAGGCGGTGGGCGGCTGCGATCACGGCGGAAATCCCGCCCTGGCGCGGCCGGATCGACGGGGACTCAGCCGACGAGGAAGAGCACGGTGCCGTATTCGACCGGCTGGCCTTCGCTGACGCAGATGCGCTTGATCTGGCCTTTGACGCCGGCATCGGCCTTGATCTCGTTGAAGACCTTCATCGCCTCGACCAGGCAGAGGACCTTGCCCTCTTCGACCGTGCTGCCGACGGACACGTAGTTCGCCGAATCGGGGTTGGGCTTGAGGTACACCGTGCCCGGGATGGGAGAGATCACCTTCGTCCAGCCGGCGCTTTCATCGACCGCGGCCGGGGCGGCGGCCGGCGCGGCCGGGGCGGGCGCAGGGATGCTGGCCACCGGGGCCGGGGCCGGCGTCGCCAGGGTCACGGTGGCGACCGCAGCGGTGGCCTTCTTCAACTTGACCTTGAGATCCTTGGATTCGATTTCGACCTCGACCAGGTCGTTATCGCGCATCAGCTTGGTGATTTCTTTGAGAGCCTTGATGTCCATGCGGGAAGCGCTCCGGGTGCAGGTTGCCGGCGAAAGGCCGGAAAAGGGTCAGGGTTTTCAGGGAAGACGAAGGCTAGGAACGGTCGGGCGGAGTGTCAATTCGCCCGTACTGAAGCCTCACCATGCCGCGATCCGCGCCGGAATCCAGGCGCGGGGCTGTTTCAACCAGCATCCGCCACCCGATCCTCCACCGACCGGCCAGCGACCGCGACGCCGCGCCGATCCCGTCTCCGCCCCCGGTTGTGCCGTTGCGGCCTGCATCTACGTTCCGCGTCCCGCTTCCGACCTGGGGCGGCTGAAGGGCTTCCGATGGGATTCGTCGATACCGTCACCGTCATCGCCAAGCGCGTGCTCGGCACCACCAACGATGCCGAACTGCGCAAGATCTGGCCCACCGTGCACAAGGTGCGGGCGCTGGAACCCGAACTGCAGCGGCTGGACGACCGCGTCCTGCGCGAACGGTCGACCGCGCTGCGCAAGCGCGTGCGCGAGGACGGCGCCAGCCTCGACATCGTCCTGATCGAGGCGCTGGCGCTCGCGCGCGAGGCGGCCGACCGCCGCCTGGGCATGTGGAACGCGCTCGACGAGCGCAAGGGCTTCCCCGCGTCCGCCTGGGGCGACGCCCTGGCCGAGGTCACCGCCCTGCGCGAGGCGATCGAGGCGAACTCCCGCCTGCCGGAAGACCAGCGCAAGGCGATGTGGGATTTCGACGCCACCGCCGCCGTCTACGCCGCGATCCGCAAGCATTCCCCCGATTCGGTGCCGCCCTTCCGCATGCGCGCCCATGACGTGCAGGTGCTCGGCGCGATCGTCCTGCATCAGGGGCGCATCGCCGAGATGCGTACCGGCGAAGGCAAGACCCTGGTCGCGTCGCTGACCGCCTACCTGAACTCGCTCTCGGGCAAGGGTGTCCACATCGTCACCGTCAACGACTACCTGGCCTCGCGCGACGCGGCCTGGAACGCGCCCACCCTGCGCTTCCTCGGCTGCACCATCGGCGCCATCCAGTCGCAGATGTCGCCCTGGATCCGCAAGGGCATCTACGACAGCGATGTCACCTACGGCACCAACAACGAATTCGGCTTCGACTACCTGCGCGACAACCTCGCCAAGTCGAAGGACGAGCAGGTCCAGACCCGGCGCACCTTCGCCATCGTCGACGAGGTCGATTCGGTGCTGGTCGACGAGGCGCGCACGCCGCTGATCATCAGCGGCCCCGCCACCGGACGGCAGAAGTTCTACGAGCAGGCGCGCGACGTGGTGGCGAAGCTGGAGAACGGCCCGCATTACGAAGTCGACATCAAGGACCGCCACGTGACCCTGACCGAGGCCGGCATGGACGCCGCCGCCAAGGGGTTCGGGGTCGAGAACATGTATTCGGCCGAGGCGATGCACCTGCCGCACTTCCTCGACAACGCGCTCAAGGCGAAGGAGCTGTACCTGCGCGACCGCGAATACCTCGTGGTCGGCGACCAGGTCAAGATCGTCGACGAGCACACCGGCCGCATCATGGAGGGTCGGCGCTGGTCCGACGGCCTGCACCAGGCGATCGAGTGCAAGGAGAACGTCTCCATCCAGGAGGAGAACCAGACCTACGCCACGATCACCCTGCAGAACTTCTTCCGCCTCTACGACAAGCTCGCCGGCATGACCGGCACGGCGATGACCGAGGCCGCCGAGTTCCACGCCATCTACAAGCTCGACGTGGTCGCGGTGCCGCCGAACCGGACGGTGATCCGCAACGACCTGCCGGACCTGATCTACGGCACCGAGAAGGAGAAGTTCGACGCCATCGTGC
This sequence comes from uncultured Candidatus Kuenenia sp., assembly GCA_964654285.1. Lineage (GTDB taxonomy): Bacteria > Planctomycetota > UBA11346 > UBA11346 > UBA11346 > BJHQ01. Next base: position 14,386 of record CAZZJC010000039.1, read on the forward strand.
GCGAGGTCGAGGAGCTGCACGCGATCGGCCAGCCCATCCTGGTCGGCACCGTCGCGGTCGAGACCAGCGAGCGCCTGAGCGAGGCCTTCACCCGCAAGGGCATCCCGCACAACGTGCTCAACGCGAAACAGCACGCCCGCGAGGCCGAGATCGTCCTCCACGCCGGCCAGTTCGGCGCCGTCACCATCGCCACCAACATGGCCGGGCGCGGCACCGACATCGTGCTCGGCCGCATCGACGCCAAGGCCGCGTTCAAGCACTGGAAGGATCGCGGCTTCATCCCCAGCCGCCTGTCCCCGGACAGCAAGGACATCGAACTGGAGGAGGCGTGCCTGGATCTGTGGACGAAGCGCACCTTCAGCGAGCCGGGCGACGAGAAGGAACTCGCCAAGGCGCAGGCCCTGGTCGGCGAGGCCAAGCTCAAGGCGATCAACCGCCGCCGCGCCATGATGGGCTGGCATCCGCTGCCCCTGCCGTCGATCTTCAAGAACGGCGTCGACGTGCGCCAGATCGGCGGCCTGCGCATCCTCGGCACCGAACGCCACGACGCCCGCCGCATCGACAATCAGCTGCGCGGCCGGTCCGGCCGCCAGGGCGATCCCGGCAGCAGCCGGTTCTACCTCTCGCTTGAAGACCCTTTGATGAAGCGTTTTGCCGGCCCGATGATGTCGGGGCTGATGCGCCGCATGGGCCTCAAGGACGGCGTGCCCATCGAATCGCCGATGGTGTCGCGCGCGGTGGAGAAGGCGCAGAAGCGGGTCGAGGAGTACTACTTCGGCTTCCGCAAGAACCTGCTCGAATACGACCAGGTGATGAACCAGCAGCGCACCATCATCTACAAGCAGCGCCAGGCGATCATCGAGGGCCAGGGGCTCGAAGAATCGCTGCGCAAGTACTACCGCGACAGCCTCGACGACCTGGTGCAGAAGGCCGCCGCCGATGGCACGCGCGGCCCCGAACTGGCGAAGCACATCGCGGATTCCTTCGGCGCCGAGATCGGCCTGCCCGCCCCGACCCCGGACGAGATCCCGGTCAAGGATGGCGGCGACGCCTGCCGCGATGTCCTCATGAAGGTCGTCGAGGCCAACCTCGCGACCCGCAAGACCGAGTTCGGCGAGATGTTCCCCAAGATCGCCCAGTTCGTCCTGCTCGAAGCCATCGACCACCGCTGGAAGGACCACATCGACGCGATGGATCACCTGCGGCACTCGATCGGCCTCGAAGCCTATGCCCAGAAGGATCCCCGCCTGCGCTACAAGGAGGAGGGCTACCGCCGCTTCGCCCTGGTCAACGAGCTCATCCGCGGCGATGTCGCCCGCCTGTATTTCCGCGTCCAGATCCGCCAGGAGGAACCGCCCCCGTCACCCGCCGCCGCCCTCGCCGCTGGCGGCTTCGCCCAGGCTGGCGGGAACGCCCCGGAAGCGCCCCGCGCCGGCGCCCACGATCCCTGCCCCTGCGGCAGCGGCCGGAAGTACAAGAACTGCCACGGGCGGTGATCTCTTTGCCGCGCCGGGTTCAACCAGGCGGAGCGACCGGTGCGATCACTTGAGATCGATCGGGGCTGACAGGTAGCAGGCGGTTCCATCCCCACGGACGCCTTTGCGCATCCCGTTCCTGGACCAGGCATCGACCTTCCAGGTGCCGCCGTCGGGATCGGGCCGGCTCCAGGCGGCGGGCGGGGCGGAAAACGCGGTCTGATTCCATTCCCAGGCGGCGCAGGCCGTGGTGATGGTGCGCCAGCGCAGGACGAGTTGACGGGCGTCCTCGGCGGCGTCCCAGGACGCGTCGAAGCCGGTTCCGCGATCGGCAGGTCCGGTGGCGCCGACGCAGAGATATCCCTGCCAGGCCGAACCATACATCTTTGCCAACGTGGTCAGCAGGACATCCCGGCCGCCGAGCAGGCCGCTGCTGGCCATGGGACCGGATCCGTTGCCGAAAGGAGTGGTGTAACCGAACCCCTCATTGTAGGCGCCAGCGCTGTTCTTGGTGTCATCGAAATCGTATCGGGCCGCGATGAAGGCGGCGAAACCAGCGACCAGCGGCCGTCCCCAGCGGTCGTTCCAGGCCCGGTTGCGATCGCGGTCGCGCTTTCCCAGCTTGCCACGGTAGGCGTCCTCGCCGGCCGCGCCTGGTTCGAGGATGCCGGCCATGGCGAGGATGCGGACGGTGCCCAGCGGGGACAGGCAGTCGGCGGATCGGGCCTTGATCAGGTAGTCGGGATTCAGATCGGAGGCCAACCGCGTCGCGTCGACGAGGCGTTTCACCGGCTTGCCCGTGTCGGGATCGGCCCAGGGAGCGGGATTCGCCGGATCGAGCACGTCCCCCTGCGGGACCAGTCCTTCGATCTGGTCGAGCGCTGCGATGGAGTCGCGTCGGCGCAGGACCTTCTTTCCCCAGGGCCAGGGCCAGATAACCGGGGTGGGATCCCCGGCCTGCCAGTTCCAGGTCGGCCAGACGGTGTCCCTGACCGCCCCGGAGGCGTCGAGCCCCTTGCTGACATAGCGGGTAGCGCCGCCCACCGTCGAGAACTGCTGGATCAGCCGCGGCCAGCGGGCGAGGTATTCGCCGGCATACCAGATGCGATCCGGCATCACCTCCAGGGTGCGATCCAGGGATTCGCCGATCGGTGAAATGCGGGCATCGTACCGCGGATAGGTGTTCAGGACCGCGTCTCCCCAGCGGCTGGTCCTGAATTCGAAGACGTCGCTGTAGTGGTCGGCGATGGACATCTTGGTGCCGAATGCCAACGCATGCTCCGGGACACCGCCCAGGCCAAGGGGATAGCGGTCATACGGATCCCAGCGGAACCGGATCATCCGGTTGCGGAAGGTGATCACCTCGTCGAGGGCGATGTCGGTGACTGCGAACTTGTCCAGACGACCGGGTATGACCCACATGTTGTTGGTCGGATTCATCAGTTTGACCATGGCATAGCTGCGATAGCGGGTGCCGATCCCGGGTGGCAGCGGAAGGCGATCGGTATCGTCCTTAGCAACGCTGGCGGTGTCCAGGTTCAGATCGAGGCCATAGGTGCCCGTCAGACGATCGAGGATGTTGCGCAAGGTGCCGAAACGCAGGCTGGTCCCGGTCGCGCCATTGATGACCGCCAAGCCGCGATCCTGCCCGTCGCTCGTCTGGTATTGGGCGAGACCGGCGACCACCTGCTCGGCCTTCCGTTGCATGACCGAACGGTCGACCATTTCCGACAACACCCGGCCGCCAATGACGATGACCAGACCGGCCAAAACGAGGATGATGGTGATGACGACGAGGAGTTCGACCAAGGAGAAGCCCCGGGCCATGGTGCTGGCGTGAGGTTTCCCGCAGGATGGGCGAGTGCCGCAAGCGAGGGTCTGCGGATTCACCATCGGTCGGGCTCCCGTTCCAGGCGCATCAGCCAGCGGATGGTGCCGCCGAAATTCGGGAAGTATCCCGGATTGTTCCCATTGTTCGCACGGTGGAGAAAGGTCCGGCGGACATCTTCCGATCCTTCGTTGCTCATGACCTTTGCCGGATCCTGGTTGGCTTTGGCGTGTTCGCCCCACGCGTCGTATCCGGATACCGCCCCGGTCCATTCCAGGCGGTACCAGATGATCCTCTCCGAGGCGCGCTGGGCGATGAACGCCTCCTGGTTGAGGAACAGTCCGGACTCCGCCGCCGTTTCCGGCTCCAATTCATAGGACCACGCTGCCGTGCGGTTGCGGTCGCCGTTGAGGAAGTCCGACGAACTGCGGTCCCAGAAGCGATACCCGTGCGTCGAACCGGAACCGGCGGCGATGATGAAGACCCCGTGGCCGCGCAGGGGGATGGTGTCGTACCACGGATTCCCGTCGCCGTCGTGGTCGGCGGGACTTTCGCGATACACCCGGAACCAACCCCGTCCTATGGTTTCCGGGCGCGGTGCCTGGCTGCCCGATTTGAAGTCGGCGTAGGTGTCGGCGATGGGTTGGACGTCGAGACCGCCCTGCTTGCCCGCCGCGTTGTTCCCCTTGGGATCGCCGACGAAGTCCGCCTTCACGCCGAAACCCGGATTCTGGATCTGGCCCAGGTTGCCGTACCAGAGCAACCGGTAGTAGTCGCCCATCGGGGTGCAGAAATCCTTGATCCAGTTATCCGATGTCAGCATCCAGGACTTGTCCTTGAGCATGATGGCGGGATCGTCCCCCTGCCGGCCGGGAAGATCAGGGCGGAACTCCAGGGGATTCGGGGTAAAGCGCTCGCTCGTCGCGGCGGGTGGGCGCTCCCAGCAGAAGGCATCGCAGCGGGCGACCGTACCCGGCGCCGGGAATCTGTTGGCAACCGGCAGCCTGGTCGCGCCAGCGATCAGCGGCCCCACCACGCCATCGATGGGGACCGTATCTCCATTGAATTTGGCTCCGATGGGATGGCGGATATCGGTCCAGCCGAAGCTTTCCCCACCCCAGCCGATCCGGCTGGCCTCCTGGATGTAGGCGATTCCCGCCGCGAGCATGATCCGCGCCTGGGCGTCGCGCATGACCAGTTCCGCATCCGCGCTGCCCGACCGCAGGGTCACCAGGATGGCCGTCGCGACCGACAGCAGGATGGCGGCAAGGCCGGCGACGAGGATCAGGATGGTTCCGCGCGTGTTCATGGCAGGGTGCCTCCTTGATCGCCGATCCGGCCATTGGTCCGCAGCCCCCAGATCCAACGTGCGCCCCGGAAGCTGCTGCCGAGTGGCGTGATCTCCATCTCGTAGCCTTTGCCGGTATCCGGGCGGGCGATCACCACGCGGGCATTCAATCGGTCATAGCCGAGCTGATTCGTGCGCAGGACGCGCAGGCGCAAGGATATGGGGGCGGAATCCCTGGGCGAGGATCTCGGATCGCTCGGGATCGCAGGGGCGAAGCTTGTACTCACGCTGTTGCGTTTTTCCATGAAGCTGAGGTCACCATATTTCATCGTCCTGGCATAGGTCGGATCATTCATCAGCCGGTAGGGGTAGATATGGAGCGAATCGAGGCTCGTCTGGGCATCCCAGCCGGGGGCCGAACCGATCGCTTTCCCCGAACTATCGAAGATGGGGGTGCCGGTCAGGTTGTAGAAGCTCCGCGCCGGATAGATCGCGGCGACCGTGCTTACCCCATCCGCCTGGTTGAGGGGTGTTTGGTAATCGCCGGGAAAGAAGATGGCTCCACGGGTGATGTCGTTCGAGGTGAGCGAGATGGCCCAGTCCCTGCCTCCTGCCGTATCGGTATCCACCTGCGGGATCATGCGCACGGGGACGTTCTGCCCCGGCAGACCAAGGGCGAAATGCGTCAGATTGGGGTCGGGATCATCCTTGGGCAGATCCGATTTGAGCGGAACCAGCACCTTGCTCACGTTGGGGGTCAAGGACCACGGCATCTCGCCCCAACCCCAGCGCTTGTCCGGCTTGCCGATGTTGGCTGCGGATCGGTTCACCGGATCGGTGACCGCGAAGGCCAGTGAACCGGGGGACATGTACGAGGCGACGCCAAGGTGCCCGATCCTGGCATAGATGCGCAGCATCGCCTGCTGGGTGGTCTCGCCGGCGATCGATGAGAACGATGTCTTCAGGTTGGAAATGCTCGCGTAATCTCCGTGGATGTGCCAGCCTTCCCATCCGGTCGGGATGACCGGCACGTTGGGAGCCCAATAGTCCCCTTGCGACCAGATTCCATCAGGCGTGGTGAGCGGATCCTTCCGGTTGCCGACGCATTGGTAGTTGTAGGGTGACACCTCGGCGTACCCATTGATGCTGTTCGACAGGAATGAAAGCGTGGTGGTGTGCACCCCGGTCATCGGCGGACCGACATACCAGCTGCGTTGATCATGGGGATGGAGGTCGGTCCCATCGCCATAGAGTCTCATCGCCAGCCGCATCGGGCGGAACAGGCACTTGTCCGATGCCGTGTCGTCATTGCGTGGGGTGGACATGTAGCCGCGCAGATAGGGGAAGTCGGGCGAGGCATGGGACGACCAGTGGTCGGCCTCGTCCATCGCCAGGAACCAGCCGGCCCGCAAGGCGGCGTTCTCCTCGGTCGCGTTCTGGACCAGCCGCGCGGTCTGCATCGCGGCCCGCACGGCGAAGAACGCCATCAGCGATATCCCCGCCGCCAGCGGTACCGCCACCACGAGTTCGACCAGGGTCAACCCGGCCTGGACCGGACTTGGTGGGTTGGCTCGGCCACACCGATGGGGCTTGCGGGGCATGGTCATTTCCTGGTCGAAAGAGGCAGGACGGGATCGTAATAGACGAAACGCCCGACCTCGCGCGCCCGTAACCGTACACCGGGGGGCACGGATCCGACCGACAATGACCCATTTCCATCGCGATCGGCGCCGAAACGGCCCAGGCTGGCATAGAACCACCAGCCCTGCTGATCTCCGGATTCGTCACCACCGGTCAGCTCCGCCACCGGCATCCCCTGCAACCCCAGGTCGCTGCGGGTGTCGAAGTAGCGCGCTGGTCCGTAGTTGGTCGGATGGGGTCCTGCCTGCAGCCTGGAGGACTCCATATAGCGCGAGTTTGCCACCGTGCGGTCCCGGGCCGGATTCAGCCAGCACAGCATCCGCTCAGGATTGCCGACATTGTGCAGCGGATTGGGGCCGACGGTCGAGATCATGTGGGTGTAGTATTCGTACGGACGCACGTTCGTCTGCGACATGTCGATGGGATCAGAGGGCAGGATCTCGCTGTCCTCGTAGGATTTCCAGTCCACCACCCAGAACACGACCTGCCGGCAACGGTCGGCGGTCTTGAAGGGATCCGTGATCCAGGTGCGCACGCTGGATGGACTGGTCTGTCGTGCCGGATTCGCCTTCGTGAACAGTTGCGGCTGGATGGTGCTGTCGGTCGGTGCCTTTGGCTTGGGATTGCTCTTGTGGTCCCAGCCAAATCCGTCGAATCCATGCAGCGCGCCGAGGATCGAGGCGGACTTCATGCCGGCGAAATATCCTTCCGGCCAAGCCTCGCCATCCAGCATGGGTGGGCCGGCACGCAGGATGTCCTTGTAGGCATGATCCTGGTACTGGGCCAGATAGCCGGCCTCGTTGGCCTGATCCGGATTCATGGACCAGGGGGGGGGACTGCGGTCGGCCTGGTCGACAACCTTGTCCTTCCTGACCGCACTGGCGGGATACGCATTCAGGTGGAGAGGCCCATACATGTTGAGGTTGGGCGGAGCATAGGCCCCGGCCAGGCTGTCTGTGGTCCATAAGGCGGTCTGGGGTGCGATGACGGCGGGGAAGGTCGCCTCCCCCAACCAGGCGACGGGATGGCTCAGCGCCCAGTTCACGGGATCGGTCTGGCGACGTGCCGAACCGGTGATGTCGTTGTTGAAGGGGTCGAAGTAGAAAATCGGGCGATGCCAGGCATTCAGCGCGTTGGCCGGTTTGGGTACGATGAAATCGTTAGGGCGGCTGCTGGTGTATTTCATCACCCACGCCAGGCAGGTTCTCACGGCGTTCTTGGCCATGAGCAGATCATCGCAATCCGTGGGAAGAACGCCGGACTTTGGCATGGCCGACACGTATTGGGCTTCGATCGGGCCGCACAGCACATCATCGGAGGACCATGGCGCCCCATTCAGATCGGCCTTCCAATGACTGCTGTCATTGTAGGCGATGTCCTGCAGCGATCCGATGGCGAAGGAGCGCAATTGATGGAAGTCCGAGGACTTCGGTTTGGACAGGCTTCCCACCGGGGCGAGCACCCGCCATGAGAACCGCTGGTTACCCCAGCAATCGAAGGCTCCCTCCTGGGCGAAAGGCGGCGGGAAGGGATTGACCACGGCATCGTCATTCAGGGCATCAGGGGTTGCTGAACCGGAAACCGACGGATCGAAATCCTGCGGATAGTTCTCCAGGCCCCATCTTCCCGGCCGCCATTTGCCGCCATCGGGTGTGGCGGTGCAGACGTACGGATCGTCATCGGCCTTCGCAGGGGCGACAGGTCCGTTCGGGCAGGGTTCCCAGTCGGTGCTGTTCGAGAGCGCATTCCAGGTCGCATTCGGCCTGCCCCGACCACGCCAATCACGGTAGTAGGATCCGCCCTCGAAGAACCGGCGAACCTTGATTCTTTCCCCGGCGGTCCCGGTAACGGTCAAGCGCAGCGGCTGGGGATCATCGAGCGACATGGGTGCCCCGCCCGGATCCAGGACGAAGGTCCCCTCGGTCGCCTTGATCAGGCTGCGATCGTAGTTGTCGCAGAGCATGGACCAGATTTTGGCCTTGGCATAGGATTCGGGAGTCCCTGGCAGCGACGACCACACGCAGCTTCCATCGGTGATCCCGGCTCCAGTGGCCGTTGGTCCAGCGCCATCCTTCGCGGAGGTTCCACCGGTGGTGCATTGGTAGATGGCGCCATTGTTGCTGACCGTGCTTCCAGCCGGGTAATTCGTATTGGCGATCCATGCGCTGGCAAAAGAGGTCTCGACCCATGGACGGGTGGCGATGTTCGCAGCGCAGGAGTTCCGGTTCTTGTCGGAGGCCAGGAAGTCGAGCGCTTTCTCGCAATAGAGCGGGTTGGCCAGATAGAAGGTCTCCTGGCCGAATTTGCGGTAATACCGTCGGCTCAGGTCCGATCCTGAAAAATTCGGTGGGCCTTTATGCAGATCGCGGTGCTGCTTGGCGTCGAGCGTGTTGTTGTTGTCGACGAACGGAGGCCGGTAACCGGTCACCAGCATGGCGGCATGCGCCAGATAGTTGAGGGCCAGGACCTGGGCCGGATGGATGTCGGCCGGGTCCGCAGGCGGTTCGATGTAGGTCAGGAGCGGATTCAGGCGGTCGGGCAGGTTGGCCCTGGCCGGATCGTCCTTGGTCACCACGTTGGGATCGAAATCGAGCGGATCGCCGGGATTCTGGCCGGGATCCCGCCCCCCGCCCTTTTCCGCCCCCAGCAGGCGCGCTTCGGCGGTGAAGATGGATTTGCCCAGCCGCGTCTTCGCCCAGAGGGCCAGCGCGGCGGTACGGTACATCACCCGGCGTTCGAGGCTGGGCAGCCCTTGCCTGATCTGCTCCAGGCGGTTGCCGGGGAAGGGTTCGTGATCCTCGTAGAGGATATCCGTACCGCGCAGACCGACCGCCTTGCCCAGACCGTTGGGAGGCGTGGGCAGGCCGTGATATGCCGTGGATTTGCCCTGGCCGCCGGTCTTTTGCTTTACGGTTCTCACGAACTTGTAGACCGTCCTCGTCGGTCTCGGGGTAATGGGCGCTTCGTACGTGTGCATCTCGCCCTTGGCATCCGACCAGGTGATCGTCTGGGTCGGCCAGGGATCGATGAATTCGGACACGGCCTCGTAGATGTCGACATCGATCTCCTTGATCGGAGTCGGATAGGTGGTGATCGTGGTCGGGGCCAGCTGCGCATAGATACGGTTCCAATGCCAATGCAGGAGGCGACGGAACTCGGGGAGTCCGGCCAGCCAGGGCGACCACCGCGCGGGTGTCGGCCCCGTCGCATTCCATTCCGTGGCGGAGCTCGGCAGGTAGGGGGCCGGATCCTGCCCGCGCAAGACCCGGTCGCGCCATGCGATGGTGGTCAGCTTGGCTTGCGCCGCAGGGGAATTCGCATCCAGGAACGCCTGCCATTCCCAATCGGAGGAATCCGTGCGCTCGCCATGGTATGGGGACCCCAGCGGCAAGGTGGGAGAGGTCCGCATGAACTTCCCCACCTCGGTCCAGGGTTCGCCGCCAAGCTTCCATCCTGAATTCGGGAATTGGGCGAAAATGGTTCCGAATACGCCAAAGCCGTCAGCGGCGGTCGCTCCAGAGGCGCTCCCGCGATGGACAACGCCAGGAGAATGCGGACCGCTCGACCAGACCCGCAGGCTGCCTGGATTCTCGCCCTCATCGGTCAGGTGCGATGGCGGATAGGGATACAGCTTCACGCTGGGAACGATCCAGGGATGGTTCGGCAAGGCGTTCTGCTGCGGTTGGCCGATGACCGCGAAGACCAGGCGTTGCAAGTCGGTGGTCGCCGCATTGCGGTTCGCGCCCGTCACCTTGCCTGCGGTCAGGTTGGAGCCGGAGCGTTCTGAGGGATCGAAATAGAAGAGCTTGCCCCCGCGATCGTAGAGCTTGCTGATCTCATCCTGGTCGGAATCGATGCGTCGGGCGATCGCGGCCGGTACCGGGTAGGCGCCGCCGGCGCTCGACCCGACCACCCTTTCCAGATCGTAGCGTCCACCGGTCATGACGGCGGGGATGTTGGTCAGGTATTGCGCACCGATGTTCTGCCACAATCCGACGGTTCCCTTCGCATACTCTTTTCTGGTTTCATTCATGTTGTATCTGACGTTCCAGGAGGTGTTCCCACCCGCCCGGTAGTCCTCCTGCGGCTGGCTGAACTTCTCGATCAGCGACACCGCCTTCGCCGCCGCCAGGATGCGGTAGCGGTTGATCTGCTGGTCGCGCAGCGCCCCGCCCAGGATCAGGATGGTGAAGGTGACTGCGGTGGCGAGGATCACGAGCGAGAATGCGACCTCGACCAAGGTGAAGGCGTCGCGGCCGGGTCGACGGGCAGTCAGCTTCAGTTTGGGACGATTGGGTTCACCTTGGCAGGGCATCGAAGATCCGCTCTGACGGCAGGCCTGCAGAGACCGATCCGGTGCCCGCGCGGTCGAGGCGGCGGGTGTGGTACGGGTCGATGGCCCTGGTGGGATCCGGGCTGGGTGCTTGCGCATGCCACTGTGATGCCGGACACGGAGGTGCATCGGACCCGTCCAGCGGCTCCGGATCCCCTCTGGGTGAATCACCAGGTTGCGAAACGGAAAACGATTGATGGGAAATGAATTTGTCCGGACGCCCATCCCCTGCTGACGCCCGCTATGACACGCCTGGCAGATGGATTCACCCGCCAGCATTATTCCGGGTGGAAAGCGGGTATCCCATCAGAGGTGTCATCCGGGCGGCAGCGATCGTCCGAGCGGATCCCCTGGCTCGGGACGGACGCGGAACCGAGCCGCGCATCCACCGATCGGCCCGATCATATGCGACATGTGGATGGCCAGTAGCGACAACTGGATATTCACGAGGCCGGCCCGTCAGCGTTGATCCGAGCACCTTTGCCAAGAAAAACGGAAGTTTATCGGCGTGTTCGCTGCGTGAGGCCACGGGACGGCCATGGAGACGCAGCGTCGTGCCCGTCGGTCATTTCCCGGTCAGTTCGCCCGCCGCCTTGAGCGCGCCGTCGTAGTCGGGTTCCTGCGCCAGGTTGGGCACGATCTGCTGCCAGCGTACCGTGCCGGCGGCGTCGAGCACCACCACCGCGCGGGCGAGCAGACCGGTCTCCTTGATGGAAAGACCCCAGGCGCGGCCGAGCGCGGCCTGGTCGAAGTCGCTGAGCAGCACCAGGCGTTCGATATGCCCGGCGGCGCAGGCGCGCTTCTGGGAGAAGGGCAGGTCGCGCGAGACCAGCACGACGGTGACATCCTTCAGCGCCGCGATCTTCTGATCGAAGGCGGCGGCCTCGCGGCTGCATACCGGCGTGTCGAGGCTGGGCACGGTGAGGACGATCCGCACGCCCTTGCTGGCGGCGGACAGGGCGACCGGGGTCAGGGTGCCATCGCGCAGGATGGCGTCGGGCGCCGGCTGGCCGAGCGTCAGGGCCGGACCGACCAGGGTGAGCGGCTTGTCGCGCAGGCTGATGATGCCGGTGCGTTCAGGCAGGTCGGCAGCGATGGCGCCGTTCAACGCGGCAGCGGCGAGGAGGGTGGGCAGGATCAGGCGCATGGGCAGGTCTCCGGCCAGCATGCTCATCATCGCCCTGGAGATGACAGCAGGCATGGTCCCAAGGCATTACCGGGTTGCTCGCCACCCCGCTTGCGCCCGAGGCAGGCAGGCGCAAACCAGCGCGACATGCCGGTCGCCCTGCCCGAGACGGAAATCGAAGCCGCGCCCGGAACCGGAACGCACAGCCGGATCGCGCCGCGTTGGCACGTGGTGCTGCTCAACGACGACGACCACACCTACGACTACGTGGTCGAGATGCTGATGAAGCTGTTCTCCCATACCCCGGAACGCGCCCTGCGCTGCGCCGTGGAGGTCGATTCCACCGGCCGCACCATCGTCGACACCACCAGCAAGGAACGAGCGGAGCTCAAGCGCGACCAGATCCATGCCTATGGCCCCGACTGGCGCCTGCCGCGCTGCAAAGGTTCGATGTCGGCGGAGATCGAACCGGCAGAGTGACCGGCAGTAGCGGTTACAAGCCTTCGATCGCCGTCTGAAGTTCGGTGAAATGGCTGAATCGCACGGCACTTTGACCTGCGGTGATGGTCTCGGCGCCGATGGTCACCGCCGCGCCGGTGAGGGTGCGGATGTCGGTCAGCGCCTGGCGCAGTTCGGTCAGGTGCGCGGCGCGGATGGCCGTGCTGCGCGGCACCAGGGGATCGTCGGTCCAGGTCGCCGCGGCCAGACCGCGGAACTTGCGCAGGCGGTCGGCCTCGGTCCGCAGTTCGGTCAGGTGGACCGCCCGGATGACCGCGCCGCCCAGCACGCCGGCGGTCCACGCTGGACTGGCGATGATGAAACGCCGGGTGGTGGCCGTCCCCGAGGCGGTTCCGTCATGGGCGGAGACCGACCAGGTATGGGCAGCGTCTGCTGCCAACGGGGACTGCGGTACATAGCGCACGGTGGCGCCGCTGCCCTGGGTCAGCCCCCCGGCCGGGAAAGCCGTCCAGACGCCGGTATTGAGGTAGGAAAATCCGGTCTGGCTGGTGCCCGAGAAGATCCCCGCCCCGCCATCCAGCGAGACGGTGAAATGCAGGGAATCTCCGTCGGAATCGGTCGGCACCGTCCACAGCAGGGCCGGTCTCGGATTCAACGTGCGGCCATAGGTGGCGAGGTCGTCGTCGGCGATCGATCCATTGCTGTTGGCGTCGGGGCAGTGCACTGGCGACAGCAAGGTCGGCGCCGCCGGCGGTGATCCGCCGGCCGACAGCATCACCGAGTGAGTGCCATAGATGACCGCATATCCACCCGGAAGACCACTGACCGACGCGAACGTTCCGCTGATCGTGCCGTTGGGGAACGAGATGATCATGAATGCCCCAGACGGGGCGTTGGTGTTCAGGACGAGGGTCAGGTTGGTCAGCGACAGGGTGCCGGAACCGGCGGAGCAGGACAGCAGATCGGTGCTGGTACCATCGATGTCGATGCGCAATTCGGCCCCTGCCACAGACGTCAATGGCGTGGTGCTGGAGAGGATCAACGTCCCCCGTGTACCGGCAGTGGCCGGTGAAATGCGACCGCCGCTCGCGCAGGTGACCGCACCGGCAATCGTGCCGGTCCCGCCCAGGGTTCCCGATCCGCCGATCGAGACGCCTCCGGTGCTGCTGTCGAGCGATCCGGTGATCAGCAGGGAGCCGGCGCTGACGGTCGTCGTTCCGGTCAGGCCATTGGTTCCTGAGAGGGTCAGGGTTCCGGTGCCGACCTTGGTAAGACCGCCGCTTCCGCTGATCGCTCCGGCGTAACCGGTCGAGGTGCCGTTCCCTCCGCACGTCAGGACGCCGGTACCCAGGGTGATGTTGCCGCCGGTGCTGCCACCGCCGGAGAGCGAACCGATGCTCTCGCTGCTTCCGTTGAGATCGAGCAGCGCTCCTGCGACATCGGCCAGGGTGACTGTGGCCAGATCGCCCAGGGCCGCGCCGCCAGCTAGACGAAGAGTGCCGGCGCTGATGGTCGTCGCACCGGTCCAGGTGTTGCTGCCGCTGAGCACCACCAGGCCTGCGCCGGTCTTGGTGATCGCCTGGTCGCCGGTGATCGTACCTGAGAAGGTCGCTGTGCCGCTGGCTGCGGCATGCAGGGTCGCCGCGCGCGACAGGGTCAGAGGGCCGCTGAACAGGGCGCTTGCGGCAGTATTCACACCGACGGTGGCCGTACCGGTGCCGCCGGGCCGGATCCAGATCGGCCGGGCGATGGTGAACGCTCCGCCGGCATACAGGCTGGCGGTCTCGCTGCCGGAACTGGCGCCAAGCTCAATCGGCGACGCCGCGTTGCCGAATGCGCCGGCGCTGCCCAGAGGCGCATCGCATCCTGCCACCAGAGTTCCGGCGACGACAGCGGTGGTGCCGATATAGCGATTCAAGCCCGACAGGGTCTGTGTGCCGGTGCCGGACTTCACCAGATTGAGGTAATCCCCACGGCTGTCCGAGTTGCGGGGGTAGCCGATCACTCCGCCAGCCGGATTCGTGGCACTCGGGGCAAAGGTCGCGTCCTGGTTGTTGAGGCCCAGGGTCAAGGTGCGAAAGGTCGTCGCCGTGCTGCTGGAGGCCTGCAAGATGTAACCGTCACCGGTCAACGCCCCGATCGAGGCATCGGCGCCGAAGAGGTTCCAGACCCCGTGGGGATTGGTGCCGCCGTTCTGGGCGGCATCGATGCGCAAGGTGGCGGTGGAGGGGATGGCGTTGGCAAGCGCAAGATTCGACTTCGAAACCAGTCCTTTTTCTATCCAGATCGTTCCGGTGAGATCGTTGGCAAGATTGGTGATGAGCGTGCCAGTGGCCTCCTCTGCCGCATCCGGGGTTGGTCCCTGGTTGCGGAAGGTGCCCGTCCCTGTGAGACGGGAGTTCAAGGTCTTCGCCGCGCCAATACTGAAGATCAGCTGGGAATTATCTTGTATGATGATGGTGCTGCTCGGCTGGTCCGTCCCGAAGGTGACCAATTCAGCACCGCTGACGTCGAGGGTGGCGCCGGCTTGCAGGGTCAACCCGCTAAGATCGGAGATGGCGTTGCCGCCCGAGACCGCCAGAGTCGCCCCAGCGCAGATCGTCGTGACGCCGGTATTGACCATGCTTCCTGAAACCTCGCAGCGTCCGGTGGTGACCTGGAAGACCCCGGCGAAGGTGTTGCTGCCGCTGAGCACCAGCGTCCCGGTGCCCAGTTTGTATAGGCCGATGCCCTGGACCGGCCGGCTGATCGTCAGGCTTCCGCCACTGCCCTGGTCGATGACGCCTCCGTTGATCAGATCCAGGCCGGTGCTGATGAGGCTGTTCCCCGATCCCCGCACTTCCACCTGACCGCTGGCGACATGCAACACGGCATTGCCGGTGTCGCTGATCGTGACTCCGGAGGTGATCGCCACCCGACGGACGCTACGGTCGCTGCCGTGCAGGGACACGTCATGTCCGATCGAAACCGCATCGCCAAATCCTGGAATGGCCGCCTGGGTCCAGGTGGCGACATTGTCCCAGTCGCCAGGCGCCTGGGTGGTGTAGAGGGTGGTTTCGTAGGCGATCAGGCCCAGGGTCAGGGAATACTGGGCCTGCGATGAACCATTCACGGATGCCCAAGGCACGTTCAGCCCCTGGTTCCATCCATTGCCGGTGCTGAACAGGTAGGATTGCCCTCCGCCTGCCCCGGTGCCCCGCGTCAGACCCAGGTCGCCACTCAGACGTACCAGCCCCGTCGTGCTCGCCGCGGTCACCGTGACATTGCCGGTGCCGGTCGGTGCCAGGATGATCCGGCTGCCGCTGACCGTCGTATTGGTAGAGCCGATATTGATGGTGCCGAAGGTCTCTGAGCGGTCCGCACCCGCCGGGCCTGTCACCTGCAAGATGCCACCTTGGAGATTCAAGGTGCTGGTTGCCGAGAACCGATCAGGATTGGCCGTCCCGGTTCCATCGATCCACAGCATCGCGCCCGTGGCGACGTTGATGACGCTGGTATTCGGCATGGTCGTGGTATCGCCGGTCAATCGGCAGGTCCCATCCGATATGGTGAGGGTGGGCAATCCGGCCGCCGGACTTCCAACGAGAAGAACACCACCGCCGGTCTTGGTCACTGCCACCGTGCAGGAGATCGTCCCGATCCAGCCAAGGCCGTTCGGGCTGGTGTTGCTCACGTTCACCGTGAATGGACTGCCGAGGGTTGTCGTCCCCGCGAAGATCAGATCCTGGCTGCCATCGTTGATGAAATTATTGCCGATGCTCACGTTGTTGGCGATGGTCCGGGCCGCCCCCTCGGCCCGGATGGATGGATTCAGGGACGCCGACAGGATCAGCGTCCCGGTGCCCAATGCGCTGTTGTGGCCGATGCCCAGGATGCCGGCATTCAGGGTGCAGGTGCCGGAAAAGGTGTTCGCGCCCGTCAGCGATAATCGGCCACCACCGGACTTGGTCAGCGCCACCGCCGCCCCGCCGTCATCGATGATGCCCGACATGGTGACACCGCTGATTGCAGTTGCCGTGATGGTGCGAGTGATTCCGAAAAGGGTGCCATTGCCCTGCAAGACCAGTGCGTCGGTCCCGCTGAAGGTCGTATCCGATCGCATGGTCCAGGTATTGGCCAGGGTCCGCGTGCCACCGGTCGCCTGCAGGGCTCCACCCAGGAAATTGACGGGTCCACTGCCCAAGGTCTGATCATGTCCCACCACCAGGGTTCCGCCTCCCAGAGCGGTGCCGCCGGCGTAGGTCTGGGACCCAAGCACGGTCAGCGTGCCAAGGGTCACCGTCAGCGAACCGGTCCAGGTCTGGTTGGCCGAGATGACCGCCGCACCTGTACCCTGTTTCACGATGCCCGCACTGGTGTTGATCGTTGCGCGCAGATCGATGGTTCCAGAGGAAGCCTGGACCACCGTCAGCGGCAGTGCCCCGGTGACGATGGTACAGGCGACGACCGGTGAGCCGGTGCCGCTGACCCGAAGTTGACCACTGCTGAGGGTCAACTGATTCGACCCCGTCAGCATTCCGCTCCCACTGAAGCTCAATCCGGCCGTGACCCGATCGGAACTGTGCAGATCGACCGTGTGGTTGCTGGCGATGACGACCTCATCGGTCGGGGCGGGAACCATGCCGCCGACCCAGGTCCCCGGGTCATCCCAATCACCGGATCGGGTCGTGGTCTTGGTGCCGGCAGCAGCGGGAGAATCGGCGACGACCCCACCACCGGTGGCGGCATCATAGACGGCGGCAGCATTCCCCACCGTCACTCCCGGTACGCTCGCACCGTCGGTGAACCCGGTGATGAACCAGTTGGGAGTCCCGCCCGCCGGTTGGGTCCGGGTCAGGTTGAGTCCACCCCCGGAACATGTCCACGTCCCGGTGGTCAGCTGCGCACTGCCGGTACCAGCCGCGGTCAAGGTCACCTGATTCGCGCCACCAGTGGCCACCAGGGCGCCGATGGTTTCAGTACGGTGCGTATTGTTGGGCGCCGTCATGGTCCAGGTGCCACCCTGCAAGGTCACCGTCGCGGAATTGCCGAGCCGATCGGGATCGAGCGAACCGGTGTTGTCGATGTCGAAGGTCGTGCCAGCGCCGATCACCAGATCAGCCGGAATGGTCCCGGTATCTCCGGTCAATCGCAAGGTTCCGCCCGATATGGTGGTCGTTCCACTGTAATTGTTGACCCCGCCAAGGGTCAGCACCCCAGGTCCGGCCTTGGTCAGGGCGAAGGCACCAGAGATTCCGCCGGCTCCCAGGACCAGTCCATTGGTGCTGGTGTTGGTGACGGTGATGACCGGTGCCGCGCCCAGGGTGATGGCCCCGCCCAGGGTCAGATCAAGGTTGTTGTCGCACGTAAAGGAACCATTGATGGTCGCCAGATTTGCAAGTGTCCGGGCCGCCGTATCAGAACGTATCTTCCCGGCATTGATGGTCAGCGGACCGGTACCAGCCCCGGAATTGTGGCCCAGGGCCAATGTACCGGACTGAAGAATAGTTCCGCCGGAATAGGAGTTGCTTCCCGACAGGGTCAGTTGCGACGTGCTGTTGCAGGTCACGGAATAGACACCCCCGCCATCGCCGATGGCTCCACTGACGGTCTGCGTGCGCGTTCCGGCGAAGGTCACGTTACTGCCGAGTGTGATCGGGCCGGTGAACTGCGTGGTGCCGGCGGTTCGGTTGTTGGTGATCACCGGATTCCCACTGATCGTGGTGGTGCCGGTGGTGCACTGGAATGTACCGGTTCCGCCGCCAGTGAGAATCAGATTGTGATTCAGGGCCACGGGGCCGCTGAAGGTCAGATTATGACTGAATGCCTGATTGTAGAAGATCATGGTGATGGTGATGTCCTTCAGCATGGACACCGAGCCGCTCAGGGTCATGTCACCGGTACTAACCATTCCCGCAACAAAATCCCCATTGAGCACCACCGCATTCGCGATCGATACGGTGCCTCCGCACCCCAGTACGCCGCCGGTGATGGTCAGCGTGCCTTTGCCAAGGGGGCCGTTAGTCACTGTTCCGGTCGAACTGATTGGGAGGTTGATCGTGCCGGAGGCCAATGTAACTCCGGCGGCGAACGTATTGGCCCCCCATATGTTCACGGTACCGGCGCCATCAAAAATCAACGCCCCGGTGTTGGTGGCGTTGTCGTCGATTACTGAGACCAGCGTCAACGTCGCCCCACTGGCAACCTGGACGCTTCTCGCCCCGGTGACGGTGAATGGTCCCGAGAGGGAATTTGTGCCCGTGGTCGCGATCAGCGATCCGTTGAGCACGAAGCGTGCTGAACTGTTGGCCACGGTTAAGCCCGTGGTGCTGATGGTGATGTTCCCGAAGCCCGTACCGGCCGGATAATTGTTGGTGGTCGCCAGCTGGTTCAGACCTTGAAAGATAAGGTTCTCATTGCCTGATCCGGCTGGCGCCACGCCCCCGACCCAGTTTCCGGCGTTGTTCCAGTTGCCATTCCCGCCTTCACCATTCCAGACAAAGGTACCGGCAGGTGGACTGGCGGCACTCGTGACCACCAGTTTCACAAAACCATCCGACACCTGCACTACTCCCGTGTACTCGGCGGGCATGGTGCGCACCGTCAAGGTCCCGGTTGGCGTCCCGGTGCAGGTGATCAGGTTGTACGTCCCCACGCGGATTCCTGCGATCGCACTGACATCCAGGTTGCCGTCGAGCACCACCGCACCGCTGGAGGCAACCAGATCACAGGTCGTCCCGAGGTCATAGGCCAGCACCGCCGTGGGCGACATGGTGATGGCGCCGACGGTCAGGGTTCCGATCGTCCCCGCACCGCCTGGAACCAAGGATCCATTGAGGGTGATCGATCCTGCCGCCGTGCCCAGGCCCGCCAATGCCGCCCCCGCCGCCACCGTCACCGCACTGCCCGCCGGCAGGGACTTCGTCGTTGCGATGCTGCACGTCCCGGCGCTGATCAGGGTGGTGCCGGTATAGGTGTTGGTGTTGTTGAACTCCAGGATGCCGGTTCCGGTCTTGATCACATTCACCCCGCCGGACAGCGCCGCGCTGATGGTCAGGTCCTTGGTGCCGGTACCCCTTGCCACATCGAACGTGGTATTGTTGTTCAGGACCAGGTTCGCCGGATTCAGCCAACCGAAATTGGCGCCGGTCGACGTGTGCGCGATGGTATTTCCGGTCAGGGTCAGGGTGCCATTGGCGATCCCGACCTGGGCATTGCCGGAAACGGCATGGGTGGTGATCTTCGACACCTGCGCATTGAAGGAATTGAAGTCGAATACCGCGCCAAGACCGACCACCACCAGTTCGGAATTGGGAATGGCGTTGTTGACGCCCAGACGCAGATTACCGCTGGTTCCGGCGACACGGGTCGCCCCGGTGTAGGCGTTGGCGCTGTTGGACAGCACCAGCAGGCCAACTGACGAACCCTTGGTCAGGGATCCCGCCCCGGTCCACGGTCCCGCCATGGTGATCGTGTTGCCTGTCGACGTGCTGATGGTGACATTGACCGGCAGGGATACATTGCCGCCAAACGTCGGTGCTCCGGAACTACTGGTGAAGGTGAAGTCACCCATCAACCGCAAATCGTTATTGAGGGTGACCGTGCCTGGTTGCAGGGCGCCACCGATGATGGTGAAGGGGCCGGTTCCCAATGGGCCCTGGGTCACGGCGTTGATCAGGCCGGTTGAACTATTGCTGATGATCAGGACGCCCTGAACCAGCGTCACCCCGCCTGAGAACGTGCTAGCGGCATTGCTAAGCGTCAATTTGCGCCCGGAATTATCGGTGCCAAAGATGGTCAGACGGCCTGTTCCGGAAATCGGTCCGGTGAGATTGAACCCGATGCCATTGGAATTGTAGATGGTCACATTGGTGTTGAGGGTGATGTTGCCGCTCATGGTCGCGGTGATGTTGAGTTCCACGCCGAAATCGCCCTCCAGGCTCACGTTGTTCGCAATGTTGAATCCCCCGGTTCCCGGTCGGATCACCCCCCCCTGGATGGTGAGTGGTCCGGTGCCCACTGGTCCGCTGGTGACGGGCGATCCTGTGGAATTGCCCTTGATGATCAGCTTTCCCGCGACCAGCACGGTTCCCCCGCTATAGACGCTGGTTGCGGCATTCAGCGTCAGCGAGCCCGTCCCCCGCTTGGTCAGGGAACATCCGTCCCCCACGGTCCCGATGGTTCCGGCGAAGGTGATCCCCTGCAGGTCGTTGGTGGTGAGGATGCGATTTCCGCCCAGGACCACGGAACCGTTGAAGTTGACGGTATTCATCCCGCCGATCGTCAGGTTGCCGCCGAAGGTCCAGGTGCCAGTCGAAAAGGTGACGCCGGACACCATGGAGAAGACCCGATCTCCCGTGGTCGAGGCGTTGCCGGTGAAGGTCATGGCCGACGTCCCCCCGAAGGTGCAGTCACCGGTGATGGAGACGACGTTGGCGATGCTGCGGGTGGCGGTGGCCAGGATGGTGCCGCCTGCAATCGTCAGGGTTCCCGTGCCCACGGGACCGTTCGTCACGCTTCCCGTGGAATCGATGTCCAGGGACAACGCACCCGCGGACAACAGGGTCCCGCCGGAGAAATCATGGGCGGCGGAGGACACCAGGAGTCCCGCCCCGGTCTTGCTCAGTCCACCGGCCCCGGACACGACCCCGCCCAGGGTGATGGTGCCGCCTGCCTGCGCCGTGAGCAGGAATCCGCCGTTGTCGACTGCGCCCAGGGTCAGACTCGCATTCGCCGCCGACACCGTGCTGATCGGCGTGGCGAGCACCAGTGCGCAACTGATGGCATTGCTGCCGGCCTGGCTGGTGATCGCGCCGTTTACCGTCAGCGACGGGCCGTTCAGCGTGAATCCCCCGCTGGCGAAGGTGATGCTGCCGACCTGCGCCAGGCCATGGGTCACGCTGACGCCCGTGCCGGAGAAAATCAGATTATCGCTCGCGAGACCGGTCGGGGCGGACGACCCGGCCCAGTTCGCCCCGGTCGAGACCAGTCCATCCCCGCCCAGACCGGTCCAGGTGAAATCCTGGGCCCAGATGGCGGGCAGCAGGCAAAGGAGGAACATCCCGCGCAGCCAGCCGCGTGGATGCCGTGACCGCGTCGGTGACGACATGAACGTAGGCGATTTGAAAATCCGGGACATTGGCAGCGTAAGCATACCCCATCCACGCGTTCGCGACAATCCGGCGTCAGACCCCCTGGGCACAGTCGGGGACGGTCACTTTCTCGCGTGGATGTCGGCGCGGAGGGACGATGCCCCAGGTAGGTCAGCCGGTTCCCGATCTTGTTTCCGCACATCCGCCGTGACTGGCGCAAATCCGGCACCAGCCTGCGGGAAAAACACGTCGGCAAGCTGCCGGCAGGATCCTTCCATCCCAGGCGCATCCGCCATCGCTCACCCGTCGCTGCGCCACGTCCCTGCCGGAATCCCGGTCGCATCCGTGAGGTTCGCGTCGGCCGGATTGTCGGCCCAGGCGTAACGCGCTGCGATCGGGCTGGCGATGTCGGGGTGGGAGAGCACCACCGTCGCGCCGTCGATGCGGGCGTTGGCTGACTTCCAGGCGTGGTCGCCGCCCGCGAGCCAGAATCCGCGCACCGGCTGCCTGTCGCCGGTGGTCAGCGCCCCGGTGGCGGCGTAACCGAGACGCAGGTCGCGGCCGCGCGACTCCACCGATACGACGACCGGACCGCTCGCGGGCACGTTTTCGCCGTGGACGAGGCGGCGCAGGTGCAAGGCCAGCCGTTCGCCAGGCACGCGCTTGTTGCGGGGATGGATGTCCTCGGCCTCGCCGCAGTCGAGGATCACCGCCTGCCCGGTCGCCGGCAGGCGCAAGGCCAGGGTCTGCGCCTCGCGCAGTTCGGCCCAGGAGGAACGCTGGCCGGGCGCGAGCGGCGGTAGTTTGAACGCGGTCAGCTGCGCCCAGACGAACGGCAGCGGGGCGGCGCCCGGTTCGGGTCGGAACCAGCGGCGCCAGTCGGCGATCAGACCGGGGAAGAGGTCGCGGTAGGCCGCGGCGGCCTCGGCGTTGCTCTCACCCTGGTACCAGAGCACCCCGGCGAGCGCGGTCGGGACGAGCGGCGCGATCATGCCGGCGAACAGCGTGCCCGGACAGGTCACGCTGGTTCCACCCGCGATGACCATCTCGGGCGGATAGGTCGGACGCTGGCCGACGAGCGGGCCGCCGACGCGGCAACGCCAGGTCGTGGGCAGCAGCACGCGACTGGCACCGAAATCCAGGCAGATGCCATCTGGACCGCCGCCGAATCCGCCCCGCCCGCCGTAGTCGATGACCCGCACCGCGATGCGGTTGCGCCCGGCGCGGATGGCCGACCCGGGCACGGCATGGTGGCGTTGCAGGTTCCAGTGGTCGGGACCGTCGCGCAGGTCGATGCCGCCGACGAAATGGCCGTTGACCCAGGTCATGTCCTCGTTGTCGACCGAACCCAGATGCAGCACCGCGTCGCGGCCCGCGCATTCGGCCGGAACCTCGACGTCGCAGGCGAACCAGACCACGCCCTCGTGGTTGCCGATGATCGGATCGGGCCAGAAGCCGGGCACGGGATGATCGCGCCAATCGCCCAGGTCGCAGTCGGGCCGGGCGAAGCCCGCCGCCTCGCCGCCATCGCCGGCCACGATGCCGGCGTGCCACTGCTGGAAGACCGCAGCGAACCGGTTCCGCACCTCCGTCAGGGCCTTGGCATGCGCGGCGGGGTCGCTCAGGCGCAAGGCCTCCTGCGCCACCACCTGCTCCCGACTGGCGAAGGGGCGCGCGAAATGCTGCAATTCCTCATGACTCATCCACGATTCGATGGCGGTGCCGCCCCAGCTTGCGCTGATCAGGCCGACCGGGATGGCGGGATGGCGCTGGCGCAGCGCCCGGCCGGCATGCCAGGCCACGGCCGAGAATGCCGGCGTCGTCCACGGCGCGCTGGCCTGCCACTGCGCCGCCACGTCGCGGCACGGCTCCAGGCCGGTGCGCCTGGGCACGGTGAACAGGCGCAGACCGGCATCGGCCGATCCCGCGATGGTCTCCTTCGCGTCCGAGGACTCGCACAGCGGCCATTCCATGTTGCTCTGGCCCGAGCACAGGAACACGTCGCCGACCAGGATGTCGCTGCGTTCCAGCCGCGTCCCGTCCGACGCCTCGATGCAGAGGGCGAGCGGCCCACCTGGTGGCAATGGCGGCAGACGCACCAGCCAACGGCCGTCCGCTCCGACGCTGCCGACCGCCGTGCCGGGACCGCAGGTCACCCGCACCGTCGCGCCCGGTGCGCCCTCGCCCCAGATCGGGACGGCCGTCCCGCGTTGCAGCACGGCGTGGTCGGTGAACAGCGGATGCAGCGACAGCGGCATGGAAGGCTCCGGCGATGGCTGGGGTCGGGCGGGGAGTCTGGAACGGACGCGACCGGGGACAAGCCGGGCGGCAGCCGGGAAAGCTGGTGATTCCTAGGATTCCGCCTCGGTGCGCCGGGTCGCCGGCAGCCATCGGCCGGCGAGGATCCCGGCCCCGGTGGCCAGGCAGAACCCGACATCGCCCAGGAACTGCTCTGGCGGCAGTTCAAGCCGCAGAGCCCAGAACAGCAGCGTCCCGCCGCAGACCAGCTGGAAGGCGGCGAGGATCGGCGGCAGCGCGCGACCGGTCTTTCCGGCCGCTGCCAGGAGGAAGAGCAGGCCGATGAAGGCGAAACTGATCGCGGTCATGCGCAGCCAGTAATCGAGCATGGGATGGTACGGGAGATCGCCGCCCATGACGCGCAGCATGCCGAAGGTCCAGGCGCTGCCGCCCACCACCCCGCCCCAGGCCAGCGACCAGCCGAGTCCGGCCAGCAGGCAGCTGATCCGGGTGACCAGACGCGGACGCGCGAGGGTGCGGTGATCGTGCGCCATCGTGGACTCTCCTGGGACAGTCCTCGGCCATCCGCTGATCCGGGCAATCCCTCAAACGGCGCGGAGATCCTGGACGGGTGAGCCGGGGCCAAGCCGGGCCAGCACTGGATCGCAGCCGATTCAGCGGCGATGCTGCTCCCATGCTGACCTCGATCTCACCCTGGGACGGCACGCCGGTCTGGCGCGCCGCATCCGCCACCACCACCGAGGCCGCCAGCGCCGTGGCCGCCGCCGTGGCCGCCTTCCCGGCCTGGGCGCTCGAGGTCGACCGTGCGGGGAGGATCCGGCGCTTCGCCGAGGCTGTGCTGCACCATCGCAAGGCGGTGGTGACGCTGCTGGTGCGCGAGGCCGGCAAGACCACGGCCGAGGCCGAGGCCGAGGCGGACCAGCTCGGCGGGGTGATCGACACCACCCTGGGTGCCGGGCTTGGCCGCACGCCCGGCGTGCCGGCGTTCGGCCACGCGCTCGCCCTGCCATGGCGGCCGCGCGGGCCGGCGGTGGTGATCGCGCCGGGCAATCAGCCCCTCCTGGCCCTGCACCAGCTCGTCGTGCCGGCGCTGGCGGTGGGTTGCACCGTGGTCGCCAAACCCAGCCCGGAGGCGCTTGGACTCGGCGAACTCTACCGCGCCTTGCTGAAGGAATCCGGCCTCGACGGCGTGTGCGCCGTGCTGCTCGGAGGCTGCGACGTGGCCGAGGCGATCGTCGATCAACCCGGTGTCGCCACCGTCGCCGCGACCGGGTCGCGCGCGATGGGTGCGGCGCTCGCGCGCCGGCTCGCCGGGCGCAGCGAGGTCGTATTCGCCGCCAGCCTGGGCGGGGTGAATCCGGTGCTCGTCCTGCCCGACGCCGATCTGCCGGCGGCGTTGATCGCGGTGGCCGAAAGCGCCTGGCGCCTGGCCGGCCAGCACGGCACCGCGAGCCGGGTGCTGTTCGTGCCGCGCGCGCAGCTCGACGCGGCGCTGGAGCAGCTCGGCCGCGAACGGCAGCGCTGGCTGCCGGCCCCGGCCCCGGACGGCGCGGTCGGCCCGATGCGCTCGATCGCCGCCCGGGCGGCGTTCCTCGCCGGCCTGGGCGAGCTGCCCGCGGGCACGGATCCCATCGCCGGACGCCGCGAACCGCTGGAAAAACCCAGCGCCGGAACGGATCCGCTCCTGTTCGTCCTGCGCCCCGGCGCGACCGCCGGACATCCCCTGCTGACCCGCGAGCACGCCGGCCCGCTGCTGGCGGTCGTGCCCTACGACGACGCGGCGCAGGCGGCGGCGTGGCTGGAGGCGAACCCGCATCGCCTGGCGGCGGCGATCTGGACGGCCGACCGCGCCCGTTTCCTCGACCTCGCCCGGCGCCTGCGTTACGGCCGCCTGTACCACAACCGCAGCACGCTCAGCACACGCCTGGACCTGCCCGCCGCCGCCTGCGGCCTGAGCGGTACCGGACAAGCAAGCGGCGTCGCCGCCTGCCAGATCTTCGCCGACGAGACCGTGGTCTGGTGATGCCGATGCCGACCGACGCCAGCGATGCCGCCCCCGGGTCCCCGGGGCGCTACATCCATCCCCTGCAGATCCGCGACCTGCGCCTGGCCAACAACCTCTGCCTCGCGCCGATGGCGGGATTCACCAACCTCGCCTTCCGCCTGATCGCCAAGGAGGTCGGCGGTTGCGGCCTGGTCGCGACCGAGATGGTCGCCGCCATCGCCCAGGACCAGCAGGGCGAGGCCCAGGCCGAACGCTTCCGCGTCCTGACCGAGAACCTGCCTGAAGAAAAGCCCCTCGCGATGCAGGTCTACGGCCGCGAACCCGACCGCTGCGCCCGCACCGCCGCCGCGCTCGAACGCGCCGGCGCGGATCTCATCGACCTCAACTGCGGCTGCCCCGTGCGCAAAGCCAAGGAGGCCGGCTGCGGGGTCGCCCTGATGCGCGAACCCGCCCAGGTCGGCCGGATCATCGCGGCGATGCGCGCCGCCGTCTCGCGCCCGGTCACCGCCAAGATCCGCCTGGGCGCCAACGCGCAGGAACGCAACGCGGTCGAGGTCGCCCTGGCCGCCTGCGAGAACGGCGCCGACGCGGTGTTCGTCCACGCCCGCACCGGCGAATCGAAGCACGGCGTGCCGGTCGACCTCGCCGGGGTGGCCGAGGTCAAGCGGGCCATCCAGGCGCGCTGGGGCGACCGCATCCCGGTCATCGCCAACGGCAGCCTCGACACCGCCGCCGCGATCCGCGCCGCCAAGGACGAGGCCGGCGCCGACGGCTACCAGATCGGCCGCAAGGCCTGCGGCGATCCCTGGATCTTCCGCAACCTCATCGCGGAACTGTCCGGCGCCGCGCCGCACCGCCCCAGCCTGGCGGAACGCCGCGCGCTGCTCGAACGCCACTTCGACCTCATCCTGCGCCTCTATGGCGAATACCGCGGCGTGCGCGTGATGCGCAAATACACCTTCTTCTACTGCAACGGCCTGCCCGGCGTGCGCCGCTTCCGCGACCAGTTCTGCCGCATCACCAGCCGCGCCGACTTCGCCCAGGTCGTCGACGGCTTCTTCAACGACCTCGCCGCCGGCCGGATCGATGGGCAGGCCGAGCATCTCGAACTGTTCGAGCGCCACGCCGAGGCGTGATGCCGCGGGATCCCGTCCAGCAAACCCACAACCTTGCAGAGGATGCACCAACAGGTTGACGAACCCAGGTACGGTTCCGGTGGCCGCGAGAGATTGATCCATAGGCAACTGCCGGAAATTCGTGCGGATCGAGGCCCGCCGATCTAGGCACTATCGTCAACCTGTTGGTGATTCCTGAATAAAACCTTTGAAAAATCGCAAGAGTGCCCCAGCTGCCAGGCGGGATGAAGGAGTTGGGCAGCGCCCAATGACTGACGACCAACGCCGCTGATGGGGCGCAATTGCGATGCTTGGCGCCACTTCCAAAGAACTTCCCCGCTGCGCGGGGTTCCGGCTGCGCCGGAAGAGTCGGCTTCGCCGTCTCAAGTTCTGGTTTGTCCGGGGGCTGCCCGCCCCCCGTAACGCGCCTTCGGCGCTCCCCCGTGAGCAGCCTGAGGGCTGCTTAAGGCTCCTGCCGAGCTGGACTCTGATACGGCAATCCAGGAACCTGGCTTCGCCATCGGCTGGGGGTGAGACCGGTCTGCCGTTTGAACCAGCGGCCGAACGTGCTGGCTTCGCTGAAGCCGCAACTGCGCACCGCCTGCTGTAGGACGCTCGACGTGCTCCCGGTTCCTGCGGAAAGGACCTGGAACGCACGTTCCAACCGCAAGCGGTCCAAGGCCTGGTTGGGGCTGCAGCCCCGCTCGGCGAGGAAGCGCCGATGGACGGTCTGGCGGCAGATCCCCAGACGCTGCGCGATCTGGTCCAGGGTCGGATGCTCGCGCATGTGCCGCTGCATGAGCCGCTCGACCTGGTCTGCGAAGGATCCCCCGACCGGGGACTGATCCGTGTCGTCCAGCAGATCGGCCAACCAGGTGGCGAGAAGAGCCTGGGCACGCATGCCGAACGCAGGCCCCTTCATCGTGTTGCAGAGACGATCGACCATCAGGCCCAGCATCCTGTCCTGGGGATCGGGAAAGAGCACCGTCAGGGCCCGTCCAAAGATCTGCTGCCAGGACGGCTGGGCCGTGCGCTGAGCCATCGTATAGCGGTGCGCTCCGCTGTTGAGCCGGGGCCGATGCAGGAGATCGAAGATCAGGCGATTGGCCCGCGTGCCCGGAGTCAAGCGGGCATGCATGCCCGGTTCGCTCAGGCCCACGCGTCCCGGCCGTACCGACCAGGATTCGTCGCCCCGCGACAGGACGACGGTGCCCTCCAGGCAATGCCACCACGCATAGCAGCAGCGCTGCCAGAGATCTCGCTCGATTCCGCCGCTGCCGCGCAGGACGAGATCGCCACCGGGCGGGGCCACGGTCAAGGTGCCGTGATAGACGAAGGGAGCGATGTCCGCCTCCCACAGCGGAGCGTTCGTCATGGTTGCCCAGGTTAGGGATCCGCCCTCCTGCGACAATCGGCATACGCTGAGACAAAAACGCGGCTGGGATCCCCGCCCGCCTCGGGATAGACTTCAGCCATCCGCCCGATTGCCGGCGTAGCGACGCGGTACGATTACCGAGGAAACTCCATGCGATCCAACGCGTCATCCGCTGCAGGCCGGACCTTGGTCCGCAATCCGGTTCGTGCCAGCCGGTTTGACGGTCCGAACCAGGGTGGACCTCTGCCGATCCGGAGTCCCGCATGACCGCGACCGACCAGCCGACCCCGTTCCCGCCGCCCCAGCGTTCGCTGCTGACTCCCTTCCTGCCGCGCCTGCCTTTCCCGGCCAAGGCGGAACTGCGGGTGTTCGACCGTCCCGGCGGCACGACCTGCGCCAGGCTCGGCTTCAATGTCGAGGTGCAGGAGCACGCCGAAACGGCGAATCTGTGGGATTACCTGGCCGACAGCGGGGCCACCGTGCTGCGCGAGTTCCACCCCGAGGTCAATCTGCGCCGTCGGCAGGTGGCGGCCGGGACCTGGGGCACCGTGACCGACCAGGCGGGCTTCGAACGGGTGCGCCGGCGCATCGCGGCCAATCCGCGCCAGGAGATCGACTGGGACAGCTACCGTTTCAGCGATCTGGTGCCCTGGCTCGGTGTCCCCGACGCCATCATCGCCCAGGTGAACCGGCTGGAGATCGAAGCGCTGGTGCCCCTGGGCTACGCCCCGGCCATGTATCCCCGGCCCCTGGTGCGGAATCTGGCCGCCCCGGCGCCGGTCCCCGACGCCGACATCGATTGGGAGGCGGCCTGCAGCGCGTACGAATACTGCTTCGCGCTGACCTATCATTTCGCGAACAATTTCGGCGTCCGGCGCTTCATGCTGATCAATGAGCCCGAGTGGCGCAGCGGCTCCTTCGCCCTGCCGCCAGAGGTCGCGGCCCTGGGCGACGGCTGGTTCAAGGCCTTCTTCCTCGACTACAGCCACGAGGATCTGCGGATCCGCTTCTTCCATGCCCTGGCCGTGCAGCTGGGCGTCATCGCCCGCCTGGCCCGGATGGCCCTCGATGACGTGGCCGGGGCCCTCGGGCTGCCGCGCCTGGCCCTGCTGGGTCCGGCCGCCAGCAACTGGGAGGTCTACTGGCCCTATGTCGCGGATCACGTCGATGTCGCGGATTACCACCATTACACCAGCGAACCGCAGGCCCTGCGCGCCCGCTTCACCGCCCTGGCCCAGGTGGCGGGCAACCGCCCCCTGGGGCTGGGCGAGGTCGGCCGCATCGCCGGGGAGATGGAGATCGGCGAAAGCTATCTGGTCCACGACAACGCGATGGCCTTCGCCGGGCTCATGATGGAGCTGATGCGCCTGGGCGGGGGCGACCTGCCCCGGCTGGCCTACGCCTGCATCTATCTGTTCAGCTTCCCCTGCACCCATCGCAACTACAAGGCGCTGGTCTATGGCGACATGAATCTGGTCGACTGGACCGGCTGCGACCTGCGCCTGCATAACAGCCCCGACCACCATCCCAGTCGGGAAGAACTGGAACTGCGCTTCCCCACCGCCGCGTATTTCGTCTTCCGCATGCTGGCCCGCACCGCCGACGCCCAGCGGCTGGAAGCCCCCCTGATCCTGCGCGACAGCGCCCGTGCCCCCCTGGTCCATAAGGTCCTCGACCACCTGGTGGTCCGGCGTGGGGACTCGATCCTCATC
Source organism: uncultured Candidatus Kuenenia sp. (assembly GCA_964654285.1). Classification (GTDB taxonomy): domain Bacteria; phylum Planctomycetota; class UBA11346; order UBA11346; family UBA11346; genus BJHQ01. Next base: position 44,073 of record CAZZJC010000039.1, read on the forward strand.
ACCATCCTGAACCGCGGGGCCGAGGTCATCGACCCCATCCGCCTGGACCTGGGCGCATTGCCGCGGCATGGCCGCCACGCCGTGATCCGTCGCACCGGCATGGATGCGGCCGACGAGGTGGCCGACGCCTGCACCGTGACGGATGGCGGACTCATGATCGAGGTGCCCCCGCGCAGCCTGGTGCAGGTCATCCTGCATGACCGGGATCCGGCCGGCATCGTCAGCAGCCGCCTGAGCGCCCTGCCGTCGGTCTCGGGCCGCCTCGAGGCGCTGGGCCTGTGGCAGACCGTGCGTCTGCGCTGCCTGGCCACCGATCGGCACGGCGAACACGACCGCACCGATCTGGATGTCATCTGGCGCAGTTCGGCCCCGCGCACCGTGCGCGTGGGTTCAGGCGGCCTGGTCCAGCGCCTGCGCCACACGGATCGCACGGTCCGCCTGCAGGCCGCCCTGCCCGATGGACGCATCCTGGGCGAGATCGCGGTGCCCCCACCCCAGGACTCACGGAGAATTCCATGACCATTGCTTTTGATCCCACCACGGTGCGGGGCAGGCCCGGATTCTACCGGGTCGGACGATCGAGCACGGGCCGGTGGTGGCTGATCGACCCCGGGAACCGACCCATGATCTACAAGGGCTGCAACGCGGTGCTGCGCCAGGAGGTCGGCCAACCGGGCGACAACATGTATTTCCAATGGGTTGAACGCACCTACGGCGCCGACCACCAGCGTTTCGTCGCCGATGCGGTGGCCATCCTGCGCGATGCCGGGTTCAACGGGTTCGGCGGCTGGTCGATGCTGTTCACCCCGCACAATGGATACCGGGACCTCGGCCTGCCCTTCGTCAAGATCCTGACGCCCCGGGCCTCGGCCAAGGAACTGACGGTCTGCGGCAACATCGATGTGTTCGACCCCCAGGTCTGGCAACGGGTCGAGGACGATCATCGCCCGCGCATCGCCGCCCTGGTCGACAAGCGGCATTTCCTCGGCTATTTCTGCGACAACGAATGCATGTACGGCCAGCCGCATACCGATGCCGCCTGGACCGGGAAGTTTTCGGATCTGTCCACCCCACCCGCAGTGCCAACGTTGTTGCAGTCCTACCTGGCCCTGCCCGAAAGCCGCCCCGGCGGGGCCTGGGCCTGGAAGTGGGTTTTGCAGCGTCACGGCGGCGACATGGCCAGAGTCATGGCCGACTGGGGACATCCCGGTGTCAGCATCCAGGAACTGCGGCAGCGCACCGAGGGCAAGAGCCTCATCCTGGCCAGCGACGCCTATGCCGCCGACCACGAGGCCTTCACCCACGCCTATGTCCGGGCCTATTACGCCGGCATGAACCGGATCATTCGTAACCAGGATGCGAACCATCTCATCATGACCACGCGTTGCCCCGCCCCGCCCGGGGTGCCGGTGCTGCGCGAGATGCGCGCCTGTTTCAACGATGGTCTGATTGATGTCCTGGCCATGAACAGCTACCGCAGCAATCTGCGCGAGCGCATCGACGAGTTCTTCGTCCACGCTCCCCTTCCCATTCTCATAGGGGAATTCAGCTGGACTTCCGGTCACTTTCTCGACTGGGGCAAATTTATGCGTGAGGAACGTTTCTCAGAGACCGAGATGGAGCAGGTCCGCCGCCGCGGACGTCAGGCCCTGGAACAGGCCTTCACTCATCCGGCGCTCATCGGCTACACCTGGTTCAAGTGGTACAGCGGCCGTGAGTTCACCAAAGACGCTTATGGCCTGGCCTGCGATCAGCCCTTCGGCGCGGTGGTCAACAACCACGGCGAGCGCAACACCTTCAATGATCCGCTGCTGCGAAACATCCACGCCAGGCTGGAAGACATCGCGCAGGGCAAGGTCCCCCCGTATCAGGCCGAGGGCCTGACCCCGATCATCCAGACCATTCCGCAGTAAACGTGATCGATGCCTGGCAACAGCATGAGGTCGTGAAGGTATACTTTCGCCCAAGGAGACTCCCCGTGCGACTGATCTTCACCCTCCTCTGCTGCCTGGCCAACCCCAGTCTATGGGCGGCCGATCGCGTCAGCGCGGAAGACGCCTGGCGCATCGGCTGGCCGACCTTGGCAGGTCCCACCGGCGCCTTCGCCCCGCTCGTCACCGGCACGCCCATGGTTGACGACCTGAACCAGGCGACCATCGCGTGGCAGAGCGAGCCTGTTTTCGGCCTCGCCAAGATCGGTTCCAAGGGTTGGTCCGGTGCGGCCGCCTTCGAGCGCTACCTGGGACCGGCCGCCACCGCAACCCCGGCATCCTGGGCGGGGCCCATCATGGCCGATGGCCGGATCTACTTTGCCAGTTATCGACCCACCCAGACCCTATATCCCATCACTTCCGCCCTGGGGGATGGCAAGGAGGTCTGGCGCGTCGAGAAGCCCCTATCCCTGCGGTTGGAGGTCGAAGACGTGGTGATGGCCCTGGATGCCGCATCGGGCCGCATCCTGTGGCAGACGGCGCATCCGGATGCGGTCATCCAGGCCGCCGGAAAGCGCGGCGGCTTCCAGGTCACCCCGGCTTATGCGCATGGCCGGGTCTATAGCCTGGGCTCGGCCGGCGTGGTGCGTGCCCACGATGCGGCGAAGGGCGCCCTGATCTGGGAGGCCGATGTCGGCCCCATGGCCAAGTCAAAACGTGCCGCACGGCAGGCCATGCTGGACACTGCCAAGAAGGGGATCGTCGATCTGGTCGGTGCCGACGGCTTGGCGACCGGATTGGTTGCGGCTGGAGATGTGGTGGTCGTCCCCACCGGCGACGAGGGCCTGGCGGGCTTCGACGGCGCCACGGGCGCGGTGCGGTGGCGGGTGCCGGGACTCATCACCGAAAATGCCACCCCGACCATCTGGCGGCACCAGGGGGCCTTCTATGTGCTGGCGGCGCATCGCACCGGCGTGCTGACCCTGGTGGCGGCCGCTGATGGCACGGTGGTCTGGCGCAAGGAGGGTTTCGGCCCCAACTACACCACGCTGTCGATGGCCGATGACATCGTGGTCATGAATGTCAAAGCCCAGCCTGCCAGGCCGGAGAAGGGCGTCCGCTATGCCGGTCTCATGGGCGGGGTCCGCATCAGTCTCGAAGGGCCGAAGGAATTGTGGCGTCTGCCGGATGAACCGCAGAACGCCATCTCAGTCTGGTTTGACGATTGCGCCGTGAATCGCGTGCTCATCCGGGATGGCCGGGCCTGTTTCGCCACCTTGTATCACAGCGCGCAGCCAGCCCCGGGCCCCGGGAACGGCCGCTATGTCATGGTCGAACTGGCGATGGGCAGGATCCTGGCCATCCATGAGCAGGGGGACCGCAAGACCGGCAGTCTCGGTGGCCTCATCTATCAGCTGGAGGACCGTTTCCTCTGCCGGGTGGACGCCAATCATGGCGCCCTGCATGGCGGACGCCATCCGTTCATCCTGTGGACGTTTGGACCGCAGGGATTCTCCCGGGTCGATGAACTCGGCCTGCCGCCCAGCCTGGACCAGGCGGATCAGATCAGCGCCTATACGACACTCATGGAAACCCCCGTCGTCGACGGGCGCCTGTTCGAACGCACCGCCGAGGGGCGGCTGGTCTGCTATGATCTGCGCAAGAAGACCATGGCCGCCACCTGGGAACTGGCCTTCAGTCCCGCCGCCCTGGGCCTGAACGCGGTGGAGATGCCGGTGCGCCTGTGGGAGGAATCCGACGGCCGTCTGCGCCAGGGTCGTTGCCTGCCGCCCAGCGGTGAACAGGCGGGGGCCATCACCGGAACCTACCGGACCTTCCTGCGCTGGGAGCATCTGGGACATCTGGACCTGCAACGGAAGGAGGCTGCGCTGCAGGGACTGATCAACCTCAACCGGGGCAACATCCAGGTTCCGGTCGTCATCGATCTGCAGACGGATCAGAATGGCCAGGTCAGTGGAACCTGGACGCGGCGGGTTCCGGCCCGGACGGAAATCGTCACCCAGGGCACGGTGAGCGGTCCGGCCCGTCAGGCCAAGCGCATCTTCCCGACCCCGTGGGACAAGGCCAATCCCCATCCGGCGATCGGCACCAACGCACCAGGGACGACGACCACGGTCCTCACGCTCCCCCTGGCCATACCCGGTGCCAAGCCGCGCGATCTGTATGTCTGCCTGGACCACGACGGCACGTCGTTCACCCGGGCCTTGGGCGCCTCCTTCGGTTACGCCCAATCCTGGCAGGAGGTGGATGCCAGCCGTCTGGCGTGGCAGGGCGACCGGTTGACGGGCGAGGCCGTGATCGTGCTCAACAGCGATGGTTTCCAGACCCGTGAGCCCGATCCGGGATGGGCAGGAAGACTGACCCTCCAGGCCGGGGTGGAAAATGGCGCCCTGACCGGAACCTGGGCCATCACCTGGGGTGTCGCCCACGAGTATGGCGGCAAGGTCAGGGGAAGACGGCGTTGATACGGCAGGTTGATTCCAACCAATCAAGGGATCAGGGCTCCATGACACCAGCACCTGGACCCGGACGGCATACCGCATTCCCAAGGAAGCATTGCATCCATGAATGACGCGGATCCTGTGCGATACCCCGCCCTGTCCACGTGAAACTCCTGAGACCACAGCATCAACGACCGCAGCATCCGCGCACGGAACCAGAACCCCGACTGCAATGCCCCCAAAGGGGAGAATGCATCCATGCATACCGATCGCGAACCGAGCAGGGATCCCGTCCCGGGACCATCTTCGATCCGGGTGGTACAGGCGGGCCCAGGTCCCGCCACGGGTGGATCGACCGATCCAGAAGCGGTGATCGATCAGCTGCTGGGCCGCCTCACCATCGACGAGAAGATCACCCTGACCCATGGTGCCACGACCTTCAATAGCGGTTCCTGCCTGCGCCTGGGCATTCCAGGTCTGAAGATGAGCGACGGCCCGCACGGGGTTCGGCCCGATGTGGCCGATCATGGATGGGACAGTCTGGTCGGGGATTTCGATTGCACCTATCTGCCCACGGGCACGGCGCTGGCCGCGACCTGGAATCCGCAGCGGGCGCGGGATTTCGGTTTGGTCCTGGGGGCCGAGGCCCGCCAGCGCGGCAAGGACGTCATCCTGGGCCCCGGCATCAACATCATCCGCACCCCGCTCAATGGCCGGAACTTCGAATACTTCGGCGAGGATCCGTTCCTGATCCGGATGCTGGTGGGGCCGGTGATCCAGGCGATTCAAAGCAATGGTGTGGCCGCCTGCGTGAAGCATTTCGCCCTCAACAACCAGGAGATGGACCGGGGCCGGGTCAATGTCGAACTGGATGAGCGGACGCTGCGCGAGATCTACCTGCCTGGTTTCGCGGCGGCGGTGGACGCTGGCGTTCTGACGGTCATGGGGGCCTACAACCAGGTTCGCGGCCAATTCTGCTGCCATAATTCTACATGATCGGATTTAACGAAACGCCGATTCGCCCGTATAATTCCTCAG
>CAZZJC010000040.1:0-48829 GCA_964654285.1 uncultured Candidatus Kuenenia sp.
CTTTCATTCGTGCAATTTCCATGGAAATTACCAAGCGCTCAGACGAAACTCGGCTCCCTTAGTTGGACAGCAGTGATCGTAAAACATTAGGCGAGACGCGGGTATTTGGAGAAAAAATGACGGAATTATCTAGCTCAATCGTCCTCTCCGCCACAGACTTGTTATGGCAATACAAATACCATAAGTGAGTATGCCCAGACCCCCGCCAAACCCACAACGATTACTGGACGACGAACTCGGTTCGGCCACGATGGGCAGGTTCAGGGTGTTGGATGCGGTGTTGGTGATGCCCCAGGCGTTTCGCACTGCGGCGGCCTTGATGGTCAGTTCTAGTTGTCCACCCACCGTCGTTCCAGCCGTGAGGTTGATGGTCCAGGTTGTTCCCGAACCGGTGATCGTGCTGATCGTGCCATTGGATATGGAACAATCGGAAACCTCAAATCCGGTCACGGCCTCAGAAAAGACGACATCCAAGGTCAATGTGCTACTGACGGTCACCGCAGTCGCAGTTGTTAAAATCGTGACCGTCGGTTGACTGACGGTGATGGTTTGGGTGACCTGTGGGGCAGCTAGGTATTGGGAATTGCCAGCCTGATCGGACGCAATGATACTTGTTCCTGGCCCGGAAACGGACAGCGTGTTTCCGTTGATCAGGGCAGGTCCGCTCACCACGCTGAAGGTTACCGGCAGACCAGAAGTCGCCGATGCTGCCAGAGGGACGGAATCCCCAATGGATGGGCCAATTGGGGGGAAGTTAATGGTTTGTGTCAAAAGGTATCGGAAAGCGCCCAAACCTGTCACCGCCTCTGTTGCGGTGGTCAGGCGCACATCTACCAGATTGCCAATTTCTGATGTCGGCGTTACGCAGGTGACCGTGTTAGCATCGACAACCACTACATTGCTTGCCGGATTTCCGCCGAAGGTGACGGAACTGGTTCCGGCGAGATTCGTCCCGGTAATGGTCACGCTGGTGCCGCCGGCTTGGGATCCCATTACCGGTTGGAGGTTGACCCCACTCTGCGGGCCACCATCGGTTATCGACCAGGCGCGGTTGGCGATCAAGGCATTGCGGGCATTGCCAGTTGTCGCGTTATCGAAAGTGCTGTTGCCACCATGAAATGTCACATTGTCATTGGTATTCCGCAATTCCAGATTCAGCAGCAGGTTGCTGTAAGAGATCGTAGACAGGGTGACATTCTTGAAGCAATCAGTGCCGTTGGTCATCCGGGAAAGATCCAACGATGGGAAAGTGGATAGCCCGGTACAGTCCAGCCAGGTTCCGGTGAACTCAGACGCATTGCCGGTATTTAGTTTCGGAAAATTGGTCAATGCGGTGCAACCCCGCCAAGTTCTCAGGAAGGTGGTTGCCTGACCCGTCTCGATATGTGGGAAATTGCTTAATGACTGGCAAAATGCCCATGTGGCGATGAAATTCGTCCCGTTGCTGGTGTTTAAGGAGGGAAAACTGACTAAATTCTTGCAAGACAACCATGCGGCCTGGAAGTTGGTGACTTTGCTGGTGTCCAGCACAGGGAAGGAAGTCAAGCCGTAACAAGCTCTCCAGGTTCCCAAAAGGCTGGTAGCACTGCTCGTATCGATGACGGGAAAGCTGTCCAAACTAGTGCAGCCAAACCAAGCATCGGTGAAATCAGTGACTCCACCGGTACGTGCTGTGGCAGCATCTGTCGCGGTTATCCGCAAATTCGAGCAGTACCCGAACGCGTCTGCCAGGGTTGTCCATGTGACGGACCCCCAGTTGGCCAGTTCCATGACTTTCATGTATTCACCCCCGGATCGCAGGAAATGGATGGCCGGAAATCCACCGACCACGTTTTCGGTGATTTTTACCGTATAGACGCCTGGATTGGAATAGGTATGCGTCGGGCAGTTTGATGGCGTCGGATCGGCATACGTCGGATTGGCCGCAGTCGTGATCACCTGTGGCGTGCCGCCATCGCCCCAGTCGACGGTGAAGTCGTAAGCCATGCTGATGTTCAAGGGCAGGAAGAACTGATTGCTGGATGTCGCCCCTGTTTTCGTGGTATCGATCACCAACGTGAACGCCGGATCCGCCGCCGAGGCGAGGGCGCAGGTGAGGAGGATGAGTAGGATCTTCATGGCAGGTAGCCCTGGTTGCGGAATCGGGTGGTGAATTTGCGTCGACTTGGGCGGTCGACTGGGGCGGAATTGCGGGATTGAAATGGTGATCCCGTCCCAGCTCAGGTCAATGCCTGGAGCAAGTGGTCATGGTTCGCCTGTGTAATCCTGGCAGTTGGTGGCAAGTGTTTGTTTCAAAACGATTTGTGGGTCTTCCCGGGTTGGTTTTTCAGCCTGGGGGTTCGCCATCCCGCATCAGTTCGTCTGGCAGGTAAGGACTAGTCACGGTCACTGTCAGGCCGCGACGCCGGGCGATGCGCAGGAGAGCGATGACATCGAGGTCGACGAGACCGGTCGGTGCAATGGTTCCGCCGGCTTGCAGGTGCGCGATGCGCAGGTTTTGCCGTTCCACCAGCAACCGGGTGAGGGCCTGGGGATCGCGGTCGATCACGGTGGTCAAGAGGTGGTGCCAGTTGCGCATGAGGGGCAAGTCGGGTTTGAGCTCCTCGGGCACGACATCGACGAAAATCCCGAGCCGGCTGTTCTCGCGCAGGACGGCCAGACGCGAGTCGTCGCCACGCCAGAGGTCCATCAGGATGCGGATGCGGGTCACCAGCCAGTTCACCGGCCGGATGCGGTTGGTGTCCCAGTCCTCTTCGCGCAGGGCGATGAGCTGGTCGACGAGTTTGGCATGCCGGCAGGCGATGGCGATGTGCAGCCAGCGTTCGATGTCCCAGGCATGCGGTTGCGCCCCATAGACGAGCGCATCGAAATAGCAATCGCTGCCGCGCCACAGATTGGGCTGTAAGCCATGATAGAAGGTGCGTTTCAGGAACCATGAGCACAATCCGAGAATTACATACTGATCCGCCGCCGTGGCCAGCCACGCGTGGTCATGCATCTTCACCGCCAGCTCGTCGCGTTCGGGTGTGTGGGCCCGGTACGCCTCACGCGCCGCATTCCATTGCAGTTCCATCATGAATGGATCCGGAGCGTGCGGCAGGTCGAGGTGGTCGGGTGGGGGTGTTTGGGGAGTTTCGATTTTGCGTTGGGCCGCTTCATCGGCAACGGCCTTGCGATAGTATGCCACCCACTCCCGGGCCGAGTCGACGGCCTTCTGCGATTCAGCGTCGAAAAGGCCTTCGGGCGGAACAACCCAATCGATGTCGTGGTCGACCCAGAATCTATCAATGTCATTAATTAATGTGGAAAGACCCTCCTCATGGTAATCCAAAGCCATGGAGAAATCGAGATCGCGTTGTCCATGGTAATTTTCATGACGGTAGTTGGCTGACGTGGCGAGGTTATTCAATCGGGAGTCTGCAATGAATAGAAATTTTTCGAAATAATCAGCGAAGCGTGCCTGAACTTCTGGTTTGAATGGGTGTCCTTTGGGTAGACTTTTCATGAAAAGTCTACATCTGATGAAAGCCGAACGGAGGTGAATGGCGAAGTTTTCACCGGTGATTGCTGGCGTTGTCATTTTGTATCCATGACTTCTTGTGGGTTGAATGGCAGCATATCGATCGGATCCTTGGTCCCTGGTTTCAGAAGTATCCCCGTTTTCACTCCATTGCGTTTCAGGATGGTTTGGGCATCGCCGTTTTGGCATGCAAGCCGGTCACCATACGCAATGAACCACTGGATGGGTCCACCGGGTTTGTTGCTGCAACGCGGTGCGCCGATTCCAGTCAGGGCATCTGTGTCAAAAGCGACCTCAGCGATGGCCAGCATGTTGGCGCGATTGTTCATTGGTAATGCCAAGGTCTGCCTTGGGTCGCCTGCGACGAGGGCGGTACACCACCAACCGCCGGTACTGAAAGCCCCGCGTGCATACATGTTGTCATAGTACCGATAGAGTATGGTCCCTTTGCTCAAACGAGAGACCCGGGTTGTCGTAGCCAGAAAACCACCACCCCCGTCGACACCCAGGATCTGCTCCTGTTGAGCCGTGGTTCTGGTTTCCTTCTTCAGCCACTCCCTCACCGTCTGATGCGCCGTCTTCAAACTTTCCGACCGGAAATTCCGCGCCGGACACCGATCCGAAACTCCGTCCTCAATCGTGGGTGCGCGATTCCAGGTCGCTGGGGTTGCGATCACGGGGGGTGGAATGCTTTGCGGAGCGTTCTTGGCCTTCGTGAGCAGGGCGGCATGGATGTCTGCAATCGGTACTGCTGCGCCCAGGGGCACTTTCCAATCGCGGGCGTACTGCCGGTAGATCTGCGGACGCAGTAAAGGATCCTTCTTTTCTTCTTCGCTGATGTCGCCCTCTAGGTCGGCGACGCGACCCCACGCGACCAGGCGTTTCCGTTCGACCTGCGTGACCAACCACGATTCAAGCGCCGGTCGCGTCATGGCTCTTTCCGGAAGATGGCCGACCAGACGCAGGAATACGCGGGCCAATTCCCCGGTAGACCAGTGATCGTGCCGGAAGGCCCGCCGCAGGTCAGGCACGGCGTGGATCGTGGGGATCGGTTCCCAGAACGGATCGCTTGGCCGGCTGCCGGCAGGATGCCACTCCACCCGGCGACCGGATATCGTGACGCCCCGAAACACGGGCTGCGACCAATGGGTCACGGTCGTGACTGCGCTCGGGAACGGGTCATGGCTTCGGTGTCGTGGTCCCAACGTCGATCGCCAGGCGGAATCCCAGGCTGGCGCTGCGGGTGCCGGGGTCGAGGGACACCCGGTTGGCGGCGCGCAGGCTGCGGGCGCGATCGCACCAGCCGCCACCGCGGGCGACGTGGGTGTCGCGCTCGCTGCCGACCGGGTCGGTGACCTCACCGCTGGGGTACTGGCCGTAGCGGTCTTCGCACCATTCCCAGACGTTGCCGAGCATGTCGCCCAGGCCGAGGGCGTTCGGCGGTTTGCGCCCGACCTGCTGGCTGCGGTCGCTGCTGTTGCCACGGTACCACGCCTTGCGGTCGAGGATGTCGGGATTGCCGGCCGCGAATGGGGGATCGTCGCCGCCGGCGCGGCAGGCGAATTCCCATTCCGCCTCGGTGGGCAGGCGGGCGGGAACGTGCGGGACGGTTTTGCGCAGCAGGGCGAGGAACGCCTGCACGTCGTTCCACGAAACGCGTTCCACCGGGCGTTGCGGATCCTGGTCGGCGGAGGGATTGGTGCCGGTGACCAGGGTCCACAGTTCCTGCGTCGTCTCGGTTTCAGCCAGCCAGCGCCCCCGGGTGAGGCGGAGATGGAAGCGATCCTCGTCGTTGTCGCGTCCGGCCTCGGCGAGATCGCTGCCGATCCAGCAGGCGCCCGGCGGGACGTAGCGGAAAGCCACGACGATGCTGGATCCGCCGGGTCGGGCGATGCGCCAGGTGGCGCGGGAACCGAAACGGTCGTTGGAATACGAATCGGCCCAGGCCGGCTTGCCGGGGCCGGAGAGGACGGCCAGGCGCTGGCGCCAGGCACTGATGTCGGGAGTCGAGCCGATCTCGTTGGCCAACTGGTCCAGGCGACCGTCCGCGCCATCGGCGAGCACCACCGCGTCGAGTCCGAGCTCGGCGGCGCATCGCGTCGTCAGCGCCCGGACGCGGGCGATCTTGGCCACCCAGGCGGGGGCCTCGGCGAAATCCCCGACCAGCGAGCGCAATTCGGCCACGGCGGCCTCGGCGTCGGTCGGGACCGGGGCGGTCTGCGAGAGGGGGGCGAGCAGGAGCTCGAGCTTGCGCACGCGGGCGACCTTGGTGCGCCAACCGTGCAGGGTGCGGTCGTCGGCTCCGACGATGCGGGCGAAGGCGTCGAGATCGGCGTCGACGCCCTTGGGCAGCTCGGCGGCGCGGTCGAGGACGATCAGGCGACGCTTGAGTTCGACGAAACCCACGATGCGGGTGTGCCATTTCTGGTATTGCGCGTCCTTTTCCCCAACCAGGCGGCCGTAGAGCAGGATGTCGTCGACCAGGTTCTGGGTCACCACCGCGCGATCGTCGTCGGCCACGGCGCAGCGCCGGTGCAGATCCTTGAGATTGCGCTCCTCTTCCAGCAGGCGGCGGTCGGCGGCCTGCTTGAGGTCGATGCGGATCGCCAGCCGCCTTTCCAGTTCGGCCACCGCGCTGCGCGCCCGCTCCTGCACCGGGACGGGCATGGGCTCGGACTTCTTCAGGGGTTCGAGATCCACCCGCCACGACGCGATCGCCGTCTGCGCCGTGCGCAGGGCGGCGCTGCGGTCGCGGATGGCCTGGTTGTCGGAGGCCACCAGGGGGCGCAGGGATTCCAGCGCCTTGGCGGCGTCATCGAGTTCCGCCTCGCTGCGGTCCCCGGCGCGGTCCAGGATGGCGGCGCGCTCCTTGAGATCGGCCAGCCGGCGGCTGGCGCTTTCGCTCCGCTGCTGCCAGCGCATCAGCTGCGGGTCGTCGGCCGCGACCCGGGCGCGGTAGGCGGCCAGGTTCGGTTCGATGCGGGTCAACGCCAGCTCACCGAGCTCGCCGGCCTGGTCGAGCGACGCCAGCTGATTCCGTAGACGGCTGATGGCGGCGCGGTGGGCCGCCATCGCCTCGCGCGCCTGCGTTTCGCCGGGTCCGGCCGGGGCGGTGCCGTGGCGTTTGCGCAGCTCGTCGAGGAAAGACTGGTATTGCAGCAGCTGCTGCTCGGTGGGCACCGCCTTGGCGTCGAGCAGCGGTTCGATCGACTTGGCCAGTTCTGCCAGCCGCGCCTGCAGCACATCCAGGCGGTGCCGCCAGCGCGCCACCTGCGGGTTGTCCCTGCCGGTCAGGGCCGCGAGCTGGTCGAGCAGCGGTTCGAAGCGATCACGCTGGGCCACCGTGGTTTCGGCGGTGGCGTCCAGTTCGGCCAGGAGCTTCTGCAGCTGGGCGATCTCGGTGCTGGTCTCGGCCAGGCGGTTGCGCCAGCGCAGCTGCTCCGGGCTGTCCGAGCCGACCAGTTCGGCGAGGCTGGCGAGGTCGGTGGTCGATTCGGCGCAGAGCTGCAGGTTGGGCAGTTCGCGGGCGTCCAGCCGGCTGAGCCGCTTGTGCAGGTCGGTGACCTTGTCGAGCTTGCCGCGCCAGCGCAGGACATCGGCATCGGTGTCGCCGGCCAGCTTCGCCATGGTCGCCAGATCCTGGCTGGCGCTGGGCGGCACCCGCACCGGCTGGTCGAGGGCCGCCCGCAGGCGGTCGCGCAACTGCACCAGCTCCTGGCGCTGGTGCTCGCGCGCCTCGCGCTGGCTCGACCACCACCAGAAGCCGCCGCCGACCGCCGCCAGCAGGAGCAGGCTGGCCGCCATCGGCAGGATCCAGCGGTAGCGCCGGCCCAGGCGGTTGCGCATCGCCTCTTCGGCCCCGGTGCCGTAGCGGGCCTGCATGACCGCGGTCACCGAGATGTCGCCGGCGCGGATGCGCTCGATGTCGACGATGAGTTCGTCGGCGGTCTGGTAGCGCTTGGCCGGATCCTTCTGCAGGCAGCGCACCACCACCGCCTGGTAGCTTTCGGGAATGGCCGCCGAGATCGAGCGCAGCGGCTTCGGCTCGGCGTAGTTGTGCTGGTAGATGATCGCTTCGGCGTTGTCGCCGACGAAGGGCTTCTGGCCGCTGAGCGCCTCGTACATGACCACGCCGAGGCTGTAGATGTCGCAGCGGGCGTCGGTCTCCTTGCCGCCGCCCTGTTCCGGGCTGATGTAGCTGGGCGTGCCGACGGCGGTGCCGGTGCGGGTGAGGTTGCTCTCGCCCGAGATCTTGCTGATGCCGAAATCGGCGATCTTGAGCGTGCCGTCCTTGGTGAGCAGCAGGTTGGACGGCTTGATGTCGCGATGCACGATGCCGCGCGCGGCGGCGGCGCTCAGGCCGCGCGCGGCCTGGAGGATGTAGTTCAGCGCAACCGCCGGTTCGAGCCCCTTGCCGACCTTGGCGCGCTCGGAAAAGATCACGCCCAGATGCGTGCCTTCGACGTATTCCATCACGAAATAGATGATGTCGTTGTAGCTGCCGGCGGCATAGACCGCGACCACGTTGGGCGACTGGATGATGCTGGCGGCGCGCGCCTCGATCTCGAAGCGGGCCCGCACCACCGGATCCTGGGCATAGGAGCTGGCGAGGGTCTTCACCGCCACCCGGCGGGCCAGGCTGATCTGGCGCGCGCGGTAGATGATGCCCATGCCGCCTTCGCCGAGGATGCAGCCGATCTCATAGTCGCCGAACACCTGGCCGGTGAGCTCTCCTTTGCGGCCTTGCAGATGCCAGCCATCGTCGCCGCTCGCGGCCGCCGCGGTAGCGCCGGGGGCATCGGTGGCGGAGCGCGGTTTGGGCGTCGGGGCCGGGGTGGTCGGGCCGGGCGGGGTCTCAGGGCGTTCGATGGCGGTGCGGGGGGTGTTCTCCGGCCGCACCAGGCGCACGGGGTCGGTCAGCGGAACCCGGTTCGGGCGCATGCCGGCCAGGGTGCCTTCGTCTCCCTGCCATTCCGTGGCGTAGGCATCAGCGCTCGCTGGCCTGTCGGTCGGCAGCTTATCAGTCGGAAACTTGGCGGTCGGCAGCGCGGGCGCGGTTGCGGGTCTGGCGCTCGGGGACTGCGACGGCGCCGCCGGGGCGGGCGCAACGTGCAGATTGGCCAGCGTACCTTCGTCTCCGCGCCATTCGCCTTCCTTGGCGCTGGAAGCAGCCGTTTCGCCCGGTTTCGCCAGCGGTCGCGGCGTCAGGTCGGCATCCGCGCTCGGTGACGGCGGGGGCGTCTTCACCTGCGGATCGGATTTCCCCAGCGGTTTGGCTGCCACGCGCAGGTTCGCCAGGGTTCCTTCATCACCGGTCCATTCGCCGGTTGCTGGCGCAGGCGGCTGGATCGCAGGCGGAACGGGCGGTTCGGTCCGGGCCGTGAACGCCTGCAGGTTGGCCAGGGTGCCTTCATCGCCGCGCCAACCGTCGGGCTGCGGTGGCGCGGGTGCGATCGAGGGTGCCGTCGCCGGCAGCGCTGCGGCCGGCACCGCCCCAGGCTTCTGGAGCGCGGCCGGCACCGGAAGGTTCGCGAGGGTCCCCTCGTCGCCGCGCCAGCCGTCAGGGTTCTGCGAGGGATTGCTCATGGCTCACTCCAGGCCGGCCGGGCGGGCCGACAAGCGCCAGACGACGACGACGGCTGCGGTCCAGCCGCTGGTCTTCAGATCCAGGGAGCGGTCGGACGACGCGCTGAAGCCGCCCTGGGCCTGCTGCCAGCCGGCCTCCAGACCCGCCGACCAGGTGCGGTCGAGGCGGCGCAGCGTGCGCAGGCGCAGATCATAGCCATGCAGGACGCCGGTGCCGTCCAGGCCGGAAGCGCCTCCCAGGCGCAGCGTGGATTGTTCGTAGGACGCGGCGAACTCCACGTCGCTCGACCAGGCATCGTTGATGGCCCAGGCCGCGCCTGCGCTGAGCGCCGCGCCTCTGCCGGTCATGGAACCGCCGCCGGCATACGCGGCCTGGCGATAGAGGAGATCCGCGCCCACCACCGGCGCGACGCTCCAGCCGGGCTGGACGAGGCCCCAACGCACGCCCAGACGCGGAGCGAGCGCATACGCGAACGAATCGCTGCCGGAGAATCCCCCGCCCGGCGAGGACAGGGTGTAGTCGAAGGCGGTCGGCGCGGTGCTGACGGCCAGGACGACATCGCGGCGGACGATCTCGGCGGCCAGCGCCGGTCCGCCCAGGCAGAGCAGCAGGCCGGGCATCACGCCCAGGCGGATCGCCGCACCGGCGCGGCGCCTGCACGATTCGGTCAACTTGGAATGCGGGCTACGGGACAGTTGGGAAGATTGCATCGCCGGCGCATGCTTGGGCGCCGACCTCGGCGCGCAAGAACGGTGCAAGGGGCGGTATGGGCTGGCGGGTCACTCTTTGCGGTGGATGCAGCGGAGGTCGGTGGCCGGGGGCGGGCCATCCAGGCGGGCGGTGCGGCCCAGGGCGGCCTGGTCGTGTCCGAGCGGGAAGACCGGCAGCTCGCTGGTATCGATGATGAGCATCGCTTCGTAGTCGAGGTCGTTGGCGTTCATCATCCCGATGAGGCTCAGCAGCTGGGCGTGCCGTTCCCGGCCCGGCAGCCAGGGATCGGCGTCGCGCCACGACACCGGTCCGACGGTGAGGCGGAAGGTCAGGCCGGCGCTCTGCACCATCGACCCGGCCACGGACTCCTCGCCGAGGGCGCAGTTGGCGCGGCCGAGCGCGAGGCGCATGCCGGGTTCGAGGGGGGTCCAGCGCGGCACGCATTGGTCGACGGTGCAGGGCAGGGCGAACCAGGCGCCAGTCAGGCGTTCGAGCGCTTCGGCCGAATTCGCGCCGCCCAGCAGCAAGGCCGCGAAGCCGAGGCGTCTGGCCGGATCGGGGCCGGACCGGTTCCCGATCAACCGGCCGATGCGGTCGGCGATGGCCTGGCTGCCGCCGGGGCCGTCCGCGCTGGCGGGGCGGTATTTGCAGGCGGCCTGGAAGAAGAGCGCCGCCGCGCGGTGGTTGAAGAGGTCGAGGAACGTCCGTTCGGCGCTGTGGTCGCCGCCGTCGAGCAGCCGTTCGGAATATCCCGCAGCGAGCGGGGAGCTGGGACCGTAGAGGCCGAGGAACGACAATTCGACCGTCCAGCGGCGCGGCTCCTGCCCCGATCCGGTGCCGGGCGGGATCACCTCGGCCACGTCGCCGAGCGGATAGGCGAGCGACAGGACCGGCCGGAAGCGCACCGCCTCGTCGGCGCCCCGCCGGGCCACGCCGGGTTCGACCAGGCCCGGCGAGATGCTGGCGAGGTACCTGACCAGGGGCGCGAAGGAGGCCTGGCGCAGGCTGGCGGGATCGGCGATCGGCCCGCCAGTCATAGCAGATGCCGGTTGCCCAGGCGCGGCCGCCAGGCGCGATGCTCGCCGACGCCCGGATCGGCGAGATGCAGTTCGGTGAAGCTGTTCATCGGCGAGCAGCGGGCGAGGAAGGCGTCGAGCACGGCGCCGAGGAGGAACATCTCGCCGTCCCCGCCCAGGCGCTCGCTGTCGACCTGGATCTCGATGCGCAGGCCGCGCACCGGCATGCCCTCGAGCAGACGGGTGATCGGGGTGCAGGCGACCTCCTGCACCGCGTCCGCCAGCGCCTGGTGCGCCTTGCGGTCGGACTCGGCATCCCCGAGCAGCCGCGAATCGTAGATGCCGAAGAGTTCGCGCAGGGCCGGGGCGCTGGCGAGCGAACGGGCGCTCAAGGACAGGTGCGAGAGCAGGCGCCAATGCAGGTCCTCGGCCAGGGCCGGCCGGCAGGGCCGGGTGGGGATGGTGATGTTCTCGGGCCGGACGCCGGTGGGGATGCCGCTGATCACGCGGTGGATCTCGCCCAGGCGGATCTTGGCGGGCAGGGCGCCGTTGGTGCATTCGAGTTCGCCCGAGATCGACTCCGGCGCGGCGAGGCCGGCCAGGCTGACCTGGTGGTCGGCGCCGTCGCTCAGCCACGAGGCGCAGCGGCGTTCGTGGAACGAGCGCGTTCCCTGGTTCGCGCCCGCGCCCGCCTCAGCGGCGCCGGGGATGAGGAACGCGCGCTGGAACGGCTGCGGCCGGCCGCCGTTGGGCATGCCCGTCAGGTGGCGCACCGCGACCACCTCCTGGTGCCGGGGATCGATGCCCTGGGCGCGGATGCGCTGCTGGCAATGCACCGGGTCGGCCTTGAAGGGATCGAGATCGGCCGTGAAGAGGTTGATCGCGGGCGTGCAGCCGGGCACGAGGTTCGCCAGCGAGATGGCGGGGATCCGCTGCGGCGGCTGCTGCAGGTCGATGACCAGATCGAACCCCGGGCATTTCTCCGGCAGGCGCAGCGCCGTGAAGCCGACGAGATCGACGAACAGGAAGCGGGCGGGATAGGCGAAGTACTCCTGCAGCAGCGCATAGGCGGGCAGCGCATGGCCGGGCACCGGCAGCACGGTGTCGGCGCTGCCGAGCCCGACCTGCTCGATGCGGATCCCGCCCGCCGTCGCCTTGCCGTTGATCTCGACGGTGGCGCGCTGGGCGCCGACGAGGAGCGCGAGCAGCTGGGTCGCCACCTTGCGGTCGCCGGCCAGATGCAGGCGCCAGCGGTCGATCTTCGCCGCCGCCGGCGGCAGATCCGGGCTGCACGCCAGGCCCAGGCGCAGGCGGGCGGTGGCTCCCGGCTGGACGGTCAGGTTGGTCAGATCCCAGGGCGGGATGACGGTGTCCCAGGTGGTCCGGAAGCGGCAGGCCGTCCCGTCCATGGGCGGGGTGTCGACGATCGCCCCCGCCGGCACACTGAGAATCTGGCGATTGCGCAGGGGCGGCGGATTCAGGCGCAGGATGGTCAGGGCCGGGATCGGGCGGAGGTAATGCGGGAAGAACGCATCGAGCAGGGCGTGGGTCAGCTCAGGGAACTCGTCGTCGAGCTTCTCGCGGATCCGGGCCGAGAGGAAGGCGAAGCCCTCGAACAGGCGCTCGACATCGGGATCCGCCCCGGCCTGGCCGAGGTAGCGCACGAGGTCGGGGTGGCCCTGGGCGAACTCGCGGCCGAGATCCCGCAGGGCGGTCAATTCATCCTGGAACAGCCGGCTGTGCATGGGTCAGGGCTCCACATCCATCCAGCCGTCGGGCTGGACGAAGGAATCGATGACGAACGGTTCGCCCTCGCCATCCGCGATCTCGGCCTGGATGCGCAGGCGCAGGTTCATCCCGGTGGCTTCGAGGAACTCGATGCGGATAGCCTTCAGGCGCGGTTCGTAGACGCCGATGCAGCGGCGCACCACCGCTTCGATGGTGTCGCGCGAGGCCGGATAGTCGCGCAGCAGCTCCTGCGGGATGGGGATGCCCATCTCGGGCTGGGCGGCGGCCGATCCCGGCCTGGTGTTGAGCACGATGGCGAGGTTGCGCAGGATGGACTGGCGCAGGAGGAAGGCCGGCGACGACGGCGCCGCCGGATCGCGCGGGCCGCGACCGAGGCGTTCGAGGATGGTCTGGGGGGGGAAGGCGGCGGGCATGCGGGCTCAGGGATTGACGATGTCGAGCTTGCCGACCAGGGTCAAGGTGAACGCGGCACCCATGTACTTGAAGTGCGGCCGGATCTGGAGGTGCACGGTGTACCAGCCGGCATTGCCGGGGTTCTCCTCCACCTTGACCTGGGCCATGCGCAGCGGGTTCGTGCGCCGCGTCGCGGCGTCGGGGTTTTCCATGTCGACCACGTACTGGCTGATCCAGCGGCCGAGTTCGGCCTCGATGTCGGTGCGCGTCTTGCCGGTGCCGATCTGCTCGCGCTGCATGACCTTCAGGTAGTGGGCCAGGCGGTTGATGATGAACATGTACGGCAGCTGCGTGCCCAGGCGGTGCCCCAGCGACGCCTCACGGCCCGCGGCGCTGTTGCCGAAGGTCCGCGCCGCCTGGCAGCTGTTGGCCGAGAAGAACCCGGCCTGGCCGTTGCCGGGCAGCGCCACCAGCGGGATGAAGCCGTGCTCGGACAGGCCGTAGTCGCAGCGTTCGGGCAGCATCACCTCGGTCGGGATGCGGGATTCGAACGGGGCGGTGCCGGCGAAGGCCGGACGCACCAGGCCGGGCACGATGCCGCCGCCGGTGGGGCCGACGATGTTGGTGCACCAGCGCCAGCGCGCGAAGCTGTCGACCAGCCGGGTGGCGAAGGCGAAGGCGGCATTGCCCCAGGTCAGGTGCTCATGCGTGCCGATCCGCTCCTGGTAGGCGAACGAGCGCAGGCCGGTCGCTCCCGAATGCGGCTCGCGCAGGAGGAATCGCGGCGTGGTGAGGCCGACGTAGCGGGCGTCCTCGGTGCCACGGAAGGCGCGCCACTTGGCGTACTGCTGCGCGGCGAAGAGATCATCGATGCTGCCCAGGTGCGCCAGTTCGGTGTTGGCGCGCAGGCCGAAGAACTGCGGCGCCGCCGCGGCGATGAAGGGCGCGTGCGCGTTGGCCGAGACGGCGGCGATCCGGCGCAGGAGGAGGAGATCCTGCGGCGTGTTGGCGAAGGCGTAGTCGGCGATGATGGCGCCGAAGGGCTGGCCGCCGAACGTCCCGTATTCGTTGGTGTAGACGAGGCGGTAGAGGCCCGACTGCACGAGGTCGGGGGTGTCCTCGAAATCCGCCAGCAGCTGCGCCTTGCCGACATCCAGCACGTCGATGCGGATGTTCTGGCCGAAATCGGTGCGGTCGACGAGGAAGCGCAGGCCGCGCCAGGCCGCCTCGCAGCGCTGCACCGCCGGATCATGCAGCACCTCGTCCACCTGGCGGCCGATGCGCTCGTCGAGATCCGCGATCATGGCGTCGATGATGGCGGGATCCGTCAGGGCCTGCGCCGGCAGCTCGCGGTCGAGGGCGGCCGTGAACAGCGCCTCCGCTGCGCGGCGGAGGCGTCCGCTCGCGGCATCGTCGACGCCGACCGAATGCACCAGGTCGTCGAGGACCGACCCCGCCGCGCCGGCCGACGGCTCAGCCGGCATGGCCGGACCCTGCGGCAGGAGCGACGCGTCCGGTCTCGCTGAGGAAACGGAGCCGCGATCCAGGGTCTTCCATCAGGCGCTGGAACCTGGCGCGGAATCCGGCGTCCGACCGCAGCAGGTGCTTGAGCGCGAGCAGCGCCTCGCGCAGATCGAGCAATTGCCGGGTCTCCGGGATCTGCCGCGCGATCGACTCGGGATCGAAATCGGCCAGCGAACCGATCTTGAGCGCGACCGGCAGTTCGCCCTCGCCAGCAAGGCGGTTGGCCACCTGGCAGCGGATCTGCACCCGCAGGGCGGCGAGGACGGTGTCGAAGTTGTCGCGGTCGACCTGATGCGACCGCCATTCTCCCGCCGAGGCCGGCGCCCCCGCCCGCGTGCGGCCGCCGAGATCCGCCAGCACCAGCAGGCGGAAGGGCAGTTCCCGTCCTGGTCCACCATCCCCGGCAGGGGCATAGCGGATGTCGACGCGCTGCAGGGATGGATGCGGATCAGTGGAACTCATGCGATCGGACGAGGCTGACTTTGCTTCAGGTTAAGCAAGGGAGATGGAAACCCGAGGATAGGCAGCGCGATGAGTGGTGGACTCGGGGGTCAAATGATAGGGTTTGCGCTTGCACGGGGAAAGCCCCCACCGTATCAGTCCACCCGCCTAGTCGTGAGGATCGGACCTGCGGTACAGATCCGTGGTCGGACCCGGACGACATCCTCCAGCCCTCTGGCAGAACGCGAACCCAGCGCTATAGCATCGACCCGTTCACCTCCACCTCACCCCCGTCAGCCACCCCAGCCCAAGGAAACACCATGGCATTGAACGCCTACATGACCCTCAAAGGTCAGAAATCCGGCCAGATCAAGGGATCCTGCACCCAGAAGGGTCGCGAGGACACGATCGTGGTCATCGCCACCAATCACGAGATCACCTCGCCCCGCGACGTGGCCAGCGGACTGCCCACCGGCAAGCGCATGCATCGCCCGTTCGTCATCACCAAGGAACTCGACAAGTCGAGCCCGCTGCTCTACAACGTCCTGTGCCTGAACGAGAACCTCACCGAGGTCGTGATCAAATACTGGACGCCCCAGCTCAAGGCCGCCTCCGGCACCGGTTCCGAGGTCCAGCACTACACCATCAAGCTGACCAACGCCAACATCGCCAACATCCGCTTCGTGCAGGCGAACGTCCGCTATCCCGATCTGGTGAAGTTCGCTGAATATGAAGAAATCAGCTTCACCTACCAGAAGATCGAGTGGACCTGGAACGACGGAGGCATCTCCGCCAACGACGACTGGGAACAGCCGGTCCACTGAACCGGCCTATCGCCGCAGGCCCCACCTGCGGTGGGAGTGGTCGGGCCGCCTGCGCTTGCGGACGCGTTGCTGCGGCCGTGCGAGTGCGGCTGCGGAAGCGCCAGATGCGGCCTCGGGCCTCGCCGCCGAGCGCAAGTGCGATGGCGCCGACCGCCAGTGGAACCTCTGGAAAACGAAAGCCGCCGGCACGGTATCCCTGCCGGCGGTTTTCGTTTTGCGGATGCAGAGCGGCCATACGGAGGCGGCAGCAGGCGTCCCGCCGGACAAACCGGAGCCCGGCACCGCTGTCGCGACCCCGGCTGGCCTCCAGGTCCAGCTCAGGGGTTCGGCAGCGGTTCCGCCAGCGCATCCGCCAGCACCACGGGAGCCTTCGCACCGGCGAGGATGAGCACCAGCGATGCCGGTGCCGACGTCAGCGATTGCCGGGCCAGGTTCCCGTTCCCGAGATCGGCGACCACCGCACTGGCGGTCAATTCCAGGGCGAGGGGAAGCTTGCGGACCGTCAGGGCGGTGGAACCGGTGGCATTGGTCGGGGCCGCCGATCCCGTGGCGAACGTCGCCAGGGTCGAGGTGATCGTTGGGCCCAGGTCGGTCAGATGGAGGGCGACCATGCTGCCATCAGCCAGGACGACGCCGATCTGGCAGGTGGAGAACCGCGTCGGCAATTCCACGCTGGCGCTGATCCGGCACGGCAGGCCGGGTAACGGGTGGACGATGCGTCCCCCGCGCAGGGCGAGAGCCTGTTCACGTTCTTCAGCCGCGCCCCATTGGTTGGCGGAAGAGTGGTCGCCTTGCCAGCTTTTCGTCTCGTGCAGCGGCGTCCTGGTCGTCAGCGGCTTCAGCGTTGAAGGGGGAATGACGGGGATGAGAGGGGGGCTGACCGGGGTGGTGACGGGCGGGGCCGGTGCGATCACGGGGGGACGCACCGGGGTATCGGTGCGGGCCTGTGCCGTCGCAGGAGCAGGTGCGGGTTCGTTCGGCCTGACCGGACCGCCGCGCAGCACGAACCAGGCCACCGCCGCCCCGATCACCACGATCGCAACAACCACTGCGACCAGCAGCGGGTTACGCCCGGTTCTGCCCGGTGCCCGGCCGCCCGACTCCAGGCAGGCGAGCAGCACCGTGTAGTCGGCGGGTCGGTTTTCGCGCTTGGCCGCCAGCATCGCCGTGGTGAGTTCACCCAGGCCGCGCGGCAGGTCGCGGCGCAACCGGGTGGGATCGGGCGGGGCGCCATGCACCTTGCTGCTCACCAGTTCGGCGAAGGAATTGCCAGAGAAGGCGGCGGTGCCGGTGAGGGCGAAGTACAGCACGCAGCCCAGGCCGTAGATGTCGGCGCGGTGGTCGACGCCTTCGGGATCGTCGAACTGCTCCGGGGCCATGGTCTGGGGCGTGCCGAGCAACTGGCCCTGCACGGTCAGGGCATGGTCGCCGGCCGGCCGGGTCGGGCGGGCGAGGCCGAGATCGGCCAGTTTGGCCGTGAACGGGAATCCGTCGTCCACCGCCGCATCGCCGGGGCCGACCCTGCTCGTTCCACCGCGCGGCGACAGCAGGATGTTCTCGGGTTTGACGTCGCGGTGGATCAGGCCCTGGGCATGGGCGTGGGCCAGGCCGGCGGCGACCTCGCGCACCACCCGGGTCGCGGCGGCG
This sequence comes from uncultured Candidatus Kuenenia sp., assembly GCA_964654285.1. Lineage (GTDB taxonomy): Bacteria > Planctomycetota > UBA11346 > UBA11346 > UBA11346 > BJHQ01. The sequence continues at coordinate 17,413 of CAZZJC010000040.1, forward strand.
GGACTCAGCGGCCCGTGGGCCGCGACATGACGGCGCAGATCCGGGCCGTCGACCAGTTCCATGACCAGGTAGGGACGCTGGTTCGCGTCGGTGCCGGCGTCGTAGCAGGCCACGATGTTGGGATGCGACAAGCCGGCGAGAATGCGCGCTTCGCGGCGGAAACGGGCGATGAATTGCTGGTCGTTGGTGGCATCGAGCGCCTTCACCGCGACCGCGCGGTCGAGCCAGGTCTGGCGTCCAAGCCAGACCGAGCCCATGCCGCCGCGACCCAGTTCGCGGGTGAGTTCGACGTTGGGAATGGCCGGCGGGGCTGGCGTGGCCTGCAGGGTGGGGTCGCCGGCGCTGGGATTCCGGGCCAGCGCGGCGGCCAGATCCTGGCCGGTGGCGATGGTCGGAAGATCGCCGCTGGCGGAAGCCGACGGTGACGGCGTGGTGCTCACTTGGCCAAGGCCTCGAGCACCTGGCCGACCGAGGGACGATCGGCGATCGAGGTGCCGACGTAGCTCCAGCGCACGACGCCCTCGCCATCCAGGACCAGCGTCGCGGGTTGGGCGAGGTTGCCGTCGAGCACCAGCGCCCGCACCAGTTGCAGGCCGGCATCAAGGCAGATCGGCAGCGGCGGCGGTTCCTTGCGCAGGCTCTGCACCGCCTGGATGAACGACGGCACGGCCTCGACCGGGCCGGGATAGACCACGGCGACTTCAGCCCCGGCGGCACGGATGCGGCCGATGTTGTCGCTGAGCGCCGCCGTCTGCGCGGCGCAGTACAGGCAGACCTGGCCGCTGAAGCCGCGCATCATCACCAGCACCACCTTTCTGCCACGCCACGCGGCGAGATCGAGCACGCCGCCGTCGCTCGCGAGAAACCGCGTCTGTGGCAGCGCCTTGCCGTGCCACACCGCGTGCGACTTCGGGGCTTCGGGCTGCGGATCGTAATACCCGCTGGCAGCCGGGCTGCTGAGGGCCGGTCCCTTGCCGGCATAAGCGGCGACGAGGTCCGCTGCCTTGCCCTCCTGATGAGCGGTCCAAAGGCCCGGCAGGGTCGGGGCGGGTGAGAGCGCCGCCGCCGAGGGCGGCAGCACCGGGTCGCTGGGCACGGAAGGCAGGGCAGGCGTGGTCTCCACGGCAAGCAGGCTCATCGACGTCGGCGGCTTCACCGCTGGTCCCTTGGGTGCTGACACCGGCTTTGCCGGGGGAGGTACGGGATCGGCGGCGAGCTTGGTCCGCAGGTCCGCGATCGCGGTCGCGTCGGGATGGTCGCCTGCCAGCTGCGCCCGGCCGTCGTTCGTCCAGGCCAGCACGGCGAGCTGATCGTTACCGGGCACCTCGATCAGACGCAGTTCCCCGGTCGCATCGCTGGCGGTACGGGCGGCCAGGGTGCCATTAGGCCGACGCAGTTCCCAGCGGCGCAGACCCTCGCCGGCGTTGGCCAGGCTGATCGTCCAACCGGCCGGGCCTCCGTGGTCCTGGGTCGTGATCGCCCCATCAGCAGCGCGGCGGATCCACGGACCGACGCGGACGCCGGCGATGATCGCGCCGGCCTCGCTGGTGCGGCCATCGTCGCGGTACGACGCCCACGGACCCGACCAGACGCCACGGTCGTACCAGCCGGTCGCGCGCAGCCGGCCCTGGGTGTCCCACGCCAGCCACAGGCCGTGCTGGCGATCGTCGCGGTAGACGCCGCGTGCGGCCTGGCCTTTGCCGGCAGGATGGCGGAAATCCCAAAGCCCCTGTTTGAGTCCAGCGTGGTAATTGCCGATGGCCGAGAACGAACCATCCGGATGGCGGTAGATCCAGGATCCCTCCTGCAGGTCGTTGAGCCAATCGCCCTCGGCGGCCGGCGTCCCCCCGGTGTGGAAGTAGCGCCACCGCCCGGACTGGTCGCCCCAGGAGGTCGAACCGGAGCGCTTCGGTGATCCATCGGCCCAGGTCTCGCGGACCAGCGAGGAGCAGCCGGCGCTGGTCAGCAGAGAGAGGACGATGGTACCAGTGATGAGGGGACGCAGCATGCGCCAGGGTTACCGGATGGCGTCTGGCGGGGAAAGCGCGAAGGGGCCAACCTTGGAACATCCGGCCAGGCTGGTAACGGGAACACCCCGGCCAACCGGCCGGGGTGTTCCGCAGGTCGCAGGATCGATGCGACGTCACTTCATGTGGATGATCTCGTAGAGTTCGTTGCCAAGTTCACGGGTGCTGTAGTTGCGGATGCGCGGCGGTGCGAAGGTGACGCCACGGGCGTTGTTGAGGGCGAGCGGGTCGGAATAGATGTTCATGCCCTTCATGGTCGAATCCTTGCTGGCCTCGTAGGCGCGCACCGCGTCATAGGCCATCATCGCATAGCGCCAGGACATGCCGGAGAAGCAGTGGATCTCGACCTCGCGCTGATCCTTGCGCAGCGCCTTGGCTGGCTCCTCGTTGGCCTTGAGCGCCTCGCCGATGTAGTCATGGATGATCTTGAGAGCCGCTTCGAGCTCCGGCCCGGACTTCCGGTCGAACATCGCGTTGTTGATCTCGATCGGCTTCCCGCCACCGATGACGAGTGCAGCCGATGGGATGATCGGATGGTCCGGCGTCACCAGCGTGGCGTACTGGGCCTGATAGTCACGCGGCTGCAGGCCATGTTCCAGACCCCACGGATAGAGGCGGATCCGCACCACCTGCGGAGGTTCCACCTTGTCCTTGGGCGTCGACTTGGCCTGTCCCTTGTCGGTGGGAAGCAGGCTGGCGATCGCCTTCTCCTCGGTCGTGAACTTGGTGGTGAGGATGAAGAAGAGCAGCAGCAGCATGATGCAGTCGATCATCGGCACGAGATCGAGACGGCCCTCTTCAAGATAGGCATCTGGGTCGGAAGCCATGGCTGGATCTCCTTAGGTTGTTGCGGTACCGGGCAGGCTGGCGGACTTACGACTTGTCGGTGGGAAGCCGGGTGGTGAAGCGCAGGTTGACGAACGGCCGCGTCGGCACCTTGGGCTGCATCGCACCGGCCTCGCCATTCGGCTTGGGATCGATGGTGTCGGTCAGGATCTGCTGGATCTCCTGCACCACCCGGTATTCGGTATCGGCGTCGGCGCGGATCTCGATGACCGCCTTGGGCAGCATCATCGGAGTCCCGTCGGGCAGCTTGGTATCCTTGGGATCCTTGTACTTTTCCGCGCGATCAAAGACGAGATCGAGCCGTTCGCGGAGTTTCCGATAGCCTTCGTACTGCGAATCCCCATTCACGCCCTGACTGACCCAGGCCGGTTCGTTGTTCCATGAGATCGAATTGCGCGGAATGCTGCCGCCCCTGCCCCGGGCCGACGCCTGGGTCGAACCGAAGACGTTGACCACGACGATGGTCCAGCCGTCCTTCAGGTTCTTGTCCAGGGGTTCCGCCGTCTTGGTCGGCGGCACGGTCACCTGTTCCGGGCGCATGTCGGTGCTGATGCGGCCGCAGAGCATGAAGAACAGCAGCATGAGGAAGACGCAGTCGATCATCGGCACCATGTCGAGGTGGCCGTCTTCCTCTTTGATTTGCAGCCCTTTACGTTTCGGCTGGCCGACTTTGCGTGGACCGCTCATGGGGTTTTCCTCGGAGGGGGTCGGAGTATCGAGATCTCAGCCGGTCAAAGGATCACTTGTTGGTGCGGAAGTAGTCGAGGATCTCGCTCGCGATGATGCCGGCGTCGACCGAGGCCTGGTTCACGCGATTGCGCAGGAAGAAGAAGAACATCAGGGCGCCGATGGCGACGATCAGGCCGGTGGCGGTACAGACGAGGGCTTCACCGATGCTTTCGGCCAGGGCGTTGGCGTCGGATCCGGCTTTCGACATGGCGAGGAACGATCCTATGATACCGGTCACGGTGCCGAGCAGGCCGAGCAGGGTGCCGATCGAGGCGAACAGCGACAGCCACGACACCTTGGTCATGTACTTGGAGTGTTCGGAGATCCCTACGGCTTCCGCGGTCTCCTTCATGGCGTCGTAGCCAAAGTCCTTCTTGTCCAGCATCGCGGCGATGATGTTGCCGAGCATCGAATTGTCGCCGGCTACCGCGTTGCGGGCGTTTTCGACCGCCTCGTCGGTGGCGCCTTCGGCGAAGGTGTTGTGCAGTTCGTCGGCCAGGCCGTCGGGGATCAGGATGTCGCGCTTGATGGTGAAGGTGAACTGCAGGCAGAGCGAATAGCTGACGACCGACAGGATGACCAGCACCAGTTCGACGATGCCACCAGCCTTGATCAGGTCGAACAGCGACTTGCCTCCTTCCTTGTGGGCGCCCGCTTCGGCGGCGCCGAGGGCGGCAAGGGATCCGATCGCGAACAGGGCGAGGATCGGGAGGAGATGGCGGTAGGCACGGGGCATTGACGACTCCTTGCGGTGCTGGCAGGGCGTGACAGCGGAAGGTGGGGCGCGCAAGCGGGGCGCGGGGGAGGCAGACAGCCAAGAGCGGCTGGGCGGGTGGATCATGGAGGGATTCAGGCAGACCGGCAGGGAAGGCAGGGGCGGCGGATTCGCCTGTGTGCCACAAGCGTCGGAATCTCCGACAGGGCGGTTTGGACTCGGGCTGGACTCCAGTCAGACCAACGCATGGCTGCATCCAGGGTTCACCTGGTTCCTGCGTGGTTCTCGGCGATTTCGCCGGGTGGGTGACTCGCGCCTCAGCGGCCGCCGACCAGAGGCGCTTCCCGCTCCGGCCGATCCTCCCGTTCCGGGCGCCCTTCCCGTTCCGGGCGCATGGTCGGGAAGAGGATCACGTCGCGGATGTTCGTCATGCCGGTGAAGAGCATCACCAGGCGGTCGATGCCGATGCCCTGGCCGCCGCAGGCGGGCAGGCCGTGGTCGAGCGCGGTGCAGTAGTCCTGGTCGATCATGCCGTCGACGACGCCGGATTCGGCGTCCTTGGCGGCGGCGGCCTCGGCGGACTGGGCGGCGAAGCGCTCGCGCTGGAGATCCGGATCGTTGAGTTCGGTGTAGGCGTTGCCGAGTTCCATCCGGGCCAGGAACACCTCGAAACGCAGGGTCTTGGAGGGATCGTCCGGATGCGCCTTGCACAGCGGCGTCAGCCACGACGGCTGGTCCGTGATGAAGGTCGGCTGGATCAGGTGCGGCTCGACCACCGCCTCCCAGACCTCGTTGGCCAGGCGGTCGTAGGTGGCGAAGTCGGCCGGATCGAGGCCCAGCGCACGCGCCTTCGCCGTGACCGCCGCGCGATCGTCGTAGTCGAGGCCGCCCAGGTCGCGCAGGGCCTGGTGGTAGCTGAGCCGCCGCCAGGGCTGGCCGAGGTCGAGGGTGAATTCGCCCCAGCGCAGGATGCGGCTGCCCAGGACGCGATCGGCGATGGTGCGCAGCAGGTTTTCGGTCAGGTCCATCATCGCGTGGTGGTCGGCATAGGCCTGGTACCACTCGATCATGGTGAATTCTGGGTTGTGCCGCAGCGAGATGCCTTCGTTGCGGAAGTTCCGGTTGATCTCGAAGACCCGTTCCAGGCCGCCGACGAGCAGGCGCTTCAGGTACAGTTCCGGCGCGATGCGCAGGTACAGATCCAGGTCGAGCGCGTTGTGATGGGTGATGAACGGCCGCGCCGAGGCGCCGCCGGGGATCGGCTGCATCATCGGCGTCTCGACTTCCAGGAAGTCGCGCTCGGTGAAGAAGCGCCGCACCTCGGCGACGATGCGCGAGCGGGTGACGAACACCGCCAGCGACTGGTCCGACATCATCAGATCCAGATAGCGCTGGCGCGCGCGGATCTCGGGCGCCAGCGTGCCGGCGTCGGCGCCCGCCTGGTGCGGCGGCGGCAGCATCGCCTTGCCGAGCACGGTCAGGCCGTCGACGAACACCGACGGCTCGCCGGTGCGGGTGCAGCCGACGGTTCCGGTGACCCCGATCCAGTCGGCGAGGTCGAGTTGTTCCAGCACCGCCCAGCCCGCCTGGCCGAGCGCCTTGACCTCGCAGAACAGCTGGATTCCACGCTGCTTCTTGGCGTCAGCCGCGTCCAGGTCGGCGACGCCGTCGCGGCGCTGGCTGAGCAGCACGTCGGCGCGCGAGCGGTCGTACAGCGTCGCGAAGACCAGCTTGCCGGCCTTGCGCAGGTTGCCGATGCGGCCGGCGATGGCGACGCGCCCACCGCGCGCCTGCTCGGACCCCTTGGCCGCATCGAAGGGCGGGCAGAGGGCGCGGGCCTGGGCGACGGTGTGGGTGGTGGCGAAGGTGCGGCCGAACGGGTCGACCCCGGCCTCGCGCAGGCGCGCCGCCTTGGCGGCGCGGGCGGCGCGGTACTGGTCATCGGACGGCGGCGGCGTGGCGGCGGACGGCGTGGACATCGACTTCTCGGCGGCGGGGAACGGAGGTGAACTGCGGGGCGGCACGCTAGCAGACCAGCGGAAATTGTCTCGCTGCCTTCTCCGTCCGGCCCATCCGGCCTGCGAACGTCCCGGCGGATACGTGCACCGCGTGGCGCCCTCCGAACCCGGGCGTATTTTGGTAATCATCCGTCCGCATCCGTTCGACGCCGTGTCTTGACGCTGCCCCCATCGACCGCTAGCGTGCCGCCCTTCGCTGCGCCGGGGAAATCCGGCCAGGCGGTGCTGGCCTCGTAGCTCAGCTGGTAGAGCGGTGGATTGAAAATCCATGTGTCGCTGGTTCGATTCCGGCCGAGGCCACGCAAAAACCCCAGGGAAGACCCTGGGGTTTTTCTATGCGGTTCCGCCTCGCACCGGCCCGGCGCGGATCGATCCCGGGTCAGCCGGGTTCACACCCCGAGTCCGGCGAGCATGCCGCCATCGATCGGCACCACCGTGCCGGTGACGAAGCGGGCGGCATCCGAGACGAGCCACAGCGCGCCGCCAACGATCTCGTCGGGTTCGGCGAAACGGGCCATCGGCACCTGGGCCAGCACCTGGCGTCCGCGCGCGGTCAGCTCGCCGGTCTTCTCGTCGACGAGCAGGAACCGGTTCTGGGCCGTGAGGACGAAGCCGGGGGCGAGCGCATTCACCCGGATGGCCGGGGCGTACTCGCGCGCGAGGTGCACCGCCAGCCATTGGGTGAAGCTGACCACCGCCGCCTTGGCGGTGGTGTAGCCCAGCGCCCGCGAGAGGGGCCGGATGCCGCCGATCGAGGCGATGTTGAGGATCGCGCCGGCCTTGCGTTCGGCGAAATGCCGGCCGACCACCTGGCTCGGGATCACGCTGGTGGCGAAGTTCAGGGCGAAGGCGCCGTCGAGCGCCTCGCGCGGGATGGCGTGGAACGGCAGGTCGGCTGCGGTGGTCGAGGCGCGGTGACCACCACCCGCGCCATTGACCAGGATGTCGCAGCGACCGAAGGCCGCCACGGCGGCGGCCAAGGCGCGTTCGGCGGCGGCAGGATCCGCCGCATCGCCGGAACTGGCCACCGCCTGGCCGCCGGCGGAGCGGATGGCCGCGGCGGCGGTCTCGGCGGCGGTCCCGTCCAGGTCGCAGATGACCACCGCGCAGCCGCCCGCCGCCAGGCCGCGCGCGATCGCGCCGACGATGGCCCCTCCGGCGCCGGTGAGGATCGCGGTCTTGCCAGCCAGATCGGGCGGGCACCAGGGAACGGGCGTCATGGGGGAACCTCGCGTAATTCGATGACTTCGCCGTCGGGACCGTGGCAGTAGACCACCCACACCCCGGGCCTGAATTCGATCGGTTCGTGGAAGAAGTGGACTCCGGCCGCGCGCAGGCGGAGGACGTCGCCGCGGACATCGTCGCTGGCGAGCCCGAGATGGATGAGCCCGTGGTCGGCCTGGCGCCGTTGCGCCGGCGGCAGGCCGTGCGGTTCCAGATACTGGAACAGCTCGATCATCGCATCGCCCAGGGCGAGGTGGGCGATGCGGGCGCGCGCCCGCGGCTGGGCGGTGATCAGCCCCAGGGCCGCATCCTCGCGCGGTTCGATGATCAGGCGCACCACGAGCCCGAACCGGTCATAGAACGCGATCGAGCGCTCGAGATCGGCGACGCTGATGGCGACATGGTCGAGCCGGCGGATGGCCATGTCAGCACCGCCGCAAGGCAGCACGGCGCAGGCCGTCGACGATCTGGCCCGGATTGGGCAGGCAGTCCGCCTCGGCGCGCTGCGAGACCGGCAGGGGGAAGTCCCGCCCGGTGATCGCCAGCGGCGGGCCATCGAAGGCGTTGAAGAACCGTTCCATCGCCCCGGCGGCGAGCAGGCCGCCGATCGCATTCGCATGCGGCGCCTCCTCGACGGTGGCAAGGATCCCGGTGCGGCGCAGCGACGCGCCGATCGTGTCCCAGTCGATCCCCGCAGCGTCGAGCGAGCGCAGGTCGATGACCTCGATCTGCACGCCCTCGGCGGCGAGCTGGTCTGCCGCGGCGAGCACATGCGGAACCATGCCACCGTAGGTGAGGGCGGTGGCGTCGGCCCCGCTGCGCAGGACGCGCGCGCGTCCGAACGGCAGCACGCGGTCGATCGCCTCGGCCGCGAGCGGACCCGTGCGGGGGTAGAGCGTATGGTGCTCGACGATCAGGGTCGGGCTGCGTGCGCGCATCGCGGCATTGAAGAGGCCGGCGTAGTCGGCGGCATCGCTCGGGGCGACGATGCGCCAGCCCGGGAAGTGGTGGAAGATCGCGATCGGATCCAGGCTGTGCTGGGCGCCATAGCCGACCCCCGCCGCGATGCGGGTGCGCAGCACCAGCGGCATGTCGACATGCCCCCCGTAGATGTGCGAGAGCTGGCCGATCTGGTTGAGCAGCTGGTCGGCGGCCACCAGGACGAAGCTCGAGAACATGATCTCGACCACCGGGTGCATGCCGCGCATCGCGGCGCCTGCGGCCAGGCCGCAGAATCCCGCCTCGCTGATCGGGGTGTTGCGGACCCGCCCCGGGAAGCGGGCGGCCAGGCCCTTGGTCGCGCCGTAGGCGCCGCCGCCCAGGTTCGCGATCTCCTCGCCGAAGACCACCACGCGCGGATCGCGTTCGAGCCAGCGCCCCGTCACCTCGGCGATGGTGTCGACGTAGCGCACCTGGCGCACCGCGGTCGCCGGGACGCTGACGGCGGCAGCCGGCTCGGGATCGGCCAGCCGGAGCACCGACTCGTCGCGCAGGCCGATGGCCAGGTCGGCCGTGACCGGCCACAGCGCCGGCTTGACCCGCAGCCTGCCGTCGCCGGCGGTTTCCGTGCAGGCGGCGACCGCCGCCGAGACCAGCGCATCGGCCTGGCCGGCGAGGCGGCGCAGACCGGCGTCGTCGATCAGTCCGCGCCGCTGCAGCTGCGCCTGGCAGCGGGTGATCGGGTCGCGGGCGCGCCAGGTGGCCTCCTCCTCCTTGCGGCGGTAGCCGAACGAGCTTCCCGCGAGGTCTCCGGCATGGTGCAGGTAGCGGTAGGTCTGGACGTCGATCCAGCAGGGCAGCCAGCCCTGCCGGCGCACCTCGGCCAGGGCCAGCTGCACCGCGAGCGGATCCATGCCGTCGACGCGCAGGCCGGGCATGCCGTAGGCGGCGGCCTTGTGGCAGAGCTGCGCCGCCGAGCAGGACTGGTCGAGGGTGGTGCCGACCGAGTACTGGTTGTTCTCGATCAGGTAGACCACCGGGGCCTGCCACAACTTGGCGAGGTTCGCGCTTTCATCGAGCACGCCCTGGTACATCGCGCCATCGCCGAAGCAGCACACGGTCATCGCATCGCGGCCGAGCTGGCGTTCGGCCCAGGCGGCGCCGGTCGCGTGCGGTACGCCTCCCGCGACGATGGCGTTGGTGCCTGCGACGCCCGCACCGGCGTGGAAGAGGTGCATCGATCCGCCCCGACCACGGCAGCAGCCGTCGGCCAGGCCCATGATCTCGGCGAGCAGGACGCGCACCTCCTCGGCCATCTGCGCGGTGGGATCCTCGCGCACAGGATCCCAGTCCGCTGCCGGCCGGCAGGCCGACAGCACCTTGGCGAGGTAGAGATGGTGGGCGCGATGGGTCCCGGCCACGAGGTCGCTCGCTTTCAGCGCCGCGCCGATCCCCGCCGCGACCCCTTCCTGGCCGATCGACGTATGCACCGGTCCATGGATGCAGCCCAGGCCCTTCAGGCGCAGCAGCTCCTCTTCGAAGCGGCGGATCACCAGCATCTGGGCGAGCAGCCAGCGCAGGGACACGCCGTCCTGGGCGTCCCAGTCGGCCTGGTCGACGTGCAGTTCGAGCAGCGGTGCCGGTATCGGGAGGGGGGTCGTGCGCATAGGTCAGGATCCAAGATAGACGGATTTCGAATCGACGAAGAATTCCAGGCCGCTGATCCCGTTTTCCGCCGGACCGAAACCCGAGGCCTTCCAGCCGCCGAAGGGCAGGGCGGGATGCTTGTAGCCGCTGTGGATGTTGACGTGCGCCATGCCGGCCTCGATGCCGTCGATGTAGCGGGTGGCGCGGCCCAGGTCGCGGGTGAACAGGGCCGAGGACAGGCCGAAGTCGGAATCATTGGCCAGGGCCAGGGCGTGGTCGAGATCGCGCACCCGGGTCAGGGCGAGGACCGGACCGAACACCTCCTCGCGGAAGAGGTCCATGTCCGGTCCGACTCCGTCGAACACCGTCGGACGCACGAAATAGCCGGCGGGGTCGGCGACTCCTCCGGCGATCTCGCGCCCCCCCTGGGCGCGGGCGCGCGCGATGGCGGCGGTGACTCCGGCGAACTGCTCGGGCCCGGCCACCGGACCCATGTCGGTGTCCGCATCAAGCGGATCGCCCAGACGCAGCGCGGCGCAGCGCCGGGCCAGCAGGTCGCACACCGCATCATGCACCGCATCGAAGACCAGGATCCGGCTGGTCGAGGTGCACCACTGGCCGGCGCAGGCGAACCCTGCGGTGACCGCCGCACCCACCGCGGCGTCGAGATCGGCGTCGTCGGCGATGATCAGCGCGTTCTTCCCGCCCAGCTCGAGCTGCGTGCGCAGCAGGCGGCCGGCGGCCCGGCGCTGGATCGCGATCCCGACCGGGGTCGAACCGGTGAAGGACAGCGCCCGCACGCGGACATCATCGATGAGGGCGTTGCCCAGCGCCGATCCCGCCCCGCATACCACGTTGAAGACGCCGGGCGGCAGGTCGGTCGCGGCCAGCAGGCGCGCCAGTTCGATCGCCGTCCAGGGCGTGAATGAGGCCGGTTTGAAGACCACCGTGCAACCGGTCAGCAGGGCAGGAACCGCCTTGCGGCAGAAGACGTTGAGCGGGAAGTTCCATGGGCTGATGATCGCAGCCACGCCCACCGGTTCGTAGCGCAGCCATCCGGTCGCGGGAGCGGATCCGACCGGGATGGTGCCGCCGGCGAACACCGCGATCTGGTGCAGGTGGTGCCGTCCCTCGACCAGCGCCGAATCCACTTCCGCCCTCGCTTCGCGGATCGTCTTGCCGTTCTCGCGGCAGACCACCTGGGCCAGTTCCTCGCGCCTGGCTGCGAGGGCGTCGAGGAACTGGGCCACGCAGCGCTGCCGCACCGCCAACGTGGTGCGTCTCCAGATCGGGAACGCCGTCGCCGCGGCGTCGACCGCCGCCGTGACGTCGGCCGGCTGGGAAAGCGGGAATTCGCCCAGGCTGCTGCCGCGCCTGGCGGGGTTCTCATCCGGGAAATAGGCGCCACCGGCAGGGGGGCGCCAGGATCCGGCGATGAAGTTCTCGTGGCGGCAGCCTGCGGCGGGGGGTGGGCTCATGGTCTGTTCCGGCGGGTGATCCGTGGTGCCTGCTGCGGACGGGCTTCATGGCCCCCGCTGGGCCCGGCGGGCGAGCATCGTACGGATGCCGGCCAGCGGCAGGGCCGCGCTCGCGGTATAGCCAGGCAGCTTGCGCCGCTCGCCGTCGATCCATTCGCAGGCCCCGAACTGCTGGAAATGCCGCACCATGTCGACCACGGTGCGGTCGGCCAGGGCGGGATCGGCCAGATCGAGGGCGTTGACGAACCAGCCGACGGGAGTGGCCCAGAACGCGCCCGACTGGTAGGTCCCGCCGTTCTTCTCGGCCCGCTTGCCATCCCAGCCCAGGAATCCGGGCAGGTGGCGCACCTGGCCGTGTTCGACGAGTTCGCCGTGATGGGAACGGAAGTAGGCGGCGATGCGCCGGGCCTGCTGCCCGTCCGCCACCCCGAGCCAGACGGCGAAGGCCGAACCCCAGATGTCGGGCACGTTGCAATTGCCGCTGGTCGCCACGAAAAGCCCGGGCTGGTCCTGCCACAGCCGGGTCAGGATGCTGCCGGCGATGCGCTCGGATTCCTGGCGCCAACGGGCCGCCGGGGCATCCTGGCCGCCCTCGGTCAGCAGCCCGGCCAGCTGCCTGGCCGCCTGCACCGCAAGAAGCGAATCGAAGAGCTGATCGCCGGACTTCGGGATCGAGTCGGTGAAGCCGTAGGGGCAGCGGTCCCCGGGATTCGCGATGTGCACCAGGCCGTTGCTGGGATTGCGCGGCAACCACTCCATGGTGCGCAGCAGGATCGGCAGCGCCTCGTCCAGCAGGGCCCGGTCGCGCAGCCGGCGATGGGTATGCCAGACCAGCGACACGGTGAAGGTCGGACCATCGGCCACCGGTTCCCGCCCCATGGTGCCATAGCCGGGTTTGTAGATCGGCTGGCCGTCGTACTTCACGCAATCGACCGCAGCGCCGTCCGCCCGCACGGCGCGCAGGAAGATCCGGCAGGCGGCGGCAAGTTCGGCGTCCGAGAAGGACCCGATCGAGCCTTCAAGCGCATACACGTAGTCGCGCAGCCAGAACGCCTTGTAGCCGATGCCGACCTGGGGCGGGAAGGCGAGCGTGCCGTCGTCCATCGGAACCGCCGAGGCGCGGATGATCCGGTGCGCCTCGGCCTCCAGCCACGCCACGGCCTGGGCGAGGTCGGCGACCGGCGCGGAAGGCGGCGGCATCGGTTGCGGCGGCACCGCGGCAGGATTCGCGGCGGATGCGCTCGCGTCGGTGGCGGGTGTGGACGGAGGTTTTTGCACGGGGATCTCGTCGTCAGTGAACGTCGCGGGGGTTTCAGCCGGCGGACGTCGGTGGTTGCCGCGCCAGCGCGGCGGTGACGGCCGCGGCGGAATGGGCGATGTGGGCGGCGAGGGCGCTGCGTGCGGCCCGACGGTCGCCTGCCGCGAGCGCCGTGAGGATGGTGGCGTGCTCGTCCAGCGCCTGCGCCAGGGCGGCATCGTCACGACCGACCCATCGTTGGAATATCCGCAGGAAATCATGGTGCTTTGCAAGATCCGCGCGCAGCCAGGAATTGCCGCACCGATCCACCCACAGGCTGTGCAGATCGCGGTCGAGGGTCAGGCATTTCTGGCGCCAGGTTGCCCCGCTTCCTCCATCAAGGGCCGCGGCGGCGGCGACCAGGCGGAGGATCTCCGCCTGGTCCAGGCGCGGCCAGGCGAGTTCCAGCGCATGGCATTCGAGCAGTCCGCGCAGGTCGTACAGGCCATCGACATCGGTGCGATCGAGGATCCTGACCACCGGTGCGCGGTTGGGGCGCAGCACGATGAATCCCGCTTCGGCGGCCCGGCGGATGGCCTCGCGCAGCGGGGTCCGGCTCACCCCCCACTCCAGCGCCAGTCGGGCTTCGCGCAGGACCGCTCCGGGCTGGAACCGGCCATCCAGGATGCCGGCGATGAGGTCGTCGAAGATCCGTCCAGCGGTGTCGCCCGGTCGAAGAAGGTCGCTTCCGCCGTGGTTTGACATGTCGAAAATGTGTATACACTTTATCGGACCTGCCAAGCCCTCAATCCACCAGGATCATGCCATGCGCCTGAACAAGAAGACCGCCGTCATCACCGGAGCCGCGAGCGGCATCGGCAAGGCCATCGCCCTGGCTGACACCTTCCTCGCGCCGGATCTAAACTCGACCGGGTTGCAACGGTGACGCTTGGTGCCGACGAACGGCGCGAATGCGTTTAAGAGATGCATAAGGCAGCAACACGGAAGAAAGGTTGTCCTGGATGCGACGATAGCCGCTGGGGAGGAGGCATTCCCAAACCCCAAAGTCGATGAAAGTTCTAACTGTATCTTCGATCACCCGCTCTCCTGCGCCGGGCGTCGTGGTTTCCAACAATTCTCCATACCAACCGGTCGGGGTCGACCAATAGGTCCCGTTTTGGAATTCGCCGGGCTTGCCATGCTTATCATAGGGCGGGGTCATCCGCTGCCAAAAATCTGGTTCGGGCAGATGCCGCAGGTGTCCGCGATATTCGAACAGTGACCGGTTTTCCGCCAACCATCTTAAGACCCCGGCGCGCTGTTCTGGGTTTGCGATATCCATGTGGCAGGCATAGATCGAACCCCAGACGTCGATCTGCCGACAATCCTGCGATGCTGCAAAAAACATGCCGGAATCTTTCGACCAGAGCAGTCCGAGACTGCTGCTGATCTGCGCTCTCCAGATCTGGCAACGCTCAGCTAAATCATTCCGCCCATAAGCCTCAGACCAACGGCTGACCGTATCCAGTGCTTCAGCAGTCATGAGCGAACAGAACAAGACCTGCCCGGTTAGGGCTACTGTATCGGTAAAACCGTAGCTGGTATGCGGATTAGCGGGGTCGACCCAGATCAGACCGGTCTCGTCGTGGGGAAGCACGTCGAGCATGCGCCAGAATTTGTCGAGGTTGGCTCGGATCAGTTCGACATCGCCCGTGGCCTTGGCATAACTATTGAAAAGTTTAACGAAGAAGAGGCCGCTATCGACCACGTCGCCATTTCCGTGGCAACGGTAAATAGCCTTGCCGTCTTCCAGGTTGACCCGCTCCGGTGCCCAACCGTCTGCACGCAACTTGCCGAGCAGCATCTCCAACACCGGTCTGACTTCGCCTTGAGCAAACAGCTCCGGCGCAGATTCGTACATGTAGACAAAATCACGCAGATAGAAACTCCGGTAGGCCATCCCGGTGGTCGGGTAATACAACGCCAAGCCCGCCAGTTCACCACTTTCAGGAATGCGGCGGGCCCCGGACACTAGATCTCGGCTTCGCGCCTCTAGCCAGGCGAGTGGGTCATGCATGTTATCGGGCACATTGCGCTCCATGTGGTGGTGGAAGAAGACTCAAGATGTCGGGATTCGCGCAGGATCGCACCGACGGCGAAGCGTCCGTCGAGGATCGCCTCGACGGGGTCGTCGAACACCCGCGCGGCGGTGTCACCCGGGCGGAGGAAGTCGGAGTCGGGCCGGATTGACATCGCCGAAATGTGTATACACTTTATTGAACCTGCCAAGCCCCGATCCACCCCGTCCGGTCCCGACCCCATGCGACTGAAGCAAAAAACCGCCGTCATCACTGGTGCCGCCAGCGGCATCGGCAAAGCCATCGCCCTGGCTTACGCCCAGGAAGGCGCCGACATCGCCATCCTCGACATCGATGACTCCAAGGCCGCCGCGGTCGTCGCCGCCATCACCGCCCTCGGACGACGGGCCCTCTACGTGCGGTGCGACGTCGGGGATGCCACTGCGGTCGCCCAGGCGTTCGCCGCGATTGACACTCACTTCGGCAGCATCGACATCCTGGTCAACAACACGGGCATCATCCGCTTCAGCCGCATCGTCGACATGGCGGAAGCGGAATGGGACCTGATCCTGCGCACCAACCTGAAATCGGTCTTCCTCTGCTCGCAGCAGGCGGCGCGGCGGATGATCGCCCAGGGCCGGGGCGGCCGGATCATCGCGGTGTCGAGCATCCATGCGGTGCTCAGCGAACCCCAGTGCGGCCACTACACCGCCGCCAAGGGCGGCATGGAGAGCTTCTGCCGCACCCTCGCCACCGAGGTCGCTCCGCACAGGATCACGGTGAACTACCTGCGTCCTGGCGCGACCTTCACCGAGCTGACGGTGCCGATGTACACCCCGGCGGTGAAGCGTTCGCTGTTCGAGCGCGTGCCATTGAAGGAGATCGCCGACGCGAGCTGGATCGCGGCCGGGGCGGTGTTCCTGGCCAGCGACGAGTCGCGCTACATGACCGGCCAGCATCTGACCATCGACGGCGGCTACATCATGGATGGATCGCTGCCCTCGGCCGAATACTGCAAGGAGTAGAGGCATGGACCAGGAACGGATCCGGCGGCTGCGCGGGGCGCTGCGCTCGGCGCGGCTGGATGCGCTCATCCTGCGCCTGCCCGAGAACCTGGTCATGGCCTGCGGCCACTGGCCGATGAACGGCTTCAGCCACGCCCTGGTCACCGCCGAGGCCGGTCCGGTCGCGCTCATCGCCCCGAGCTGCGAGGACGAGGAGACTGCCGGCTGCTGGTGCCCCGACATCCGCTTCTTCATCTGGCCCCGCCTGGGCATGCCCGACCCCGAACGGGCGGTGGCGGATCACCTGCGCGAGCTGATCACGCGCCACGGCCTGGCCCGCGCCCGCATCGGCATCGAGATGTCGTTCGAATGGGTGGCCCCGCCGCACAATGCCGGCGAGGTCCATGTCCCGACGCCGGGATCCATCGCCCGGCTGAAAGGCCTCGCCCCCAAGGCCCGCTGGAGCGACGCCACCGCGCTGCTCGACCGGTTGCGTTCCCGCAAGACGGACGTCGAGATCGCCCGCCTGCGCACCGCCCACCGCATCGCCGCCGCCGGCCACCGGGCCTTGCGCGCCATGATCACGCCCGGCCTCAGCGAGGCCGCGCTGGCCGCCGAGGTCTACCGCGCCTGCCTGATCGATGGCGCCGGCCGGCGTGGCGTGCGCCACGTCAACGTCTTCCCGCAGATCTCCAGCGGCAGGCGGGCCGGGGGCGGCAACGCGCACCGCGCCTGGCGGCCGATCGTCAGCACCGGACGGCGTCGTCTTGCCGAGGGCGACCTCGCGGTGCTCGAACTCGCGGTCTGCGCCGACGGATTCTGGTCCGACACCACCCGCGTGGCCGTCGCGGGCAGAGCCTCGCCGATCCAGCGCCGCGCCTTCCGCGCCGTCGCGGCGGCCCAGGCCGCCGCCATCGCCGCGATCCGGCCCGGTCTGGGCGCCAGCGTCCCCGACGAGATCACCAGCCGGATTCTGATCGAACACGGCTTCGCGGAGCAGATCGTCCACCTGACCGGGCACGGGGTCGGCTTCCGCTACCATGAGCCGACGCCGTTCCTCATCCGCGGCAGCCGCGAACGGCTGGTCCAGGGCAACGTGATGTCGGTCGAACCCGGCCTCTACGATCCGGCCTGGGGCGGCATCCGCATCGAGGACAACATCGTCGTCACCGCCGACGGCTGCGAGAACCTGACTCCGTCCTCACGCCGGCTTTGACCGCGCCGCGCACCAACGGTGCGCGGCCGGGTCGCCGGGCTATTCCTCGCCGCCGTGCTTGACCGCCACCGTGGCGCCACGCGGCTGGCCGATGCCCTTGAGCAGCTCGTCGAACCAGGGCACGTCGGGGTTGAAGGGCTTGCCGCCCTTGATGCGCGGGAACTCGATGGCGCGCAGGATGCCGCCGCGATCCTCGTCATGGCCGATGACTCCGGATTCGCCGCGCAGGCCGCATTCGACGGCGAGGTCGACCATGCTCTTGATCAGGCGCAGGTCGTCGGCGTTGGCAGCGGCGGCGCGGGCGAAGTAGCCGCTCTTCTGCACCAGGGTCTTCTCGGCCCCGATCAGCTTGGCGAACTGCTTGCTGAACCAGTTGCCGACGTTCACCGCATCCAGCTTGTAGTGGCCGAAGGCGTCCTTGGGCACGCTCTCGCCGCGCGATTCCATCTCGGCCACGATCTGGCTCACGCAGGCGCCTTCCGAGACGAACAGGTTGACGCAGTCCTTGCGGTCGAGCACGGCCTTGAGGCGGTGCGCCTCGGCCTGGATGTCGAGGGCGAGCTCGGGCACGTAGACGCCGTCGATGTCCTTGTGGTGGCGTGCGAGGTTGAAGCTGGGCAGGAAGCCGAGGTGCGCCAGGCGTTCGCGGTAGACCTTGGCGGTGGCGGCGGTGAGCCAGCCGCAGTTGCGGCCCATGACCTCGTGCACGATGAGCATGCGCGGGTTGGCGGACTGCTCGTTCACCACGTTCTCGAAGTAGATCGCGCCCTGCTCCGCCGCGGTCCAGGCGCCGAGCGACTGGCGGATCGGGAAGACATCGTTGTCGATGGTCTTGGGCAGGCCGACCACGGTCAGGCCATAGTTGTTCTCGGCCAGGTATTTGGCGAGATCCGCTGCGGTGGTGTTGGTGTCGTCACCGCCGATGGTGTGGAGGATGGTGACGCCGTCCTTGCGCAGCTGCTCGGCGGCGGCGTGCAGGGGATTCTGGCCCTTCTTGACCAGCCCGCGCTTCTCGCAGTCGGCGACGTTGGTGAGCTTCACCCGGCTGTTGCCGAGCGGGCTGCCGCCGTGGCGGTGCAGCACCGACGCCTGGCAGCGGACCTCCGGCGTGGCGGTGACCGATTCGCCGAGCAGGAGCCCCTTGTAGCCACCGAGGTAGCCGATGATCTCGATCTGCGGCGCGATCTCGCTGTAGCGTTCCAGCAGGCCGCCGACGGCGGACGAGAGGCAGGGAGCGAGCCCGCCGGCGGTGAGCAGGGCGACTTTGGGGGTGGGCTTGGCCATGGTGCGGTTCCTTGGGGCGGCGGAAGCTACGCCCGAAAATCGCGATTGCACCTCTTCTGCGGGGCCGGCCGGCGCTCATTTGGCGCCGCAAAAGTCCCTGTTCCCGCCATGCATGGGGGGCTCACTTGCGATTTTTTGCATTGCAGATTCAAAGTCAGAGGTTCAAGCCGGCGAGCAGCCGGTCCGCCAGGACGGCCGCCGGGCCGCTGGCGGCGCTGGTGACCAGCCGGCCGTCGCGACCGAGCCGCGCGAGGCCGCGCCAACGGGCGCCATCGCGGGCGACGAGGCATCCCAACGGCAGCGAGCAGCCGCCGGCGAGGCTGGCCAGGACTTCGCGTTCGATGGTGATCGCGGTCCGCGTCGGTTGATGGTCGAGCGCGGTCAGCAGGCGACGGGTGCGGCGATCGTCGCTGCGGCAATCGATCGCCACGGCGCCCTGGGCGGGTGCGGGCGTGCACATCGTCCACGGGCAGAGGGGGGTCGCGCGGGCGCTGCGCAACAGGCCGAGCCGATGCAGACCGGCCATCGCCATGATCGTCGCCGCGGCTTCGCCACCGGCGATCTTGGCGAGCCGGGTCTGGACGTTGCCGCGCAGCGCCACGAAGCGCAGGTCGGGCCGCAGCGCCAGCGCCTGCACCTGCCGGCGCAGGCTGGAGGTGCCGAGCAGCGCCGCCGGCGCGAGCGCCGCCAGGGACTCGGCCCCGACCAGCACATCGCGCGGATCCGCGCGCTCGGGCGTGGCGGCGAGTCCGAGTCCGACCGGCCAGGTGGTCGGCAGATCCTTGCAGCTATGCACGCCGGCATCGGCCCGCCCGCTGAGGATGGCGGCGTGGACCTCCTTGGCGAAGACCCCGATGGTGCCGAGGGCGTAGAGCGGCGTCTTCAGGTCGACATCGCCGCCGGTGTCGACCGGCACCAGGCGGACGACGAGGCCGGGATGGGCGCGGCGCAGGCTGGCCGCCACCCAGCGCGCCTGCCAGAGGGCCAGGCGGCTGCGGCGGGTGGCGAGGCGGAGGAGGTTCATTGCGTCCTGAGCAGCCAGTTGATCTGCCACGCGAACTGCCGCAATCCCTGGCCTAGACGATCGCCGGCGCGCTGGGCCACGAGTTCGTCGCTCCCCGCGCCCTGGGCCGGGGTCAGGTCGATGAGCGGCAGGCCCTGGGTGAGCCATTCCTGCCGGACCTTGGCCCAGGCGCCGAGGTAGAGAGCCGGGTCGGTGCCAGGTGCAGGCACCGCCGGACCGATCGTCAGCACCGGCAGCATGCCGCCGCGCACCTTCATCGGATTGCCCTGCATGATCGCCTTGCGCTGCTGCTGCGCCCAGGCATGCACCTCGTCGACGCGGTCGAAGCCGCCGGCGCGGTCGCCGATCAGCGCGACCAGGGTGGTGACCGCGTTGTCGATCGGGGCGACCTCGGGCTTGAACTGGAAGGTCTCCCACATCGCCGCGCTGCGGACCAGGCGCGAGGTCGGGATGTGCTCCGGCCGGGTGCCCAGCGCGCGGGCGGTGGCGTCGCGCAGCGGCTGCCATTGCTCCGGCAGTTCACCGACGACGCAGACCTGGCTCGGATCCAGCGAAACCCGGCCCGCCCGCATGCGCCGGCGCGGAGTGATCTCGTTCAGCCGGGCGGTGAGGGCGGCGCGCCAGCGTTCGTCCGCCACCACGTCGCCGGCGATCAGCGGCGACGGCAGCAGGGGCAGATCGCGCAGCGTCGGCGCGCGACCTGCGACCAGCACCGCATTGCCGAGAAGGAAGCCGCGATCGCTGGGGAAGCGGTCGACATCGTCCAGGCGCAGGGTGATGGTGGCCGGCGGCGGCGCGCCCGGCGGCCCGCCGGCGGCGACCACCTGCGGCAGGGCGATGGCGAAGACCTGCCAGGATGCGTCCGCATCGAAGGTCAGCGCGGCGAGCGGCAGGGCGGACTTGCCGCCCGGTGCGATCACCCGCACGTTCAGGCTCTGCCGCCTGGGATAGGCGCGTTGGAGCGCCAGCACCACGCCGCCGCCTGCGGTCTTCGCGGCCGGGATCTCGATGGTCAGCGCATGGCGGTCGGCGATGCCGGCCTTGCTGCGGTGGAAGACACCCATGCCCGCCGGCCACGGCGAGGGCAGGGTCACCGATCCGTCGAGCGGTTCCGGCCGCTGGCCGGACACCGACGGGATCCAGGCTTCCGCCGTGCCAGGTTCGATCCTGGCGTCGACCGGCGGCTTGAGGTCCTCCGGCGGCCTGGTCTCCGGCACCTGCACCACCGGAGGCGTGGCCGGCGGGGCCGCGACCGTCGTCGGCGGGCTGGTCGGCGTCGGCACCGCCGTCGGCGGTGGCTGGTCGGCTGGCGGTGTTGGTACGGACGGCGGCGTCTGCGGCGGAACCGGCGGATTCGCGGTCGGCGGCTTGAACAACGCGTCCTGCCGGGCGGCGGCCAGGCGCATACGGGTGGCGGCGGCGCGCTCGTTGATGTCGCGGAAGTCGCCGCTGTTGGGGATGAGGGTCTCGGCGAAGAGGGTGCGGGCCTCGTTGAGCCGTCCCTCGGTGATCGCGGTGTCGATCAGGTCGAAACGACGGTTGAGTGCGCGCCGGACCTCGTCGTCGATCGCCTGCATGACCTCGCCTGGGCAGGCGGGATCGGCCTTGGCCTTGGCCCAGGCCTGGAGCGGATCGGCGGGATAGGTCGTCCGGGTCGGGCCCTGGATCACAGCAGGGATATGGGCCGGTGTCCCGCCGTCAGCTGCCGTCGGTGGGGCCGGGATCCTCGGTGCCGGCGCCGGCGTACGGTCGGTCAACAGCACCCAGGTGATCGCGCCGACGGCCAGCAGGCCGATGCCCGCGCCGACCTGGATCGCCAGCTTGCGGGTCTGGTCCGGGCGTGGGTGCGTCGTGGACGAGGCCGGTTTGCCCGGCGCCACCGGCGGGGCCGGTGGCGATCTGCGGGTCGCGCTGCTGCCGCGTTCGCGCACGAGCTTTTCCGCTTTTTCCGACACCGCCTTTTCCGCAGCGATGGTGGGCGCTTCCGAGGCCGGCACCTTGGCCGGCAGGGGCGGCGCCGCGAAGAGCTGGTTGTTCGCCAGGGCGCGCCGGTGCTGATTGATCATGCCGGCGGTGGAGAACGAGAAGAGGCGCGCGATCTTCACCCGCGCATCGGTCACGGTGTAGGTGACCGCGCTCAGGCCCTTCATCGCCCGGACCTGGTTGATGCTCAGCTGGGCGGCGGTGGGCAGCGTGTCGACGCAGAGCGGGCAGATGATCTCGCCGTTGATCCGCACGGCGAGGCCCAGGCCCAGCTCGTCGGTGGTGACCAGAGCACCGCAGCGCTGGCATGAAACGGTCGAGTCAGGGTCCATGTGGTGCGGGCTGGAGCGTGGACGGCGGATCGCGCCGGGTCAACCGCCATGCCTGCGGAGGCGCGGCACTGTCCTGAGCAGCCGCAGGCTGCGTGGGGGAGCGCCGCAGGCGCGTTACGGGGGCGTGCCCTCGGACAACCAAGAACGTGGGACGGCGCAGCCGGCCCTTCCGGCGTAGCCGGAACCCAGCGCAGCGGGGAAGTTCGCTGGCAGCCGCAGGCTGCGCGGGCGCGGCGAGGCGGACGGCCGGAGCCGGCGGCCTGCGCTCAGCGCGACATCGGCGGCCACATCCGCATCGGCTCCAGGAACTCCTTGAGCACGCGCGGCAGGCGGTCGAGGAGATCCTCGGCGGTGTAGCACGGACCGAGTTCCTGCCAGAGCTGGTCGCCAGCGGTGGTCGCCCACAGGACCGCCATGCGGGCGGCGTCGAAGGGCAGCGCGCCGCGCGCCATCAGGCCGGCGGCGAGACCGGCGAGGACATCGCCGGTGCCGCCCACCGCCATGCGCGGATTGCCGCGATGGTTGCGCTGCCAACGCCAGCCGTCGGTGACGAGATCGACCGGGGCCTTGGCGAGCACGACCCGGTCGGGCCGAGCGAAGGCGTGGATGGCCTCTTCGCTCACCGCATCGAGGCCGAGCAGGCTGCGCGCCTCGCCCCGGTGCGGGGTGATGAGCAGCCGGCCGTCGCCGGGCGGCAGGTCGCGCATGGTGTCGGCCAGGACGGCGATGCCGTCGGCGTCGACCGCGATGGGGACGCCCATCTCGAGCGCCAGGCTGAACGCCTGCTGGATCGCCTCGACGGTGCCGGCCTCGCGGCCGAGCCCCGGCCCGATCAGCACGGCGCTCGCGCGCACCAGCAGCGGAGTCAGTTCGTTGGGGTCGGCCGCGCCCAGCCACGGCGCCGCCTGGCGGTGGGCGACGATGGTGGGCGGCAGGGGCGATTCGCCGGCGGTCCAGACCCGCACCAGGTCGCAGCCGGTCAGCACCGCCGCCCGGGCGGCGAACGCCAGGGCGCCGGGGAAGATGCCGCCGCCGATCACCAGCAGTTCGCCGTGGGATCCCTTGTGGCCGTTGCGCTTGAGCAGCGGGAAATGGCGCAGGCAGGCGGGCTGGATCTCCTGCCAGGCGGCGGGCAGGATGCCGATGTCGACGGTCTTGGATTCGCGGGTGCAGCTCTTCCCGTGCGCCGGCCGGACCAGCTCCTGCTTCGCCGCCTGGAGGCAGACGGTCAGGGTGGCGTGCAGACAGCAGTCGGATCCGAGGCCGCTCGGCACGTCGGCGGCGAGCACCGGCGCCTTCAGGGCGCGCAGGGCGTTGATCGCGCCGGCGATGGGTTCGCGCGGCCTGCCCCGGGTGCCGGCGCCGAGGATGGCATCGATGATCAGCGCGGGCGGTTCGCCCGGGGCGGCGTCGAGCCGCGGTACCGCGGGCGGCAGCCGGCGCGCAGCGGCTTCGCAGAGCGGGGTGTGCGGCGGCTGGATCGGCCAGACGGCGACCGTGCGGCCGGCCTCGGCGAGACGGCGGGCGCAGACGTAGCCGTCGCCGCCATTGTTGCCCGGTCCGCAGGCGACCAGCACCGGGCCCTGGGGCACCAGGCGCTGCGCTTCGCGGGCCAGCAATTCGCCGGCGCGATCCATGAGCACGGCGAGATCCTGGCCGAGCGCCGCCGCCGCCTCGTCGATGATCGCGGTTTCGTTCAGAGGAACGACGGGTGGCGGCAGCGGCATGCCGGCATGATGCCAGGTCCATCGCCTATGCCACAGGCGAGCGCAGCGCCCGCCGGGTGTATCAACCGGATCGGCATCGGCACCCAGGCTGCGCGCATCAGGAGGGGGTCGCAACCCGCGTTTCAGGTGTCATGCTCAGCCAACCCCATGGAGGATCCACTCATGCGTCCCGTCCGTCTTTCCGCCCTCGCCGCCTGCGTCCTGGGCACTGCCACCGTCAGCGCCTCCGAGATCCGCCTGGGGGTGACCTACCCCGGTCAGACCGGCGAGATCACCAGCAACTCCTCGTCGCTGGGCGGCACCACCAGCAGCAGCGGCTGGTCGCAGGGCGTGCGCGGCAACGTCGACTACATGTGGACCATCCCCCTGGTGTTCGTCGGCTTCTCGTTCGGGCCGGGTGTCACGGTCGACACGCGCAAGGGCACCGCCGAAGGCAGCGATCTGGAATACAAGTCCTATTCCGGGCATCTCAGCGCCGGGCCGTACTTCGCCATCATCCCCAGCGTGCTGAAGCTGGAACTCCTGGGTTTCGCCGGGGTCGGCACGGCCGATCTCAAGGCGACCACCGCCGGCACCAGCCAGAACCAGTCCTCGCGCTATACCGAATACGGCGCCAACCTGAACGCCGTGGTGTCGGTTCCCATCGTCGGTCTTGAAGCCGGCGCCGGCGTCGGCTGGCTGTCCTCGAGCAGCGACCACACCGCGATGAAGGGCGGCGCGGACGTCCAATACGCGGTCAAGAACGGCGCGCCCACCTACA
This sequence comes from uncultured Candidatus Kuenenia sp., assembly GCA_964654285.1. GTDB lineage: Bacteria > Planctomycetota > UBA11346 > UBA11346 > UBA11346 > BJHQ01. The sequence goes on from CAZZJC010000040.1 coordinate 41,681, forward strand.
ACCTGTTCGTCGGCTACCGGTTCTAGCGTTTTCCCCGCCCGGGTTGACCGCCGCGCTGCACACCGGCTGCGTGTCACCCGGACCCCGCCGCCCGGCCGCAGGCGGCGGGCGACATGGCCGGGCTGCCGCCATCCTGCGGCAGCCCCGCCGTGCGTCCCGGCTGCAAGGAACCCGTCATGAATCGTCAGACCACCGCCACCGTTTCCCTGTTCACGGCCGTGATCGGCACCGCCACCTTGTCGATCGGATGCCTCGGACCGGGCCTCGCCGCCAGCGAAGATGACACGCGCTTCACCGATCTGCGCTTCTCCGCCACCATGGCGGGCAAGCGCGGCCAGATCAGCTCCAGCGGCACGACCAACATCGACGACAAGAGCGCCTGGGACACCGCGTTCCGCTTCAGCGCCGACTGGGTCCGCGGCCTGGGCCATGACGGCATGGGCCTCGCCCTCGGCTTCGGTGTCTCCTACGACGACCGCTCCCGCACGCCGCAGTCGGGTACCGGCTACGGCCTGCCCGGCTACAACGGCAACCAGGCCTATGGGGGGAACTACAAGTACCGCGCCATCGTCCCGCGCTTCGAACTCGGCCCCTACCTGCGCATCGCCCGCTTCCTCAACCTGGAGCTGATCGGCCACGCCGGCTACGGCCTGGCCTCCCTGCAGGTCGAGAACGACCTGACCGGCGGGCGCGCCTACGCCGACACCGCCCCGGTGCGCTGCTTTGGCGCCGACCTCAACCTGATCTTCGCCGAGAGCTACGAGGATCCGTTCCTCGGCGCATCCTTCGGCTGGCTCGGCATGGACAGCACGCACCAGATCACGGCGCCGAGCGGCACCGGCACCTACCACGTGAAGAGCGGCGACATCAACGCATCGTTGATCGTCGGCTACCGGTTCTGACCCGGCTGATGCCCGGGTCGGGAGCGGCTCAGGGTTTCGACGCTGGCCCTGGTTTCTGCCCTGCCGCGAGTTCGTAGCAGAAGAGTTCCGGTCCCCGGCGCAGGTAGAGCCGTCCATCGCACCATACGGGATGGGTCAGGCAGAGGCCTTTGCCGGGCAGGCTGAATCCGGCCGCATATTGCAGGCGCTTCTGGGGGTCCGGGGCCGGTGTGCAGAGCTGCACGCTGCCGTTCTCGCCCAGGACGATGAGTTGCGTCCCGACCCGGACGAACGAACTGCGCCGGATGGCCGGATCGCGCCAGCGCAGCATACCGGTGGCGATTTCCAGGCACCACGCTCCGGCGTGGTCGTACCCTGCGCCGTACAGGAATCCGTCGATGGCGATGGGACCACCGTGCAGGTTGTCGGCGATACCTTCGCGCCAGACCTGGGTGGCGCTGAAAGCTCCATCCTTGCCGCGTTCGATCCGGTAGCCCTCGCTGCCGTGGCGGTAGCCGGACGACACCCAGAGGATCCCAGCCGCATATTGCGGGATCTCGCAATTCTCGGCGAAGCGGTTGGCGTGGCGGTGGGTCCAGAGCAGCTTGCCGCTCGCGGCTTCGACTCCGACCACGTTGCGCGTCGTCATGGTGACGAACTGGCGCACGCCGGCGATCTCGACCAGCACGCCCGAGGCGTTGGAGGCGGTATCCGGGGCCTTGCGCGCCTCGTCCAGGATGCCGGCGCAGCGCCAGCGATCTTTGCCATCCTTGGCGTCCAGGCAGACGATCTGCGCCTGCGCACCGCCGGGCTGGCAGTACAGGACTCCATCCTCGACCAGCACCGACTCGCTGTAGCCCCATTCATTGGGACTACCTGCGAAATCCCGGTCGAGATCACGGTGCCAGAGCGGAGTCCCGTCCGCGAGCCGGTAGGCCGCCAGGCGGCCGGCATGGCCTAGATGGTAGACCACCCCATCGGCGATGGTCGGGGTCGCGCGGCTGCCGCCGTAACCCGCGGCCCACTTCCGCTTCCCCGCTTCAGGCTTCCAGGCGCCGGAGCCATTGGCCTGCTGCCAGCGCAGCTTCCCATCGAGACCGAACGCCAGGATCCGGGTCTCATTCTCGACGACGCCGGCGGTCACGACGAATCCCTGGGACACCACCACGCCAGCATAACCCTGGCCGCATTCCCCGGATTTCCAGGCGAGCACGGGCCCTTCCTTGGGCCAGGCGGCGATGGATCCGGTCGTGATCGCATGTCCGTCGCGGCCGGCTCCGCGGAAGCGGGGCCAGGAGTCCTCGGCGACCAGGCTGCCCAGCGTCACCAGCGCCAGCAATGGAACGGAGGCGACGAGGCATCGCCTCGATCGATCCGCCGGGGCTCTCGTCCGGTGGTTTTGCCGGTTGGCCGTGGAGCGCATGCGCGGTCGTTCCCCACGCCATGTTGCGGCGTTGGCCAGTCGAACAAGCCGCCCACCGTATGGTGGAGATCGTTGCCTGCTGAGGAGGCACCAACAGGTTGACGAACCCAGGCACGGTTCCGGTGGCCGCGAGGGATTGATCTGTACCTGACAACCCGAGATTCGTGCGGGCCGAGGCCCGCTGATCCAGGCTCTATCCGTCAACCAGTTGGTGAATCCTGAATAATGCCGCCATGCGGCGCCCGTGATCGTGGGCTGCGACAGACCAGCGATGCTTCGTTTTCCGAAAGCGTCGACTCGCCATGGACTGAGTTCCGAAACGAGTTCAGGTCCGCAGCATCCCGCGGGTCAATCCCTGGCGATTCCACCGGGAAGGCAGGATATGCGGTGGGTACGCTCCGGTTCTGGAACGGATGCTGCGCAGCGCTATGCCACCATGATGACCAAGATCCCGTTGTGCGCGCTCCTGCTGCTCCTCGTTGCGACGACGCTCAACGCCGGGGATCTGACCGACCGGGTGCTGGCGGCGGCGCAAAGCTGGACCGGCAAGCAGGTGGGCGGAGGCGAATGCGCGCACCTCGCGGATGAGGCCCTGCGGGTCGCCGGGGCCGGTTTCGCGACGAGCAAGCTCGGGCCGGACCAGCCGAATGCGGGCGACTACGTATGGGGCGACCTGGTGGCTACCTACCTGCCGGGCAAGACCGCGGCTGCAGTGCGGCCCGGCGATATCCTGCAATATCGCGACGTGAAATGCCGATTCGGCAAGGCCACCGCCACCATGGCCCATCACACCTCGGTGGTGGCGACGGTGGACCGGTCCGGACGCCCGCTGACGGTATACGAGCAGAATTTCAAGGAAGGCCAGGCGCCGGCGGTGCGCCAGGTGCGCGAACGTCCGCTCGATATCGGCAGCATCAGCGCCGGCTGGATCAGGGCCTACCGCGCCAAGCCGCGCCGGGACGAGCCCAATTCCTGGACTTTCAGCCTGACCAACCTGCTGCCCGAACCGGTGAAGGTGGACTACGTCCGCGACGGCAAGGTCACCGGCAGCGTGAACCTGGATCCGGCGGGAACCGCCGGGGCCTACCGGGTCATCCCGCTCACCGCGAAAGTGACCTCCAGCGATGGCTCGCCGGTCCATCAGGAGCTTGACCCGCCCGGACTCGTCGTGGGCCTGCGCAAACCCATCCCCGCGGTCAACGCCGCTGGGTTCGAGGTCCGTCCAGGTCCCGACGGCAAGCCGATCCTGGCGCAGAAGGCAGATCGCTGAGTCTGGCCCAGGGCGGCTGGTCACCCCTGCATGCAGGAGCGAAGGTCGGCAAACCGCTGACTTGGCCGAAGACCCCCCCGGGCGCGGTCATAGGGCGGCCTTACATGCCGGCCTGGTCGAAGCGGGCGCGATAACGGATCTTCAGCATCAGCGCGAAGGCTTCAGGCCAGGTTCCGGCGTCGGGACAGGGGCTTCATCAGCTGGAGCCAGCAGGCTCAGCAGGGACAGAAGCAGAGGGCTCCAGCGACGCGGCTGCATGGAACCGGCCCTCAGAATCCGTCCAGGGCCTTTTCCGGTTTGGCCTCGGGTTTCGGCTCGGACTTCTCTGGTGGGACTTTGACGCTAGGAACTGGCTTGGATTCGGCTTTTTCCACGGCGAGTTTCGGGGGGAGCGTTCTGCCGGCCGGAGGCTGGCCCGGCTTCGCTTCGGGAGCGATGGCCGGGGTGGTGGCCACGCTGCCGGCGACGAGGGACATCCGGCGCTTGGCGGGATCGTAGGCGAGGATGGCGCGGTTCTCGTTGATCCAGGCTTCGGTGTCCTTGATCGCGTTCTTCTGGACGTCGCTCAGCTTGTTGTCGTCCTTCTCCTCGAATTCGATCGCCGGGAAGCGGTAGACCGGGGCGTAGACGTCGGCGAGCTGGCTCCAGGTCGCGTCGCGCGCGCCGCGATGGTAATAGCGCTGGGACCGCAGGCCGCGCAGGGCCTGGACGTGCGCGGTGGGAAGGCCGCTGAGGATGAACGCGCGCGCCAGGCGCTGGTCGACCTCGAACTCACGTGGGGAATCCAGGAGCTTCTGCACCTGTTCCGTCAGCAACGGCTGCATGTCGGGGCCGAGTCCGGCGAGAAGGGTGACGATGCGTGAGGCGCGGTAACCATCGGTGCGCACCGCGCCGTTGCCGAGCAGGGCCTTGAGGATCGGGACCATCCGGCGATCCGGTGCCATGTCGCTGTCGCTGAACATGGCATTCATCAACCGGTCGGCCTGCGGCCCGGCGGCGAGCCGTTCCATTTCCCGGTAAAAGCGGTCCACATCCACCCGGCGCAGCAGGACGGCCAAGGCGCTGATCGAGTTCTCCTCGCCGCGCCGTTCAGCCAGCGCCAGCGCCGCGCACACCGTGTCGGCATCGTTGCCGGTCACCGGATCGGGGCGCTTTTCCGCCGCGGCAAGGCGGGATTCGAGGGTCTTGAGCCGATCGAGCAAGGCTTCCTGGCGCTTCCGGTCGTCCTCTCGCTGGCTCTCTATGGATTTGATCAGGCCAGCGGTATCCCTGGCCTGCGCCAAGTTGCGGCTTTCGGAATCGGCCGCGATCAGGTGCGATTGGGCCTGCGCATGCGTGGTCGTGACCCACGCGCCTCCAGCGGCGGCGGCGGCCAGCAGGCTGATGACGATGGGGACGGCGGGATGGCTCATGATGGCTCCAAATCGGGGATGGCGAATGATACCAGGCCTCACCCCGGCACCAAGTCTGGAGTCCCATCGGCGTGCATCGGCAGTGCATCACCAAAAAAAACGCCGGGATTCCGATCAGGAATCCCGGCGTTTTTAGTTCAGGCCGTCTGTCTTCATCCGTTCAATTACCACGGGACGCCGCGACAACGGTCAGAGTGCCCCAGATGCAAGGCGGGAGGAAGGAGTTGGGCAGCGCCCAATGACTGACGACCAACGCCGCAGGTGGGGCGCTATGGCCGTTGTCGCATCAGGCGATGACGGCGAGGAGGTCGGATTCTTCGACCACGAGATAGGTCTCGTCGTTGTGCTTGACCTCGGTGCCGCCGTAGGTGGTGAACAGCACGCGGTCGCCGGCCTTCACCTGCATCTGCTGGCGCTTGCCGTCTTCGAGGATCTTGCCGTTGCCGACGCTGACGACGGTGCCTTCCTGCGGCTTTTCCTTGGCTTTTTCCGGCAGGACGATGCCGCCCTTGGATTTCTCGGTGGCGGTGGCGCGGCGCACGAGGACGTGCGAGCCGATGGGCTGGAGAGCGGATTTGCTCATGGAATGACTCCTGGTTTGGTGGTCGTGGTCAGGGATGACCGTGAAGGGTGGTGGGATAGAGCAGCAGGCTGAGCAGGATCTGGGTCGTGATGGGAAACACCGGCATGAGAACCGGCAGCAGCGGCGCCAGCAGGGGGATTGCGAGCGGGGCGATCAGCCCGAGGCCGCCGAAGATCATGTGGATCGCCTTATTTCTGCACGGTGAAGTCGGCATCCTTGATGTTGTCATCGCCTTTGCCACCGCCTTGCGGCTGCGGTCCTGGTCCGGCACCTGCACCGGACGCGCCTGCCGCACCGGCCGCGCCGGCGGCCTGCTTGGCCTGCATGGTGGCCTCGTAGATGCGCTTGCCCCAGGCGGAGGAGACGCTCTCCATCTCGGCGACGGCGGCCTCGATCGCGGCGGTGTCCTCGCCGGCGCGGACCTTTTCCACCGCCTCGATCGCCTTGGTGATGTCGGCCTCTTCGCTGCCCTGCAGCTTGTCCTTGTGCTCTTTCAGCGAGTCGCGGATCTGGTGGATCGCCTGCTCGGCCTTGTTGCGGGCCTTGGCGAGGTCCTCCTTCTTCTTGTCCTCGGCCTCGTTCTTCTTGGCCTCGTCGACCATGCGTTCGATGTCCGCCTTCGACAGGCCCGACGAACCCTGGATCTTCACCTGATGCTCGCGGCCGGTGGCCTTGTCGCGCGCCTTCACTTCCAGGATGCCGTTGGCGTCGAGCGAGAACGTGACCTCGATCTGGGGATAGCCGCGCGGGGCGGGCGGGATGCCGTCGAGGGTGAACTTGTCGAGCAGGCGGTTGTCGCGCGCCATCTTGCGCTCGCCCTGGTAGACCTGCACGTCGACCGCCGGCTGGTTGTTGGCGGCGGTCGAGAACGTCTGCGTCTTGGTGGTCGGGATGGTGGTGTTGCGTTCGATGAGCACCGCCATGATGCCGCCTTCAGTCTCGATGCCGAGCGACAGCGGGGTGACATCGAGCAGGAGCACGTCCTTCACCTCGCCGGTGAGGACGCCGCCCTGCACCGCCGCGCCGACCGCGACGACCTCGTCGGGGTTGACGTTCATCTTGGCCTTCTTGCCGAAGATCTCCTCCGCCACGCGCTGGGCGCACGGCATGCGGGTCGAACCGCCGACCAGGATGACCTCGTCGACCTCGGCCGGGGTGAGCTTGGCGTCCTTCAGGCAGCTTTCGCACGGCTTGCGGCAGCGGTCGATGAGGTGCTTGGTGATGTTCTCGAAGGTCGCGCGGCTGAGGTTGGTGTTGAGGTGCTTGGGCTGGCCGTTCACCATGGTGATGAAGGGCAGGCTGATCTGGGCGCTGGTGACCTGCGACAGCTCCTTCTTGGCCTTTTCCGCGGATTCCTTGAGGCGCTGCAAGGCCATCTTGTCCTTGCGCAGGTCGAGGCCGCCGTTTTCCTTGGCGAAGGCGTCGGCGAGCCAGGTGATGATCGCATCATCGAAGTCGTCGCCGCCCAGGTGGGTGTCGCCATTGGTCGAGAGCACCTCGACCACGCCGTCGCCCACTTCCAGGATCGAGATGTCGAAGGTGCCGCCGCCGAGGTCGAAGATGGCGATCTTGCCGCTCTT
>CAZZJC010000041.1:0-46888 GCA_964654285.1 uncultured Candidatus Kuenenia sp.
GCCCGTACGGTTCGGAGGGAGGGGCGGCCCGAAAGGGCCGTCCCTACCCCAATCATTCGACTCCCATGAGGGTTCGTTACCAAGGCGTTACCGAATCTTGCCCGGCTTGGCCTACACCCTGCCCCACTGACCGGTTCCGACGCGAACCGGCGGTCGGTTGCTCCGTTCTCAGTTCGTGGCTAAGAAAGTCGCCCCATGTCCGTAGAGAAGGTTGTGCAGCAGACCGAATCGGACCAGGCCGTACTGGCCCGCTGGCAGAAACACCGCGACATGGACGCATTCCGTACCCTCATCGACCGGCATCAGGCCGATCTCCTGCGCACCGCGCATGCGTTGCTGGGCTGCCCCCACGCGGCCCAGGACGCGGTGCAGGAGGGCTTTCTGCGCCTGTGTCGCGAGGCGCCGGCGTTGACGAGGACGCGATTCACGCATGCCGGCGACAGGCAGCCCGGTCTTGGCGGCTGGCTCTGCACCGTGGTGCGCAACCACTGCATCGACCGCCTGCGGCGACGCGGCCAGGCTCCGGGCCAAGAGCCGGAGCGATCCGATCCGGCCACCGCGCCCGACCAGACCCCGGCGAAGGCCGTGGCCGACGCCGAGGAACGCACCGCCCTGTGGTCGGCGGTCGCCGCCCTGCCCGCTCTCGAACGCGCCGCCGTGGTGCTGCGCTACCGCGATGGGCTCAGCTACCAGGACATCGCGGCCAGATTGGGGAAGTCCGTGAGCCACGTCGGCGTCCTGCTGCATGAAGGGCTCAACCGCCTGCGGACCATGCCGAGTTTGCGCGCGCTTTCGGAGGCGATGCCAATCTCGCACCCAACCATCCAGGTTGAACCAACGGGGCAACCCACCCCGGCAGGGGCCTGGTCATGAGCGCCCCCCTGCTTCCCGGTTACGAGGATGCGATCGTCCTGAGCGCCTACGCCGACGGCGTGCTCGACCCCGCCACCGCTGAAAAGGTTGAAAAAGTCCTTGCGGAGCGTCCGGATCTGCAGCCACAACTGGCCGCGCTGCGCGCCCTGCAGGCCTGCTTGCGCCAGGCGCTGCCGGCGGCGCCGGCGAGCCTGGATGATGCCCGTCTGGAAACCCTGATCGCCCAGGCGGGTCGACCACCGTCCCCGCCGATCCCCTGGTGGAAGCCGACGCGCTCTTGGGTCCGGCCGGCGGTGCTGATCCGCCTGGCGGCGGTGCTGGTGGTCATGGTGGTGGCGGCGGCGATCATGAAGCCGGAATATGTCGGGTATCATCGCAGCGTCGCGTTGGAAATGTCTGAACCTGCTGTCACTCGAACGGCGCTCATCCCGCAACCGCCCCCTGCGCCCGCAGCCGCGTCCGTGGCGATCTTGGAGGGCGTTTCCGTTCCCCAGGGGGGCGCGCCAACGGGAGGCTTCCGGGGGCTGCCTGGTCGTGTGGACATGGAGACGAAAGCCCCTGCGCCGATCCTCGACCTGAAAATCTCTGAGGCGAATAAAGGGCAGGATTCATCGCGATGGTTCGGCGAGATCAAGGCAGACAGCGACAAGACGATTCGTGCACCGGATGCTGCCTCCGCGCCAGGGGTGCAGCGAGAAGGCGGTGCTGACGGAGTTTGGGCGCTGGATCCCACCGCGAAGTTCGCAAATGGTGCGATCATGACGCCAGTCCCTGCGCAACGTCCGGCCGCACCTGTTTCTCCCGCCAGGCCACAGGATCCATCCCGCCGTACACGGATTGGCAGCACTGCTCCCGCTGCGGCCAAGACCAAGCAGGCGCCACGCGATGCGGTCGAGCCGCCTGCTTCTGGGCCAGTACCGAATAGTACGCCTGTCTATTTCAGCCGGATTGCCGAAGCTGAACTCCCGACGCCAATCACCGCCCTGAACCTGCCAATTGATACCGCCGCAGCGGGCGATGCTTTGGTTGTCTTGGGACGGAAGGAAGCCGTTTCCCACCTGGAGGTCGGTGGTGTGGCAAATTATAGGGAGATAGGAGCAACTGAACATCCGGTTGCGACCGAAGCGGCAAGGCGGATCGCGGAACAAGATAGGAAGAAAGCCGAGAAGGCCAAAGAATCAATCACGGATTCGCGCCAGATTCCGGCTGACGCATTCATGGATGCGGCACATGGGAATGTGGACCACTTCAGACATAATCCCGAAAAGCCGATTGCTGACCGGGATTTTGCCCAGATCCTCGCGCCGAACCGGGACGGGGATCAGCGGCAGGGACATGGCGACCATGGGCAAGAACGAAAAAAAATAGGGCAACGCGCGGGCGACCTCAGCGACATCGCCCAGGTTTCCCGGTCTCAGGCATTTGAGATGAATCTCAAACTTGCCGAGGTCGAGGACGAACGGCATCGGGAAGTGGGGAGAAAATCCGAGGCAGCGACGATTCCCCCGTCTACGTCAAGACCTGCGATCACGGTGGTCAACAATCAACCTGCTCATGCCGATCATGCATCGCGTTATTCCTACATTCGTGATTGCGCCGTCGGCGGAGGGAATTCCTCGGTCAGACAAAACATCGACGGCAGAGTCGATTGGGAATCCTACCAGGACCGTGAAACAGAAAATCTGAGTCGCGATACGCGCGGAAAAATCGCGCTGGTCAAATCTCCTTCTCCGCTCTCCCCCAAAGACCTCTCCGCCATCCTCGCCGCCCCGTCCCGGGCTGTCCAAGGGGCGCAGGTGGCCGGCGAGGACGCGCGCCTGCCGCTCATCGTCGAACCGGAGTCGGCTGCGACCTGGGCGGCGGCGGCGACCCACATCGACACCGCCGGCACCGCCGAGGTCGCGCGCGGCCGCGCCCTGGTCGCCGCAGCGCGGTCGGTCGGGCTGCAGGTGCGCCTCGATCACGGCCGGGTGGTGGTCGGTACACCGCGTACGCTGGATCCGACCGACGCCGGCGGGCTCGACCGCGCCGAGTTCACCGCCGCCTTCGCGACGGCGCCGTTCATCACCACCAGCGACGATGCGCGCCACACGGTGGCGATCGCGGCCGATACCGCGTCGTTCGATCGCGCCCGCACGGTGCTGGCTTCGGGCGGAAAAGTCGATCCGAGCGCGGTGCAGGTCGAGCATTTCGTCAATGCGGTGCCGTTCGCGTGGCCGCAGACTCCAGCCCCGTGCGGGGATGCGGTGGCCTCGGTACGCGAGGCCTTCACCGTCGCGGCGGAAGCCGGACCGGCGCCGTTCGCGGCCGGTACGGCCGCCACGCGCACCCGCCTGGTCGCGATCGGCGTGCGCGGCAATCCGGCCGGGGCGGACGAACGCCAGCCGCTCCGCCTGACCCTGGCGATCGATGCCTCGGGCTCGATGGCGCAACCGGGCGGCTATGACCGCGTCCGCCGTGGGCTGGAGGAACTCATCGGCAGCCTGACCGCTGCCGATCGCCTCGCCATCGTGGCCTTCGCCGACGAGGCGCGGGTCGTGCTGCCCGCGACCGCCGGCAACGACCACGACCGCATCCGCGCTGCACTCGACGGCATCCGGCCCGGCGGCAGCACCAACTGCGGCGATGGATTGGCGCTTGCCTACCAGATTGCCGGCGAGAGCGCGGTGCCCGGCGTCGCCGCGCGGGTCGTGCTGGCGACCGATGGCGCGACCCTGATCGGCGCCACCGAGTCGACTTCGCGCCACGTGGCCGCCTGGCGTGATCGGGGCGTGTCGCTGCTGGTCGTCGGCTGCGGGGCGCAGCGCTATGAGGCAGCCGCGCTCGACCGCCTCGCCGACCAGGGCGGCGGTCAGCATGTCTACCTGGGTTCCGACGACGAGGCGGTGACCGCCTTCCGCACCCGCCTGCTGCCGGCGCGCTTGGGCGTGCTCGGCCGCGATGCGAAACTGCAGGTGAGCTGGAATCCGAACCGGATCAGCCACGCGCGCCTGATCGGCTTCGATCAGCGCCGGCTGAAGCACAGCGATTTCCGCAAGGACGACGTGCATGCCGGCAGCCTGGAGCAGGACGCCCAGGTCACCGCCCTGTTCGAGGTCGTGCTCGCCGCCGATGATGGCGCCGGCCCGCTCGGCGAGGCGCGGGTGCGCTACCACGACACCCGCCTGGGCAGCGTGCGCGAACTCGCCTGCCCGCTGCCGGGGTCGCTCTTGTCGGCTACGCCGAGTCCACGTCTGCGTGCTGCCGCCTGCGCGGCCGAGCTCGGTGAGATCCTCGCCGCCAACTGGTGGGCCAACGTGCGCAACGCCAGCCCGGCGCGCTTGGCCGAGGAACTGCAACGCCTTGCCCGCGACAGCGCTGGCAACCCGGAATTGCAGGCGTTTGTTGGAAAGCTCATGGCGATGACGCGATCGCAGATGGCGAAGCCGGCCTCGGGGAAGAAGTGAGATGCTGTGCGACGAATCGTGCGCCGACTCCAGGCGCCGCTTTGAGTCATGCTACGCCCCGCTCCCCGGAACGTCACCCACCCGTTACCGTCCGGTTACTTCCCTTCCGCCGTCCATCAGCAACTAGGTCCGCCATGCGCCCCATCGCCCTCCTCGCCGCCTGCATCCTGTCCTGCGCTCCGCTGTTCGCCGGCGAACCGGCGGAACTTCCGCCGGTGGTTTACATCCCGACCGAGAAGGTGACCCAGGTCGATCCGAGCGGGAAGGGCGTGCTGCTGCCCTACGAACGCTTCGTGAAATTGTGGGAAGCAGCCCAGCCCAAGCCGCCGGAGGACAGGTCCGATGAGCCGCCGGTGCCGGCGGTGCTGGCCGGGTTCGCCTTCAATGGCAAGGTCAGCGGCGGCAGGACGCCGGCGGTCGAAGGCAAGCTGACCCTGACCGCGACCAGCCTGGTGAAGGGCTGGGCGAGCGTGGCGCTGCCGGGCGAGATGGCGCTGTCGGGGTTCGCGTGTGCCGACGCCCGGGTGGTGGTCGAGCGCGTGCGCGGCCTGGTGCATGTGCTCGCGCCTGGGGAAAACCTTGCCGCGGTGGCGAAACGTCACCTGGGAAATGAGGACAAGCAGGGTCTGATCGCGGAGGCCAACCCTGGTCTGGCGCTCGCGAAACTGAAACCGGGCGCGTGCCTGATCGTGCCGGTCGACAACCGCACCGCTCTGCGCATCCACCTGCCCACGGCTGGCACCTATGCCATCACCGCCGATCTCGCAGCACCGGTGACGGTCGACGCGACCGGCCGTCGCAGCCTCGATCTGAACCTGCCTGCGGCTGCGGCGGGGCGGTTGGAACTGCTCCTGCCCGAACCCGATGCGGCGGTGCAGCTCACCCCGGCGGTGGCGGCGACCACGGTGGCCGAAGGCACCCTCACGCGCCTGATGACTGTCGTCGGCGGTACCGACCGCCTGCGCATCCAATGGCAGCCGCCGGTGCAGACCAACGCGGCCGAACCGATGATCCTCGCCAGCACCGATGTGCTGGCGACGGTCGGTGAGCGCAGCCTGCGCCAGGATGTCGGCATCGCGCTCACCGTGCTGCGCGCGCCGATCCGCTCCTTCCAGGTCAACCTGCCGGCCGAGACCCAGGTGCTCGCGGTCGAGGTGCGCGGGCTGCGCACCTGGGAACGGGAAAAAGACGTGCTGAGCGTGCATCTGCATGAGCCCGCCGAAGGCGCCCTGAACCTGGTGCTGCGCCTGGAACGCCTGCTGCCGGCGGTCGACGCCGGCAAGTCCCAGGCGATCGCGCTGGCGCTGCCGTCGGTGGTGCAGGCGGTGCGGGCCCAGGGCCAGATCGCCCTCGCCACCGCGCCCGGCCTGGCGCTCGCGATCGACAAGGCCGATGGCCTGGCCCAGATCGATCCGGCGGAACTCAAGCTCGGCAACCGCACCCTGGTCGCGGCCTGGCGCTTCGCCGCCCTGCCGCCACCGCTCGCCCTCACCGCGACCCGGCTGGTGCCGGAACTGCGCGCCACCGTGCAGCAATTGGTTCGGCTTGGCGCCGAGGAAGACCTGATCACCGCCGTGATCGCGCTCGATGTACGCAAGGCCGGGCTGTTCGCGGTGCGGTTGGGCATCCCTGCCGGCTGGGAACTCACGGACACCAGCGGTCTGGTGGTCGATGACGTGGTGTGGGACAAGTATAGCGGCGCCAGGCGAACGACGAGCGAACCCGCCTTCGCCAATTTCGTCCTCCGCAACCGGCTGATGGGCGGCGGCGAACTGATCTTGCGTCTGCGCGCACGCGCGACGATTCCGCGTCAGGCGGATGCCGCAGCGGGCAAGCCGGTCGAGGCCCTGATCCCGACCATCCGGGTCGAGGACGCGCGCCAGCAGCGCGGCGTGCTCGCCGTCGCCGCGCCGCGTTCGTGGGCGCTGACCACGACCAGGCGCGATGGCCTGACCGGCACCGATGCCGAGGCCGTGCGCCGCGAAGGCGCCCTGGCCGCAGCCGCGAAGGAACTGCGCGACGATGAGGAGCTGCCGCTCGCGTTCACCTGGATCCTCGCCGGTCAGGACGCGGCATCCGGCGCTGCGCCGGTGCTGGCGTTCACCGCCGCGCCGCGCGCGCGCGAACTGACCTTGCGCCAGGAGGACCTCCTCACCGTCGCCGAATCCGGCGTGCGCCGCACGCTGACCTGGCGCGGCGAGGTGCGGTACAGCGCGCTGGCGGCCGTGCGCGTCACCGCGCCGACCTCGGTCGACGAGTCGGTGGTGTTCAAGGGGCCGCAGCTGGCCGAACGCACTGCGATCGCGCGCAAGGATGGGACCACCACCTGGGAGCTGCGCTTCCAGGCCCCGGTGCTGGGCGCGTTCACCCTGACCGCTGAGCACCAGGTCGCCGTGCCCGCCCTGGGATCCGGCGCGCCGGTGCAGATCCAGGTGCCGGCCCTGGGAGTGCCCGAGGCCACCCGCCTGACCGCCCTGACCGGGGTGGCGCGCGAAGGAAACCTGGAGGTCAGCGCTGCGCCCGCCGCCGGGTCCCAGGCCGACGCGGTGGCCGCCACTGATCTGCCGCCGGCTTTGCGCCTGGCCGGAACGGTCGCGGGCTTCAGCGCCGCCACCGCGCTGCCGCTCACCCTCACCGTGACCCGGCATGAACTGCTGCCCTTGGCCGACGCGGCGATCCCGCTCGTGCGCTACACCGCCCTGGTGTCGCCAGACGGCGTGGTGCGCGTGCTCGGCCGCGCCCTGATCGCGACGCGCAGCCGGCCGACGATCGAACTCCGCCTGCCCGCCGGCGCAGAACTCGTCGAGGCCGCCGTCGATGGCACCACCGCGCGGCCGAGCCGGCGCCAGGATGGCGGCGTGGTGCTGACCCTGGGCGAGGCGAAGTCGGCGCAGCCGCACCTGATCGCGTTCATCTACGAACAGCGCCTGCCCGGCCGCATCGAGGGCCTGAGCGGCGAAGTCGCGCTCGAGTTGCCGCTTTTGGGCGGCGTCGCTGGTGCGGGCGGCCTGCGCCCGATCCCGGTCCAGCACACCGCCCTCGAAGCCTGGCTGCCTGCCGGCCGGCTGATCACCTCGGCGAAAGGCGACCTGCGCCTGGAATCGCGCGACGAGAGCACGTGGAGTCGCCTGATGTATGCGGTGCTGCCACAGCCGTATCGAGATAATGCCTGCGATTTTGCCGATGTTTCCCGGGCCGATGGCCTGACCGTGCGGCTCGAACCGGCGGGGGTCAACGCCGTCCTGGTGCGGGTCGGCGAAGGCGGCCGCACGATCATCCGCTGGGTCAATGGCGGGGTGCTCGATGCGGCTGGCCTGATCCTCGCCCTCGTCGGCCTGGTCGGGGCGTGGCTCCTGCGCCGCCGGCCGCAGGCGCTGGCGGCGCTGACCTTGGCCGCCGTGGTCGCGGTGCTGATCAGCAGCGGCGGCTGGGATCCGCCGACGCGCGGCCTGCTGTGGGGCGTGGTGATCGGCCTCGCGATGGTGGCCCTGGCCTGGATCAGTGGAGCGATCGCCGCCTGGCGCCGCGAGCGTCGCGCCCGGCGCGATGGCGAGGCGCTGTTCGCCCATGCAGCGGCGGCGGTTCCATTGCCCGCGACGGTGCCCGCTGAACCGCCCGCTCCACCCACCGCTCCCGCCGACACCGACACCAAGTCCAAGGACGGGGCGCAGCCGTGATCCGTCCTAGCGTAGCGCCGGCTTCAGCCGGCCCGGACGGCGGGCTTCAGCCCGCCGAGCATCCGGCCGTTCCTGGGACCGCCGGTTTTCAACCCGCAAGAAAACACGGAAGTTCTCAGGAATCAGGCCTTTTCGATTGCCCTTCCGGTTGGAAACCGGCGGTTCCAGGGGATGGATCGCACGTCCAGCTGCGGGCGACTGCAGTCGCCCGTCCGAGCCGGCTGAAGCCGGCGCTACGGATGATGGCCACGGCGTTGGCGCTGCTGTTCGGGTGCTTGGGACCATCGGGCGCTGCTGACGCGCCCCCAGTGCAGCCGGTGCTGCTGCCGCTCGAACGGCTGGCGCTGCTGCTCGACCGCAAGCAGGACTGGCAGCTCATGCCGCTGGCCGATTACCGTCGCCTGGCGGCGGCGGCGGAAAAGGCGGGTCTGGAATCGCAGCCTCGTTTTCCTGCGCCCCAGGGCGCCTGGATCGAGACCGCCACCGTGCGCGGCCGCCTGACCGACGACCGCGAACTGGTGCTGACCGCCGAGATGATCGCGGTGGCGGTGCCTGACGGCGCCGCTGGTGGCGATGCGGCGGCCCTGGCCGGGAAAGGCCCACGCCGCTGCCCGCTCTGGATCATCGAGCCGACCCATCCGGGCACGATCACGGTCGCCGGTCTTCCTGGGTTGACCACGCCCGCGCCGGAAGGCTTTGGCCGCGCCCGCGACCTCATCCTGCCCGGACCAGGCCGGCATGCGGTGCACCTGGCGTGGTCGGTACGCCTCGATGGCGGCAACGAACGCCAACGGCTGGGCACGTTGACGCTGCCCCTGGCGGCGGGCCTCGATGCGGTGCTGACCTCGGCCACGCCGGGCGCGTTCGCCATCGATGGATTCGAGGTGCAGGCCGATGGTTCCTGGAAACTGGTCGGTCGTCCTGCCAGCGCGGGACTGGGCATATCCTGGACGCCGGGCGGCACGACCGGCCGGGCCGAGACCGTGTGGGGGCTGGAACAGGTGGTCGAGATCGCGCTGCCGGCGGTCGCGGCGAACGGCCAGATGCCGCTGCGCTGGCTCGGCCGGATCGAGACCCGGCGCGGCGAGGCCCCGACCCAGGTGGTGCTCGCGTTGCCCGCCGGCTGGATCGCGACCCAGCCGGGGCCCGGCGTGGTGGCGATGGCCCAGGCCGCCGATGGCCTGCGCCTGACCCTGGCCGCCGGCAGCAAGGAGGCGTCGTTCACCGGATTCGCGGCGGCGGGCGAGTCGGCGCTGGCGCTGCCCCGCGTGGCCGGCGCGCTCTATCAGGGCGGCAGTCTGGTGCTCAGTTCGTCGCGCCCGTTCGCCGCCAGCGTGCCGACCGATTGGCGTGGACAGCCGCCACCGGAATCCGCCGCCTGGGCGCGGGCCTGGCGCCTGGCCGCCCCGACCGGCGTGGCGCGGGTCGCCCCGGCGATGGCGGACGGGCTCGATACCGCGGTCGCGGCGACCTTGACCATCGGCGACCGGACCTGGCGCATCGATCAGCGCCTGGTGGTCACCGCCGGGGCCGACGCCTGTTTCGGCTTCGATCTGCAACTGCCGCCGCAATGGACGGTCACCGCCCTGCACGGGCGCTGGCTCACCCCGCCGGTGGAAGCGGGCAGGAAATCCAAGGGTTCAGCCAGCGATCCGCTGACCATCCCCGGCCTGTCCGACGGTGGTGGCGTCGAGGCGCTGACGCCCGGCGCGCTGCTGCCGGTGCGGATCAGCCGCGGCCTCGCGCCTGGGGCCGGCCTCGAGATCATCCTCAGCTGCGAACGCCCCGCGCCGGCGGTGGCGGCGCAGACGGCCCCCGGCGCGGTCGAGGTGGTCCTCGCGCACCTGCCCCGGGTCGACCGGCATGCCGCCCGGCTGGCGATCTCGGCCGCGCCCGGCATCGATCTCGACCTGTCGGGCAGCGGCTGGCGCCTGCTCGATCCGCAGGAACGCGGCACCGTCGGCGTGCGGGCCGAACTCGCGGCGGTGGCCCCGGCGGCGCGGCTCGCCCTGGCCGCGAGCGTACGTCCTCCCACGGCCCAGGCCGACGTGGTGGCCTACCTGCTGCCCGCGCCCTCGCCGGCGGCATCCTCGTCCGCCGCCGCCACACCCTCGGGCTGGTGCCGCATCGACCTGCGCCTGCGCGCGCCGGCGGGCGAGGTGGGCGACCTCCTCATCGAGGCGCCGATGCTGGCGGTGGAAGGCGCGCGGGTGAATGACCGCGGCGTGGCGCTGGAGCGCGACGGCACCCGTTGGCGCCTGAAACCCACCGCGCCCTGGCGCGGCGAACGCCTGATCCGCCTCGAAGGGAGGCTCGCGCCCGGATCCCCGGCCTGGACCAGGGCTGGCGCCGGGGCGAATACCTTCCCGACGGCGGAGCTCGACCTGGCGCGGGTCGAGCTCCTGCTCGCGGACGGCGGCCAGCCGCGTCCGGTGGCGGTGCGCCAGACCGTGGTCGTGCAGGCTCCGGATGAACTCGATGTGCAGGTGAAGCCCGGCGCCGGCGCGGGGACGCTGGGCGAGGACGACCTGCCGGCGTGGACGCGGCCGATCCCAGGGGAACCGGTGGTGGCGGTGGTGCGCGCGCCGGTCGGCGGCGCGATCGGCGCGGCGACCCTGGTCGAACGTCCGCTCGCCGGCACGCCGGAGGTGTTCATCGCCGAGCTCGCGGTGGAGAGCCAGCTCGATCTTGGCGGCGCGAACCATCTCCTGCGCCTGCGCCTGGCCGCCCCCGGCCTCGACGCCCTGCCCATGGTCCTGCCGGCGGGGATGGACCTCGTCCGCGCCAGCGTCGACGGCACGCCGGTCGCGGTGCGCCGCAGCACGACCGGACTCGCCCTGCCGGTGCCCGGCCGGACCCAGGTCCAGGTCGCGCTGTGGCTGCGCGAGCACGGGGCCCGCACCTTGGGGAACGGTGCTGCGACGGTGCCGCTGCCGACCTTCCCCGGCGTGCCGGTGATCCGCACCCGCTGGGAACTGTCCCTGCCCGAGGCGTTGCGCGCCCAGGTCGTGCTCGCCGGCGACACCATGCCCTTGGCGAGCCGGTTCGGGCGCGACAGCGCGCAGCGCCCGTGGTTCGGCGCCTGGCGCGGCGTTCCCAGTGCGAACCGTCCGGGCCGGGCAGGATGGACCCCGCCGTCACCGCCGAGCACCGATGCCCGCGTGTTGCCTGCGGCACAGACCGGCGCTGTTGCGGTGCCTACGGATCCCGAACCCGCCTTGGATCTCGCGGGCATCCTGCTCGCAGGCGAACGGACCGGGGTGCCGCGCGCGGCAGTGCTCCGGCTCGAGGCGCTGCCCGACCTCTGGGCCTGGGATCGCCTCGGCCAGGCCCTGGCCGTGCTGCTCGGCTGCTGGCTCGCGCTGCACCGTTCCTGGCGTCTCGCGGGCTCGGCCGTCCTCGCCGGCCTGGCCACGGCCTTCGTCTGCCACCAGGCGCAGCACCATGGATTCGGCCTGATGGCGCTGGGCGAGTGGCTACCGGGCGCGCTCGCCGGCTGGGCGCTGCTGTTCAATCTGGCCCGGCCGCTCGTGCGGCGGGCGGTGCTGCCGATGGCGGTGCTGGTGCTCGCCGTCTGGGGTCCGCGCATCAGCGCGGGCGAATCATCCAGTCCCGCCCCGACGCCGGTGCTGATGGGCTATGCGCGGCTCGACGCCAGGGGCGTCCCCGAGGACGTGCGGGTGGCGCTCAGCCGGGCGCAACTCGAGCATCTTTGGCAGCGGGCGCATGCGAAGACGGAGGAGCAGGCGCCGGTGTGCGCGTTGGCGACGGGGGCGCCGGAATGGACGGTGACGGCGGCCCAGAACGGTGCGGGGGAATGGGATCTCGCAGCGGTGCTGGCGCTGAGTTGCGCCGTTCCCGGCAAGGAATGGCAGGAATTGCGGTTGCCGGTGGTCGCAGGTGGGGTGGCAAGCGTGGAAAAATATAATGCGGGGGAATGGCAGCTCGCATCTGCGCATCCACCGAAACCTTCGCCTTGCGCCTGGCGGATGGAGGGGAATCACGTGTCCATCGCCATAGCACCTGGTTCCTGGATCAGACTCGTCCTCACGCAGCATCTGCGGGCGGTGGCGCAGAATGGCCAGATCGGAGCCACCCTGCCGTTGCCTGCAGGATTGGGGGGAAGCATGTCGGTCCAGGCCCCTGCTGGCTGGATCCTCACCGCACCTCAGGCCGTGGCCGTCGATCCCGCCAGCGGTCAGGCGTCGAGGTGGAAAGGCCACCTCGACGCCCGCGCCCAGCAGTTGGAACTCGTGATCGCACCGGCCAAGGTCGTCGTGCCGCGCACCCTGCGCCTGGGCCTCGACCAGCGTCTCACGGTCGCCTTGCTGGCCGATCGCCTGGAATGGAGCGCCCGCGCCCAGGTGACCGCCAACGGGGCCGGGGTGCGCGAGCTGCGACTCGACCTGCCGCCGGGCCTGGCGCTGACCCGGGCCGAGGCGCCCGGTCTCGTCGCCTGGCGCCAGGCCGGCACCGCGCTGGAACTGTCGTTCCCGAGCGAACAGAGCGGCGCGATCCCGCTCACCCTGGCCGGGGTGATGCCGCGCGGCGAGCGCGACACCGCGCCGGTGCAGCTCGGACTCGCCGGCGCTGAACGCAGCGCCGGCCGGCTGGGCCTGCGCTCGGCGGCGGCGGGCCAGCGCCTGGGCGCGGCGGGTGCCCAGGAACGGGCCGAACCGGAAGGCGACGAGGAATCCGCCGTGCGCTGGCACGACCGCAGCGAGATCGCCGTGCGTTGGAGCCGGCTGAACGACGACCTCCACGGTCGCCTGGAAACCGCCATCGTTCCCGGCCCGGATCGCGTGCGCGCACTGATCGTGCTGACCCTGTCGGGGCGGGGCGAGGCGGCGGTGCTGCGCCTGCCGCTGGCGAAGCCGTGGCGGCTCGTGCGCCTGGGCGAGGGTCTGGTCGCGGCGGCGCGCGCGCAGGCGAGCGGCGATCTCGACGTGGAACTCGTCGCCCGCCGGCCGCTGGTCGCCGGCAGTGCGGTCGCGGTGCTGCTGGAAGCCGACCGTCAGGATCTGGGGCCGGCGTTCGCGCTGCCCGGTGCGGGTCTCGCGGCCGACGGGCTGGTGATCGATCGCCGCACCTGGCTGGTGGCGGAAGCGGCCGACCGACGCCTGCGGCTGAGCGGCCCGGCCGACGCCAACCCGGTGCCGGTGGCGCCGGTCGCGGCGGCGTTCGCACGCCAGGCCCTGGCCAGCGAACTGGCCGGCGGGGCGCGCGAACCCGGCTGGCAGCAGGCGGTCGAATCGCGTGCAGCCGAAGCGCCGCGCGCGGGCTGGGTCGACGAATCCGCCCGCCTGAAGGTCAGCGCCAGCCACTACCTGCTCG
This sequence comes from uncultured Candidatus Kuenenia sp., assembly GCA_964654285.1. Taxonomy (GTDB): domain Bacteria; phylum Planctomycetota; class UBA11346; order UBA11346; family UBA11346; genus BJHQ01. The sequence goes on from CAZZJC010000041.1 coordinate 13,331, forward strand.
CCGTGCCGGATCTGGTGCGCTGGTCGGCGCGCCTGCAATGGACGGTGGAAAGCGGCGCGGTCGAACGCCTGCGCCTGCGCCTGCCCGCCTCGGCGCACCTGGTCTCGCTCGCCTGCCGCGACCTCGGGTCATGGAGCCAGGACGGCCGCGACCTGACCGTGCGCCTGGTCGCCCCGGCGCGGGGATCGGTGGCGGTCGATCTCGAACTCGAAGCCCCGTTCGCAGCCGATGCGCGCGCCCTGGTCGCGGCCGTGCTGCCGCTCGACGGCGTCCTGGTCACCTCGCAGGTGGCGATGGCGGTCGATGACGACCTCGGCCAGGTGAACCGCGAGGCCACCGGCCTGGAGGCCAGCGAGAAGCTGGAGCTGCCGCTGCCGCAGGGCATCGACGCGGCGCAGGTGAAGATCCGTTACCTCAGCCCCAGGTCCGACTGGTCGCTGGCCCTCCGGCGCGAGGTCCTGGCCGTCACCGCCGGGGTCGATGCGGTCGCGCCGCTGCTCGAGGCCGTCACCGTGGTCGCGCCCGACGGCGAATGCCGCACCCGAGCGGTCTGGCACGTGATCAACCATACCCGGCAGCAGCTGCGCCTGGCCCTGCCGGCCGGGGTCGAGCTCTGGCAGGTGCGGGTCGACGGCCGGCCGGCGCGCCCGCGCCAGAACCAGTCGGGATCGGTGTGGGTGCCGGTGCGGCCGCTGCGCCCCGGAGAGGCGACCACGCGCATCGAACTCACCTGGCGCCAGCAGGCGCTTTCCGCCGATGGCCGGCTCGCCCCGGCGGCGCCCCTCTTCCCCGACCTGCGCCTGATGCAGGTGGCGTGGCGCTTCGTGCCGCCCAGCGGCGACCGCCTGCGCCTGGTCGGCGGGGCGCTCACCGCCGCCGCCGCGATGGACGTGCAGGCGCTGGGCGCGCAGCGCGTGGTCGACGAGATCCGCCGTCTCAAGGCCCAGGGCAACCTCAACGACAACGGCCTCAAGCGCCTGTCCGACAACCTCGCGGCGAGCGAGATCGAGCTCAACGACTACCTCGGCGGCAACCGCGCGGACAGCCAGGCCGCCTCGTCCCAGACCCGGATCAATCAGGCCGTCCCGCCGCCCGCGCCCGGCGTCGTCGGCCAGGCCGCTGGCAACCAGCAGGCCATGCTGGTCCAGCCCCTGCCGAATCTCATGGTTCCGAACGACAACGGCTTCACCGACCATCCGGAGCTGCTCAATCTGCTCAACCGCGAGAAGGCCGAACTGGAGCAGAAGCAGAAGGATGTCCAAGGCACCTTCGGTCTGCGCGCGAACGCCCGCAAGGCGCAGGGAAAGGCGAATTTCAACCAGGTCTGGGATAGCGAGGTGGAGAACCAGGCGCCGCAGGATGCGCGCATTCCGCTCAAGCCGGCGGTCAAGACGGGGGACGGCAAGGTAGATGGCGCCAAGCCTGGGCGCGGCCCGGCCAGCCCAGCGCAGGCGGGCGCAGTCGCGGCCCAACGCGCCGACCTGCCGGCGCCGTGGTCGGCCACCCGCACCGCCTGGGCCGCGCCGCTGGCGATCGGCGCCGGCGACCAGCTGGGTCAGGGCGAGAATCCGAACCAGGTGCGCGCCGCCACCGCCGGCCTGCTCGGCATCGACCTGCTCGATGACCGGGGCGGCGAGGGCCTGTGGCTGAAGGGGGGCGGCAGCGACCTGACCGTCATCCTCGCCTTCCAGCGGCCATCGGCATCCCCATGGCCCTGGCTGGCCGGCATCGTCGCGCTCGCCGCCGGCTGCGCCTGCGGGGTGATCCTCAGGCGGCAGCGGCGGTAGGACTCCACCTCAGGGCGGGGTTCGGCCCGCTGGCGCGGGTTCCGGCTTCGTCGGCAACGGCCTGAGTTCGAGCGGCGGCCGTTGCGCGGAATCGATGATGTAGTGGAAGCGGTCGAGGAAGGTGTGGCCGAGCAGGCCATCGACGCCGACCTGCTCCTCGGGCAGGGCGACGGCCTCCACGTCGCGCAGCGTCTGGCCCTGCACGGTCATGCTCGGCAGGACGATCCTGCGTCCGCTGATGCGCTTGCCGCCGGCGAGGGTGATGGTGGATTCCTCGCCCAGGCGCTCGTTCAATCCCAGCGCGTGGACCATGGCGAAGCTCACGGTCACCGAGTTTGCCCCGGTATCGATCAGGTAATTGGCGTCCTCCATGCCGCACAGGTTCGCCTGGACGAAGAGCATGCCGCCACGGCCCTGGCGGTCCTTGCGGATCGCCCACTCGCGCAGTTCGCGGCGGAAACGACTGACCTTCGCCAGGTGCCCGGCAAGGCCGTCGATCTCGCGACCTTCGCGCTCGGCGCGGCGCAGGACGGCGTAGAACTTGCAGAGGGTGCGGTTGAACGCCAGATCCTCGCCTTTGCGGTGCCAGTCCTCGTAGGACGTGATGACGCCCTGCAGGCCGTCGTGCTGCTGCCTGGCCTGCTGCTCGACCTCGGCCTGCCGCGCGTCGAAGGCCTTGCGCCGCGCTTCGTATTCCTCCGCTTTCTGCTTCTGCGCCTCGACGCGTTTGTTGTGCTGCTCGACGAGCTGGTTGTAGTTGTCGGGCGGCGGCTGCATCGCCCGCAGCCGTTTTTCGGAGGCGTCGATCCGCTTCGCTTCCTGGTTGAGCTGTTCGACCAGGGCCTTGAGCGCCGCCGCCTCGGTCCTCAGTCCCGCGTTCGCCTGATCCTGCCAACGGTTGAAGCCATCCACCAGATCGCCCACCTGGTCGCGGCGGAAGAACGTGTCCATGACCTGGTCGAGCATCTTCACGGTGGCCGCCGGATCCGGGAACGCCGGCAGGGCTGGCGCCGGTGGCAGCGTTTCGCCTGCGAGCAGCGCCGGCAGGACCAGGCCCGCGACGAAGCCGAAGAACGTGCGCGCGAGTGGTGCGGACATGGCGGGGCTCCCGAAGGTTGGCGCTGGGTGCGCGGCCGGTGACGGATGAGATGCGACCCGACCGTAGCCGTCAGATGCCGGCGGGCAAATCGCCGGGGCGGCAACCTGTGCGGTGTCGCTTCGGGATCAGGCCGGGCAGCGGCGCATCCCCCGCCCAGGGTCGCCTGCACGGTCTTTCCATCGGCGGAATCCGATTAGCCTCGGCGTCCATGCGCTACGGCCTCCTTCTCATCATCTCCCAGATCGTTTCCGCGCTGGCGCTCGTGGCCGGTGAGCCGACCTCCTACCGCATCGCCTTCGCGCCGCCGTTCACCCAGCCCAACGCCTACGCCTGCGGTCCCGCCTCGGGGAAGATGATCCTCGACCATTTCGGTCCCGCCGTCCCGTTCGAGGACATCGCCAACGTCGTCCGTCTGACCTCGAATGGCACCGCGATCGGCGACCTGATCCGCGCCGGGCAATTCAGCCGCCTGAGCGCCGCCCAGGGCCGGACGGGGCCGGTCGCTCCGCTCGCCGGTTTCAGCGGGCGTCCGCTCGGCTTGGCGGTGCTGGCCCATGCCCAGGCGACGAGCTGGCTGGCGCAGGTGAAGGCGCTCATCCGTCAGGACATCCCGGTGCTCATGCTCATGCAGTTCTCGCCCCAGTCGGCGGGGGGCCACTACCGGGTCGCCGTGGGCTACGACGACGCGGCCCGGATCATGTGGTTCGCCGATCCCTGGGGACGCGAATTGAAGGGCGAGCAGGAGGCCGGCGGCTTCCAGCCGTTCAGCTACCAGGACGTGGAGATCTGCTGGACCTACACCGGTTATGGCACCAGCGTTCCGCATTGGGGCGCGATCTACACGCCGTGGACCGTGGCGGTCGGCGTCGCGTCGCGCAAAGGAGCGCTGACCATCACCGCCGTGACCACCTATCCCTGCCCGGCACCGTTCAGCCCGGCCCAATTCCCCGCCAGCCAGGCTGCCGCAACCATCATCCTGCCTGCGGGCTGGACGACCGTCGGGCCGGCCCTGACGGCGCTCGGGACCCTTCCGGCCGGAGGACAGGCCACCAGCACCTGGACCGTGCAGCCAGGCGCCTATCCCGCCCTGATCGAGGTGCGGTCGGAAGGATTGGTGTCCGGCAGCCTGCCGGCGACCGGCCCCTATGACGGCACGGCCGGGAGCGGCCAGGTCATCCCCGGATATTCCTACACCGACGTGATCGGCGGCTCGGGCACGCTGATGCTTGGGGCGGGCGGTTAGCCCGACCGGGCCGACGGCACGGGGTGCGTCCAAATTGCGATCGGCGATATGGGCGATGGTGATCCCATGGGCACCTGGCGGCAGCTGGCAGGGGGCGACGGCAGCAGGGAACAACCGGCAGGAGACCGTGCGCGACGCTCCGTGATCGGGTACACTCCAGTTCATGAGCGGCTCCAGCTACTACCTCTGCAGCCTCGTGTCCCTGGTCGTCCTGTCCGGCTTCGTCGGCCTGCACCACCTCATTATCGCCGGGCGGCGACGCGATCTGGGGGTGCACCGGATGTTCGGGCTGCTCGCGCTCTGCCTGGCTTTCCACGATGCCATCGAGGTCGCGCGGCAGGTCGTCCCGCATGATCCCCTGCTGATCACCGATCGCCTGCAGTGGGCGGCCGAGATCGCCGCTGTCTGGCTCCTGATCGCCTTCATCGCCCGCATCACCGGCACCGAATCCGGGCGGATCCTGCGCTGGCTCGCGGTGGTCCTCGCGGCCTTCCTGGTGCCGCTGCTGCTGCGTCCGGGAGGGTTCGCCTACCTTGAGGTGCACGGCTGGAGCGAGCGCACCATGCCCTGGGGCGAGGTGCTGCGGGTGGTCTCCGGCAGATTCGCGCCGACCTATTACCTGTTCCTCCTGGTCGTGCTGGCGACGTTCATCTGGAACTTCCGCGCGGCCTGGGCGAGTTGGCGGCGGACGCGCAGGGGATCCCACCTCGCACTGCTGGCGAGCTTGGTCGTGGTCCTGCTGGCCATCGCCCACAGCGTGGTCCGCGATCTGACCGGCATGGCCGCGGTGCCGGTATTCGACCACGCTTTCGTCCTGCTGTGCCTGGTGATGAGCACGGTCCTGGCCGACGAGGTCGCCCACGCGGCCGGGTTGCGCGAACGCATGCTCAACGCCGACCGCCTGGAATCACTCGGGCGCATGGCGGGGGGCATCGCGCACGACTTCAACAACCTCCTCACCGGCGTGGTCGGCGGTGCCGACTTGCTGCGGCAGCACCTGAAGGGCCAGCCCGCGTTGGCCGAACTGGCCGAGGTCATCGTCCAGTCCGGAGAACGTGCGGCCGGCCTGGCCCGGCGCCTGCGCGATTTCAGCCGGGGACGCGGCCAGGAGGCCGGACCGGTGGACGTGCATCAGATCCTCAACGATGTGGCCCAGCTCCTCAAATTCGGCCTGGGTCGACGGGTCGCCATCCACGCCAGGTACGACGCGCCCCGCGCCCTGGTGCAGGCGGACGCTTCCGCCCTGACCAGCCTGTTCCTGAATCTCGGGATCAACGCGCGCGACGCGATGTCGCAGGGCGGCACTCTCGGCATCGGCACCAGCCTGGCTTCCCCCACCCCGACCCAGCGCGGCCGCTTGATGCTGCCGCTCGCCGGGGATCAGCACCTGCAGATCACGGTCACCGACACCGGCATCGGTATGGACGCCGAGGTGCAGCGCCGCCTGCTGGAGCCGTTCTTCACCACCAAAGGTCCCGAGGGCACCGGACTCGGCCTGTTCCAGGTCGCCGAGATCCTACGCGAGATCGGCGGCTCCCTGCACGTCGAAAGCGCTCCCGGGAAGGGGGCCACGTTCAGCATCTGGCTGCCGCTGCTGGCGGATGGAAGGTCTCAGGATCCCCAGGCATCGGCCCTGGAACGACAGCACCGCAGCTGAAATCAGTTCGCCTGCGCCGGATCCTTCGTCGGCGTCGGTGCGGCCTCGGTCGCGGCGCGGCGGAAGACCAGGCGCGGCACGGCCGGCTTGGGCTTGTTCTCGGCGTCGCCGGCCGTGGCGGGATCGGTCTCGACGTCGACCAGGATGGTCGAGCCGGGACCGAATTCGCCCTTGAGGATCGCCTCGCTGAGGTGGTCCTCGATGCGCGATTCGATGGTGCGGCGGATCGGGCGGGCGCCGAACTTGGGGTTGTAGCCTTCCTTCAGCAGCTGATCGACGGCGGCGTCGGTGAGCGAGATCGCGATGCCCTGCTCGCTGACGCGCTTGGCGATCTTGGTGAACTCCAGGCGGACGACGGCGCGCAGATCCTCGCGTTCGAGCGGACGGAAGACGATGATGTCGTCGAGGCGGTTGAGGAATTCCGGGCGGAAGCTGTCCTCCAGCGCCTGGCTGTAGGCCTTGCGCGTCGCGTCGTAGGCGTAGTCGGCGGCATTGCTGACCTTGACATCGAAGCCGAGCGAACCGGCCTCGCTCGCCTGGGCGGCGCCGATGTTCGAGGTCATGACGATGATCGCGTTGCGGAAGTCGACCGCGCGGCCATAGGCATCGGTCAGGCGGCCTTCCTCCATGATCTGGAGGAGCATGTTGAACACGTCGCCGTGCGCCTTCTCGATCTCGTCGAAGAGCACGACGCTGTACGGCCGGCGGCGGACCTTCTCGGTGAGCTGGCCGCCCTCTTCGTAGCCGACATAGCCGGGAGGCGCGCCGACCAGGCGCGAGACGTTGAACTTCTCGCTGTATTCCGACATGTCGATCTGCACCAGCGCATCCTCGGCGCCGAACATGAACTCGGCGAGGGCCTTGCACACGAGCGTCTTTCCGACGCCGGTCGGCCCGACCAGCATGAAGCAGCCGACCGGCCGCTTGGGATCCTTGAGCCCCGACCGCGAGCGCCGGATCGCCTTGGCGATCGCCTTGATGGCGTCGGCCTGGCTGATGACCTTCTGGTGCAGGTGGCTTTCGAGCTGGAGCAGGCGCGTGGTTTCGCCCTGGTCGAGACGCTGGAGCGGGATGCCGGTCATCGAGGCGACGATCTCGGCGACCAGGGATTCGTCGACGGTGCCGCAGACCTCCTTGGCCTGCTCCTGGTGCTTGCGCTTGAGATCCGAGAGATCCTTCTTGCGGCGTTCGGCCTTGTCACGGAACTCGGCGGCGCGCTCGTAATCCTGGTTGAGCACGGCCTCGGACTTCTGCTTCTCGAACTCCTTGATCTGGGTCTCGATCTCCTTGTAGGCCGGGGCGCGGCTGGTCGATTTCAGGCGCAGCTTGGCGCCGGCCTCGTCGATCACGTCGATCGCCTTGTCGGGCAGCAGGCGGCCGGTGACGTAGCGGTCGGACAGCTTCACCGCCGAGGCGATCGCCGCGTCGGTGATCTTCACCCGGTGGTGCGCCTCGTACTTGTCGCGCAGCCCCTGCAGGATCGAGACGGATTCCTCCAGCGAGGGCGGATTGACGATGATCGACTGGAAGCGCCGTTCGAGCGCGCCGTCCTTCTCGATGTACTTGCGGTATTCGTCGAGCGTCGTCGCGCCGATGCACTGGATCTCGCCGCGCGACAGGGCCGGCTTGAGCACGTTCGACGCGTCGATCGCGCCCTCGGCCCCGCCCGCGCCGACCAGGGTGTGCAGCTCGTCGATGAAGAGGATGATGTGCTTGTTCGCCTTCACCTCCTTCATCACCGCCTTGATGCGCTCCTCGAACTGGCCGCGGTACTTGGTGCCGGCGACCATCGAGGCGAGATCCAGGTTGATCACCCGCTTGTTGGCGAGCAGGTCCGGCACCTCGTGCTTGACGATGGATTGCGCCAGGCCCTCGACGATGGCGGTCTTGCCCACCCCGGGCTCGCCGAGCAGCACCGGGTTGTTCTTGGTCCGGCGGCAGAGGATCTGCCAGAGGCGTTCGATCTCGCGCGCGCGGCCGATCACCGGATCGAGTTCGCCGGCTTCGGCTGCAGCGGTGAGGTCGCGGCCGAAGGCATCCAGGGCCGGCGTGCCGGATTCATCCTTCTTGCCGCTCTTGGCCGGCTTGTCGCCCTTGGGCGTGTCGCCCTTGTCGGCCTGCGGCGGGTTGCCGGGCAGGGTCGACACGTCGCTGGCGCCGAGCAGGTCGAGAATCTCGTTGCGGACGTCCTCCAGCTTGATGTCGAGGTTGATCAGGACCTGCGCCGCGACGCTGTCCTGCTCGCTCAAGAGGCCGAGGAGGATGTGCTCGGTGCCGATGTAGGGATGGCCGAGCGCGCGCGCCTCCTCCGCCGCGAGTTCGAGCACCTTCTTCGCCTGCGGCGTGAACGGCAGCGGTCCGCCGGGCGTCGCCTTGTCGGCGATGATCACCAGCTTCTCGACCTCCTTCCTGACTTTTTCCACGTCGACCGACAGGTTGTTGAGCGCGGTCACCGCGACGCCGCTACCCTCCTTCACCAGGCCGAGCAGGAGGTGCTCGGTGCCGATGTAGTCATGGCGGAAGCGCTCGGCCTCCTTCTGGGCCAGGGCGATGATCTTGCGGGCGCGGTCGGTGAACTTGTCGAACATGGGGGTCTCGCTGGGAAGGAGTCTACACGCAGAGGGGTGCGGCCAATGGCCGGAAGGGGGAAGCCTCGCACGGAGGCGGGTTCATCCGCCCGCCAGGGCGGTGCGGACCAGGCGGGCGCGCAGCTGGTCGCGTTGGCGCGGTTCCTCGGTCAGCGGGTGCAGGACCTGGATGTGGCCGGGCAGGACGTGCACGGTCAACTGGTCCAGGATGGCCCATGTCGGGCGTTGCAGCACACGCAATGCCATACCCAGGCGGAGCCAGCCGAGCTGGTCGGCAAGTTCGGCCGCGGTCAGGCTGCGTGCGTTGGCGAGCAGGCCCCAGGCGCGCCAGACCTTGTCCTCGATGGCCAGCGGATTGCGCTCCATGAGCACGGTCCTGGCCTGGCGTTCGGCCTCGACCAGGCGCACCGCGGCCTCGCTGATGCCGCCGGCGATCGCCGCCTCGTCCAGGCCCAGGCTGCGGTTGTTCGAGATCTGGTACCAGTGGCCGGTCGGTTCGCTGCCTTCGCCGTGGGTGCCGCGCACGGTGATGTGCAGGCGGTCGAGCGCGCGCACGACGGGCTTGAGCTCCGCCGTCTCGGCCAGCGCCGGCAGGTGCAGCATCACCGAGGCGCGCATGCCGGTACCGAGGTTGGTGTGGCAGGCCGTGAGGTAGCCCAGGCGCGGATGCACCGCCCAGCCGACCGCCTGTTCGAGCTCGCGGTCGAGCGCCACCGCGTGGCCGAGTTCGCGCTCCAGGCAGAGTCCCGGCCCGATCGCCTGCAGACGCAGGTGGTCCTCTTCGTTCACCATGAGCGCCAGCGATTCATCGGGCGAGACGCACAGCGCGGCGGGATGCCGGCTTCCTGCCAGCTCGCGCGACGCGAGTTGCCGCTCCAGGAGCGCCAGGCGCTCGGTCTCGCCGACGCCGGAAAGACGGATCAGGCCGGCATCCGGCCAGCCGGTCAGTCGGCCGATGATGTCGGTCAGCAGCTCGACCAGTTCGCTCTGGCGCGGTTTGCTGAGTTTTCTCCGGAAATTCCAGCCGGCCAGATTGCGCGCCAGGCGCACCCGGCTGCTGACCACGATGCCGTCGTGCTCACCCGGCCCGGCGAGCCAGTGCGGCAGGCGTTGCAGCATCGGCTCCAGCGCGCTCACGGCTGGCCTCCGAGGTGGCGCAGCTCGTCGCGCAGTTCCGCCGCGCGTTCGAAGCGTTCGGCGGTGACGGCTTCCTTCAGTTCGGCCTCCAGGCGGATGCGGCGCACGCGGTTGCCATCCTGGTCATCGGTGACCGGAATCGTGCCCTTGGGCGCCGGCACCCGTCCCTGGTGCCGCACCGCCCCATGATGGCGGCGGATCAGGCTTTCGACCTTGGCGCCGAAGGAATCATAGCAGTCGGGGCAGCCGAACAGGTTGTGGTTGGCGTAGTCGGCGAAGGCGAAACCGCAGGATCCGCAGCGCAGGCCATCGGCGTCGTCGGCGGCATTGCCTGGCTTCTCGCCTGCGGCGGCGTCGGCGGCCTTGGATTTCAGCAGGATCTCGGCCAATGGCGGCGGGCTGGTCTCCAGCTTCAACTCCAGGCGTTCGACGCACTGGGGGCAGAGATGCGCTTCCTGGTGGCCGCCAGCGCCGGTGCCGGGCTCGGTGAGGTGGATCGTCGCCGGGCGTTTGCCGCAGACCTGGCAGAGCGCATGCATGGCGGTGATGGTCGGGCGGCGCGGGCCGGCTCAAGTCCCTCCCGCTGGAGGTTGCGTTCGCCGGACGGGCAGGATGGAATGCTGCGCTGCGTCACCTTGCCGAAGCCATCGCCACGGCCAGAGTCCGGTGGCATGGTGTTGCAAGCCGATTCCGATGCGACCTGCATTTACCAGCCCGATCCTACACATGCGAACCCCTCTGTTGGCAGAGCTGGAAAGGCCTGATACAAGCCACCTTCACGCGTATGGCACAGGACGACCACCCCGCCCATGGCTGACCCGGCCTTCATCATTCCGCCCATGACCACCCCGGCCAATCCGCACGCTTCGGCGGAATACGGCGCGCTGGCGGTCATCGTCGCGGTCGCGGTGGGCATGGTGCTGGCGATCATGGTCCTGGTGCGCGTCATCAGCCGTGCCAACGGGGCGAAGACGCCGAGCGAGCGCCTGACCACCTACGAATGCGGCGAGATCCCGGTCGGCCAGGCATGGTTCCGCTTCAACAACCGGTTCTACCTCATCGCCATCCTCTTCCTGGTCTGCGACACCATGCTGGCCTTGTTCCTGCCGACGTTTCCGCGCTTCGCCGCCTACGTCGGCAGCGGCCAGGCGGTCGTCGCCCTGGTGCCGATCCTCGCGCTCGCCGGCCTCGCCGGGCTGGCGGTGCTCAATGCCGCCGTTCATGGCGATCTGCACTGGAACAAGCAGGTGACCGCTTCGGGGCCGGGTGCGGTAGCCGCCGCAGCCGAACGCAAACCCGAGGTCGCGCGTGGTTGATCCCGTCCCGGCCGGCTCGATCTGCCCTGTCCGCACGGGAGATGGCCGTACCGGCCCCGGCCGGCCCGGCGACTGCGAACTGCACCTGACCGCGGTCGAGGATTTCCTCAACTGGGGCAAGGAGCATTCGCTGTTCTACCTGCTCTTCGCCACCGCCTGCTGCGGCATCGAGCTCATGCAGACCGGCGGGCCGCGCTACGACGTCGACCGCCTGGGCATGATCCCGCGCGCCTCGCCGCGCCAGGCCGACCTGCTCATCGTCGCCGGCACCATCACCCACAAGATGGCCAGCCGCGCCAAGCGCCTGTGGGAGCAGATGGCCGAACCGCGCTGGGTGGTGTCGATGGGTTCGTGCGCCAACGCCGGCGGCCCGTTCAGCAAGTTCAGCTATTCGGTGCTCAACGGCATCGACAAGCATTTCCCCGTCGACATCTACGTCCCCGGCTGTCCGCCCCGGCCCGAGGCCCTGATCGACGGGGTGATCGAACTGCGCGAACGCGTGCGGCGCTGGCAGACCCTGGGCGTGCGCCCGCGCGACGCCGCCGTCATCGGTGGTCCGGCATGACGGTCGCCGCTCCGCCGGGAAAGCTCACGCGTCAACGGGTGCTGGAACTCGCCAGCGAGCGCTTTCCCGCCGCGACCATCCTGGTGCGGCCGAATAGCGTGCCGTGCCTGCTGGTCGAGGCCGCGCATTTACTTGAGGTCATGCGCTTCCTGCGCGACGATCCCGCCCTGGACTGCCAAAGCCTGAGCGACCTCGCCGGCGTCGATCTGCTCAAGTGGCCGGGCGAAAAGAAGGGCGAGTTCCTGCATTCGGAACTCATGGTCGTGTACCAGCTGCACTCGCTGCGCCATCGCCACCACGCCACGGTGAAGGTGATCCTCAGGCGCGACGCCGCCACCGTGCCCAGCGTGGCCGGGCTGTGGCCGGTCGCGGGCTGGTTCGAACGCGAGGCGTTCGACCTCTATGGCATCACGTTTTCCGGGCACGCCGACTTGCGCCGCCTGCTGACGCCCGAGGACTGGACCGGCTTTCCGCTGCGCAAGGACTACGCCTATCCGGAAAGCTACGGCGGCGTGGCGCTCAAACGCGAGGGCCAGCACTTCGACGCGGGTCCGTACGCATGACCATCGTCGCCGAGAGTCCCGACGGCGAGCTGATGACCCTGAACATGGGTCCGCACCATCCGTCGACGCACGGCGTGCTGCGCCTGATCGTCGAGTGCGATGGCGAGGTGGTGACGAGCTGCCAGCCGGACATCGGGTATCTCCACCGGTCGATCGAGAAGATCGGCGAATACCTGGAATTCCCCCAGTTCGTCCCCTATACCGACCGGGTCGACTACGTCTGCGCCATGAACGCCAATCTGGCCTTCTGCGTCGCCGCCGAGGCGTTGTACGCGATGGATCCGGCCAGCGTGATCAAGGTTCCCGAACGGGCCGAGTGGATCCGCATCCTGGTGGCCGAGCTCAACCGCATTTCATCCCATCTGGTCGCGGTCGGCGCGCTGGCGATGGACATGGGCGCGTACACGCCGTTCCTGCATGCGATCGCGCTGCGTGAACGCATCAACGACCTCTTCGAATCCATCTGCGGTGCGCGGCTGACCTACAACTACGTCACCATCGGTGGCGTCGCCAACGACCTGCCCGCCGGCATCGAACCGCGCATCGCCGCCGCGCTGGACGAGATCGAACGCGAGATGCGCGGATTCAACAAGCTGATCACCGGCAACACCATCTTCCGCGACCGCCTGGCCGGTACCGCCACGGTCAGCGCCGCCGACGCCATCGCCTGGGGCCTGGTCGGCCCGAACCTGCGCGGCAGCGGCGTCGACTTCGATCTGCGCCGCGATGAGCCGTATGGCTTCTACGCCCGCGTCGAATTCGCGGTGCCGGTGGGCGATGCTTTCGCTGGCGCCAATGGTCGCGTCGGCGACGCCTTCGACCGCTACGTGGTGCGGTTGTTGGAGATCCTCGAATCGACCCGCATCTGCCGGCAGGCGCTCAAGCACCTGCCGCCCGCCGCGCCCAAGGCCGCGGATCCCATCGGCGGCTGGCAGGCCGACGTGAAGGCGGCCCTGCGCAAGCCGCCCAAGGGTGAAGTCCATCACCGCACGGAAATGCCACGCGGCGAGACCGGCTACTACCTGATCAGCGACGGCAGCAAGATTCCGTACCGCATCCGCATCCGCACCGGGTCGTTTACGGCGGTGACCATCATCCCGAAGCTCGCACCGGGGCTCATGCTGGCGGACATCGTCGCGGTGATTGGCAGCCTGGACATCGTTCTGCCTGAGGTCGACCGATGAGCGGGAAACCGGCGATAGCACCCCATCTGCGGCGTTGGTCGTCGGTCATTGGGCGCTGTCCAACTCCCTCCTCCCGCCTTGCATCTGGGGCACTCTCACCGGTTTCCCGATCTTGCGTGATTTCTTCAGGGTTGGCCCCATGAGTGGTGAAGTGCTTGGCCAGACCACTTCAACCATCGCGCAGTGGCTCGGTGCGACCCTGCATTTCCCAGGCTGGCTGGCAGCGGTCGCGGCGGTGCTGGTCGTCATCGTCGTCCCGCTCGCGGCGGTGATCGTCCCCATCGCCGGCGTCGGCACGATGATGGAACGCAAGCTGGCGGCGGCGATGCAGCGCCGGGTCGGCCCGAACGATGCCCGTGCCGATGGCGTCATCGCGCTGCTGCTGTTCTTTCTGCCGCGCGAAAAGCGCCTGCCCGCTGCCGCGAAGATCGTGGCGCTGCCCGGACTCGGCTGGATCCTCAACCTGACCCGCCGCCTCGGGCTGATCCAGCTCGCGGCGGACGGGGTGAAGTCGATCGCGAAGGAGGACCTCGTCCCCGCCGCCGCCGATTCACTGGTCTTCCGTGCCGCGCCGTACCTGGCGATGGCAGGTTCGTTCCTGGCCTTCGCCGTGGTGCCGTTCGCCCAGCATTTCACCATGGCGGATCTGTCCGTCGGCGCGGTCTACGTCAGCGGCGTCACCGGTCTGGTGGTGGTCGGCCTGGTCATGGCCGGCTGGGGGTCGAACAACAAATGGTCGCTGCTCGGCGGCATGCGCGCGGTGGCGCAGATCGTCAGCTACGAGATCCCGGTCGCCCTGGTCATCGCGATCGTCGTGCTGTGGTCGGGCACGATGAGCCTGAGCCAGATCACGGCGCAGCAGTTCCACGACGGCGTATTCAGCCTGGCCGGCTGGAACCTGTTCCAGAGCCCGTTGCTGTTCGTGGCCGCGGTGATCTTCGTCATCGGCAGCCTGGCTGAATGCAATCGCACCCCGTTCGATCTGGCCGAGGCCGACAGCGAACTGGTGAGCGGCTTCAACACCGAGTATTCCGGCATGCGCTGGGCGCTCTTCGCCATGGCCGAGTACGTCGACATGCTGCTCGCCGGCGCGCTCTTCGCCGTGCTCTTCCTGGGCGGTTACCAGTCGCCTCTCGGCGAAGGCTGGATCGTCGCCCAGCACCCGGTGGTCGAGGTGCTCATCCATGCCGCGATCTTCGGCGCCAAGATGGTCGGCCTGATGGTGTTCTTCATCTGGCTGCGCTGGACCCTGCCGCGCCTGCGCGTCGACCAGGTGATGTGGCTGGCCTGGAGCCGCCTGGTGCCGCTTGCCCTGGTCTGCCTGGTCGGCTGCGCGATCACCCTGGCCCTGGCCGGCCCGCTGACTGCGGCCGCGCCGTATGGGGCGCTGACCGTGCAGCCGCATCCGTCCTATGGTCTGGGTGGCGCGGCGCTGTCGTGGCTGATCCTCGGCGTGCCGGCGATCCTGCTCGTCATCTTCCTGCGCCGGCATTCGCGGATGGCGGAGCATCCGGCGCTGCGCCGACTGACTGGGGAAGGAGCTTGATATGCTGAAGTATCTCGGTGGTCTCGTCGATGGCCTGTCCAGCACCGTCACCGGCCTGACCACCACCGCCCGTTACGCGGTCGAGAACTGGGGCGGCCAGGGCAAGGTCACCATCCAGTATCCGGAACAACCCGCCGCGCCGACCACGAACTTCCGCGGCCACCTCTACAACGACAACATCGCCTGCGTGGTCTGCAATGGCTGCGCCAAGGTCTGCCCGGTCGACTGCTTCACCATCGTCGGCGAGCGCAACGAACTCGGCCGCCTGCGCGTGTCGCGCTTCGATATCGACCTGTCGAAGTGCATCTCGTGCGGGTTGTGCGTGCGCGCCTGCGGCAGCGACAGCCTGATGTTCACCCAGGATTTCACCACCGCGCCCGAACGCCACGCCGAACCCGCGAAGCAGCGCTGGCTGTTCCGCGTCCGCGCGGACCAGATGGGTCGGGTGCTGGATTCGACCGAGGTGGCGAAACTGAAGGAGATCGGCTCGCGCCCGCGCGACGAGCTGACCGCCGACGAACGCGCCTTCCTCGACACCATCGAGGATCCCGAACACGGGACCATGCTCGTGGCCCGTTTCGGCCTGGGCATGTACACGCCTGAAGAAAAGCAGCGCGTCGAGGCCGCGCGCGAAGCGGAAAAGCAGCGCAAGGCTGCCGAGGCCGCCGCCAAGGAAGCCGCCAAGAAGAAGGCCGAAGCCGAGTTGAAGGCCAAGGAGGAGGCCGCCCGCGCCGCCGCCGCCCAGATTCCCAACACCGCCCCCGGCAAGCTGGAGCCGGAATGAGCGCCGCCGCGATCCTGTTCTGGCTCATCTGCGCCGTGACCGTGGTCAGCGCCCTGGACTGCGCCCTGGCGCGCAACCTGTTCCGCGCCGCGCTGTGCCTGGGCGCCTGCCTTATCGGCGTCGCCGCGCTGTACCTGTTCCTCGAAGCGGAATACCTCGCGGCGATCCAACTCGTCGTCTACGTCGGCGGCATCCTCGTCCTGACCATCTTCGGCGTGATGTTCTCGTCCGACATCCTCGGTCTGCGCCAGCGGCCGGGTACCGGCGCCAAGGTCGCCGGCCTGTTCGTCGGCGTCGGCGTGCTCGCGGTGATGGGCCGCCTGGCCTGGCTGACCGCCACGACCGCCGGCCTGCCCTCCGTGCGCCCGCCGGTCCCCGCCGGCACCGGCACCGGCCTGGCCGCCGCGCCCGGCAACAACCTTGGCGATCTGATCCTCGGCCCCTACGCCGTGCCGGCGCTGATCGCCGCGGTTCTGCTGCTGGTCGTCGCCGTCGCGGCGATGGCCGTCGTCCGCAAGGATGAAACCGGCCGCACCTCTGGCGCAAAACAGGCTGAGGAATCCGCATGAACGAGATCCTCCGCCTTGGCCCCGACCACCTCGCCGGCTACCTCGCCGTCGCGGCCTGCCTGTTCGCGATCGGCGTCATCGCCTGCATCACCCGGCGCAACGCGGTCGGATTTCTGATGGGCGTCGAACTGATGTTCAACGCCGCCGGCCTCAATGCGGTCGCCTATGCCCGTTTCCGCGACGCCCACGTCGCAGGCGACGGTCAGATCCTGGCGCTGTTCCTCATCGTCCTCGCCGCCGCCGAGGCCGCCGTCGCCCTGGCGCTGGTGTTCAGCGTCTACCGTTCGTTCCGCGACATCGATCTTGATCAGACCACGCAGCTGAACGGCACCGCCGGCAGCGATCCGGCGCCGACCGTGGCCGAGGCCCACGCATGAGCTGGCTTCCGCTCGCCATCCTCGCCGCGCCGCTGGCAGTCGCTGCCTTCCTGCTGTTTTTCGGCCGGCGTCTGCAGCACGGCGGCGACGGGTTCGCCACCGGTGTCATGGCGCTCTGCTTCGCCGGCTCGCTCGTCGTCGCTGTCGACGTGCTCGCCGGCGGGGCGGGCCGCGAGATCCTCGGCCATTCCGTCACCTGGATGGCGATCGGCGGGATGAACGATGGCAGCAGCGGCAGCCTGCCTGGTTTCGTGCTGACGCTGGGCGTCTATCTGGATCCGCTCGCCGCGATCATGCTCTGCATCGTCACCGGCCTCGCCCTGGCGGTGATGGTCTACACCCGCTGGTACCTGCACGGCGACGGACTCTATCCGCGCTTCTGGTGGTCGTTCAGCTTCTTCTGCTTCGCGATGATCGGCGTCGTGCTGTCGTCGAATCTGCTCATGTCGTTCATCTTCTGGGAACTCGTCGGCCTGGGGTCGTACCTGCTGATCGGCTTCTGGTACTTCAAGCCGGCGGTGGCCGATGATCCGCACTACCAGGCGATGAAGGCGAGCTACGCCACCGGCATCCTCGAATCCAAACTGTCGCCGGCCGACGCGCAGCTGAAGGCGTTCGTGATGAACCGCATCGGCGACGCCGGCTTCATCGCTGGCATCGCCCTCACCGCCTGGGCGGTGATCGCGTGGCATGGCAAACACGGGACGCCTGCTGGCGATCCGCTCGCCTGGTCGGCGATCTTCACTGCGGTCGAGCACGGCGCCTTCAATGAGATTTCGCTGCTCGGCCTGTCCGGCACCAGCCTGCTGACCCTCGCCGGCCTGGGCATCTTCTGCGGTGCGGTCGGCAAGAGCGCCCAGTTCCCGCTCCATACCTGGCTGCCGGATGCGATGCAGGGGCCGACCACCGGCTCCGCGATCATCCACGCTGCGACCATGGTCGCGGCCGGCGTCTTCCTGGTCGCCCGCGTCCACCCGATGCTGACTCCGGATGCGCTGCTGGTCGTGGCCTGCATCGGCGCCATCACCGCGCTGCTCGCCGCGACCATGGCCTGCGTGCAGTGGGATCTCAAGGCGGTGCTCGCCTATTCGACCATCAGCCAGCTCGGTTTCATGCTGGTGGGACTCGGCAGCGGCGTGGCGAGCGGCGGTTACAACGCCGGCATCGCCCACCTGTTCACCCACGCGATCTTCAAATGCCTGCTGTTCCTCTGCGCTGCCGCCGTCATCCACGCCTGCCACGGGCACCAGAGCCTGACCCGCGTCGGGGGTCTGGGGCGCAAGATGCCGGTGACCGCCTTCGCCATGGGCGTGGCGGTGCTGGCGATCCTTGGCGTGCCGGGATTCAGCGCGTTCTTCTCGAAGGACGCGGTGCTGGTCGCGGCGCAAGTGTCGGGCCACCACGGCAGCGCGCACTACGGCTGGCTCGCACTGCTCCCGGCGGTGCTGGCGACCATCGCGGCGGCGCTGACCTGCTATTACATGGCGCGGTTGTGGTGGCGGCTGTTCATCACTCCCGCCGCTGATCACCATGCTGTCGATCACGCCCATGATCCCTGGCCGAGTGCGAAACTGGTGTTGATGGTCCTCGCCTTGGGCTGCTTGCAGGCGGTGTGGACCTTGCAGGCCAACCCGTTCGCGGTCGAGGGAACCTGGCTCGACCACGTGATCCACGCCAAATCCGTGGGTTTGTATGCCAGCGGAGTCGCGGTCGATCACGACGCCATCCACCACGCCCACGGCGGCGTGGTGTCGCTCGCGATCACCTTCGCCGTCGTCGGCATCGCTCTGGCCTGGACGGTGTTCGTCCTGCTGCCCCGGCGCGGCCTGAACCTGGCCGAACGCTGCCGCACCACGCCTCCGTTGTCGTGGGTGTGGGCGCTGCTGTCGCGCCTGTGGTTCCTGGAATACGTTTACGACTTCGTGTTCGTGCGGATCCTGGGCAAAAGCCTGGGGCGGACGCTCGCCGAGGGCGATCTCGGCACGCCGCAACGCCTGGCCGCGCTCGATGCGGCGACGGCAACCAGGAAGCCGGTCCGCTTCGGCTATTCGCTCGACGGCCTGATCGACGGCGTCGCCAAGGCGTTCACCTTGCCGGGTCGTGCCGGCAATCTCCTCCACTCCGGCCGCATCGGCACCTACGTGGCGCTCGCCATCGGGGTCGTCGCGGTCATCGCCCTGCTGCGGCTCTGAGGACCACCGGTGCTGACCACCTCCGCCGCGTTGCCCGTCTGGTTCGTCCTGCTGCCGCTCCTCGGCGCCGGTCTGGTCGTGCTCGCGCCCGCTGTGCGGGTGCGCGCCACCGCCCTGGGCGTGGCGTTGGCGACCGCCCTCGTCGCGGGCCTCGCTGCCGTGCTGGCGGGAAGTCACGGTGGCCATGCGATGCAGTTGGAGACCAACATCCCGCTGATTCCGGCCTGGGGCTTTTCGTTCCACCTCGGCGTCGATGGCCTGTCCGCCGCGATGCTCGCCCTGTGCGGGGTGATCGAGGTCATCGCGGTGCTGTCGAGCTGGAAGGTGGACAAGCGGCCGCGGGCGTACTTCGCGCTGCTGATGCTGCTCTTCGCCGGCACCAACGCGGTGTTCGTCAGCCTCGACCTGCTGCTCTTCTACGTCGGCTGGGAACTGATGCTGATCCCGATGTACATCCTGATCGCGGTCTGGGGCGGCGACCAGCGCCGCTACGCGGCAGTGAAGTACGTCCTGTTCACCCTGGTCGGCAGCCTGGCGATGCTGTTCGCGCTCATCCTGCTGCCGGCGTCGGTGCCGGAAGAGGGGGTGCTGGTTCGGGTGGATCCGTATCAGGTGGTGAAGGAATTCGAGTTCGGCCAAGTGCCACGTTCTGCCTACTCCCGTGCTGTATACGCTCATCCCGTAGTCGGAAATCAGCTCTCTTGGACACTCGTTGATCGTTCACCCACGGACCGAGATTTTGGGCGTATGGTGGTTCTACACTCGCTACCTGTACTGGTTCGTAATGAACGAGGATACATGGGTGCGACTTCGTCTGACTTGGCACGACACTACAACCGCGACCGCAAACCTTTCGACTATTACGTCCTCGTCCCCCGCGACCTCAACATCCAGCACCTGCAACTCCTCTGGCCGCACTGGGCCACAACCACGTTCCTGGGCGTCAGCGTCGCGGTGCTCGGGTTCTGGTGCTTCCTGCTCGCCTTCGCGGTGAAGGTGCCAGCCATCGGCCTGCACACCTGGCTGCCGCACGCGCATGTGCAGGCGCCGACCGCGATCAGCGTCGTCCTCGCCGCGCTGCTGCTGAAACTTGGGGTCTACGGCTTCCTGCGCATCGCCTGGCCGGTGTTTCCGACCGCTGCGCTCGATGCCGGGCCGCTCATCGCGATGCTCGGTACGGTGGCCATCCTGTATGCCGCCTGGGTCGCGCTGATGCAGAGCGACCTCAAGCGCCTGGTCGCCTATTCCAGCGTCAGCCACATGGGCTTTTGTCTGCTCGGTCTCGCCGCCGTGAACGTCTCCGGCGCGACCGGCGCAGTGGTGCAGATGGTCACGCATGGCCTCGGTTCGGCGATGCTGTTCCTCGTCGTCGGGGTGATCTACGACCGCGCCCACCACCGCCGCGTCGATGGCTTCGGCGGCCTCGCCAAGCCGATGCCGGTGTTCGCGGGCATCGCCCTGTTCGCCTGCCTCGCCAGCGCGGCGCTGCCTGGACTCGCCGGATTCCCCGGTGAACTCCTGGTGTTCCTCGGCGCGGTGTCGAGCACGGTCGCCGACGGCAAGGTGCAGATCCTGGGACTGGTCTCATGCCTCGGCGTGATCATCACCGCCGCCTACCTGCTCTGGATGGTCAAGCGCGTGTTCTTTGGGCCTGTTCGCCATCCAGAACAGGCAACCTGGCCGGATCTCACCCGGCGCGAATACGCCTGCCTGGTGCCGCTGGTCGTGCTGACCGTCGCGGTCGGCGTGTGGCCGCAGCCGCTCATCGACTCCATCACCCCCGCCGCTGAAACCCTGGTGCGCCACCTGCACTGGGTCGCGGCCACGCGGTGAGCATTCCATGACCACGCCGTCGCTTTCACTGCTTTCCGCCTTCGCCCCTGAGCTTGTCCTCGGTCTGGGCACCGTTGCCGCCGTGGTCGTGCATCTGCTGGCGCGCAACCGGCCTGAACTCGTCGCGCGTTTCGGCATCCTGGTCTGCGGCGCGGCCGCGATCCTTGCGCTCGATCCCGCGCGCGGCGCGCTTGACGGCAACCTGCTCGTCGTCGACGGGGTGCAGATCGCCGCGCGTTGGGCGATTCTCGTCGCCACTGCGCTCGTCCTCGCCGCCGCCGCGCCGTCACGCGCGGTCGCCGCCAGCCGGGTCGCAGGCGAACACCATATCGCCGTGCTTGCCCTGGGTGCCGGAGCGTTGGTGCTGTCGGGCAGCAGCAACCTGCTTACCCTCATCCTCGGTGTCGAGGCGACCTCGCTCACCGCGTATCTGCTCGCCGGCTGGCGCCGCCGCGACCGCGATGCGGCGGAAGCCGGCATGAAATACGTGATGTTCGGAGCGATCGCGACCGGATTGATGGCTTTCGGCGCGAGCCATCTCTACGGTCTGACGGGAACGTTGGACGCAGCGGCGCTGGCCCCGGCAATCTCCCAGGCCGGCCCAGCCATCACCATCGCGCTCATCCTCATCGCCGCTGGTCTCGCCTACAAACTGTCCCTGGTGCCATTCCATCTCTACGCGCCGGATGTCTATCAGGGAGCGCCCGCGACCTCGATCGCGGCCTTCGGGACGCTGCCGAAGATCGCCGCCCTCGCGGTGCTGGTGCGGCTGCTGACCTACGCCGCGCCCATAGGCCCCGCCGCCGCCTGGGCTGGCACCGCTCTGGCCGTCGTCGGCATCGCCACCGTGCTGGTCGGCGCACTGATCGCCCTCGTCCAGCACGATGCGCGGCGCATCCTGGCGTTTTCCTCCATCGTCCACGCCGGCACCATGATCCTGGCGCTGGTCGCCTGGCCCGCCCACGGTGGCGTCGGCCCGCTCGCGTTCTATGCCGCCAGCTACACGGTTCTCGCTATCGGCTCCTTCGTCGCCCTGGGCGCGATCGAGACCGACGCCAAGGGCCTCGACCGCCTGCGCGGCGGCTGGCGTCGCGCCCCGGTCGCGACGGTGGCGCTGGTGGTGCTGCTCTGCGGTCTCGCCGGCATCCCGCCGCTCGCCGGATTCTTCGCGAAATGGCTGGTGCTGCGCGAATGCATTGGGCTGGCCACGAGCGGCAGTCCCGCCGGCTTGTTCGCCGCCGCCGCCGTCCTCGCCGGCACCGCCCTGACCATCGTCGCCTATCTGCGCGTTCTGCGTGCCGTGATGATCGAAGATCCGCTCGCCACGCCCGCGCCAGCAGGTGATTCCGGTTCGGGCATCGCGCTCCTCTGCGCTGGCACGGCGATCATCCTGCCGCTCGCGTTGCCGTGGTGGGGAATGGCTTTGACGCCGTAGACGGCGACCGCTTCGTCTGCCGACATCCGCCGTTTTCGACGATTGCCGATATGATTTCCCGATCGCTGGGATCGGGAGTGGTGGCGGATCGTGAAGAGCAGGCCGAGTTCAGGCCAGCGGTTCCGCGATGAGTTCCAATGGCAGGTAGACGTGTTCCACCTGCGGATCCAGCCCGCGCTGGCGGGCGAGGCGGATCAGGGCGAGGGCGTCGAGATCGATGAGGGCGATGGGCGAGGAGGTGCCGCCTCGGCGGAAGTGTTCGGTGCGCAGGTCCATGCGTTGACGCAGGCAGGTGGTGAGATCGTCACCCTTGCGATTGACGGTGGCTGCGAGGGCATGGTGCCAGTTGCGCATGAGCGGGAGATCGGGATCGAGCTCGGGCGGCAGTTTGTCGACGAAGACGCCGAGGCGGCTGAATTCGAGCAGGCGGCTGAGTTCGCTGTCGTCCTTGCGCCACAGATCCATCGCGAGGCGGATGCGGGTGACCAGCCAGTTGACGGGACGGATGCGCGCGGTGTCCCAGTCGTCGAGGCGCAGGGCGATGAGTGCGTCGACGGCGGTGCGGTTCCCGACCGCGATCGCCGTCATCAACCACTGTTCCATCGCCCAGGCGTGAGGACGCACGCCGAAAGTGACGGCGGTGGCGAAGCGCCTGGTCGCCTCATGCAGATTGCCCTGCACGAGACGCACCTCATGCCCGAGGTAGTAGTCGACCAGTCCCCGGATCAGCCACAGATTGGCGCTCTGCTCGAACCAGGCGCCATCTTTACGTTGGCTGTAGGCCGCCTGGTTCTGCGCATCGGCTTGCGGATCGTTGACGAACGCGGCAGCAGCGGCGACCAGTGAACCGTGGTCGGGGGCGTGGGGCATTTGGCGGAGGTTGGGGATGGCAGCTAACTGTCGCTTTTGCATCAATTCGCGGTGTTCTCGTTCGCGGCGATCCCGTTCTGTATTCATTGCCAACCATTTTTCTATGTCTGCCACAATCTGGCGGACTTCGGGTGTATCGAGGACAATCGGGTCAAGATCATTTCCACGCCGATCTTTCGTATAGTCGAGCAGGACATGTCTTATGCACCAATTATATTCATCATACGGACTCAGGTAGTCGATGAAGCGAAACTCCCAGTCTCCTTTACGCTTTCGTAATGGATAAATCCAATTTCCAGTTAGGGCGGTGTTTCGGATTTCAAGTAAGGCCTCGCAGTTATAGGAAAAGTCAAAACTTCCGCCCAAATCGAAATCCCAGGCACCGGGTGGGGTGGCCTCGAATTTCTGAATGCGTAGAAGCGTGTCTTTCAGCATATGGGCCGTCTTGGTGAACAGATCCTTGTCGAAGAATGGCTGTAAAGGTGAAACGTATTCAGACATGAGGGTCTTACCTTGATTCAGAGGATGCTGTTGAATTCAGTCACGGGACTGAGGGCTGTGCTTTTGTCTCTATATGAAAGGCAGTACTGTATCGGGCCACCGGGCTTGTTGCTACATCGGGGTGCCCCGAGGCCAGTAAGAATCTCAATTTCCTTTGTGGTGATTACGACGAACAACAGGGGTGCTGGTGAGTTATCAGGAAGCGCACCGAAAACCCGGGGGTCGCCCGACATGGGTTGAGGGAACCACCAGCAGCCATTTCGACCTTTCTCGGAAGCATATCGGTATAGTATGGTTTTCTCTGGCAGTTTCTTCACCCGCGTTGTCGTCGCGAGAAATCCACCGTCGCCTTCATATCCGAGCGTTTTCCCCCATTCGTCTTCACCAACATTCATTCTGCGGATGCTTGGATCTGGAATATGCTTTTTCAACCACGTGATGACTTCCGGATGCGCCGTTTCCACCGACTCAGAACGATAGTTCATTGCTGGACAGGTATCACTTAGTTCAGTCGGCAATTTCTGATCGCTGTTCGCGCCTTTGAATGCGATCGGAGGATTGGCCGGGGGATTGGGTAAGGTCACCGGTTCGAGCGCCGTCACTGGCAACGCCATCCCCAGATTAATCCCATGCATTCCCGCATACAACTTCAGGTCATCGCCTTCCATCGCAGGAAGGACGTCGAATCCAACCAGAACCCGCGATGTGCAGGCTGCTTTGAGCCAGGCAATTGCCGAAGATTCTCCATTCATCCAGCACGGCGGACTGAGGTACGTCTGCCGGTAGATGTGGGAGATGGCGGTGAGGGTGTTGCGTCCGACCGCCGCCAGCAGGAGTTCCTGACTGCGTTGCGGTGACATCGGCTGATGTCGCGGTGAGGGCATCCCATGTTCACCATGGCGCCACCAGCAGCGCCATTCACGTCGCCGACCATGATGGCAGGATTCGAACCAGACGACCCGCGATGTCATTCAGAACGCCTTCGCCTGTCCAACTTCAGCCCTCCAGGTGCGGCCACCAATGGTCAGGCTGGTGTCCGGCAGCAACGGCAGCCATTCGCCAGCGTCGGTCGGGCGGAAGCGCCAGCCGAAATCGCCGTAGGCCAGCCACGCGGTCGGGACGGATCCGGCGCCGGGCAGGGCGATGTCGGCGTTTCTTCCGCCGATGCTGAGGGCACCGAAGACGAGGGCATAGGTCA
This sequence comes from uncultured Candidatus Kuenenia sp., assembly GCA_964654285.1. Taxonomy (GTDB): domain Bacteria; phylum Planctomycetota; class UBA11346; order UBA11346; family UBA11346; genus BJHQ01. The sequence continues at coordinate 37,775 of CAZZJC010000041.1, forward strand.
GGCTGGGCCGGTTCTTGGTGCGCAGGAGCAGGAACGCGTCCCACTTGGCGGAGCGCGGTTTGTAACCGGGCGGCAGCCGGTCGTGGCGGCGCGCGACCAGGCGGCCGCGCAGGGTGATGACATTAGCGACTTCGATGACGTGCTCGTGGTCGGCATGCAGGGCCGAGGGCCGGCCCGGTGTCAGAGGCGTGCCGTCGACGGTGGTGCCGTTGGCGCTGCCCAGGTCCTGCAGCACGACGTTGCCGGCCTGGTCGAGGAAGCAGGCTCCATGCTGGCGGCTGACGCGCAGGCATTCATCGCGGAATTCGGTATCGGGGTAGTTGCGCAGGCAGAGGTCGACGCTCTCGTCGCGCAGCTTGCCGAAGATGATGCGGTTGCGGGCGAACAGGGCGATCAGGCCTTCGCCGCCGGTTTCGCGCAGCACCAGGAAGTCCGCGTCGAGGCCGCGCACCAGGTTGACCGAGGATGGCCGGGGGGTGCCGCCGTCCGCCTTGGGCTGGGGCTGGTAGTCGGGAACCGTCACCTCGGTGTCGCGGCTGCGCGCCGGTGCGGCTGCGGGCGGGGTCGGCGTTGCGCCGGCTGAGGATGCGCTCGCTGGAGTTGCAGGCGATAGGTTGACTGGTGCCGCGGTGGCAGCTGTCGCCCCCGTCGGCGCGGCCGCGTCCACCGCGCTCACGGTCGTTGGCGCCTTGGTGCTGGATTCATCCGCCGTCCCTTGGACCAACGGCACGATCCGGCCTGGCATAAGTCCCAAGGCGCGGATGGCTTCGATCACGGCGTTGCGGAACGCGGTCGGGTTGGCGTAGCGCTGGTTGCGGTGCTTCGCCAGGCATGTTGCCACGATCGCGGATACGGCGGGATGGGTGCCGGAACGCAAGGTTTCCAGCGCGGGCGGGGCAGCGGTGCGGTGCTGGTGCAGGACCTCCTGCGCCGTTCCGCTGAATGGTGGCGCCCCGGACAGGGCGTGGTGCATGACGCAGCCCAGGGCGTAGATGTCGGCGCGGATGTCGAGGTCATCACGGCCGTCAACCTGCTCTGGTGACATGTACGACGGACTGCCGACGACCGCGCCGGTGGAGGTCAGCTGGGTGCGTCCGCTCAGGGTCGAGCGGGCGAATCCGAAATCGGCCAGCTTGGCCCGGCCGTCGGATTCCAGGAAGATGTTGCCCGGTTTGATGTCGCGATGGACGAGGTTCAGCTGATGGCTGACCTCCAGTCCGGCCGCGATCTGGTTCATGAGCGACAGCACCAGTTCGTCGGATAGCTGGCCGTGCCGGGCGATGTATTCCGCCAGGTCGCCGCAGGCCAGGTATTCGAGAACCATGAACAGGTGGCCGCTCCTGGTGATCCCGTGATCCAGGCAGCGGACCAGGCTGGGATGGTTGAGCTGCCGCATGATCTTGACTTCGCGTTCAAGGCGGCGGTGCAGTTCGGTGTCCGGCGAGGCCTCCTGGTTCGCGCTGGTGCTGCCTGATCCCTGGTTGATCCAGACGTCGCCATCGGCGTCGATCTCGACCTGGCCTTCGATCGGGGCCATCTCGCCGCGCAGGGTCTTGATGACGATCAATTCGCCGTCCTTGGTCGACGACAGCCAGATCACCCCGGCCCCGCCACGGGTCAGCAGCGCCAGTGGCCGATAGGGCAGGTAGTCGTTCCACAGGGCTTCGCTGGGCAGCAGCTGGCGCAACTTGAAGCGGATCTCGGACGGCAGCAGGGGATTCTCGCGCAGCCATTCATCGAGCGCCTGGGGCGTCTGCAGCGGGAGCGCCCGCAACGCATCGGCGAGATGCTTGCGCGCGGGTGCATCCATCAGGCGCTGGCGCTGGGCAGCGATCAGGAAGGCATCGAGGAGCGGTGGGGTTGGCATGGGCGCTGGGAAGGCTGTCGAAGTGTCTGCCGCCGGCAATGCGCTGGGCAAGCACCGGGCCGGCAAGGCCGTTCAGTTGCCGGTACGGCGCAGCACCAGACGTACCCCGGCCACGTGGGTGGCCATGGCCCGAGGATGGGCCAGCTTGTTGCTCGCCCGGCAGACGATCAGCGGCTGGTCATAGGCGCCGCCACGCAGTTCGACGTCGGTTCCGCTCTGCCCGACCGGGATGGCGAATTCCCAGACGTTTCCGATGAGATCGTGCAATCCCCAGGCGTTGGCCGTATGCTTGCCCACCTGCTGCGGCAAGGGGTCGGGGGTGGTCAGCTCCCAGAACACGGCGCGGTTGCGGGCCAGGGCGGGATCGGTCAGGTTGCCCCAGGGGAAGAGGTTGATCGCCATGCCTGCGCGGGCGGCGATCTCCCATTCGGTGCTTCTGGGCAGATCGACCCGCCAGCCACCGTGCGACCACGTGGCGGCGGCATCGAGCGCCTGCTGGCAGGTCATGCCCCAGGCGGGCATCAGGGGATCGACCGCTTTGCTCTTGTCGGTGAAGGCGGCGTCGAACAGCGGACTCGTCCACGGCGTCGTGCCGCTGAACAGCGCCCACTGCGCTTGGGTGGTCTCGTAGACGGCACAGAAGAACTCGTCGTAGGCCACCACCTGTGTATCCTTCTCTGACGGTTGCGAAAGATTGCCCGGGCAGCCTATGGTTCCGCGTCCAGCGGGGATGCGGCGGAACAGGATGCGTGATGTCCGGTTCGCGGGATCCGCTTCGACCGCCGTCCGGTCGGATCCGAGCGGCACCACCTTGCCGCTGGCGAGATCCAGCGCGACATAGTTGTCCACGGACGCCGAGGCGTCCTGGGCGAGCTGCCCCGATCCACCGCCGCAACCCGTGCAGGCCAGGACCATGATCGCGGGGATGAGGCCCGGAAGGATGCCAGCGATGAGACGGCGCATGATCAGTTCCTCGCCGAGGGAGTGGGCACGAACGCCGGGGTTCCAGCCGACATGACGCGGACGCAGTACGGTTGCTGCACCGTGTTGCTGGAATTGTCGGTGGTGATGCTGAGGCGGAAGCGCAGGTACGCAGGATAGGTCGTCGTGGTGACCCCGTCGGTCGTGGTGCTGGTACCGAGCCGGTTCCAATCGAAGTGGATCGGGATCTCGGTGAGTCCGCTGATCCGCATGCCGGTCTCTACCGTTATGCCCGGCGGGATCTGCGCCGCATCGGCGGCATTCCCCGACCAGGGCAGGATCACCGCATTGGCGTTGATGTTGTCCGGTCCGGTGATGATCGCGGCGTAGGTGGTGGTCGCCTTGTCGCTCGGGGTGATCGTCAGCAACGGGTTGCCGATGACCGACAGGCTCTTGCCCAGGGACATGACCACCGGGACGACGACCCGGCCCAGGATGATGCCGGCGGAGTTGTCCGCGACCTCGAGGGTGATCGGATCGGCCGCCGCGTTGACGTCGGTATTCAGGTAGAACACGGTGCTCGCCGCGCCGGTGTCGGTGGCCAGTTTCACCTCCGATATGCTGAAAGAGGTGATGGTCGTTCCCGTGGCGTTGACCAGCCGGCCTGCGGTCGGCCCTGGGGCGACGATGCTGCACGTCAGGTTCGAGTTCGATGCCGAGGTGGCGAGGCGCAGCTCCTGCTTGCCGCCCGGTTCGACCGACACGGTGGCGAAGGTCGGCGGCTGGCCGGTGAACGAGATCGTACGCGAACAGGTGCTGGTCAGGTTCGCACCCCGGGCCGAACTGGCGACTATCGTGGTAACCACCTTGCGGGTCAGCCCGGGCGACATGGCGAACTGCCCGGCCGGATTGGTGTAGGCGATGCAGTTGAGCAGCTTGCGCAGCAGAGCCTCGCCGCCCTGGGCTGCGCCCGCGCTGGCGGTGATCCGCAACTCGCCCGTATCGATGGTGGTCCAGGTCGCAACCTGGACCGCCGCGACCTTGATCCTGTCCCCGGTGACCAGCAGGTCCGCCGTGCTGCGGCAGAGCAGCTGATCCTGGCCGATGATCCAGGTGCTCCGTTCCGGATCGGATAGATCCGGCGCGCAGGTGATGGTCAGGGGCGACGCCGATGCGGCATGGAGCAGATCGGGTGCTCCGGCTGTTACGGCCACATCAGAGACCGTGACCGCATTGAACAGCGCCGCATAGCCCGGCGAGGTCTGGGGATAGGCCAGTACGCTGAGGGTGGTCCCGCTGTTGGCGTCGGTGAAGGTCATGGGCTGGTTGACGAACCACAGCAGCGACAGATCGGCGGAAACCTCGACCGGACCGTCGGTGATGGCGACATGGATGGGGAAGGTCGTGGTGGCGCTGGGGAAGTCCGATCCCGTCGTGCCCGCGGGTTTGCTGCTGAACAGCAGATTCCTGCCGCCATTGGCCTCATACGTCACGGTCAGGAAATCAGGCACGCCGGTGGAGCGCAATTGCGGCGATCCCTGGCCGCCAGTGGTCCTGCCCGCCGGAACGGATGCGATTGCCGCGCCGGAATCCCCGCGAACCAGCACGATCTGCGCCGGCGGCTTCTCGGCCCAGGCCAGAGGGTCGGAGACATTGACGATGAAGGTCGTGGTTCCGCTGGCCCCCACCGCATCCGTGGCGGTGATCGCAACCGACGCGATGCAGGGAAGCGTTCCCGGCGCGATGGTCACGGTCTGATCGACCACGCTCTTCACGGTGGGCTGCACCTCATTCGGGCCCCAGGTCGTGCTGCCCGTGATCGTCAGCACGGCTTGCACATTGAGAGACCCCGTGCCACCGGTATGCCGGACCCGCACGTCCAGATCCTTGTTGATGGTGGCCTTGATCGGTGAAGCCGGCTCTGTCGTCAGCGCGATGGCCGGATTGACGGTGACGAGGAGATCCCGGGTCGAGGCGGCCCCGAGCTTGTCGGTGGCGGTGATGGTGACCTTGGCCGTGGCCGGGGCGGTGCCGGCATACGCGGACGGATCGAGGCTCAGCGAGCTTCCCGTCACCGTGGCCGTCAGGGTCAGACCCGGGGTGACCTCGGACAGCGCCGCCGCGAACCGGATCGGGTCGTCGGCCGTGGAGGTGCCTCCGGATGCCGCCAGCGTCACCGTCTGGATCCTGGTCACCGTGGTCGCCAGGGTGTCAGGCGCAGTGATGGCGATCACCGGATTGACCGTGATCACGATGTCCTGCGTGGTCGTCGCCTGGTTGGCATCGGTGGCGATGACGGTGATGGTGCCGGTCGCCACGGTGCCGCCGGTCCAGGTACTATCGATCGTCAAAGTGCCGTCAGAGGTCAGGGACGGGCTGAGGGTGAGTCCCGGGGTTTGGTTTGTGACCGTTGGCTGGGCCGGCCCGAAGATTTTTGTGCCCGTGCCCTGGTTGGCGGCCAAGGTGACGGTTTGACTATGATTTGCCGTGATCGTGGCGGTGGTCGGGGTGATGACGATGGCGGGGTTGATCGTGACAAGGATGTCCTGACTGATGTTCGCGCCCAGGCTGTCGGTAGCGACCACGGTCACCGTTCCGCTGGCTGGCGTGGTTCCGGCCCAGGTGCTGGCGATGCTCAGTCGACCATCGTTGGTCAAAGTTGGAATGAGCGCCAAACCGGGGGTCAATTGGGTCGTTGTCGGCTGTGACGGTCCGAACGTCTTGCCGCCAGTGCCACCAATTGCGATCAGGTCCAGGGTCTGGGAGTGATTCGCCGTGACCGTCGCCGTTGCCGGCGTGATCGTGATGGCAGGATTGACGGTGATCACGATCTCCTGCGTGCTCGTCGCCTGATTGGCATCGGTGGCGATGACCGTGATGGTTCCTGTCGCAACCGTCGTGCCCGACCAGGTGCCGACGATGGTCAGAATGCCGTCAGGGGTCAGGGACGGGTTCAGGCCGAGTCCTGGAGTCAGATTCGCGCCGACTGGTTGCGCGGGTCCGAAGATCTTGGCCCCGGTGCCCCGGCTGGCGACCAAGGCGATGTTCTGGCTGTGATTTGCCGTGATCGTGGCGGATGTCGGGGTGATGACGATGGCGGGGTTGACGGTGACGACGATGTCCTGGCTGGTGTTCGCGCCGACGTCATCGGTGGCGACCACGGTCACCGTGCCGCTGGCGGCCGTGTGGCCAGTCCAGGTGTTGGTGATGCTCAGGCGTCCGTCGTTGGACAGAGTCGGGGTGAGAACCAGGCCTGGAGTCAGATCCTTCGTCGTCGGCGGTGATGGGCTGAACCTCTTGCCACCAGTTCCACCAATGGCAGTCAGGTTCAGGGTCTGGACGTGGTTTGCGGTGACCGTTGCCATCGATGGTGCGATCGCAATGACCGGATTGACAGTGAATACGATCTCTTGCGTGGTCGTCGCCTGGTTGGCATCGGTGGCGATGACGGTAATGGTGCCCGTGGCGGCCGTATCGCCTGACCAGTCGCCGATGATGGTCAGGGTGCCATCAGGGGTCAGAGACGGGCTCAGGCCGAGTCCCGGAGTCAGGTTCGAGACGACTGGAAGGGTCGGACCGAAAGTCTTCGCTCCCGTGCCCCGACTGGCGAGCAGAGTGATGGTCTGACGGTGGTTCGCCGTGATCGAGGCGGTGATTGGAGAAATGGTAATGGTTGGATTGACCGTGACGATGATGTCCTGACTGGTGCTCGCACCGAGGGTATCCGTGGCGACCACCGTCACCGTGCCACTGGCCGCCGAGTTTCCGGCCCAAGCGCTGGCGACGGTCAATCTTCCATCGCTGGTCAGTGCCGGGGTGAGGACAAGTCCCGCCGTCAGATTCTTCGTGGTGGGTTGCGCCGGTCCGAACGTTTTGCCGTCGGTGCCACCGGTGGCTATCAAGTTCCAGGTCTGGTCGTGGTTCGCGGTGACGGTGGCAGTGGTCGGTGTGATGGTGATGGCCGGATTGACCGTGACGACGATGCCTTGAGACGTGGTGGCGCCATTCGCATCGGTGGCGATGACCGTGATGGTTCCGGCGGCCGCTGTGGTTCCGGTCCAGGTGCTAGAGATGGTCAGGAGTCCTTCGCTGGTCAGGGTTGGGCTGAGCGACAATCCAGCAGTCATATTCGAGACAGGTGGCTGCGCTAAACCAAATGACTTCGACCCCGTGCCGTGCGTGGCGGTCAAGGTCACGGTTTGGGCATGGTTCGCTGTGACGATGGCCGTTGTCGGCGTCACCGTGACGGCAGGATTGACCGTGACGACGATCTCCTGGGTAGTAGACGCGTTCGCAGAGTCGGTGGCGACGACCGTAATCGTTCCGGTTGCAGTCATCCCGCCAGTCCAAGTGCTGGAGATGGACAGCACGCCTCCGCTGGTCAGTGATGCGTTGAGGCCCAGGCCCGCAGTCAGATTCGTGATTGCAGGAAGCGACGGCCCGAAAGTTTTTGCACCGGTGCCATTGACTGCGGTGAGGACCACGTTTTGAGGGTGGTTTGCTGTGACGATGGTGGTCACCGGCGTGATGGTGATGGGGGGATTAATGGAAATCGTGATGTTTTGAGCGGTGGTGGCACCAAGCGAGTCGGAGGCGATAACGGTTATCGTCCCCGTGGCGTTCGTACTGCCAGTCCAGGAAGTGTTGATGGTAAGCGCACCCCCGGACGTCACGGTCGGGGTGATGGTGAGTCCGGGCGTGAGCCCGGACGAGGCTGGATTTGCCAGGCTGAATGACTTGGTGCCGGTGCCATTGCTGGCGGTCAAAGTCACGGTTCGACTGACATTTGCCGTGACTTCGGCGGTTGTCGGTGTGACCGTGATAGCCGGATTGACGGTGACCGTGATCTGGTGGGTCAGGTTGGCCCCAGCCTGGTCGCTGACGACCAGGCGGATCGTCCCTGTGGCGTTCGTGCTGCCGTTCCAGGTGCTGGCGATGGTCAGTGCACCCTCGGACGTCACGGATGGGGTAAGGGTGAGTCCGGCGGTGAGCCCAGACGTGGCTGGATTTGCCAGGCTGAATGACTTGGTGCCGGTGCCATTGCTGGCGGTCAAAGCCACGGTTCGACTGACATTTGCCGTGACTTCGGAGGTTGTCGGCGTGACTGCGATGGCGGGATTGACGGTGACGGTGATCTGGTGGGTCAGGCTGGCCCCACCCTGGTCGCTGACGACCAGGCGGATCGTCCCCGTGGCGCTCGTGCTGCCGTTCCAGGTGCTGGCGATGGTCAGTGCACCCTCGGACGTCATGGATGGGGTAAGGGTGAGTCCTGAGGTGAGCCCGGATGTGGCTGGATTTGCCAGGCTGAATGACTTGGTGCCGGTGCCATTGCTGGCGGTCAAAGCCACGGTTCGACTGACATTTGCCGTGACTTCGGAGGTTGTCGGCGTGACTGCGATGGCGGGATTGACGGTGACGGTGATCTGGTGGGTCAGGCTGGCCCCACCCTGGTCGCTGACGACCAAATGGATCGTCCCGGAGGCGCTGGTACTGACGGCCCAGGTATTGGCGATCGTCAACGCGCCTTCGGACGTCACGGATGGAGTAAGGGTGAGGCCTGGGGTGAGCCCGGACGTGGCTGGATTTGCCAAGCTGAATGACTTGGTGCCGGTGCCATTGCTGGCGGTCAAAGTCAGGTTTCTAATGCCATTGGCGGTGACTTCGGTGGTTGTCGGCGTGACCGTGATAGCCGGATTGACGGTGACCGTGATCTGGTGGGTCAGGCTGGCCCCACCCTCGTCGCTGATGACCAAGCGGATCGTCCCGGTGGCGCTCGTGTCGCCGCTCCAGGTGCTGGCGATGGTCAGTGCACCCTCGGGCGTCACGGATGGGGTAAGGGTGAGTCCTGGGGTGAGCCCGGACGTGGCTGGATTTGCCAGGCTGAATGACTTGGTGCCGGTGCCATTGCTGGCGGTCAAAGTCACGCTTCTACTACCATTTGCGGTGACTTCGGCGGTTGTCTGCGCGACCGAGATGGCGGGATTCACGGTGACCGTGATCTGGTGGGTCAGGCTGGCCCCACCCTGGTCGCTGACGACCAGGCGGATCCTCCCTGTGGCGCTCGTGCTGCCGCTCCAGGTGCTGGCGATGGTCAGTGCACCTTCGGAAGTCATGGTCGGGGTGAGGACGAGTCCGGGCGTGAGACCGACGGTCGCTGGACTTGCCAAACTGAACGATTTGGTGCCGGTGCCATTGCTGGCGATCAAAGTCACGGTTCGGCTGACACTTGTGGTGACTTCGGCGGTTGTCGGTGTGACCGCGATGGCGGGACTGACGGTGACGGTGATCTGGTGGGTCAGGCTGGCCCCACCCTGGTCGCTGACGAC